>CAYZPA010000016.1:0-51418 GCA_964479855.1 uncultured Pirellulaceae bacterium
GTGGGCGTCAAAATTGAGAAGGCTTGTTTTGATTGAGGCATTGTTCCAAGTTTGTGGTTTCGAAAGCTCACCCACGACGTGAATTGGTGATTCTGCAAAAATTGTCGCTACTTCAGGAGAGTCGTCTCAAACATCAAACCAGACGCCTGTCGTCGTGAATAATTCCGGTTCATCAGGGGCGCGTATTGTAAGCCTTCAAATTCTTCTCTGATAGTCGCAGTTATGGCTTTGATTGTCGCAGCTTAAAACGAGTGACATGACAAAAAAGTCACCACCAAAGAATAAACGTGCTGCGGGTCGCCTGCTACTCGACCACTCGAAAGCTTCGCTGACCGTAAAAGACTCGTCCATGCATGTCGGTCGTTTTGACGCGTAGCAAATGAGTCCCCGGCTTCAAACCTGACTTCAGTTGCCCCTTCCACAGGTGGGTTGATAAAGCGGGCTTGGCAAGCTTTGGTTTAACCGGCGGGGTCAATCCCTGCTCCATTTTTCGCATCCGCACAAAGTTCGGATCAAATGCAGCGACTTGCTGGACTGACTTCCACGCCGTCGAATCGTCGACCGCAAACTCAACGGTCGATTTCGACGAACCGTTGTAAACGTTGACCCAAAAATCGGAATCTTCTTTCGTCGTTAGCTCATTTTCTGTTTGAATCAGCATCTGTTCGCTCGCTGGCAATCCGGCTCCCTTGAATTCCATCGTGTACTTTCCATTGGCGAACGACATCATTGAATAGCCGTTTGGCGCGCCGTCGGCCATCGTGGTATGCGGGATGCCACGGTCATTTTTCAAGCCTGACCACCAATTGCCCGACACCGTTACGTTCACAATGTGATGATGTTCCTTTTCTCCTTGCCACCCCTGTTCTTTGCCGATGAACTGATGAGTATGGACGTGACGGTGAGCAGAAACGGACACGCAGAAAGGGCGTTTCTCAATCAACCGAAAGACCTCTTGGTGGTCTTTACAGTCCAAAATCGGAATGTGCATCAACAGCACGACCATTTGCGACTCAGGAAGTGACGCCAAATCATTTTTCAAAAACTCAAGTTGCCGTTCTCCGAACCGAGCGATGTAACGCTTGCGGCCCTTGACTTCGCCCCAGTCGATATTGTCCAGAACCACAAAGTGCACTTGGCCGTAGTCAAACGAATAGTAAGTCGGACCATAAATGGATTCGAACGTTTCATTGACGTGCTTCCGTGTTTTAGCATCAAGATTGATGTCGTGATTTCCAATCACGTTGTGCCAAGGAATCCCAATCATCGCGACTGCCTGATTGAACGGCTCCAACGTTTCAAGATTGTCGAACGCGATATCGCCAAGAGTGACTCCAAAAGTCGCAGAAGTAGTTCCGACCAATTCCGAGATCACGTCGTGGGCAGCGTAATCGACCTCCTGCTTGTTGCGAGGCTGAGGATCACCGAAAAGCAAGATCCTGAAATCTTCCTGCTCTTCAGATCGGTATAGCGGAAAGTCAATCGACAACGGCAAAGGGCCTGTCGGCTTACTTCCAGCAAATTTCAGTTTCGGCGAACCGTTTGGTTTGTGGATGTAATAAAACTGAGGAAGTTTGTCTTCATCCAACGACGCCTGGTACCCGGACGGTTTGATCAAAAAGTAAATCGCGTCCTCTTCAACGGGCAACTTCCAGCGGCCTTCCGAATCTGTCGTGACGATCTCGCGTCCATTGGAGACTCTGATATTCACGAAAGGCTGATCGTTTTCGCCAAACTTTTTGTCGTTGTCGAGATCAAGGAAGACCCGCCCTGTCGCCATGGGCTGCGTGGGTGAGACCGCGGGTGAAGAAGAAGAAGAAGAGGAAGAGGAAGAGGACTCAACTGTCTTGGTGGGGACGGTAGCGTCTTCCGATGGCTTTTCAGATCCTTTTTCTATTTGCGAAAAACCCACCTTTGTAGGAAATAGAAACGCGGCGGCGATCGCAATGATGACCAGCATTGAGTAAGTGTCGAGACCCAGAATCCGAGATTTCATTTTGCAACCACTTTTATCGTGTGAACGTGGAGCTTCATGTTGATTGATCAGGATTGGCATTTCAACCTGCGACTTGGTCAGCACCATCATTTAATGGTTCGTTTCATCTATTCTTAACGGATGAGCATATCAATTGGCGGAATACTTTTGGGCAACGAACGTACAGGCAATTGTCTCTAACGTTGGCGTGTTGAATTAAGTTTTTGGTTGCGTTGACGAAGCCACAACCCCACGGCCATCAATTCTGTCGACGGGTGCCATGTTTACGCAATGGTAGACGTGGTTTGAGGTTCGCCAAGCGGATCATGCTCACGCGACTAAAAACCCACCAATTCGATCGCGTAAGCATGCGGTTTTCTGAGGTTCAGTTTTCCTTTTGGCGTGAGCATGGCACCCACGGGAAAGACAAAAGGCACTGGACGGCTGCAACAATCATGAAAGTTGCGGCAACGAAACGATCAGTCGCGGCATTCACCAAAGATTCCATCGAGGAATGGCTTACTTGGACAATCCGGTTGCCTTGCGTTTGAGCGAACATTACTATCAGGATTGAACTGACCGCGTCCCTTCAATTGAAACCAAGCTTTTAACATGGAATTCACCAACGCAGAGCTCGAAGCCTACTTGGACGAATCGCTCGAATCCGAGAGGGCCGCCGAGATCGAAAGCCGCGTTCGCGAGGACAAGGAACTGCTCCAACGGCTTTCAGAAATCAACGGACGGCGCGAAGCTGGCATGCACACGCTCGGCGAAGTCTGGCGACGGAACCAGCTAGGAGTTCCCACAGTGGAAAAAATGGGCAACTACCTGCTGGGCGTTCTGCCGACTGGCGAAGCGGACTACATCCGCTTTCGAATCGAAGAACTCAAATGCCCGTTCACTGTGGCGCTTAAAGCTGACCTTGAATCTCGAAATCGAGAGCCCCAAGAACAGTCAACGGCTCGTCGCAGCAAAATCTACAACAGCAGCGCAGGTTTGCTCAAGGGCAGCGACCATGAAAGTTGAAAACGTGCTGAACCTCGACTAATCGAGGTTCGAGGCAGGTTTCAAACTTAAGCCCGGATTATTCACGAGGCGTTGGCGTCAAATTGGAGAAAACCTGTTTTATTCCGGTATTGCTCAAGGTTCGTGGTTTCGACAGTTTACCCACGACGTGAGATTAACGAGTTTGCAAAACCAACTTGTAGCCACTCCTGGATAATTGACTCAAAGGGCAAACCAGACGCCTTTCGTCGTGAACAATTCCGGTTAAGAACTGAGCACTTCCGAAACGAGACCGTAGTCTGCCAGAGTCTTTCGCAAGAAGTCGAGTTCCGATTGAGTCAGCGGCACCATTGGCAAACGCAGTTCGCCCGTGTCGCGTCCGAGTTCCGCCATCGCAGCCTTGACTGGAATCGGGTTCGAATTGATTCCCAAAAGATCTCGGCAGAGCGGGAATAGCTTTCCGTGCCAACGCTGTGCTTCCGCGATGTTGCCATCCCGAAACGCATTCACCAAGGCAATCATGTCTTGCGGAACGAGATTGCCAACGACCGAGACAACGCCTTCGCCGCCAATCGAAAGCAGCGGCAAAGTCAAACTGTCGTCGCCCGACAACAACGTCAAGTCGGTCAATGCCAAAACCTGTGAAGCTTGATCCAACGAGCCAGTCGCTTCTTTAACCATCACCATGTTGTCGAATTCTGCGATTCGAGCAATCGTTTCCGGTTCGATATTCTTTCCCGTTCGCCCTGGAATGTTATAGATGCAATGCGGCACATCCACGGCTTCGGAGATCGCTTTGTAGTGCTGGTAAAAACCTTCCTGCGAAGGTTTGTTGTAGTAAGGAGCCACCTGCAACGTCGCGTCGGCACCTTCTTTGGCAGCCCATTCAGAAAGGCTGATCGCTTCGTTGGTGCTGTTCGAACCGGTACCGGCCATGACCTTGATCCGACCATCAACGATCCGAATCGTTTCCGAGATAACACGTTCGTGTTCTGGATGAGTTAACGTCGGCGATTCGCCGGTCGTGCCGCAAGGCACCACGCAGTTGGTACCGGCCGCAATCTGAAATTCCAGTTGCTGTTTGAGCGCGTCGACATCAACTTTGCCACCGTCTTTAAACGGGGTAACAATAGCGACGGACAAACCTGCGAATTCTGATCCACGACGACTCATAACGGTCCTCAACGAAAGGGATGTAAATTTCCTGTACGAATCCAAATCGTACGCCACCGCAGGCGTTCTTTCCAGTCCTGCTTAAACTCGCCTCAAGCCGCAGAGTTTTTTACAGGGCTGAGCGACCGGGCAACAATGAGCCGAGTCGCGTTTGCGGCCGGGTAAAGCCCAGAAATAAATCCTCAATCGCAAGGAAACGAACCCGAGACCTCACGGCCAACGGCTCACTTTTGCTGCATCCCAACGCGTCAACTTCACCCCAACCGGCTAAACCATGCAGAGCTGTTTCATCTCCGAAACCGCCTCCTCAAGTCCAACGAACACGGCTCGTGAAATAATACTGTGCCCAATGTTCAGCTCTTCCATCCCGTCGATGCAAGCCACCGGCACCACGTTCAAATAGTTCAGTCCATGCCCCGCATGCAGGATCAATTCGTGCTGCAAAACATGCTGGCCCGCGTTTTCGAGCAGGATCAATTCACGGTCCGCTTCATCATCGTTTTGTGCATTGGCATACGATCCAGTATGAAGCTCCACCGCTTCGACACCCAGCTTCTTCGAAGCCGCAATATGCTCTTCCACTGGATCAATGAAGAGGCTGACGAAGATGCCGGCATCGTGAAGTCGCTTCACCGCCGATTCAACACGATCGTATCCGCCAACCACATCCAACCCGCCTTCGGTTGTAACCTCCTCACGTTTTTCTGGTACAAGGCAAACGCGTTCGGGCTTGGTCTCGCAAGCGATCGCCAACATCTCAGGCTCACAAGCACATTCGAGATTCAGTTTGACGTGAACGGTTTCTTTTAGCAGCCGCAAATCACGATCCTGAATGTGGCGGCGATCTTCGCGAAGGTGCACCGTAATCTGATCCGCTCCACCAAGCTCCGCTTTCATCGCAGCCCAAACAGGATCCGGCTCACGTCCCTGTCTGGCCTGACGAAGGGTAGCGACGTGATC
Organism: uncultured Pirellulaceae bacterium; assembly: GCA_964479855.1. Lineage (GTDB taxonomy): Bacteria > Planctomycetota > Planctomycetia > Pirellulales > Pirellulaceae > Mariniblastus. The sequence goes on from CAYZPA010000016.1 coordinate 5,114, forward strand.
AATGTTGACTCCAAGTTTTGGCATTGGGCTCTTTCAACTAGTTGGAAGGATTCGAAGTCTCTTGAATCGTCATTCCGCTATTGTCTGCGGAAACGATCCGGGTTCGACAGTTCGTATCATCACTTTGTTCGCCAAGTTTTTCAACGAGCGAATTCGCCGCATCCTGAGAATCAGCGATCGCAAACAGTGTCGGGCCCCAAGAACTCTGCCCGATGCCAAACTCTCCGATCGCCAAGGCCTTTTTCACAAGTCTCTCCGCCGCGAAAGACGCGTACGGACCACCTTGAGCGTCGCTGTAATACATGCCGCTGCTTCGACCAAAGCGAGTCACGGATTTTGCGAAACGGGAGAAGTCTCGTTCCAAAACTCCCGGTACGACTTCCATTTTTAAAATCTCGGCCAGCTCATCGGCTTGCCGCTGCGTTGTCGCGGGCAGGCGGCGGAAGGCATCCAATTCCTGTTCGCCAAAGACCGCGTTACTGATCCCGTTTTCGTTTTCGTCTTCAATCAACGGTTCGATCAGCACAATTTTCCATTCTGCAGGGAAATCAGTTCGCATATCGAGCGGTGCGATCAATTCTTCGCCGATGCCTCGATCCACCAGAAAACCGCCCCGAAGAAAACCGTAGCTTCCGATGGCAGACCGTTTTCCACGTCCCATCGCAACCGCCAGCTCTTCAGCCGAAGGGAGCGGCTGACCGTAATATTGCTGCAACGCGATCGCGACTGAAAACGCGAGCTGCGTCCCGGATCCGAGCCCTCGATGCCGCGCCACGGAACCGATCCGAATTTCGCACGGCAACTGGTCCCATGGAATATCACTCAGGTGTGGCTCGGCGAACGAGCGGTGCCAGCGACGCGTCGCTTCGATGACGGCCTCTTTGGATCCTGCTGGCGCGTTTACAATCAGTTGGTCGGCGGCGGAGAGTTGCACAACCGTTCTGGGAGCGTCAACCATCAATCCCGCGCCGCCAAACTTTCGAGCGGTTCGATCTCCGATCGCCAGCAGCCCAAAATGCAGCCTCGCAGGAGCCGAAACGACGACAGTTTTAGAAGAATTCTCGGTGGCCATACAAAGAGCTTATGTTTTGTCGTCGCCAACGCAAGTGACAGGAATCGCAAAACAGGAAGCCATGCCTTACCCATTCGCGGTTCTTCCTCATTCGCGATTCTTGCCCATTCGCGGTTCTTGCCCATTCGCGGTTCTTGCCCATTCGCGGTTCTTACGAACACCATCGAACCCGCTATTTGACAAACTCCTCAAGCAGCTGCATCGCCTCGTCCTCGACCAAGCTTCCTGTTTTATCAACGATCGTACGCAGCGAAATGAACTGCCGCTGAATTTCCTCCAGCGGTAAAAAGTTGATCCGCGTCGCAAGAATGGCCGCTTCCAGCACCGCATGCTTCGCTCGATTGAAACCCCAAAAGTCTCTCTGGCGGCCCGCAGCAACCGCTTTACATCGAATGTTCTTTCTTGGTTCAGACACTTCGAAATAGATCGCTTCAAATTCGTACCAGCGACACGCATCGTCAATCACAAAAGCCGCATCATTGCCATTGGCAGGTCGCATCGCAGGCAATTTATTTAGTTTCCCAATCGCCGCTCTCGCAAACAGCATCACGTCATCGGTCACGTGCAACACGCCGAATGGACGCTGCTGCAAATTGGAAAACGTACGCGATGTTTCAAACGGACGAAGCTCAAATCCGTCGGCCGGATCACCATCTACCAGCGGTCCCATCGGTGAAACATTCGCGCTACCGTCATCGTTTGTCGTCGTGATAATGGCTTCAAGGATCATGGCAGCAAACTTCCATCGAGGTTTTGGCTCAGGTCGATGTCGATGCCCGCTTGCGAGCAGAAGTTGGCCAACATTCGATAGCCATGAATCGTCAAAACTGACTCCGGATGAAACTGGACTCCCGTCACTGGGAACTTTCGATGCTGGATCGCCATAATGGTTCCGTCGTCCAGACGAGCCAACACTTCAAGACAATCGGGCAGCGTCTTTTCCGCCGCGATAAGGGAATGGTATCGACCCACCTGAATTCGTTGCGGCAATCCTTCGAAAATGTCGCCTGCTTCCTGAATAATTTCGCTGTGCCGTCCATGCATCGGCTGGCCCGACTTTATCACTTCACCGCCAAACGCCTGAACGATCGCTTGATGCCCAAGGCAAACGCCAAGGATTGGAATTGTCTGATGGAAGTCTCGAACGGCATCGACAGAATAGCCTGCTTCGTCGGGCGAACAGGGTCCAGGCGAAATAACAATCGCCTCTGGATTGAGTGCCTCGACCGTTTGCCTGTCGAGCTCATCGTTACGCCGCACAACCGTCTCGCATCCCAATTGGCGAAAGTATCTTGCGAGGTTGTGGACAAAACTATCGTAGTTGTCGATCACCAAAATCATGACAGTTCCGCTTTCGCTGGATCAGCACACGCATTGAGCATTCCTGCCGCCTTGGTCCACGTTTCTTCGTATTCATTTTCCGGCTGCGACTGGCTAACAATTCCTCCACCGACGGGAATCTGCCACCAACCATGAGATGCGGTAATCGTACGAATCAGGATATTTAAATCGGCGGAACCATCGCAGCCAAAATAGCCCATCGAACCGCAGTAGGCGCCGCGAGCGGTGGGTTCCAATTCAGCAATAATTTCCATCGCCCGAACTTTGGGCGCGCCCGTGATCGAGCCGCCGGGAAAGATCGCTTTCAAAAGCTGGCTCGGCCTACAACGATCAGCTTCACCGCCAGTCTGTTCGCACTTGAGCCTGCCTTCGACTGCGGACACGAGATGCATCACGCTGCGATAATTTTCGATCTCGCACAACTGAGTTACCCGAACAGAATCGTCGGTGCAAATTCGCGACAAATCGTTTCGCATCAAGTCAACGATCATTGTGTTTTCAGCACGATCTTTTTCGCTGGCAGATAGTTTTTCTTCGTTGTGAATATCAACCATCGGACGCCCCGTGCGAATTCGCGTCCCTTTGATGGGTCGTGTTTCAATAAGCCCATTCCGCACTGAAACCAAACGTTCTGGAGACGCACTGACCAACTGGCCACTGCCGTGATTTGCATGGCTGTAGTCGAAGTAGCCGCCAAACGGCGCCGGATTGCAGTTCCGCAACCGGCGATACAATTCAACACTGTCGCAATTCGCTTCCATTAGCAAACGGTGAGCGATGTTGACTTGAAAAATGTCTCCATCGTGAATGTAGTCAATCGCACGAGCGACCGCGGCAAGGTAATCTTCGCGCGAAAAATTGCTGGTCAGGCCTTCCGGCCCGGAAGCCTCGTACTGGCTCGCAATTTTTTCGATTGGCAGAACATTTTCGCCGCCTCGTTCCTTCGACTCACGAACTGGCTGTTCAAGTAAATCCGAAAAAAAGTTCAATCGTGATTCCGCTCGCTCTTCGAAGTCGTGAGAAATCAGCCACGCAGCATTCGTTTCGTGATCCCACGCCAGTACGACATCGTAAACGCCGACCGCAATCAGCGGCGATTGAAACTCGTCGACTCGAGGTAGAGGAACCTTCTCAAACGCTCTGCTCAAGTCATAGCTGAAAAACCCAGCGACTCCGCCCTGCATTGGCGGCAGCTCCTCAATCGTCGAAACCTTGTGTTCGCTAACGATCGAATCGATTCTATCTAGCGTTTCTGCGACTTCGGCGACTTCGTGGCAGTATAACGACTCGATCGGATCCGCCATCAGAAAAGAATATCTGCCCAGTGGCTTGCCGTCTTTGGCAGCCAGAAGCCTGGAGCTTTCCATCAAAAGACAGCCCGGTAAATGCCGCCAGCTCTCGAGGGCCGACATGACGTCGGGCACGGTTTCGAATTGATGGACAAGCGGCATGAATGAGCGGGTTTTATCGAGGAAGTTCTCGCGACGTTTCAAAGTTGCAAAGCGTAGGCTAACGGCCGCGCCCGAACCAGAAAGCGAACACGGTTCCGAGCACCAGAAACATTATCGTCCTTGGATTATCGACCTCATGCAAGTGGGTCAAAAAGTAGCCAAAACTGTCATCGGCATTAAACGCTCCGATCTTCCACTCGCAAAACACCATCAACAACAGACCCGACACGGCGCAGAAAAGTCCACCCGCAAAATGCAATGGACGACGAGCAAACAAAGCGAACCCAAGCCCCAACGTAGCGGCTGGCAAAGCGAGACCATACAGGTCCTGACTCAGCAACAAAGTGAAACCAAGCCATCCCGCCGCGCCTCCAACCACCGCGCCAACAACCCCCTGCATCCATGCTCGCCCAACACCGATTCTCATCGTGTTCAGAATGGCTCGGCCCGACTCAGAAAGTTCGTCTTCATTCATCAGATTTGCCTTTGAGATTTGCCCGGATCAGGAAACCGCTTCGTTCCATCAGAACACAGCCAACCATTTACGTTCTTAAGTAAGCGTCACAGAAACAAATTTTAACGGTCGCGAAACTTTTTTTCCAACCGATGGCGGTTTTTCTCTTCCACCGTCAAATGCCCCCAATTTAGAGCCTCGTCCTGCGTATAGCTTTTGCCCAGCTGATTCGCGATCATCGCCTTGCACATTTCATAACCCAAATAGAACGCATGCGACGCATTCAAGTTTTTTGGGTTCGTTTCTGCCAGAGCATCAAAGACTTTGAACGGGTCTTCATCATGCCAGTGGGTTCGATTTCCGAGCAAGTGAATCTGGCCATCTTCAGCGAGGATTCGATAGTTGTGATCTTTGATATTCTCAGCCAGCTGCTCGATTGCCTCCGCACCGAAGGACATCACTTGCGGGTCGCGCAACGACACAAGGTCGTAACCCAAATTCTTCGGCGGAACACCTTCGTCAATCGCGTACCGAACCAGCCGCCTTGCGATGTCACATTCTTTTACGCTCGACCGAGCCCAATTGATAACCTCGGTGGTCAGCACGCTGTGGATTCGCAGCTCCTGACAGATCGCGAGCAGCATCAAATTGACGCCGGCCGAATCGACGTCGGTGAGTTCTGTCAAATTCCCGATCCCCATCATCATTTCGGCTTCGGGCCAACGACGTCGCACGTCCATGTAACGTTGCAAGCTTTGAGCAAATCCAAAACCGATGGGTTCAAGGATCGGATCCAATCGAACCGGGACGCTGTTTGACGAAAGCAACTCAATCGTCTGCTCCATCGAATTGAGGTCGCGAATGTCGTCTGGAATCACCACCACCTCGCAACCCCAATCGCACGCTGCATCCCGATTGGTTCCGTTAACCGAAAGGACGAGCTCAGCACCGGCTGCCACCGACGGAGCGATCTCTTTTGGGTTCAGGCTGTCGATGGAAACGCGATGACCGTTGTCCTTGAGTGCCTTCACATATTCTGGCGCCTCTCGCCAAAATGAATTGGGTTCGCACCCGACATCGATGAGCGTGGCTCCGTCGTTACGATATCGATCCGCGATCGCCACGACCTGCGATAACGTCATTCGCGGCGCATGATTGATCTCGGCAATGATGTCGATATCCCACTTTTCCATTGCCGGAGGTTCGGTTGCCTGGCCAAAGAATCGAGGCAGTTGTCGCAGGTCTTTGGGCCCCACCACCAGCGGCACCGAAACGACCGATGCAAGTGGAGTCAAATCACCATCACAGTAGCCGGGCAAGATTACTTTGGTGGTCGCGGGCGGGACTTCGATCCGTTTGGCGATCCAGTTCGGCGTCATCAAAGCCGCGACCGTGATCGGAAGCGTCTGAATCGTCCACTGAAAGTCCACCTGATCCGAGATCTTTTCCAGAGTCCGTCGCAGGGCAGGTTCGGCCAGTCTTCCGGTGATAAAATGGAGATGATCCGATGCCATGGAACGTTAAAACAGGCGAACCTGTTTCCAGTAAACTTGTCAGGGTGAGCGTGAGTGAATATCGTGGAAAGATGGTCGCCGCCACGTCATCTAACTATTCGGCCTCCCACTTACGAGCAAGCCATGAATTCGATGCGATCAATGAAAGCGTTACGCTATGCCAAGCGTTTAATCGGTTTTGATTCGACGAGCCATCTGTCGAATCGAAGGATCGCCAAATATCTCGAAATGAAGCTTACCAAGCACGGTTTTGTTGTCGAGGTGCTTGAGTATGAAGACGAAAATAACGTCCGAAAAGTCAATGTCGTGGCAAAGAAAGGCAACGGCAAAGGCGGACTCGCTTATTTTGCTCACTCCGATGTTGTCCCGGCAGAAAAATGGTTCACCAAAAAGTTCACTCCGTTTCAACCTGCCATCGCACGTGAGCGACTCTATGGACGAGGCGCTTGCGACATGAAGGGGTCCATCGCGTGCATGTTGGCTGCGGCTCAACGCGTGAGTTGGGACGCCCTGAAGTCGCCGTTTTATTTTTGCGTGACCGCCGACGAAGAAGTTGGCTTCCGCGGAGCCCGTTGCGTTGCCGAAGACAGTAGCCTTTATCGCGAGATGGTCGAACACAAAACACGAGGCATCATCGGCGAACCGACCTCGATGGAAATCGTGCACGCTCATAAAGGTTCGATCGAAATCATCGCCAAAGCCAAAGGCAAAATGGCTCATTCTGGCTCCCACGTTCAGGACAACGCAAATCTGAAGATGATTCCTTTCCTGACTGAGATGAAAGCCATCTTCGACGAAACAGAAAACGAATCGCAGTGGCGCAACGAAATGTTCGACCCACCGACGCTCAGCCCCAACATTCTGGTCAAGGACAATTCTCCTGCTCGCAACATCACCCCGTCACGAAGCGTGGCGACGGTTTACCTTCGAGCGATGCCGGCGATCAATCATGAACCACTTTTACAGCGGATTGCTGAATCGGCCCAAGCCAACAATTTGAAACTGAAAGTGATTCGTCAGTCCGAACCTTTCTTCGTCGATCCGTCATCTGAATTCGTTCAACAGATGCTGCAGATCGTGCACAAAAAACGGCCTTACACCGTCCCGTATGGTACCGACGGAGGCGTCTTCACCGAGATCGAAGAAAAGGTCGTCTGTGGCCCAGGCAGCATCGACCAGGCTCATACTGCCAATGAGTGGATTAGCCTTGAGCAACTTCACCGTGGCACGGATCTGTATGAAAAAATGATTCGCCATTGGTGCTGCAGTTAAGCCTTAAACTACCCATTCCGTTTTTTCTTTATTCGCATTTGCCTTTCCAATTCGAGCGCTCAAGTTGCCGTCAGAATCCACCATCACCGTTCGCGCCGCAAACGAATCCGACCTGGAAAACGTGTTGAGCTTCCTGACTCCATTTATGGACGCAAAACAAATCCTGCGGCGGACCTCAGTTGAAATGGAGTTGCTGATGCGTCATGGATTCATCGCAGAAACAGATTCTCAGATTCAGGGCTTCGCTGCCGTTGAAATCTATTCGAAGAAGCTCGCCGAAATCCAGTGTCTGGCCGTTTCGTCAGAGTGCCGCCGCAAAGGGATTGGAAGACAGCTGATTCAATGCTGTGTCGATCGAGCGGTTGAGGAAAAAGTTCGCGAGGTCATGGCCATCACGGCAACCGACGAACTTTTCCACCAATGCGGTTTTGATTATAGCCTTCCGGGGCAGAAGCGAGCCTTGTTTGTGCAAACGGAAGATTTGGACGGCAACGAATAAAGCTCGATTTCAATCGCATTGTTCCATCGGCCCGCTTTTGGATACAGGACGTCAGCACTCGCCGCGAAACGAAACAACATCATCAACAGGATGATTTAAGGGGCGACGCCGACAACAGTCAGGTGGCGGCGAAACATCCGTTCGTCGGAAAGACTGTGCCCTATCAGCCCGGATTATTCACGATGCGCGGGCGTCAAAATTGAGAAGGCCTGTTTTGATCGGGGCATCGTTCCAAGTTTGTGGATTCGACAGTTCACCCACGACGTGAATTGGTGAATCTGCAAAAAACTGTCGCCACTTCAGGAGAATCGCCTCAAACATCAAACCAGACGCCTGACGTCGTGAATAATTCCGGATCAATCCTGGGCGATCCCAAGAAGCTTATTTTCGGAACCGGTGAAAACTTCTCTGGTCGCTTTTTCGCTGTTCTTCAAAATACGTTTCAATTTGGTCTCAAACTCTTTCCGGGCTTGCGCGATTTCCTTTTTCGTGGCCTTCGAAATCTTGGCGAGCTTGTCTTTCCGTTTATCGTCGAGCTTGATTTTGTCGCAGTAGAAATTGGAGATGGCTTTGGTGATATCGCCGTCGCAGGACTTCAGCGCTTTCGAAAATTGCTTGTTCGCAAGTAACGCAACCTGATGCGGCAACAGCACCTTCTCACTGAGCCTGGACTCAAGAGACTTGACCATGACGAGGTAATCGTTCACGAGCTCATTGACGAAATCTTTATCGGCTCTTTTCTCTGGCGGAATACTGTCCCCAATATCCATCCAATCACTATGCGTTAGAGCGATCTCTTTGATTTCAAGGATCTGGGCCTCCGTCAGCTCCAGATCAGAATTGAGCTTTGATTCGCTATCGGCAAGCTCTATCAAACCAGTTGCCCGATTTAAACGAGCCATCGTATCTGGATCGTTGTAAGCATCCGGCCTGAAGTCTTGTGCACACATTTCTCCGCAGCAAAACACCAGCAAAAAAATCAACGACAGTCTTTTCATTGGAATCATCCTTTGAACGAACTCAGGGATGACATCTTAGCGAACCGCAGACAACATTGCCAGTTTTCGAAATCCGCCTTAGCAACCAAGCCGCAGGGATGCCACGCTTCACGCCACGAGTGGTCGGTCTGTTGGTTAACGCACTCGTGGTTTGGCCTAACTGGGAAGCCGATGACTGGACTCACCGGATCTCGGTGATCGCTTTTGGGCTGTCATCAACTGTCATGGTCCCGGTTTTCGTCATAGCAGCAGGCATTCTGATCGATCCGCCACCGATCTAATGACCTAAAGACTGTGACTAAACGACTAAACCTCAAGCCTTCCCTCAGAGATCACGCTTAATCCCAAGTCAATCCACTTCGTTCACGACGACGGGTGCATAAATCGTTGCTCCTTTAATTTGATGGCCAGTCCATTTATCAAAACGGTATTCGAGTTTTGCGGTGCCGGAGACGACCCCTTCCGGAATTGTGTCAACGACACAATAGAAAATTGAGTTTCAGCAAAATCCATAAAGCTCGTACTCTTTCTCAATCGTTTTTTTTGAGTCTGAAGAAGGAAAAGTGACAGTCACCGTTGGACGTACCCCATCCGGAAAAGCACATTCGCCACCAACCACCGATCGTATTGAGTTTTTGTATTTTCCACCCCCAATATCACTGACGACGGCAAGTATCGCCGTTGGTTCTCCGCCCAGAACAAACTTGATTGGCATTGCCTTTTGCCTCTCCGCTGGACGAATCGTAAACTTGCCATCGAAGACCGCGGTATTAAGTTCTGACGACTTCGGCAGCAATTCTACCCAGCACTGTTGTTGAGCAGATTCATCCTTTCGGTTTAGGTGAACGTCCAAAACGAGTACTTTATCACCGACATCCCGACAGCTTTTGATGGTCAGAATCGTTTCGCCGAATGAGACAGGAGGGATTTTGACATCTTCATTTAGGTTACCGTTTGTTCGCGGATAAGAACGAAAATCCGAATCGAACTTACCGTCGCGCGAAACCAAAAACCGCGACGCCGTGACGCCAACAAGCAGTTCGTCGGAACTTCCTGCAACTTTAATGCGACAGTAGAGAGGCGCTGGGACCGGTGCATCAGAGACCGGTGCCTCAGTAGCCTTTTGATGGCACGGAGACGTTACCAGCATAACCAAAAGCATAAAAAATTTGATCATGTTTTCTCCCGACTTGTCCTGTTAGTCACGCGCCCGCGCAAAAACTGAGCCTTCGAGCGCAGCGGCAAATTCTTCGGACGCAATCATATCCGTCTTAAAAGTCAGTTGCAAGTTTTCAAAATCCGCCTAAGCAACCAAGTTGCCAGAACGCCATGCTTTACGCCGTGTAAGAAAAGGCGACGGCAGACTGCGGCATGCTTACTCGAAACGATCAAGCGATGTTCAAATTCGCGTGAGCATGATCCCACTTTCGAACCTGAACAAAGGTTTAAGCCGGCGTAAACATGCCACCGACATCCAATTGCCGGCTTTTTGCGTTCGCAAAGTCAGCAACCCGCCCTCGTCACGCGAACATTTTGCCGACCAGAAAGTACCCCAACGAAAACAAGCCAGCATCGACAATCGCATGGCTCAACCATGGCCAAATTAAACTGCCGGTTCGCTGGTAAATCCAAGCCCAGACAACTCCACCGATGGCGACGCTGAGACTACAAACGTAAGTCAAAGGGGAATCCCAACCAAAATAGACGCTTAGAAGGATCACGTGATGAGCCATGAACCCGAGGCTGGAAATCACGTTGGCAACCGAAATCGAAACGAACCTTTTCAACATGTCGTAAACGAACCATCGCCAATAGTATTCCTCAAGAAAGCTATGAACGACCGCGTAAAAGACTCCCAGCAGAGCGTACTTCCAGAATTGGTCGATGCCCAAACCTGAGATCTTTTCTTGCAGCTTTGCCGTCAAGCCGCCAAACGCGTCGTTCCCACTCAAAAAGAAAAACCATGCGACGGCCAATACGATGCAAACATCGATACCAAACCCAATCGACAACAACCAATTCGGCAACCTTGCAAACCATGTCGAACCATCAGGCTTCAGCAACGAATCAGAATCCTTTTTCCGTTCGCGCGAAAACCGGTAACGAAAGAACAACCAGATCCAAACGACCGGAAACAGAAATTGAATCGTCTTTCCGATCGCGTAAGCAGACTGCTGAACCGACGGCGAGTGATTGCTAAGCCATTTGAAGTACACCAGCGTAACAATGGTTGGGAAAACAATCGCAAATACGACTGCGATCAGATTGCGAGCGTTCGCTTCGTTTTTTTGAATGTCATTCATCAAGACTGTTCAACACTTTCTGAAAACCGTCGGCGATTTGCTGCAACGTTTCAACGGGCTCAAGCAGGGCAGGGTGGTGCATCAAAATGGTTTGATTGCTGGCTCTGATTGCGTTTTTTAATTCGCCGACTTTACGACAACGTCGAGCCGTTCGTTTCGTGAAGCCTCGAAAAGAAACATCCACCGGAACGCCTTCGGCTTGCAGTCGAGCCAGCACGACTTCGCGATCCAACGAATCATCCAGAAGCCAACCGAGCTTGTACCATGCCGTGTTCGACTGAGTTTCAGGTCGAAAGAGCTTTTCAGATCGAAGGTTCGAAATTCTGTCGATCAGAAATTCGACTCCTTTTTCTCGAAGTTCGTTTTTCTTTCCAAGATCCTCCAGCTGCGGCAACAAAACTGCGGCCTGCAACTGAGAAAGCGGAAACGCCTCGTTGCCTCTGGCTCCATGAACGGCCGCACGCCGAACCACGGATTCATCATTCGACAAAACAGCTCCACCTCGACCTGCCGACAAAAGCTTGCTACCTCCGAAGCTCAAAACGCAAACATCACCGAAACTTCCGCAAGCCTCATCGTCGACCGCGGCACCCGGAACCTGGCAACAGTCCTCGACGACTGGAATTTCCTTTTTGCCAAATGCCGCACCAGCGATTGCGGACCGAAGTGACTTCATATCCAACAACTGGCCATGCAGATGCGAAACGAGCACCGCGGTCGTCTTTTCAGTGATCGCCTTCGCGACACCATCGATGTCGATCGTCCAACCGTTTCCGCAAACGTCCACGATGACGGGAGTCGCTCCCACCATTTCGACTGCTCGAAAATTTCCGGGAAAGTCATAAGCCGACATCACGACTTCGTCACCAGATTTTACACCGACCCCGCGAAGGGCAAGTTCGACCGCGATCGTTCCGCTGCATGTCAGCATTGAGTGTTGGCACTGAAACCTCGACTGGAGCGATTCCTGCAACCGTTGAGTCAGCTCACCTTCGTACTTCCCCCACACATTGGTGTCTAAAGCCTGCGTGATGGATGCTCGAATCGCATCGTTAACCAGCGGCCAGTCGGAAATAGAATTCGTGACTGACTTTGGTCCCCCATTGACTGCCAATAGTTCAGCGTGATTCATGATTCGGGCCGATGCCTGATGGACTGCGTTGTGATATCTTGGACGGCATGGATAATTCAAATGATACACCAACCAAACCTGTTCGCTTTTTGATGGTAGGCGGATTCCTTGGCGCCGGAAAGACGACCACGATCAGCAAACTTGCCGCGCACTATGTCGCGCAAGGCAAAAACGTCGCGCTAGTCACCAACGATCAGGCTTACAACCTTGTCGACACCGAAACGTTGCGGGCTCAAGGTTTCACAGTCGGTGAAGTTCCCGGCGCTTGCTTTTGCTGCAAGTTCGACGATCTGCTTTCGACTGTCGATTCGCTTTCGGAGGACGACGTTCCGGATTTGATTATTGCGGAACCCGTCGGAAGTTGCACCGACCTTGTCGCAACCGTGATCGAACCGATGAAAGCACTCTTCGGCGAAAGGTTCGAAACCGGCCCGCTGGTCGTCCTCCTGAAGCCTTCTCACGGAAAGAAAATTCTGTCCGAAAACAAGGGCAGGGGCTTTTCCCCGAAAGCGGAATACATCTTTTTGAAGCAGCTCGAAGAAGCGGACTCGATCGCGATCAACAAAATTGATCGACTTAGTGAAGAAGATCAACAGTCCCTCTTGCGGCTCACTCGCGAACGCTTTCCGGAAAAAGAAGTCTTCCTGTTGAGTGCTCGCGAAAATATGGGAATGGACCAACTTGTTGCGGCCTGCGAAGCCGAACCGATCGTGCGGTCTGGCATGATGGAAATGGATTACGTGACCTACGCCGAGGGCGAAGCGGAATTGGGTTGGCTGAACTGCATGATTATCGTTGAATCGAAGGACGATGAAAAATTTGAGCTCGACCGAATCGTACTGGAAGTCGTCAGTCGCGTCGGTTCGCAGCTTTGCGATGCGAGCGCCGAGGTGGCTCATTTGAAAGTGCTTGGTCAAACGCTTGAGAATTCATCGGTGGCAAACCTGGTAAGTTCCGAAGGCGAGGCTGAATTGAGCCTGGCCAGTGAGATCTTCACCGCCCAAGCCGACCTTCTTGTGAACGCTCGCGTTGCGACCGATCCTGACACGCTGGAACGAATCGTCAATTCGGTTGCCAAAGAGCTTCAGGCGGAAAAAGGCGTTCGATTGTCGGTTGGTTCCATGCAGAGTTTCAGGCCGGGAAAACCGGAGCCGACTCATCGCATGGGATAGCCAACATTGCGTTGACAGCATCAACTGCCATTGACCTGACTGAGTGAATTTAGCTAATTCAGAAACAATACGTTCCAATTTTTGAACGTTTCAGATTTTTGAACGTTTCGACACCCAGCTAATTCTCCATGCCGGCTTTGCAACCACAAATTCGATCGCCAGAACCGCGCTCGTTCGCGTTGCGAGCGGCTTGTTGCGTGGCGGCATCGGTTTGCGTTTTCATGTCCGGCTGCCAAATTAACCAGGACAAATTCATCCGGCGCGCCGCTGCGATTTCGAGACTTGGAAACGGCTCGATCGTCGAAGTCACACCTGTCGATGAAGACAACATCTTTTCGCCGATCGCAAGGTACTTGTCGGGACCAGCGACTCCCAGCGAACGAACCGTTCGCCTGCTGCGAAACTACAATCTGGACGAGCGACTGAAATCGGATCCTGAAAGCGTGATCAACTGGCTTCAGGAACTGGTCGAAGAATCGCCGCAGCTTGATCAAGTTCATGCTTTGGCAGAAGTCTGCAAACTGCAAGCGGACTGGGCACGTAATTCTGGCAAGCCGAACAAGGCAGCCGGGCTCTACGTGACAGCCATCATTCATTCGCACCAATTTCTGTTTGATTCAAATCTGAACCTGAAACGAAACGCTTACGATCCTCAGTTCCGCCACATTTGCGATGTGTACAACGAATCGCTGGCGTCGATCCTTCGACAAATTTGTTCAGAAGGAAAACTGCTTCCCGGACACAGCATTAAATTCGGTGACGATGTGCTTGGCTGTGAAATGGAGTTTCAAATCGTCGGACGCTGGAAGCAGCAACAATTCGAAAGTTTTGAACTGGTAAGCGACTACGAGACCGCTGGAATCGATAACCAGTATCGGACGTACGGTCTGGGCGTTCCGCTGATCGCCGTTTGCAAAAAGGACGATGTTAACTCGAAAGAAAACAAATATTACCCGCCTTCATTAACGCTGCCTCTGACCGCGTTTTGCGAAATCGAAAACGTGATCGATCCGACTTATGACGGTTCAACTAAAGGTAATAAAAAAGGCGATGCTCGCGTTCATCACAAAGCGATTCTGAAGCTTTACGATCCGCTCGAACAAACGCATGTTCAACACCGTTCCGTTTCGGTCCCACTGGAAAGTGACCTGACCACACCACTGGCCTATCACCTGAATGATCCACTTCTGAATTCCGGGTTGCTGGCGACCGCGACGTTGCTGAACGGGGAATTGGCGGACGGGATTCACGGCATGTACATGCTTTCGCCGTTTGACCCAACCAAGATTCCGGTCGTGATGGTACATGGCATTTGGTCCAGTCCCGTCACATGGGCTCACATGTTTAATGATCTGCGCGCGATCCCTGAAATTCACGAAAACTATCAGTTCTGGTTCTACGCCTATCCAACGGGTCAGCCATTCTGGCTTTCGGCTCAGCAAATGCGAGAGGATTTGGAAACGATTCGGCGCGAGCTTGATCCGGGAAACGATGCGGCTCCGCTGGACGAAATGGTCCTGATTGGGCACAGCATGGGTGGGCTGGTGTCGCAATTACAGGTCATGAACAGTGGAGACACGTTTTGGAATGAGCTTGTTAGCGACAAGCCGTTTGGCGATCTTCGCGGCGATGCTGAGAGCGTCGACAGGCTTCGGGACACTTTCTTTTTCGAAGCGAACGAGAGCATTGATCGCGTGGTGATGATCGGAACTCCGAATCGTGGAAGCACCTCCGCCAACGCAACAACTCGCTGGGTTGGTCAAAAGCTCTTCACATTACCCGCGGCGTTCACTGACGACTTTCGCAAACTGGTCAACAAGAATCCGGACGTGCTCGGAGACGGCACAATTTTGACAACCACTACCAGCGTGGATGCTTTGGCGGCTGATTCGCCAATCTTCGAAGTGATGGAATCGGCCCCGCGACCAAACCACATCAAATTCCACAACATTATTGGCAACGTGCCACGCAAGGGACTGCTCCGCCGACACAGCGCAGAAGGCTCTGGCGATGACGGCGTCGTTTCGATCGAAAGTGCTCGCAGCAAGTACGCCGATTCGGAGATTATCGTGCCAGCCGAACATTCAAAGATTCATCAGCACCCGAGCTGCATTCTGGAAGTCAGAAAGATCCTGACAGAGAACCTTGTCGAAAAGAATCGCATCCGAAGCAGGCGTTTTCCGGCGATTCCTGCGTCGTGGAAACAGCCGGTGGAACGGACTCCGTGATGAGGCGTGAATCACGGAGCCCACCGAACTGAGTGAAACTACTTCGCACCGTTGATTCGGCTGGCGATTTCGGCCAACCGGTTTCTCCTCATCGGAGTTGGAAATTGGCTACGAAACTGAATGCCTGAGATCTCATGTTCAGAGTCAGCTTTCTCAGCCTCAACGTCTTCTTCCTCCGACTCGCTCTCCATCTCGATCGTGAATTCGATTTCACGCCGAGGCAATTCACCACGCATGACGCTGACTTCGGCAGGTGCTTCCACGCCCAAACGGACCGTGTTTCCTTTGACCCGCAGAACTCGGACCGTGATATTGTCGTTGATAACGATTTCGTCGTTGAGTTTTCGTGATAGTACAAGCATGATCTTATCCTTAAGTTACGCCTTTAATCCATTTCTTACGTGTGCACCGTAAATCCCCGAAAGAGACAACGGCTGATCGCAACTACTGCATAAGAAGTGCCAATGGCTCATGCTGGTTGAATTTCGATTGAGTTTTTCCGGAATGAACGATATTCTTCGGGTTTGACGGAGCTAGCGGGATTATTGCAAGCGTTTCTCAACCATGTACTTCTGTGCATGCTCCCTGACTTTTTTTCAAATTGTGATCAAGTTGGCTCAAGTTGAGTCACCCTTTGAAACAGCTAGCTTTATCGAATGAGACGCTCAGATCGCCAAGAAAAATGGAACGTTGCAACGCATGCTGCAGGAGCAATCCTGGCGGTCGCTGGTCTGATATGGATCGCCGTTTGCTTGCGGACGAACCTGTTCGCGGCGACTTCGATGGCAGCGATCGTTTACGGAACGACGCTTGTCCTGATGTATGTCATGTCTGCATTGTCTCATTGGTTCGCTGATGACGAACGACTGAACCGATTTCGAGCACTGGATCAGGGCTGCATCTATTTGATCATTGTTGGCACTTATACGCCGTTTTCGATTCAATATTGGAACGATCCGTTTGGCAACGCCTTGCTGGCCACGATGTGGATCATCGCGATTACAGGTTTCGTATTCAAAACGTTTTTTGAGTATCGAGTGAATCGTATTTCAGTGTTCAGCTACCTTTTCCTAGGGTGGATGCCGGTCATTGGAATTCCATTTCACAGCGTTGAAAGCGGTCACAGCGGTGGCTCGATCGAGTGCCTTGCTTGGATTTTGGCGGGAGGAATCGTCTATTCGGCAGGGACAGTTTTCCTGGTCAACGACCGGCATTCCGAGTGGTTTCATCCGATTTGGCATTTGTTCGTCATTGCCGGTAGCGTCATTCACTTCGTCGCGGTCGCAAAATTCGTGGTGCTGGCCGCATAAGCTGGTACAGGAACGAGGCAAACAGAATTTTGTCGACTTTCCGGGCGGTGGCTTGAATGTCCCAGCTATCGTACGGTTCTTGCGAATAATAAAGATTCCAAAGATTCGGAGACCCTATCCATGCGTCGCAGAACCGCCAGATCCAAACAGGCTCAGACCTATCAGACACTTGAACAGCGACAGGTTCTGGCGAGTTTCTTGCCGGTGACGACCACGCTTGCCGACAGCGGCGAATTGTTGATTCAAGCCAATCCGGATTCCGAATTTACGAAAGTTCGAGTCGTCGAGATGGAATCAGGAGGCGTGCAGATTCAGGAAGCAACCGGCTTTGGTGAACTGGATTCCTACGAGTTCAGCCCCTATCAGGAGTTTCCGGACGCGACTTCGCTTCGATTTATTGGAAGTGATTCTGTCGACGAGATTATTGTGCCTCGGGAATTTTCGTCTGTGCTGGTCGGCAACGGCGGCAACGATTTCCTCTCGGGTCAACGCGTGTATGGTGGCGGCGGCAACGACCAGCTTTTCGGCTTCCATGCGATCGGAAACGAAGGCGACGACATCATCAAAGGAATCTTCAATCGATCCAATCGGCTCGATGGTGGTCCCGGCAATGACACGATTTACGGCAGCGCTTTTTACGCGGATACAATTTTTGGTCGACAGGGTGACGACAGAATTTTCGCCGATCAAGCTGCGGTCAATGATGTGCTGAACACGGACGACATCGTCTACGGCGGTGAAGGCAACGACTATATCTTCGGCGGCGCCGGAAACGACTGGCTTGTCGGCGGCGAAGGAAACGATGAAATCGATGGTGGCATTGGCGATGACACTGTCTACGGTGGCAGCGGCGACGACACGATTGATGGAAGTGCTGGCGATGATCGACTTTTCGGCGGCGATGACAATGACACGATCCGCGGTGACCTGCGTGAAGGATTCAGTTTAAGGACGGGCCAAAACGGCATCGATGTCATCTTCGGTGGCGACGGAGACGATGTTCTTTTTGCTGACAACCCGTTTCTGCCGGGCGGTTCGGTGAACGACCGACTGATGGGAGGCGCTGGCGATGATGAACTAAACGCTGATTTCGGCGTCAATCTTCTTCGCGGCGGAACTGGCGATGACTTGATCAACGGCGGATCGGATCAGGATCGCATGCAGGGTGGCGACGGCAATGACCGCATGTTTGGCAACGACGGAAATGATTTAATGTGGGGCGGCAACGGAAATGACCTGCTGGAATCAGGCATTGGTGCGGACATCGTTGCCGGAGATTCAGGTGACGATCGAATCGACGCCGGTGACGGAAACGACATTGTCTTCGGTGGCGATGGCATGGACCTCATTTTTGCCGGCAATGGCAGCGACTGGTTGACCGGCGGCGGGGGCAATGACCAACTATACGGTGGTTTCGGCAACGATGCTCTGATCGGCCGCGACGGCAATGACCAAATCTTTGGTGAAGAAGGTTCTGATCGTCTGGTTGGAAACGCAGGAAACGACCAGCTTTTTGGTGGCGAAGGCGACGATCGAATCAAAGGCGGGCTCGGCGATGACTTGCTGGACGGTGGCGACGATGACGACCTGTTGATCGGAGGATTCGGCAGCGATTCATTGACAGGAGGAGCTGGTAACGACTACTTCCTGTTCTTCGACGCATTCGATGACCTGACCGATTTCGATGAAGACGAAGACGAAGACCGTCGATATCGACCTCGATTTTCCTAATGACCAGACACGATGTTGCTGGTTTAGCAACTGAGCGGCTGATTTCGCGGAAGCGGCAGAGCCAGGTTGATCAGCGAGAGAATCCCCTTTGAGTGTTGCCGTGTTTGAATGTTGCCGTGCTACGGTTCTTAGAGTCGCGCCAGAGCTGAAACACTTTGTTCAAGAAGCTAGAGTTGGTTCTGAGAGGATCCATTTGCTGGCGGCTACACTGGCTGCCTTTTTGTATTTTGAATTTGACCGCCGCGAAGCACGAAAACTCGTCGCAGCTGGACACTTCAAAGATTCCCTCATCCAGATACAATCTTTCCGAGCACGTCGCATACAGCGATAGAGTTCAACGCATGACCTATCGCTGTGCTCAACCCAAACCTAAGTTGCGAACGTGTTCTCTTGGAACACGGATAGATCGCAATTAATTGTTCGGCTTAACTCAGCTGTCTTTGGCGACTCCCCGAAAAATGCTATCGCTACATGCTTGATAGGCGTCACAATTTCTGCGGCATTTACGGTTTTTCCGAGCATTACGGGGTTTTGGCTGGCAGTCGGCTTGTGTCCGTAAGTAATTTGAATCTATATAATACGATCACTTTGTTCTTCTTGAATATGTCTTGGGTGTTATGTCAGAACTCCTAGCAATGCATGCCGCCGCTCATAATGTTGAGCTCTACGAGCAACACGCAGAAAAAATCATTTCAGATCACCATGAGGCCATGGAGTGCCTTGATTGCCAAGCGTTCTTGCAACTGGGCATCGACGCATTCCGTTGGCTTGTCAACACCGACGAGTTGATCAACAAAGCAATTGCAGACGGGATCGTGGAATACAATGCGGATTTAGAGTCCAAACTTGAAGGACTGTTTAGACGTTGGTTGGTTCCATGTGATTTCGCCAATGATTGGATCGACGCTCAATTGCGACGAGGGTACCAACCTGACAATCTCAGACGTTTCCGAAAATGTCAGGTCGAGGCTAGCGCGATTGTTAAATCGATTGACAAAACGACTCGACAAATGTCTGACTCGTTGATCGAGTTGCGTGATGAGGCGATTGAGGAGCATCGTCGTGGCGAAACTGCCGAATTCATTTAGGCAGGGGAATCGGACTACACGAACGTTTCGTGAGTTGTATTCGAATCTGCCGAAGTCTATACGCGAACTTTGTCGCAGCAAATGCTTGGTTTTCAACGATGACCCCAAGCACCCTTCTTTACGATCCCACGAGTTAAACGACAACTCAAAGGGTAGCCACAAAAATGACAGCGTTTCGATTGCGATAACGATGAGGTACCGCGCAATCTACGTTGTCGATGACGACGGGATGAACGTGTGGTATTGGATCGGAACTCATGACGATTACGACACGTTCACTGGAGCTTAGGCTTCACATGGCCAGATAACCAGTGAACGACGGTGTTAGTGTTGGTCAAATTCAAAACGTATGTTTTTTCTTCTTTGTTGTTTTTTGCTTCTTGCTACCTGGCGGAACTGCCCAGCCCCAAAGTTTTTCAGGATCGCGGTAGGGACGGCTGTCGCCAGCTGCCACCCGCACAGATCCGTGCTCAAAGAAAACGAGAGGATTCGAGTGTCAAAACCAATTGACGAAGCGCATCCTTTCCAAGAGCATTCGTTGATGCGACATAGGGTACCAGCGGAAATGCTTCAGCCGAATGGCATTGCAAGTTCTGCGGCTGTTCATTGATTCCGCAAAGCATGACCGAAAAGGCGAGCTGGTCGAGGGTGATGGATTCGAGGTATCTTCCCTTCCTCGCTGGTGTCACGTCACTGACGGAACATCCAGCCTTCCGGTTGCCACGAAAATCTGGCAACCGTTTCTGAAATCGATTACGATAGTGTGTCTTCAAATCGCTTCGAGCGACAAAGTTCAACACACGATCTATCCGAGCGCCCAGCCAAAACCTAAATTGCGAACGTGCCGTCGTGGCAAACGGGTAGATCGCAATTCGTTAACCAGCACAATGAATACCAAGCACTTGATCTGTTTGATTCTCGCCGTCGCGATTGGCGCTCTCGCTCAATCAGAAACGATTGAGAACGAGGAACCAGATTCAATCGAAAGCTGGCTCAAATTAATCGAACTGCCAGATTTCAGAACGCTCTCAGCCGTAGACGTAAACGGCCACTATTTTGCAATTAAAATCAACCGCGATGGTGACATCCTTGTTGCATCACATAAACACGGAGACCTCGCAGGCTACACGGGTGGTTACTCAACCATCATTGAATCAACCGAGGGACAAAATCTATTGGCGGGCGAATTGGAGATTGCCAAGAATGCGTACTATGTTGTTCACCGAAAAATTGATGGTATTGATACTAGGACCAAAACTGCATGTCCTCGTGGTGTCATCTACAAACTCAAGAGACATAAAGAAAAATCAGTCAGGGTGCGTTATTTGGCGGATCGAGTGAACGATAAAAAAGTCGAAGAAATACTAAATCAGACTGTCCACCTCACAACCGGTGCTGGATAACCAATGAACGACGGTGTTAGTGTTGGTCAAATGCAAAACGTAGTTTGCTTCTTACAGCATTGAAGCTTTTACCGATTGGATCGGTTCTGATCGCGTTGGAAGGCTCGGTATTCGGAGCGCAGATCTGACATGATTTCGTCGACGGCGCTGTCTTCGAGATAATCTTCCTTGCCGTCGCCGTCGAGCGTGGATTTTGTGCCTGCGTTTGGCGGACGAAGTCCAAGCCCTTTCAGGTGTTTTTGGTATCGAAGACGATCCGCTTCATCCCCCGTTTCTGCCGCTTGCTTCATTTTCTCCCAACGTTCAATGAAGCGATTCATGTCTTCCTTGGATCGCCAGTTCATTTTGTCCAGCAATTCCTGGCTGGGATTGTCTTTCTGTTTTTTGAGCTTGTTCAAAATCATGTCGGTCGCTTTTTTCGAGAACTCGAGATTCGCTTTCTCTTCTGCAAACTTCGGATCTGCTCCCAATCCTCCGCCTGAACTGCCTGCCGCTTCCTGACTCCCTTCGCTCTGCTGGCCAGGTTGCTTTCCAGGCTGGTTGTCCTGACCATCGCCTTCACCTTTGCCTTTGCCGGGTTTGCCTTGCCCCTGGCCGGGCTTGCTTTCACCTTGCCCCGGTTTGGCTTCTCCTTCCCTAGGCTTGGCTTGTCCCTGTCCAGATTTTCCGTCACCTTTCCCAGGCTTGCTTTCCCCTTCTCCGGGCTTGCTTTCTCCTTCCCCAGGCTTGCTTTCTCCTTCTCCGGGTTTGCTTTCTCCTTCTCCGGGCTTGCTTTCTCCTTCTCCGGGTTTGCTCTCGCCTTCTCCAGGCTTTCCTTTGCCATCCTGTTTTTCGCTGTCACCGCCTGCCTTTTGCCCCGGCTTGCCCTTATCGCTCTGCTTCCCTTCGCCGGGTTCGCCCTTCGGATCATCGCTCGGTTTCTGTTTCTGATCCTGCGGTTCGCCATCTCCACCGGCAGAACCTTTTCCTTTTTCTGAATCGTCCGCCGAGGTCCCGTTGTCAGACTGTGCTCCCTGTTCAGTGCCAGAATCGCCTTTCACTCTCCCATCCTGCTCACCTTCGGAACCGTTGCCTCGTTTGTCCTGCGGTTTCTGATCTGCTCCCTGATCATCAGGTTCGCCTTGCGGGTTGGACATGCCCTCGTTCTGTTGTTTTTGCTCGTTGTCCTGCGGTGCAACCGAGTCGCCATCGTTGCCTCTATTTTCCGCCGCATCAGGATCGCCACCCTCTTTCGGATCGCCGCCGCCTTTTTGATTGCCTTCCTGATTGTTGCCGTCTTTGGAGCTGCCTTCTTTCTGGCTGCCTTCTTTCTGGTTTTGTTCCTGCTCGTTTGCGCCAGATCCGCCTGGTTGAGACTCCCCTGAATCATCGTTTTGAGCATCACCAGTTTGCGAATCGCCACGCTGCGAATCATCACCACGCTGTGAATCGTCGCCGCGCTGGGCACCAGCGTCCTGCTGCTTTTCACTGGCATCACCTCGATCGTCCGCACCTTCTTCTTGTGGTTCGGGCTGTCCCGAATCGGGATCGCTCAAATCACTTTCGTCATCGCCCAATTCCTCCAACAATTCAGCCATCCGCTCGGCGTCATTCATCGGCGCCCGCTGACCGTTCTGGAGGGAGTCATCGCGTGTTCCCTGTTCTGCTCCGGCATCGCTAGAATTTGGATCGCCGTTATTGCGAGTATCAGAACCGGCGTTCGGCTCGGAAGCGTCAGAATTCTTTTGGCTTCCATCGCGATCGCCTCCCATGCCATCTTGTGGGTCACCGCTCTTTTCCTGTTGGCTTTCGGACTTGCTACCGCCATTACCTTGCGAACCTTCCTGTTGGTCAGCGTCCTGATTCTGCCCTGAGGAAGCGTTGTCTTCTTGCGGATCGCCATCATCTTGTTTGCCGTCATCCTGCGAGCCTGATCCATCCTGATTCTGTTCGCCATCCTGCGGATCCTTCCCGTCGCCCTGATTTTTCTCATTGCCGTCGGAATCACCATCGTTTTGATCGTCAGAGTCACCTTGGTCTTCTGGCTTGTTTTGCTTTGGTTCCTGCCCCTGGTCGCGTTGGTCCTGCTGGTCTTCAGAATTTCGCGGATCGTCTTTGCGATCTTGTCGAGCATCTTTCTCTTCCGGGTCAGATTTTTTTTCTGGTTGCTGCTGATTCGGATCTGCATCAGAAGATTGGTCTTTGCGATCCTCATTTCGCGGATCGTCTTTGTCTTCGGTACGGGAATCGAGGTTTTGCTGATCTCGATTCTCTTGAGGCTGTTTTCCGTCCGGTTGTTTTTCAGCTTCGGTAACTTTGATTAGATAGCCCTCGGACCGAGTGACGTTTGCAGCTGGCTGCCCATTCGAAAGCCTGCGATTGTCGAACGCGGACGCGACGAACTCGAGCTCATCACCGGGCTTGAGAAAAGGAAACTGACGAGACAACTCCAGCAAAAACTCTCCATTGACTCGCCTCATCCCCTGAACGGGCACAAGCTGCATCGGTTTCCCGTAAACCGTGCGATCATTCTGCTTAATTTCCAGTTCCACTTTCGCAATTTCGAAATCGGCATCAGTCGCTTGAACTCGAATCATGACTTGCCCGTTGAGTGGCACGTTGGTCACTTTTTCGACCGGGTCGAGAACGCGAATTTCCGGAGCCAGATCAGGCATCACCTTGATCGGAAAGGTGTTCGGGTCTCGATTTTTGTAGCCTTCATCGCTGGTGAAGTTTAATCGATAGTGGGTCGCAGCTTGTCGCGTTCGTTTCTTGTTCATCAGAACAAAGAAATTCCCACTGGCGATGTTTTTGTCTTCGCCAACGTTCATGTGAATGGTTTGAGCCACCACGAATTCACCATCGTTTGGATTCACATTGAGCAATTGAATCTCGGCAGACTGGATCGGCAAGTTCGCCTTTGCCGTCATGGTGGCGCGAGTACCTTCGAGGGCCTCGATGTTGCCTTTTCCTTTTTGAGTCCATGACTCAAACTTCGAATACTTTGGCGGTTCCAGCAGCAACGTCTCGACGGCGATCGAAGGATTCGTTCGAACGTCGACGCTATAGTCGGGAGTGATTCCATCGCGAGCCACGATTCGATAGGTCAGCGACTGCTGCACGCCGGCTCCATCCATCGACAGATCAGCGATGTAGCGATCGGTTGTTCCACTCACCACCGTCATTGGAATGGCTCGGTCCACCGTCTGGCCATCACGCGTTGAGTAAACAAGCTGAACGTCCTCGGGAAGATGAGTCCCATTGACGGTTGCCGAAACGGTCACGATGTCGCCAAAGAAAGCAGACGTATCTCCGGGCTCAACCTGATCGATCGTGACCACCGATGGCGCCGCCAAACGGGCTCCGGGAGCGATCACACGAGCGATGGACTGAAACGGATCTTTCGGCGAAAGCATTTTGTAGCCCGCGGCACACAAAATGATTGCCGCCAAAATGGAACCGACCCGAATCACTGCTGATCGATCAACCATCGTTTCGACAGGAACTGTTGAAATATCAGTCGCCGCCTGACGAGACACCGCATCAAGGACAGCGGCTTTCACTCCCTTGGGCCGGCGCGAAAGTGAAACATAGTTCAGCAAGCTATTTTTGAACGAAGGTTGAGTCTCTTCGATCATTTGCGCGGCGTAGTCCGGATTGATCTTCCGAGTGATTGACCTTCCGACCGTGCCGACAAGATAAGCGATCGTCCCCAGCACAAGAATCAGAAAGCAAACCCAGCGACCGGCACCATTGAGCGGCATGATCCAGCTGTCGACAATCGCGACTGCCATGAAGAAGACCAGCACGATCCCCGCCAGGGCAATCAGGCTGGAGATAATGTCGACTTGGCGAACCTGCCTGCGGGTAACGTCCAACTTTTGCGCGACATAGTCTTCAATTTTGACGGTTCGACGACCAGAACGACGGGGTAAAGCTGAGTTTTGGTTTCTGGTTTCTGTTGCCATCGCTGCTCATCCACACGCAAAAGATCGATTACACGCAAAAGTCCGTTTCACTTGCCTCGTCTTAATTATAGACGGCACGACATGTTGGCAAGTTGCAGCAAATCAGTGAAAATTCCGACTTTCCCGGATTCTTGGCAATCTGCAGCCGACGTTTGACGCTTACACCTGTGCAGTTCGACTCAACCCGAACGATTCACGAGGCGTGGACATCGAGCTTTCCAACCGATCCTTTCAACATTTATGATTCGAGAGTTTGCGGATTTGAGGGTTCATCTTCGTGGCGAAGCGATCCTGCATTTGAAACCGCTGGCCATCTCGTTCTTGTTCTTGCTCTTCAGTCGAATCTTCAACATGACGTCTGTCGTCGTGAATCAACCTGATCACATTCTGAAATCCCTTTGGCACCATGGCACTTGAAATCAATTTCGACGGACTCATCGGCCCAACTCATAATTACGCCGGCCTGTCCTTTGGCAATGTCGCGTCACAGCAACACCAGGACCAGGTCTCTTACCCGCGCAAGGCAGCTTTGCAGGGCCTGGAAAAAATGAAAAGCGTGGCGGCGATGGGAGCCCCCCAGTTCTTCCTTCCGCCGATCGATCGCCCCAATTTCAAACTACTGAACGAGCTTGGTTTTTGCGGCAATGAAACGGAGATCATTCGCGATTGTGCCGCAGCGAACCCGACACTTTTGGCATCCGCTTACAGCGCGGCTTGCATGTGGACCGCCAACGCCGGGACGGTGACTCCTTCGATCGACAGCGGCGACGGCAAGTTCCATTTTACGCCGGCGAACCTTTCTCGAACATTTCATCGTTCATTCGATCACGCGGCTATGAGGAAAGTGATGACCGGCATTTTCGATGGCGAGAAGTTTCAAATACACGATGCGTTGCCGGCGGCGTACGCTTTAAGCGACGAAGGCGCCGCGAATCACACTCGGCTATGCAAGTCGCATGGTGAACCGGGTTTGCACCTGTTCGTTTATGGGTTTGACCCTTTCGACCGCAGCAAGTCGATGCCGCAAAAGTATCCGGCTCGGCAGTCGAGCCTTGCCAGCGAATCAATCGCCAGACGGCATCGAGTCAACGATTACCTTTTGATCCAACAGACGCCTCGAGCAATCGATGCTGGCGTGTTTCACAACGACGTCATCTCTGTCGGCAATGAGAACGTGTTGCTGATGCACGAATTTTCATTTGTAGATCAGCAACGTGTTGTTGAATCGATTCAGGACTTCTTTCGCGACAAAGATTGCGAATTTTTCCCGGTTGTCTTTGGCGAAGCTGAACTTCCGATCGAAGATGCCGTCGGCAGCTACTTTTTCAACAGTCAAATCGTGACTCGTCCCGACGGCAAAATGTCGCTCATCTGCCCTCAGGAAGTTTCGGAAACCGAATCGGCAGCACGATGTGCGGAGAGCCTTGTCGCTGGCCCGAGCCCAATCGACGAAGTGAAATATTTTGACCTGCGACAGAGCATGAACAACGGTGGCGGCCCTGCTTGCTTACGATTGCGAGTCGCTGTTACGGAACCCGAGTTCGATTCGATCAACACTGCTTTTCAACTGACGGAATCCCGCGCCGAACAGATTGGCAACTGGATCAGTTCTCATTATCGAGAGACCTTGACGAAGGCGGACCTGGCGGACGCGAATCTTGCTGCGGAATCTTCGAATGCGATGCAGGAACTGGCCAAACTGCTGCGTTGCTGAACCTGAACCCGTCAGCTTTCAGTGAATCACCAACGCACTGGTAATGACACCCATCACAAGAGAGCAAGCCAACATCAACCATGGTCTTTGAGCGTCGAAGCTATTGAGGAAGTTTTTCATCGCAACACCTTAATGTCAGGGGAGACTTGAACCGGAATTATTCACGACGACAGGCGTCTGGTATGATGTTTGAGGCGATTTTCCTGAACTGGCGACGGTTTTTGCAGATTCACCAATTCACGTCGTGGGTGAACTGTCGAAACCACAAACTTGGAACGATGCCCCGATCAAAACAGGCCTTCTCCATGTCGACGCCCACGCATCGTGAATAATCCGGGTTGAATTTGAATTCACGTAAGGAACCGTATTCAAATTCCGTGCCAAACCTTAACGTGTGAGAAAACTCGGCTTTTGCGAAGCGATTTGAGTTACTTCTTCTTTGCGGCGTCATCACGTTGATGCGATGCGAATCAGACAGATGGCGCGAGCTCGAGACCCGGCATGTTTGGACATGTCGGGTGAGGCAGACACGGTGACTTTGCGGCTTTCACAGGCTTGAACTACTGTTGCGATTTTTCAGCTTCAGGATCAACTTCAGCACCGCGCAACTTCAAATGGGCCGCAGCAACATGGCTCATCAACCCTAACATTGGCGGCTTGCACTTAACCGCTTTCTGCATCGCGTCGATTGAAGCTTTTGGGTCGCCCATCATTTCGTGATACAAGCCGACATAGATCAAGCCGTGATAGAGTGCGGAGCTTTCCCGAACGGTTCCTTCTTCGTAACCACATGCATCGAGAACTTCGTTAGGGCCGCCGGTTCCGGCAAACATGGCAAACACCTGTTTCATCGGGACCCGACTGTCGCCCTTGATTTGGATCATCGATTCGCGAGCCTTTTCTACGGACGTTAACTTCGACTGGCAGAGCAAGTGCCAAACTGAGTTCTCTACATCCTGAGTGTTGAGCGTTTGGTGCGAGTCAAATTGATCGACGCCTTTTTCGTATTCTTCTGCGTAGTACAACGCCAAACCGCGCTGCCAAAGTTGTGGTTTTATGTCAGGACGAATCTCAAGAACCCGATCGTAGGCTTTGACTGCGTTCTTCATGTCGCCCTCGGAATAAAACAGCTCGCCGTAAATCATCAGCGTTCGCACATCCATCGGACCCGCTTCCGATATCCGTCGAATCGCTTTTGCCAATTCCGTTTCCGGTTCTGCTTTTTCCTGTGTGCTGTTAGGAGGGACTTCTTTCCCTACTTCCTGAGCCACGTCTTTTACGATTTCTTCACCGTTACCCTGATCCATTTCGGAACTGGGCTCTATGGCCTCCACTGATTTTTTGGGCGACGCGAACTCACGACCGCAACCGTTTGCCAAACTAACAAAGGCCAGCAAAGCAGCCAACAGAACAAGCGTCTTTGATGACAGGTCAACGCGTCTTTGCAGATTGGAACCCATGTTTTAACCTTTTGGAAAAACGCAACCGTCGCTTGCCAGAAATCGAACGTTCCGCCACGATACTACCTGTTGTACCGCGAAAGGACCGAACATCGTGACCGATTCTACTATCTCCGACAAAGACCGTGCACTGGGCCGAAATTATGATCGAGCCGCATGGTTTTACGAAAAGAGCGCCAAGTTCTATTCGACGAATCAGATTCGCGCCAGCAAAAGGTATCAGCTAAAACACATCGAACCCGGCATGAAGGTTTTGTATCTTGGAGCCGGAGCGGGTGAAGACGCCGTGATGGCGGCGAAGCATGGTGCCGACGTGACCTGCATCGACATCTCTCAAGGGATGCTGAACCAGGTTCAACGCAAATTGGACAAGGAGAATTTGTCAGCAGAGCTGATTTGCGTTAACGCTTACGATCACGATCGCATCGGGCACTACGATGTCGTCGCGGCGAACTACTTCCTGAACGTTTTTCGTCGCAAGGACATGGCGACGATGATGAACCACACCGCCAAATTCGCCCGAGAAGGCGGCAAGTATCTGATCGCAGACGTTTCGACGGCTCAAGGAAATTTGCTCGCCAAGGCCTTCAACATCTTCTACCTGAAAATGGGCATGGGAGTCTATTGGCTGATGGGAATGGTGCCGTGGCATGAAAACTATGACTACCCGGCGTTCTTCGACAAGGCAGGGTTAAAACATCAGCACACCGAGTACTTTCGGCTGGCCAAAAAGGGACCAATTCTGTTCCAGAGCATCGTCGCGGAGCGAGTTTGAATCCGAATCAAGTCTTGGGATGAGAAGCACCAGATGTGCCGGGGCTTAGAGCAATCCTGAGCCCTTCTAAGTTATTCCGAGCAATCCAAAGCACTCCAAGTATACGATCTTGAATCGCAAAAGTGATCGCAGCCGACAGAGTTACTCTTCCATTTGCTGAATGTACTGTCGAAGTCGCTCGTTTTCGTCGGTGACGCCTTTTAGTTCCAACAGATTTTCGACTCGTTTGAGAAATTCGATTCGATTGACTGGCTTGGAAAGAAAGTCGTTCGTCCCTGCGTCAACCGCTCGTTCGATGTCTCCCAGTTCGTTCAGCGCCGTGACCATCAGGATCATGATTTTGGAAAGCGCCGGATCGGATTTGATTTTCTGGCAGACTTCGAAGCCTGAAAGTTTGGGCATCATCACGTCCAGCAAGATCAAATCAGGCTTGAACGATACCGCTTTGTCGTACGCTTCCTGCCCATCGGTCGCGATCTCGGTTTCGCAATCGAAGTTCGCGAGATACGCCTCCAACAGTTCGCAGTTCGCCTGATTGTCATCAGCGATTAGAATTCGGTGAGTTTGATTCGATTCCATGGGTGGCTCTGTTGTTTGTTGGACGTCTCTCCCAAGCGGAAGACAGTCAATATTCTTGTCGCCTTGCGTGAATCAGGCAAGCACCGTCTTGTTCGGTTCTCCCGCTATTTCCTGAACGTAGCGAGGAACTCCAAACCCGGGCAATCTCGCTCGGATTGCTTCGATCAGCGCCAACCCTTTTTTGGGATCGACTTCAAAATGAGAAGCTCCCTCGATCGGATCAAGCTGATGCAGATAGTAGGGCAGGGCACCGCACGCCATCAATCGTTCGCTTAAATCAACGAGTGCATCCTCGCTGTCGTTGACTCCCAAAAGCAAAACCGACTGATTCAGCAATTGCGTACAGGAACCGCGAAGCTGTTTCAGTGATTGAGCCACATCGCCATCGATCTCGTTGGCATGATTGCAATGGACCACGAAAACCGTCTGGCGATCGGAACACGAATCGCGAAAGCTGTCGAACGTTTCGAGCAACCGACGCGTGACCCGCTGCGGGATGACGATCGGCAATCGGCTGTGAATCCTGAGCCGTTTTACGTGCTCAATCGCGGCGACTTTGCGGATCACCGTTTCCAGTTTTTCGTCAGCAACCGTGAGCGGATCTCCTCCGCTCAGGATCACCTCGTTTACGGTTGGGTCACCGGCAATTTTGGCAATCGTTTCATCCCATTGTGCGTCACCTTTGGTGCTTGTCTGGTAGGGAAAATGCCGTCGGAAGCAGTATCGACAGTTGATCGCACAGGCAGAGCTGGAAATCACCAGAACGCGTTTCCGGTACTTTTGCAGCAGCCCATCACGCACCGTTGCCGCCTGTTCGCCGAGCGGATCTTTGGAGAAATGGTCCGGGGAATGGTCTTCGGCGGTGACAGGCAAAACCTGTTTCAACAGCGGATCTTCCAAATCTCCCTTCTTGATGCGGTTCAGAAACGGCAGCGGAACGAATACGGGAAACTGTTTTGCCCCGGCTGGAATCCCTGTATTTCCCTCCAACAGATGCCCAAGTTCGACCGCGTCGAGTAATTTTTCGGTGCTTCGGATCGCCGACTTCATGTGATGTTGCCACGTCGGAGTCGAGCAACTTTGCTCAAGCGAGCAGTTGACGGCGACAGGATTGTCGGAAGTCGTTAGAATTTTCACTGCGATCCTACGAATACTTGAGCGAACCGCCATCGCGGCTTTCGCGACGTGGCTTTCGCAATTTTATAACCAAAACATCCATTCCTACCCAGAGTGAGAGCAGACGTGGCGTTCAAATCAAGCGATTTCAAAAAGGGCCTAAAATGTCAAATCAATGGCGAGCCCTACATCATGACCAGCATGGAGTTCAAAAAGCCGGGTAAAGGAAACGCACTGTTCATCTGCAAACTCAAAAACCTGCTTCGCGGCACGACTCTGGACCGAACGTTCAAAGGCAACGACACGCTCGAAGAAGCCGACATCATTGAAACGAATGTCCAGTTTCTTTATCGCTCCGGCGACACGTTTGTTTTTATGAACGGCGAAACTTACGAGCAATACGAAATGTCAGAAGAGCAGGTCGGTGACGACTGGCGGTATCTGAAAGACGAAATGGTTTGCCAGATGACGTTCTTCAATGACAAACCCATTTTGATCACGCCTCCAAATCACGTTGATTTGAAAGTTGAGTATTGTGAACCGGGTGCCAAGGGCGACACCGCTACCAACGTCAAAAAACCTGTCAAAGTTGAAACTGGCGGGGAATTTTTCACTCCAATTTTCATCAACATTGGCGACATCATTCGAATCGATACGCGTACCGGCGACTATTTGGAACGAGTCAAAACGTAGTTTTCCGTTGCAGCGTAGTGCTCCGTTGCAGCGTAGTGGTCCGTTGCAGCGTAGTGGTCCGCGACAGCATAATGCTACAACGTTGCAAATAGGGCAAACGCCTTATTTAGCGCTGCCTCATTAAGTCGTTTGCAAGCTCCGACACATTTTGAAGGTCGGAACCAGACCGTAAGAGCCTCTGATTTTGGGCTGCCGAAAACCATTGAAAGCAAAATATGAAAGTCCAGTTTTGGGGCGCGGCACAAACCGTGACCGGTTCGATGCACATGGTGCATGTGGCCGGAAAAAGAATCCTGCTCGATTGCGGTTTGTATCAGGGCAAACGCAAAATTGCTTTTCAGAAAAACCGCTCGCTACCATTCGACCCTAAAACAGTCGACGCGGTCGTGTTGTCTCACGCTCACATTGACCACAGTGGCAATTTGCCTTCGCTGGTTCGTGGTGGCTTTCGTGGTCCCATTTTCTCAACGTCCGCAACACGAGACCTCGCGGCGTTCATGCTGCTCGACAGTGCCAAGATTCAGGTAAACGACACGCGTTACGTGAACAAGAAACGAAAGCGAAAAAAACAGAAGCCTTTCGAAGCTCTCTATGACCAGCAAGACGCAACTCAAACGCTAAAGCAGTTTCGCACGATCGAATATCAGCAAAAATTCTCTCCTGTCGAAGGCGTTGAATGTGAATTTCATTTTGCGGGCCACATGTTGGGTGCTGCCATTGTCGAACTGGATTTGCGAGACAAACCAGAAGACAAACCGACAAAACTTGTTTTCAGTGGCGATATTGGTCGGGCGAAAGTTCCGATTTTGCGCGACCCGCAAGTCGTTGACGGGGCCGACTACATCATCATGGAGGCCACTTACGGAAATCGAAATCATCAAAAGGCAGCCGATGCGACGGCTGTTCTGAAAAAAGTCGCTCAGGAAACGTGGGACAGCAAAGGAAAGCTGATCATTCCGGCTTTCTCGGTCGGACGCACGCAAGAAATTGTTTACCGATTAAACTTACTGGCCGAAGCGGGTGAGCTGCCCAAAATGAAAGTCTTCGTCGACAGCCCGCTTGCCGTCAACGCGACTGATGTATTTCGCTCACACGTTGAATGCTTCGATGACGAAATGGTCACTGCCATTCTTGAGGAAGAGGATCAGGATCCGTTGATGTTCCGCGGTCTGACCTATGTGCGTCGCGTGGAACTGTCCAAAGCCCTCAATCACCTAAAGGAACCTTGCGTCATCATCAGCGCTTCTGGAATGTGTGAAGGTGGACGAATCTTGCATCACCTCAAAAACAATATCGAAAAAGAGAACACAACCGTTCTTTTTGCCGGATATCAGGCACCACACACGCTGGGCCGAATTCTGTTGGACCAGTCTCTGGACGTCGTCAGGATCTATGGCGAAGAATACAAAGTCAATTGCAAGGTCGCGAAACTCGAAGGCAGCAGCGGTCACGCGGACCAGGAAGAGCTACTTGATTGGGCCAAGGAAACGAGCGACCGGGGCAACGTGAAGAAAATCGCTTTGGTCCATTGTGAACTTGATAACGCGGAAGAATTTCGCGATCGACTTGCAAAACGAAAACTTCAGCCAGCGATCATTCCAGCTCCGGGCGATGAGATGGTGATGGAGTAAATCCGTTTTATTCCCGTTCTATTCGAAAGACTGTTTTTCGATCTGATCTCGCAGTTTGGCCGCAGTTTCGTAGTCTTCGTCTTCAATGGCTTTGTCCAGTTGTTCCTGTAACGTCAAACCGATTTCAAACCGCTCGCGAATTCCTTCACGAAATTCGATCAGTCGCACCACCAGTTCGTCCTCGTCGTATTGCTCTTCTGCATCGTATTCAACGAACAGTCGTCGCAACGATTCGAGCCCTCGCTGCACTTCAAACATCGCCCTTTCGGTATCGGGCTCATCGACACCTTCCAAATGCGTCAGTGCTGCCGCCTGCGTCCGATGATAAATCACGAACGGACGATACTGCTCGTGGTTATAAGTCCACTCGTCATCTTGAGAATGCTGCTTACAAAAATTCATCAACCCAAGCGTATGATCGGCATCGGCAACTGCTTTGTCGAACTCTTTCAACTGCAACCAGCAGACGCGACGATGATAAAACTGAACGAACTCCCGATCAATTTCCTGACAGTTTTCCTCATCGAGCCGAAATCCATCGGCCTCTTTTGAGCGAGTTTTAAGAAAGTCAAAATAAGTCGTCGCCCCGTGCGGAGTCATCCCATCAGGTCGCCCCTTCGTTTCCAATTGCAAAACGCCCATATCGACTCGCATTTGCAATACCTGACGTTGCCGCAATTCGAGCATCCGGACATTGACCGCGAATGGATCAAAAGGCCACTGATTGAGAAGTTCGTCAATATCCTGTTTTCGTTCCATAATTCTATGCCGTCAGAAGATAGGAATGGGCACGATTCGTTTTTTCGGTAAATGAATGTGGCCCACACCTTCTGTTGGACGCTGCTAATTCGCCTTGTTTACATTGTTGTCTGATTTTATCGGTCAATTCGAAACGGGATTCTAACGAATCAAACGATTTTCAGCACCTCATCGGGAAAATCGCCCTGTCGTGGTCTAGGGATCAGAACGAACTCAAGCCGGTAACCGGTTGTGCCTGTTGCTGGACCAGTCGATGCAAGTTTAAAAGCTACTCATCTATACGAGGAGCCCGACGATTCTGTTTGGTCGCAGAATTCTTCTTTTTCGCGTCCAGCCGACGCTGTTTGGCTCCCTTCGACACCTTGCGGGCCTTTCGCAGAACCGGCGGTAAACGAACGGCCTCGATCAAGTCCCGCAGCTTGTTCAGGCAATCTGCGACATTACGGCCCTGGTCACGGTAGCGATGACTTGTCAGCGTCAGTTCTCCAATTTTGGAGATTCGACGGGCGTATTTTTTTTGAAAACGAATTTTGACTCCGTCGGGCAACGATGAAGTCGCCTCAACATCCCATTTCAAAACGGCTTTCGTGTTAACCTTGTTAACGTTTTGACCACCGGGGCCGGGCGAACGCGCGAAAGTAAACCGGAATTCGGTCAACGGAATTTGAATGTCTGAGGATACTTTGAGCATGTCATTTTATTCAGGATTACCCTGCTTTCGACAACACGTCACCGAAACATTCAGTCACATGTTCGCGTTGCTGTTGTCACTATTGTTCGTAAGCCAGCTTTTCGGGCAAGGTGTTGAGGAAGACTGGCCTAAATTTCTTGGACCGCGAGGTGACGGCTCTTCAGCTGAAACGAATATTTTAAAGGACTGGTCCGGCGATAAATTAAAAACGAATTGGCAATTGCCTGTCGGTGAAGGCTACGCCATCGGTTCGATTGCCGACGGCTCATATTTTCATTTCGACGTCACGACATCCGAAGAAGGAAAAAACGTAGCGCGGCTTCGAAGAATCGACCTGAACTCGGGCAAAAAGCAATGGGAGTTCACGGCTCCATCGTCATACAAAGACATGTACGGCTACGATTCCGGGCCCAGAACAAGTCCCGTTATCGAGGGAGATCATGTTTACGTATACGGAGTCGAAGGCACGCTTTTTTGCCTGAGAACAAAAGACGGATCCGAAGTATGGAAGCTGAACACTTCGGAAAGGTTCGGTGTCGTGCAGAATTTCTTTGGGGTTTCAAGCTGTCCGGTGATTTACGAAAACCTTTTGCTGGTCATGGTTGGCGGCAGTCCAGAAGATTCTCGCAAGCTGCCTCGCGGTCGACTCGATTTGGTGCAGCCTGCCGGATCTGCGATGGTGGCACTCAATCGACTAACGGGCGAACTGGTTTACAAAACCGGCAACGACCTTGCGAGCTACACTTCGCCCAGAATCGTTGAACTACATGGGCAACCGATCGCTCTGGCATGGATGCGAGAATCGCTGATTGGATTTCGCCCCGCCAATGGTCAAATCATGTTTAAATTTCCGTGGCGGGCGAGGAAACTGGAGAGCGTTAATGCGAGCACGCCTGTCGTTTTTGGCAACCAGGTCTTCATTGGCGAATGTTACGAAAAAGGCGGTGTCTTACTGGATATCATGAACAGCCCGGATGCTGAAAACGAACTCGCGTGGACTGCAAAACCTGCTTGGTCCGATAACGGCAAGCGGGACAAATCGATGGCACCGCACTGGAACACGCCCGTCATTTTTGACGGTCACCTTTACGGATGCAGTGGTCGCCACCAAGGCAGCGCCGTATTTAAGTGCATTCAATGGCAAACGGGCGAAACCAAGTGGTCAGTGCCACGACTGGGACGTACCTCAGCAACGCTTTGTGATGGCCATCTCATTACCATGGCCGAAAACGGAGAATTACTGCTGGTGAAGGCAACGCCGGACAAGTTCGACATGGTAAGTCGCTACGAAGGCGATATCAAATTTCGCAGTCCCTGCTGGGCGGCACCGATTGTTTCGCACGGGAAGTTGATCGTTCGCGGCAGCGAAAAAGTAGTTTGCTTTTCGCTCAAAGGCGATGATTCATAAAATGGCGAACTGAAGACGCTCCCGGACTCGTCCGGAAACTCCAAAGCTGCAGCGATTGAATGGCCTTGGTGGTTACATAAAGGGGGTTGCATAAATCCAGCAACTTCGCTGCCCGCAAAAGGAAGAAACGCTCCACGATTTACCAGCGCGGCTTCATCAGTGCTTCCTGATGTCGCTGCGATTTTCGCTTCCGTTTACGGCGCTCGTTTTCAGCCAATGAAACCTTTTGGCCGCGATTGAACGATCGATCCGGCGAACAAAGATACTGCAATGACTGCTCAAGCGTTGACTGATAGTTCTGCTGCCCAAAACCCTTGCCATGAATTTCTAACTCGTAGGCACCCCGGTAACCGTTCCGGTTCAATTTATCGACCCAGCGATCGATCTGCATGCCACCCTGACCCGGAATCAGACGGTTTTCAATCTGTCGACCTTTGTAGTTTTCGACGGGTGGCTTTTCAAAATTACGATCAGCAATCTGCACCAGCGCCACACGATCGATGTACTCGGGAATTCGAGCGTAAGCCTCTGCCAAGTGCCCTACATGGAACAAATCGATAGCCAATCCGACATAACGCGGATCAAAATCATTCACGATATCCAGATATTCTGAAAAACGGCGAATAAAGGTCCATGGACTGTGCGGCTGATGCGGAATAGGCTCCAACACGATTCGAGTTCCGAAATCGCTGGCCGCTTGAGCAAGATTGTCGATCGCAGATCGGAGAATGCGGCGTGCATGTCGGTCGGTGTGTCCGTTTTTTGCGCCCGGATGAACAATCAAACAGTTCGCTCCGACTTGAGCCGCCAATTGAACAGCCCCAATGCCGTCATCTACTGCGTCGACGAATTTTCCGCCGTCGTGCCCTGTAAATCCACCGGCCCAGTGAATGCTCGAGACAGACATTTTCATCTCGAAAAGCAAATCAACCGCTTCCTCGCGATCGAAGTCATTCATCTTCGTCCGCCAGATCCCAATCTGGTTTATTCCCTCCGAAGCAAACCGAACCACGTCTCGATAAAAATCCCAGCGATGAGTGGTGAACTCACAAACTGACAGCCGCTCCAGCATATTTCGCCTCGAAGTCAGGACAAACAAGGTAGCGGTTTCAGTATCTGTATTTTGCATTTCTTGTAAACCGAGGATGTACAAACTTTTCTTTCTGAGCACCGTTTGCAACGGCTGTTAGCGACGCATGGCGTCAACAAAAAATTCTGATGCAAAGTGCTATCAATTTTTCAATTTCAGAAAAACAAATCCCTGCGAGTGGAATTGATTTGTATTCGATCTTTGAAGCCTTAAAATCCGAAGGCCGTTGAGCATGGATCGCGCATCGAGCTGACTTACAACAAGAGCAACAACAAATCGTCGCAAGGGAGCGTAGACACCAGCACTCACTCACCCACAAACGAAGGAATTACGATGGGCAAGGGCAAAGAAATTGGAATGGTTTACCGCGATGAAGATGTCGTACATCGCGTCGAAGAATTTCTCTCGCGGCAACACTTCCCATCGTTCCAGAGATTTGATGTTGAAATGCTTGACGGATCACTGACCGTCCGCGGCAGTGTCGATTCGTTTTACGAAAAACAGATCGCGATGAGCGTCTGTCAGAACGTCCCCGGCGTGCTCGCCTTTGTAGATGACATTAGCGTCGATGATATAGGCGTGAGCGAAAAGCTTGCATCCACCTGAGCCCGGATTATTCACGATGCGTGGGCGTCGCCCTGGAGAAAGCTTGATTCACTGGGGTGTTGATCCAAGTTTGTGGTTTCGACAGGTCACCCAAGACGTGAAACGGACGAATTCGCAAAGCTTGCCTGTGCGTCAGGAGAATCGCTTCAAAGACCAAACCAGACGCCTGTCGTCGTGAATAATTCCGGCTGAGACCTGAGTCCTTGGAACCGATCCTTTGCGAATTCGGCTTAGGTTAGGCTATCTAAGGGCTCCGCTTCGCAGCGAAGACGGGCCTCTGGCGGTAGAGATTCTTTTTTCCAGTCGATTCAGGATCTCGACTTGGGCTCGCCACTTCACCCCAAGCTCATCAACACCTGAAGCCATCGTTTCTTTGATGGATTCGAGCTTTTGATCGATCGCCTGTTTTAACCGCAACTCTTTTTTCCGGTTCGCTAACTGTTGGGCGTTTACGAAAACCGATTCGAGGGAACTCGCGACCTGCGGGCCAAGATCGCTTACGAACGCAGTTTCGGGCTGATCGATTGAGCCCTGAATCTGGGTCTTGATTTCAAAGCTGGACACCGCGCTAAGGGTCTCGTTGAGCCGGGCAGCTGTTTCTCGTCCTCCGGCGTCCGCATGCACTGCGTCGACATGCATGACGACACCGTCAAAAGTGAACTTCATCTCGCCACTCACTCGCCCGTCGTCGGATTTCAGCTCCGTTTCAACGTGCAACAAGCTGTTTTCTGCCATCGCGATCAGGACACTGCCTCTTTCGCCAAGCACATACGAAGGTTGCTTGATGCCCGTGCCGCGAAAGCTAATCGAGTCCGCCCGTTTGTCGCCACGGCGATCAAGGACTCCCGAAACGACAACCTGAGTCGCTCCTTGCGCCCGAATGTTGAATTTTGTTGGCTCGTCCTGCAGCGCTGGCTCACTGGAGAAGTTTTCGATGTCCCCTGCGAAACGAAAATAGGAATTGGCGAACGTCCCGTCTCCGTCGATTTGCAATCGCTTGGCAACCAGTTTTGGCTGTTGCGGTGCATCACCGAATCTGATGTTGCGTCCTCTTGAAAAAGATATCAAATCGTCACCTGGGACAGGAACCGCTTCGCGAAATTGCTGAAACCAATCCAGGCTATTCGCAACCAGTTGCTGTTCGATGTCTCCGACGAGCAATTGGTTGATAAGCTGGCTGTCAAACTTCTGAACTTTTTCGGACTTCGCGAGCGACTGCTGGTCTCGCATTCTCGCTTGCGACAGCGCCCACCGATCCTTTTCAGCTTGCTGATTGATCTGGTCAATCCGGTTGGCGATCGACTTCAATTCGTCACGCGCGGACTCAATGGTTTGGCCTGCTTTAGGTAGTTGATTCAGATTGCGCAACGGGTTTCTGTCCCCTGCTGTATCGATGATCTTTTCGACTTCGACAAGCGAGGCTTCGATTTGCGATAACTGTTTGCGAGGCGACTCCAACGATCGTTTCCATTTTGCGTCCAGCTCAGCAATCAAAGACGCGACTTCGAATTTTGGCACGCCGCCGCCATCCAGTTTCACCGTCAGGCTGTCCCGCCATTTTTGCGACAAACGTTCGCCGTCGTCGTTTCGATACGGATTCAAAAGCGAGTCATCGTTGGTGAGCAAATCCGGAACGGAAACGCTCGGTGCGACGCGGGATGAGTCTGCTCCTGCCGGCAACGTTGTGAAGGTATCAAAAATTCCTCGTTCAAGCGTGCCGGTGTTCGTTCGTGGAGCTCCAAATTTCAATTGGCTCAAACGACCCTCCTCAATCACCAAACGTCTCTCTGCCAACGCATCGGTAGCCAGCTTCAAAGACGCCACTTCAGCCTGCACCATGTTCTGTAACGGAGCTTGCGGATCCGCGATTTCCAGTTGATTCAAATACAGAGTCTGGTCGTCACGATCAAATTGAACTTTGCGGATATCGACCTTTGCGCCAGTAAGATGACTGGCGTGCCAGCTCAACGCTCGATTGGCGAGCGGCATGCGGGCAACCCAAAGCACCAAAACGGCAAGGCCAATGATGATCAGTCGAGTTATTAGTTGGTTTAAACGTTTCATAGTTTTCGCCCAAGCATCAACTTCGGCGGAATTGCGGTAACTTAGCTCTCGGCCACAAACGGATTTTCGTTCGACAAAGAATCCGGCTCGGTTGCAGTGTCACCAAAGATGAATCGGACCACAGGCAGTTGCATGAACTTCTTAATCACCGCGATGCCAACGGTGCGGAAAAACACCTGGCTGATCAAATAGACGGGCACCCAGCCAAGCAAGCCGATGGCGACCGACCCGGTTACGACCGTGTTGTCGAATTGTGTCCAAGCCAGAAAAGGAATCTCCATGGCTGCAGCATAGGAGGCCTGTAACGCCTCGACGGTCAGTATCGAAAATCCGATCTGATCTGAATAAACGTCCAGCAGCGGACTGATGACCGACACCACCAACGCAGCGACGATCCCCGTCAAAAGATTTGCTCGACTAAGTAAAAACAGAAGGCAAATCATCCACGGGATGGCTGACTCTTTCGGAACCAGCCCGATCAGAACGCCAAACGCGACCCCCAGCGCTAACTGGTGAGGTGAATTGATTCCCGCGACTGGTTGTGTTTTCCGGTCAGGCATCCTTGCAATTCCGGGGTTTTGATTGATTTAAGTAGAAGATCTACGACGACTCAGGGGATAACTAACAAAATCGAAATCCTGTGTCGATAGGATTTAGACGACTCTTTGAAACTGGCTCCAAACCACATCCCAGCCTTCAACTGGACAGTTTTGGAAATTTTGGCAAGTCATATTCATTGTTGGACTGAGCTTCCGCACTAAAGAAGGTTGACATCTGTTTGGGCCAACGTGAAAACAGGGGTTCGAGGATCCACTAATAGCAAAAACAAAGGACGATTGATGGCACGCTTGGAAGAATACTTCGCGGACGGAATTGGTGAAATTACCCTTGCTGGAGGCATGGTTCGCATGGATTTGGTCTCTTTGACCGGTTCACAAAACGATGAAAATGACAAGCCTCGGCTTGAACCTTCACGTCGGATCGTCATGCCGCCAGATGGCTTTCTTCGCAGCTTCAGCGCGATGGAAAATCTGGTCAAGCAGCTTGTTGACGCGGGGGTTGTGAAGCAGCGAGAAGGCGGCAACGCAGAAACGACTCCGTCTGTTGGTTCACAGAACCCAGAGACTGGTGGTGCAAAATCACCGAATTTTTAGTTACGTTTTCTGAATCGCAAATATAATGCGTGTCAGAATTCTGGCTAATCCGATGCGCGGCCCGCTTGGGCGGCGCGTTATGTTATTGCACCAAACGGATAGAAACTCATGGCAGCTCCTGTTGTAACGGCCAACTTTACTCGCCTTCAGCTTGGCGAGACAATCAGTCTTGACGACCTGTTTGAATACTCGGACGCAGATGCGGATCCAATCGCAAGCGTGACCATTCGGGACTTGGGCATCGACGCCTTTGGCGGCACAAGCGTTGGTTCATTTTTTGTAAATGGTGTGCCAGCGGGCTTGGATGGAAACCCTTTCGTGGTTCTTGCGGCTGACATCCCGAACACCGTCTATCGAGCTGACTTTATTAACGGGGGTGAATTTTTTCAGGTCACCGCTTCTGACGGCACGGAGGTCAGTGCGACATCTGAAAACCAAATTCGCGTTGGCAATACGGCTCCAACGGTTACGGCATTACCTTCGGTCGTTCCGCTTCTTGGACAGATTCCATTCTTGTCGATGATCCGAGTGACCGACGCCGAGATGGATCCTATCGTCGAGTATCGAGTCCGTGACAATAACGGTGCCGGTACATCGGGCGGTTTCATTCTTGGCGGCAATCGTTTTCCAGCGAATCAATGGCATTCATTTACTGCTGCTGAAGCTCGGCGTCTCGTGTTCGAAGGCGGAAGCGATTTTACAACGGAATCTTTCAGCGTCACGGTCGATGACGGGATTCGCAGCGCCGTTTCTGCGAACCAAGTGACTTCCGGGAACGAGCGACCTGTCATCACCGGCAACGCAAACCTGAACGTTCTGGAGAATCAACGCGTTCCCGTAAGTTCGTTCTTCAACATTTCAGATGCCGACAACGATCCGATCGCCCGCTACTACGTGGTGGACCGTCGTGACAACGAGGACTCCGGGTTTTTGGAACTCAATGGAGAACGATTGGCTTCTGCGACTTTCCATTCATTGACGGCGATTCAATTTGCTTCACTGCAGTATGTGGGTGCACCTGAGGGTCCAAAGTTCGAAGATGTTGGACTTCAGGTATTCGACGGTTTCGCGCTTAGCGAAACGGTTGATGTTAACGTCGACACAACGACTCCTGCGGTCGTTCAGGCAACAAATAAGACCTCCGTTATCGTCGACGAAGTCGTTCCAGTCAGCGAATTGTTCAACGCGTTTGATCCTGACGGCCGCAATATTCGCGAGTACTTCCTTGTTGACCGTCGTCCCAATGCGGATGGCGGTTTCCTTACGGTCAATGGAGTCCGCCAACCTTCGGCCGTCTGGTTCCGTGTCGCAGCGGAAGATCTGGACACCGTCAATTATGTTGGTGCGTCGCGAGGACCTCAGACGGAATCACTCGGAATTCAAGCGAACGATGGAACTTCATGGTCGGAACCGGTTGATCTGCCTATCCTGACCGCGACTCGCCCGACCGTTGCGACGATCGATGGACAAATTTTGGAAGCTTACTTGTTGGACGTGGCTCCGCTGGTCGATGGCCGCGATGCCAATGGCAATCCAGCCGATTTCTACCGCTTTACGGATACGCTTCGAAATTCAAACGGTGGCTATTTTGAGTTCCGGGGAAGCCGTTTGCCGTCGGGTGAATTTTTCGAAGTCTCAGCTGCGGAACTGAACGATCTGAAATATCGCGGAGGCGGGTTCGGAGTTCAATCTGAAGAGATTCAAGTTCAGGTGCTCGCCGGCGGCGTCATTAGCGA
The DNA here is from genome assembly GCA_964479855.1 of uncultured Pirellulaceae bacterium. Taxonomy (GTDB): domain Bacteria; phylum Planctomycetota; class Planctomycetia; order Pirellulales; family Pirellulaceae; genus Mariniblastus. The sequence continues at coordinate 47,505 of CAYZPA010000016.1, forward strand.
CACGGAATCCTTCACGATCACGACTCTGGAAAACACGTCTCGCCCGACCGTCAAAGCTTTCGACGTTGACGCGGTGGTTGGATCCGTCATCGATGTCCAATCCATGTTTAGCTGGGATGACGCCGACGGGATTCCACCGACGCAACTGAGTGAAATTCGACTTTTCGATACGGGAACTCGCTCCGATAGCGGATTTTTCTCCGTCAATGGAGTTCGCCAACCAGCCGGCGAGTGGTTTGCCGTTGACATTGCGAATGTCGAATCCGGTGCTGTTAAGTATCACGTCTCAGGGCGTACCGACAACGAGCTTTACCGAATTACTGTGAACGACGGCCGCTTCGTCAGCCAACTTGATACGGGTCGGGCACGAGCGATCGCGACTCCGGTATTGGAAGCATCTCAGAACGATTTCTCAGTCGACACGATCGAGCGAATTCAGATCGGGAATTTCATCTCGCAGACCGACCAAGGCCCGCCGTTGGTCGAGTATCAGGTTTTCGACGAAAACGTGGACGTACGTTCTGGTCGCCTTGAACTGGATGGTAACGACCTTCAGCAAGGTATCGTTCATACGCTTACCGCTGCTCAGTTTGACCGACTGGTTTTCAAGGGTGCCGAAGCCGATTTCGGACGACAGTTGGACGGCTACATTGTCAGAGGAACCAATGCGGCTGGTCTTTCGTCTGGTTGGACCCGGTTCAACGTCAACACCGACCCTGTCGGTAACGAAGCCCTGATTACGGGATTCCAGATGGACAACCGCACCAACACGCCAGTGACGGAAGTCACTTTCACCTTCATTGATGGCGGAAACCAAACGGGTGGAACACGTCAAAACCCGAACTACCCACCATTGCCGACTTACTATCCGCCGGAAGTTGCAGACGGACCCGGACGAGAAGCGCTCAACACGAGGGCATGGAGCCAGGAACAACGCGAGTCGACTCGTGTGCTGTTGGAAAGCATTTCGAAGTTCGCCAACATCAGGTTCCGTGAAGTTGCGTTCGGCGACGGCACGGCATCCGATGCCCAAATCACCTTTGGTTCATGGGGTAACTTCGATGGAAGCGTCGCAAGTGCGGCCGCTTATGCTTACCTGCCGGTTGATGGCGACGGACGAGGCAATTTCTTCGGCGACATTTGGTTTGACTGGACTGACCTCGACTGGGATCCAACGACTCCTACAGAGGTCGGACCTGGGTCTTTCTGGGACTACACCGTCCTCCACGAAGTCGGGCATGCGATTGGTTTCGATCATCCATTCGAAGGCTTTCCGGCACTCTCGATTTTCAACAACTTTGACTACAACACGGTCATGGCTTACGAGCATTTCAACTCGTTCAGTCAATTTGATGAAGCGTATCCTGAAAGCCCAGCCTCGTTTATGCTCTACGACATCGTCGAACTGCAGCGGCTTTATGGCGTCAGAGAGACTTACAATCCGGAAAATAATCACTACCGCTTCGATGATGCCCACCAGCTTGCTCTTTATGACACGGGCGGAATCGACACGGTGAACCTTACGCGAAACGAAGTCGATACGATCGTTGACCTTCGAGAAGGACAACGCTCAACGTTGCAAAACCCGGTCGTCACCGACAATCCCGATGGGTCGCAGACGACAACGTTCGAGGCCTACGACAACAGCCTTTTGATTCCTTACGGAGTGGTGATCGAGAATGCTCGAACTGGATCAGGCAATGACACGTTGGGCGGTAACGAGATATCGAACTTGCTCATCGGGAACGCCGGAAACGACGAACTAACCGGTCGCGGCGGCAATGACGACCTGCGTGGTGGTCTTGGAGACGACACCTACGTCTGGAATCTTGGAGACGGTCGAGATTTCATTATCGAGTCCGGAGATTCTGGTCCCCGCGGAGTCGACAGGTTGGAATTCCGTGTTCGAACAGGACAGCTTGACCTGCTGGAAGACGACTTTGTTTTCCGACGTCTGGGGAATGACCTGCGGATCGACCTGACCCTGAACCGCGGAAACGCTCAAGGTTCTGTCGTAATCAAAGGCTTCGATCAGGTCGCCGGTCGCGTTGAGACGCTCGCATTGTACGGTCCTCCGGTCGCGACGGGTCAGCCTGACCAGCAAATCGGAAGCGACATTGATTTGACGTCCATCTGGAACGCCTCTGAGACGCTCGGTCAAAGATTCGAAGTTACCAATCAGACCACGGCGTTCGGAGTGATTGCTCAGCCTGTCTAGGCAAAACGGTTCTCTGAAAATCAAAGTCCACATGGTTCAGTTGATCCTTGTGGACTTTTTTCATTAACAGTTGGGAAGGTTAAAAGGTTTGTACGCGTCCTAATGACGAAACACGAGCGCGAACCATGCCACCCGACTGTCGAATTCTCCAATTTTGGTCGGACTTCCCATAACCGGGACGTACAATTCCGGACGAATTCTCCTCTATTTGCGACCAAAAATGTCTACGCCCAACAACGAATCAAGCTTTCCGGAGAAGAAGTTTTCCGCTGAGGAGTTGGATCGCATCATGGCAGAGACGGTCTCCAGTGATGACGCCAAAGATCCGCAAAGCACCTCAAATCCGAACACGGCGAACCTACAAAACGCTTCCGGCGCGAACCAACCGACTGGCTCAGCAGCAGGACGCTCGTCGTCTGCCCAGCGCGGTTCTTCGCCAACTGCTTCACAGATTTCAAGTGACCCGACTGGCAAGGACCCACGCGGCAAACACACTTCGCTTCAATGCCTCGCATTGGTGGCCAGACATCACGGCATCGATGTAAGCGCCGATCGTCTGATCCATGATTACTCACTTGAGCACGATGAACCTTCGCTACGCCGCGTCCTACGAATCGGAAAAGACACTGGCCTGAAGATTCGTCATACGAGAATGACCTGGAAACAACTGCAAAAGTTGGAACAGGCGTTTCCCGCGATGATTCGGCTACAAAACGGAAACTATGTGATCGCCGTTGGCCTTCGCAAAGGTGAATTGGAAGATGGCACCAGTGTTGAACAGGTCGCTGTTTTCGATCCGCTGGCCGACCAACAAGGATTCATTTTTCTAACGCAGGAAGAGTTTGAACGTTCATGGAAAGGCGAGATCATTCTCGCCAAGCGGAAATATTCCGTCATGGACACCAATCAACCGTTTAGCTTGCGCTGGTTTTTACCCGAAGTTCTACGTCAGCGTACCGCGTTTATGGACGTTGCGGTTGCAGCATTGTTCATCCACCTGATCGCACTGGTGGTGCCTCTGTTCTTTCAAATTGTAATCGACAAGGTGCTTGTCAATTACGCGAAAGAGACGCTACAGGTGCTGACCGTGGGCATTATCATTGCGTTAATGTTCGATGCGGTCCTGGGATACCTTCGAAGCTATTTATTGCTTCACGCGACCAGCAAGATTGACATTCGAGTCGCGACGCGAACTTTCGGGCACCTCATGAAGCTGCCAATGAACTTCTTCGAGCAAATCACTGCCGGAGTTCTTACAAAACACATGCAGCAGACGAGTCAGATTCGCGAGTTTCTGACCGGAAGTCTATTTTTGACGATGCTTGATGCGACGGCTTTGGTCGTATTCATTCCGATTCTTTACTATTACAGCGCTCAACTGACAATCGTTGTTTTGATTTTCTCGGCTCTGCTGGGAGTCAACATTGCGGTGCTGCTGGTACCGTATCGCAAACGACTGGAAGCGCTCTACCATGCCGAAGGCGAACGCCAGGCGATGCTGGTTGAGACGATTCACGGCATTCAGACCGTCAAAGCACTCAGCATGGAACCGGTTCAGCGCAACCATTGGGACCAAAGTTCGGCTCAAGCGGTCGCAATGCATTTCCGAGTCGGCAAAATATCTATCGCCGCGACAACGATATCTAAGTTCCTGGAAAAACTGCTTACCGTTACCGTGGTTTGGTACGGAGCCAGC
>CAYZPA010000016.1:51518-84800 GCA_964479855.1 uncultured Pirellulaceae bacterium
ATCTAAGTTCCTGGAAAAACTGCTTACCGTTACCGTGGTTTGGTACGGAGCCAGCTTGGTGCTTGGAAAAACCCTTTCTGTCGGCGAATTGGTCGCTTTCCAAATGATTTCGGGACGCGTCACAGGACCCTTGGTTCAATTGGTTTCACTGGTTCACTCCTACCAACAGTGTGCTCTTTCGGTTCGCATGCTGGGAACCGTCATGAACCGCTCCGAAGAACCTGGTGTCGGTCGAGGTCTGCGTCCAACCATCGACGGCGAGATGCAGTTTGAATCCGTTACGTTCCGCTACAACCCAACAGCAGCACCGGCACTTGACGACGTCACCTTCGATATTCCAAAAGGAAAAATCACTGGAATCGTCGGACGAAGCGGATCAGGGAAAACGACGCTGACAAGAATGATTCAGGGGATGCACCAACCGCAATCCGGCATCATCCGAGTGGACAAACTGGATATGCGAGAGTTGGATATCTCACACGTGAGACAAAATATCGGTGTGGTCCTGCAGGATAATTTTTTATTCCGCGGATCAATTCGAGACAACATCGCGATGGCAAAAACCAACGCCAGCTTCCAGGAAGTGGTCTACATGTCCCGACTTGCTGGTGCCGCTGAGTTTGTCGAAAGGATGCCTCAGTCCTACGATACAATGTTGGAAGAAAACGGCTCAAACCTGTCCGGTGGACAGAAGCAACGTCTTGCGATCGCGAGGGCATTGCTGAAAGAGCCAAAGATTCTGATCTTCGATGAAGCCACAAGTGCTCTGGACCCCGAGAGCGAAGCCATCATCCAGCGGAATCTGAAAAAAATAGCTCATGGAAGAACGGTCGTGATCGTTTCGCATCGACTGTCGACCCTGACAGATTGCGACCAGATCATTGTGATGGAGCGAGGCAAGATCGACATGATTGGGACTCACAAACAACTACTGCAGTCTTGCAAGGTGTATCAGGAATTATGGTATCAACAAACCGGCCAGATGTAGCAGAAGCGGTTCCTCCGCAGGCGCCTGCCACCGATGACAACCAGGAAACGCAAACGCAAGTTTCTGTACGTGAACAGCGGAAACTTCGTCGCGAAGCCGCTCGACAGGAAGCTATTCGGTCGCGTCAGAACCATGACCGCTTGCTGACGGAGTTTCAACCCGATGCAGTCGAAATCGAAACGCGTTCCGTTCCCGGCGGGGCTCGGTTTACTTTGTACACGGTCGCTGCGCTTCTGGTGACCGCCGTCGCGTGGTCTTGCTGGGCAGAAGTCGACAAAATCGTCTCGGCGCAAGGCAAGCTGATCACGGTTGATCCTCCCGTCGTCATCGACACCTCGGTCAGCGCTCAGATTCGCAGCATGAAAGCTGAATTCGGTGATCGCGTCGTCGCAGGTCAGATTCTCGCGACCCTTGACCCGACCTATCCGGAAGCAGATCTCAAACAGATCCAAGGTCGCATTAACTCAATTAAAGCCCTCATCGCAAGACTTAAAGCCGAAAAAGACGGTCGTGAGTTTGCTCCACAGAACGCCGTTTCTGATCCGAACTATGCCATGGAGAGATCCGTTTTTCTTCGTCGAAAAGCAGAATACGACGCTAACAACCGCGAGTTTGCGGCGAACATGCGCAAATTCGAAGTTCAAAAAATCAACAATGAAACCCAGATAGAAATCGGTGGGCAAAACATTCAGCGATACCGCGACATCCGGGACACCGTTCGAAAGCTCTATAAAAAAGGAGCCAAATCGAATCAGGAGTTGCAGAGTATTGAGATCCAGATTGGGACCGCTGAAAAAACGCTTCAAGCCGAAATGGGGCGCCGGGAAGAATTCGCCAAAGAGATCGACGCACTCTCGGCTCAGCGAGATGCTTTCCAGGCAACGTGGCAATCACAACTGATCGTTCAGCTTGCCGAAGCGTCTCAGCAACTGAAAGACGCCAAGCAGGAACTTGCCAAGATCGTCCACACAAACTCTCAGGTGGAGCTACGCGTTCCCAACGATTTAGATGTCAAGGAGTTCTTCGTTTTGGAAGTTGCGGACGTATCAGTCGGATCCGTAACCAAACCCGGCGAACCGGTTTTTCGACTGGTTCCGATGGAAGGTCCTTACGAAGCAGAAGTCGAAGTTCCCGGAAAAGACATTGCCCTGATTCAGGAAGGGACTCCTTCACAATTCGAGTCCAGCACTCTGCCCAAAGGAAGCCAGGTCCGAATTAAGCTTGCGTCTTTTCCATACCAAAAACATGGAACCATCGATGGTGTTGTTCGCAAAATCAGCGAGGGCTCTTTCGAAAAAGATCAAAATGCCGCATTGCTTAATCCGGAAGCCGCAACCATGTACCGAACAAGGGTGGAGCTGATCAATCCTGATGGCCTGAAGAAGGTCGGCAAGAACTTCCGTCTAATGCCAGGGATGACGGTCACTGCTGAAATCAAGGTCGGCAAACGTCGCGTGATTCAGTATTTCCTCTATCCACTGTTACGATACATGGACAACTGGGGACGAGAGCCGACGTAGTCAGAAGTCAGGTTAAAATTTCAGGACCACGAACGTCGATCTCGAATCGTCTTCAGGATAGACTCGCTCGAACTTTGGCTCTCCAATCGTCGGGTTCTCGCAGGCGAGATCGTAAACGCGTTGCGGCAAGACCAAATAGTCTGCTCCGTAGTCGTTTGCCAGTCGCTCCAGCTGATCGTCTGAATACGTCAGCAATTGCAATTCTGAGCTCTGTTGCGGAAGCTGAATTCGATTTAGTCTTTCTCGCCATTGCACGATCGATTCAGCGTCTTGCGGAATGTCCTTCCATGAAACGACTTCTGATCGGGATGCATACCACTTAAAAGTTTGCTGCTGTGATGGAGTCAGAAAAACGGCGTCGACGGGTGTGTTACTTTCGACCCAATCGCAGACCTTCACCCAATTCCGCCATGTTTCGTTGAATCGTTTCTGGTCGGCCGGATACTGAGGAAGCGAACGCAAATCTGCTTCCGGAATGATTGTTTGGTTACGTTCGACGAACATTACTGCCGCCGCCAGAAAAATACAAACCGTGAAAATGCACGACGAAATCCGACGAAAGATATCGTTTTCCAGTTCCAGCCAAAAAGCGATCACGAAACAGCTTGCCAGTGACACCGAAGCCGGCACGGCGAAGTCCGCCAAACGAAACCAATAAAATCGCAGCAGCCCCTGACAGAATTCGCTTCCGTTATCCGCAAGCCCACTCAAAACCAGCCCGCCAAACGAAATCAACAGCGCACCGGTCGCGAAGTCTTTCAGTGGTTCCAGCTTGCGATGAAAAATGACCGGGTTGAGCATCAAACGGTTCTTTAACCACACGTACAGCAAACCCCAGAACCCAATCAGCAGTGCGAATCGAGCGACGTTCCACACCGGGAAGGCAGCGAAATCCAGGTGGTGCGAAATTCGCTCCGCAACGTACATCTCCGCCGCCACCGCGCGAGCTTCCGGCGTCGCACTAAAATCGGCGACCAGCGGAGGCACGACGCCTGGCAACGCGAGCAGTCCACCAATCAAAAGTGACTTCCATGAATCACTGATTTGCCCCTGCCAAAACTCGACCGTGCGGGATTCGTTGCTGGCCCTGCGAATGTGCACCACGACCGAAGCAAACAGGCACGCTAACACGGCCCAGCCGCCAACAAGCACATGAAAGGCGGCTCCCATCCCCAGCAAAGGCCAAACGACTTTCCAATTGCCACGCACCATAAACGACAGTGCGAGGATCACGAAAAAGTAAGCGAAACCTTTGGCCTCGAATCCGCCAACGACCCACTCGCCGGCAAGATGAGCCCGATCGTTGAGCAATAGAAAAAACAGTGCCGAAAGCACCGACATCAATCGCAACGGCACGATCGCGTAACTAAGTCGCTGCCATGCAAATGCCAACAACGACCAGATAATCGTTCGACCGACCCACGCAAACGTCGTCAGCGACACAAACTTGGTTAGCCAGCCGCAAGAAACATAAAACAGCCAGTGCGTGAATGAGGATGCAAGAAACAGGTCATCCGGGCAGTATCCTCTGTCCCAGAAATGTTTTGCTTTGGTCAAGTAATGCGACTCATTGACGTCAGGAGCCGGCTGCCCTCCGTAGGCGAAAAAGCAAGCCGTAATGATCAGCGTCTCGACAAGCCAGCCATAGCGTTCCCACGAAAACCAGTCGGAGGCCGCACTATCGACCTCACTTTTCAGATTCGATCCTGCCCGCCCTGTCGTTGAATCGCCCTCTCGATTAATCTTGAACCAAATCCAATGAGCAAGCGAATCGAGGTTCGTTTGCTGCTCCCGGTTTCGCACGCTCGTGCTGGAACTGGTTTTGAAATGATTCCAACCAAACATTGCGGAAGCTTCGGAGAATGCAAACAAACAAGAGTAAGCATACGGTTGTACTACTGGGAGTCGGACACACCAATGCCCATGTTCTTCGAATGTGGAAAATGCACCCGATTTCAGATGCCAATCTGGTCTGCGTTTCTAACTATCCGATCGCCACCTATTCCGGGATGATGCCGGGAGTCCTCGCTGGTCAGTACCCGCCCGAAGCGATGGAGATCGATCTTGTTCGCCTGTGCCGATCTGCCGGTGCGAGACTAATTCTGTCTGAAGTTACCGATATCGATGTTGAGTCGCAGCAACTGAAATTCGCGGACCGACCAGCGCTCAGGTACGACCAGCTTTCGATCGGTGTTGGATCGAGGCCAAGCTTCGAAGGCGTAGAAGTTGCCTCTGAAAATAATCTGTTTGCGATCAAGCCGATGCAGACTTTCCTGCAACGCCTGGAAACACACCTGGAAGCATTTGATGCTAACGAACCAATCACGATCTCAATTGTGGGTGGCGGGATCGGAACGATAGAAACGGCATTCTGTTTGAAAAAGAAACTGGTCGACGAAAATCGGGCTCACAAAATTTCGCTCATCACGCGATCGACGACCGTCGGGAAGGGGCTCGCAAGATCGACTCAACGGCTGATCGAAAATCAGTTAACGCAAAAATGCATCGAAATCGTTTCCGGTCGAGCGGTGACGGCGATCAACGAATCCTCGATCCGGCTTGACACTGGAAAAGTGATTGAAACTGACATGGTCATCTGGGGTACCAGCGCGACCGCACCAGAGTTATTGGATTCGTTTGAACTCGAGAAAGACAGCCGCGGATTTATTTCGACGCATCCGACGCTGCAGACTTTATCCAGTGACGCGATCTATGCGGTCGGTGATTCTGGAACCATCGTCGGAAGCGAGACCGATAAAGCCGGCGTGTTTGCGGTGCGACAGGGCCCAACGCTTTGGCAAAACATTCAAAATCAAATCGACGGTGATCGCCGTCTGGCTCCCTACGAACCTCAAACAGATTACTTGCGACTGATCAACACTGCCGACGGTAAATCGATCGCACAACGTCGCGGCAAAGGGATCTACGCGACATGGTGTTGGTGGCTGAAAGATCGCATCGACAAAAAATTCATGGCCATGTACCAGGATTACGATCCGATGCCGATGGACAGCATGCCCGTCGATACGGAGGAAGTGATGCGATGCCTTGGCTGTGGCGGAAAAATTGGCGGCCAGATCCTTTCTTCGGTTCTTGATGAACTGGAAATCCCGGACCACGATGACGTTTTAATTGGGCTCGACCAGCCCGACGACGCTGCACTCATCCGGACTCGTGGTGAAAACATCACCATCACGACCGACTTTTTCGCAAGCCCGCTCGACGATCCCTATCTGACGGGGCGAATCGCTGTTCTTAACTCCGCCAGCGATTGCTTCGTGATGGGAGCTCAACCGAATGCGGCTTTGGCAATTGCACAACTGCCAATGGCTCACCCTCGTCAGCAACAACAGGTGATGAAAGAGCTGATGACCGGAGCCGTCGAAGAGCTTGCCAGGATGGGCGCAACCATCGTGGGAGGGCATTCGATCGAAGGGCCGCGACTGTTGGCCGGATTCACGGTGACAGGAAATCAGGTTGTCGACGTTCGCACCAAAGGGCAGCTGAAAAATGGCGACCTGCTGGTGCTTTCGAAACCGCTTGGTACGGGTGCACTTCTGGCGGCATGGATGCAGTGCGTCCTGGAAGGTAAATACTTCCAACCGATGGTCGACTCGATGTTGCTGAGCAATCAGATCGCGTTGCAACTTGCCCAACGAACAGAAGTTTCTGCCGTGACCGATGTGACGGGGTTCGGTTTGGCTGGACACCTTGCTGAAATGTTGATCGCCAGCGGAAAGTCAGCCACGCTTAACCTTGCTGACATCCCGCTGTTGCCGGGCAGTAAAGAGTTGCTCGAAAATGGCGTCGAAAGCACACTGGCTCCTGACAATCGTTTGATCATGGAAAAAGTGAACTTCAACGGTTTCGACGTGAGCCACCGCGACGTCGCCAGTCTGTTCGACCCGCAAACGGGAGGCGGGCTGTTGTTCGGCATCGATGCGGGCAAGGCTGCCGAAACCATTAAATTCATGGGAGACAACGGCTTCGAAAATGCAACCATCGTTGGAAGCGTTGAGGAGTCGGACGGCGAAACGGTATCGCTGAACATCCGATAGTTTTTCGCCCTGAACCTCCTTTCTAACAGCAGCTATGACATTCAATTTTGGACACTCGTTCAATAACGGCGAAGCGACCTTTCGAGTTTGGGCTCCCAAATGCAAAACGGTAGAACTGGAAACGAAGTCGTCCAATTCGCCTCGCAAAATGGATCGAGATGACGAAGGTTTTTTCTCCATCGTCGCAAACGATATTGCTCATGGGCAACCCTACCGATTCCGACTCGACGGCGACCGTAGCCGACCCGACCCGGCCGCTCACGCGTTCGAGTCCTCGGTCCATGAATGGAGCACTGCTGTCGACCATAGCAAATTCGAATGGCAGGCCGATTGGAAAGGCGTCCCCAAATCCGACCTGATCATTTACGAACTGCATATCGGCACCTTTACCAATGAAGGCACTTTCGATTCAGCGATTCAACGCTTGCCGGAATTGATCGATCTTGGCATCACCGCTGTCGAACTGCTGCCGTTGGCTCAGTGCCCCGGAAAATGGAATTGGGGCTATGACGGCGTCGGGCTCTACGCCGTGCAGAACACTTACGGGTCCCCCGATGATTTCAAGCGATTTGTTGACGCCTGTCATCAGCAAGGTTTGGGCGTGATCTTGGACGTTGTTTTCAATCATCTTGGACCGGAAGGAAATTACCTTTCGGAATTCGGCCCCTTCTTCACCAAACGTCATAAAACGCCCTGGGGAGACGCGTTGAATTTTGATGGGAAAGACAGCCATTTCGTAAGGAAGTTCATTTGCGATTGCGCGACGCACTGGATCGAAAACTATCGTCTGGACGGACTGCGTCTCGATGCGGTGCACTTTATGTTCGACGACAGCGACACTCCCATGTCGATGTCGGTTTGCGAGGCAGTTGATCAGTCGGCGCAGCGACTGGCGCGAACGGTCCATCTGATTGGAGAAACCAATGTGCGAAATGCGAGCCTTACCAAAGGCACATCGCAATACGCCTCAGGATTCGACGCGGTTTGGAGCGATGGCATCATGCACTCCGTTCTGGGAATCGGACAACCGGGACTGGATCTGTGCCACCGCGACCACAGCGGCAAATCCGATGCTGCGATCGCTTTGCAGCAGGGGTTCGTCTATGAAAACTTTCCGTACGAGCGACATGATCGAGGCGAGCGAGCGGACTTGAGTTCTTTCGTCGTCGGCATGCAAAACCACGACACCGTTGGCAACCATCCACTGGGGCACCGCATTCACGAATTGGCTTCGCGGGAATTCCAAATGGCTGCGGCGGCATTGTATTTGTTGTACCCGGCGATTCCGATGGTGTTTATGGGTGAGGAGTTCGCGTGCCAGAATCCGTTTCTGTTCTTTGTCGACTTCCATGATTCGTGGGTTCGAGACGGTGTCGAAAAAGGCCGCGCCTCGGAGTTTCCCGAGCTCGCAAAACTCAATGGGCTGTCGCCGCTTGATCCCGACTCGTTTTTCAAATCCAAGCTTGGACAGGCGAGCGACGGCGATGCGGCAATGAGGCAATGGTACCGCGACCTGATTCGATTTAGAAAAAACTTTCGAAGCGAAGGGTTCTTGGATCAGGGCCGAATGCGAGTCGATGCCGATGTCGAAACTGGGCTCTACACGCTGGTCTACCACAATACGTCAGGTCAAGAGCTGTCCGTTTTAGTGCGGTTGGCGAAACCAGGCACGGAGAACGCGCGATCGCCTTTGGACGTACAGGCGTCGCAAATCATCCTCAAGTCGCCCAATCGCCAAGAACTGTCAGATCAGGACAGATGCCGCATTGGAACCAATGAAGCCTTGGTTTTCCGGGCGTAATGGATGGCGTCGAACCTGATTTTGGGACTGCAAAAACGATTGTGTTTCAATTGCGGGCTACTACGATACGGGTAACCGGAAAAGGCTGATTTTCACCCCGTCGATCACCAAAATTTTCCTACAACTGAAAGCTTGCCATGCCACGCCAATATCGCGATCAGGACCCAGGCCCATCTTCTCTCTACGTTGAACCGCTGGAAGATCGCATGATGCTTGCGACCGTTCAAGTCATTGCGGCCGGCGTCGAAAATACAGAATCGATGCAACCTGCTTGCCCCTCGCACTGCAACGGTCACGATTGATGACAACGATCCCGGTTTAGCGAAACCTATACGTTCAACACTCGTAGCGACGATGGAGTTCGGCTCTATGTTGATGGCCGATTTATCATCGACCAGTGGAACGACCAGGCAGCGACGAATCACACGGGAACGATTCTCCTGGAAGCCGGTGTCCGATACGACGTTCGACTTGAGTTGAGCAGAACACTTTCAGTGGAACTCGCGGTTCTGCACCGGATAAGAACGGGAATATACCGGGGCGTCTGATGAACCGGAATTATTCACGACGACAGGCGTCTGGTTTGATGTTTGAGACGACTCTCCTGAAGTGGCGACAGTTTTTGCAGAATCACCAATTCACGTCGTGGGTGAACTGTCGAAACCACAAACCTGGAACAACATCTCAATGAAACGGGCTTTCTCCAAGTCGACGCCAACGCCTCGTGAATAATCCGGGATGAAACTGATTCGTGTCGAACAAGTCGCCGGACAATGATAGAATTTGGTGCGGTATACAGTTCCCGCTTACAAAACAAAGACTCCCTATTTCACTGAAAGTAAAATAACATGCAAGGCATTGGTTCACTTCTGTTTCTGGGCGGCGTTATTTCGTCGGTTCTTTACTTCGTCAACATGGAGCTTCTTGTTCTGGCTTGGATCGACAACTGGGGCGCCACCACTGGCTGGATCATTCGCGGAGCCATGATCGTCGTCGGCGCGTTGCTGTGGGGAGTCAGCATGGCTCGCGGAGGTGGCGATCAGTAATGGGCGAACAGAAACGGGTTCGCTCACTCGCGACTCTTTAACCCGGATTATTCACAATGCGTGGGCGTCTACTTGGAGGAAGCTTGTTTCATTGGAATATTGCTCCAAGTTTGTAGTTTCGACAGGTCACCCACGACGTGAAATTGACGAATTTGCAAAACTTGCCTCCGCGTCCGGAGAATCGCTTCAAAGGACAAACCAGACGGCTGTCGTCGTGAATCATTCCGGTTCACTTGTGATCCGTCGAGCCCGTTTCTCCAACAGATCCCAAAATTCAAGAGGATCCAGAATCCAAGAGCGTCCAGAATCCAACAAGGCTCACAACGATCAACAAAGAGAATTTTGCCCAAGCTCGTGAAACCGTCGGGCAGAAGAAAACAAAAAAGAGCTTCCGTGGCTTTAATGCTACGGAAGCTCCTCTCGTTCGAGGGAAGTGATCTCGGACTTGGCTATGGATTATTCTTCGAAAACCCTTTGGATTCAAGTTGACTGTCAATGGCCGTCACGATTGCATCACCAAAAGTACCGCCCTTTACCTTGCTGAGCTCCTTACGTTTGGCCGCAATATGTTTTTCACGGGCTTTGGACAGTTCCAGAATCTCTTTTTGAATCGCCGCTCGTTCCGCAGCCATTTTTGCAACGTGAGCCTTCCGCTGTTCCGCCGTCATTTTCTGCATTTCTTCAGGAAGCTCATCGTCTTTCACTTTCGCCAATGCGTCTTCGCTTGCCTTCGAAGCGTCGACAAGGTCTCGACCGCGATTGTCGTAAATGCTGCTTGCCTTTGATGCAACGCGGCTGGAAAAACCTGCCGAAGGTGCAGCTCCCCCCATGCCGAGAGCACCACCGCCTCCGATTCCGAAGTTGGAATCCTGCACCAGCTGATTGTTCATCGAGTACTCACGCGTTGCTTTTTTTCCGTACCAAAGATAGGTCTTGTTCAGTTTTGCGTTAAGTTCGATGATCAATTTATCTTGCGGGCATTTGATTCTGACCTGTTGGCGATCCTGATTGATATTGAAACTCTCTCCTCCGCCCTCGATGGCACCGTCAGCCCACTTGCCGGCGACTCCCGTCGAGTGGTCGCCGCAGTGAATGGTGTTGACAATGATATTCTTCGACTTCGCCTTGGCACATGATTCGGCGTAATGCACGGCTCCTTGAGTGAATGATTCGTTTCCGGCAATAAAGATCGATCGATAGGCATCTGGATCGCTGCTCCAGTCAAGCCGATCCACCGCTTCCCCAATCACCGCGCCGCAGTACTCATCGCCTCCCCGAGTCGAAAGAGCGAATAACTTTTCCGAGACCTTATCCAGATCATCGCACAACGGCAGGACCTGACGAATATAGTTTTCGGTCGCTGGTAAATTCGTGTTGCCGTATTCAAAAATGCTGACTCGCAACGCTGGCTTGCGTCCTTCCTTCTCCGCCACCGACAGCCGCTGCACGATCGTCCAAAGCTGACTTCGTGCCTGACTAATCAGGCCATCCATCGAATTGGATGTGTCTAACAGAATCGCAACGTCGACCGGGATTCGGTCGCCTTCCTTTGCCTCCCCGTCATCCTTTTCGTCTTCATCGTCTTTTACTTCGACATCGATCTTGATCGTTATTTCTTTATCGGTTTGTTTTTCTGTCGTCTGTTTTTCCTGCCCACGGCACGAATCGGCAGCTGTACTGAAGGCAATGGCGATAGCGATCGAGAGCGTCAACAAAGGATAAATTCTGGACATTTCCGTGACTCCATGATTGATTCGTGACCCCAATAGGCCTCTGACGGCAGCCGCAAAAGTTAGTTCCTCGCACCTTCGAAAAAAAGTTAAATCGAGTTGTCAGCCCGGATTGTTCACGAAGGCGTGGGCGTCGAAATAGTGAAAGCCTATTCATCGGTGTATGGTTCCAAGTTTGTGGTTTCGACAGTTCACCCACGACGTGAAATTCACGAGCCTGCAAAACCTGTCGGCACTTGAGAAGAATCGCCTCAAAGGGCAAGCCAGGCGCCTGTCGTCGTGAATCATTCCGGGTGTCAGGATGCCCGGACGTTATCGCAGTCCAATTGGATCGGCCTGCAAATAACGTTATGCTTGAATTTGAAAGCCACCCATTTATTTCCTGAACATGAATGTCCCGAAGCCGAAACGAAGCCGAATTGAGTGAAACCAGTTTGGCAAACTACTCCGCGATCGATTCCGCCAAAATCATTGCCACGATCGAGCTTTTGGAAGGGCGGATTGAGGAGCGGTTTCCAAAGTCGGGTCTTCGTCAGGTTTGCGCCCATCTGCTAACCGTGGCGGAGAACATGAAGCAGCGGTCAGAATGGATCGCTCGGCCAGTTGGTTGGCTACGACTGCTGACTTATACGATCTGTGTGCTTATCGTCATCGGCACCATCGCTGCGTTGTTCACCTTCGGGATGAACCATGACGATCTCGACTTGTTGCCAAAGAAAAACCAAAAAAGCATCACCAATTTCATCACCGTGATGGAAGCCAGCATTAACGATGTCGTCCTGATCGGCGCCGCGATTTTCTTTTTGCTGACATTTGAAACGCGTTACAAACGCAATCGCGCTTTGAAGGCACTGCATGAGCTTCGGTCTGTCGCCCATATCATCGACATGCATCAGCTGACCAAGGATCCTCATCGGATCTCGGAAGGAGAATACGTATACGCTCGAGGCCGAATGTCTCCGAAGATGGAAATGTCCTCTTTCGAGCTTCGACGATACCTGGACTATTGTAGCGAGCTGCTTTCTCTGACCGGAAAGATTGCGGCGGTGTACGTGCAGGCTTTCGACGATGGGGTTGCGATTGCTTCTGCTTCGGAATTGGAAGCACTGACGTCTGGACTTTCCCACAAGATCTGGCAGAAGATTCTGATCCTTGAGAAAACAGAAGATGAACGGCCACACCAAAAAGCCGCGACGGATCCAAAAAAAACAAGTGAATCAGAATCGCCGCAAGCGAAACCTACCAATGATCCCAGCCCCGAACCAGAAAGCGATGAAGCCGGATGAGCCAGCAAAAAAAGAGAGTCTTGCTGGCCCCGTGGGTCATTCCGGTTAGCTCGCCACCGATTCGAAATGGAGCCATCGTTGTCTCAGACGGACTCGTTTCATGGATGGGCTCCGAAGAACAGTTGGCCATAAGCACCGACGCCTATGAGCCCGTCCGTTTTGATGGCGTTCTGACACCGGGATTCATCAACGTTCACACCCATCTCGAATTCAGCAGCCTCGACGAACCGTTAGGACATCACGGAATCACGCTGCCGAAGTGGATTGGCGAACTGATGCCATACCGAATGTCGTTGACCGATGCCTCGAAACGGATTGCGATCGAACGCGGGCTGAAAGAGCTGGCAGCAAACGGCACCGTCGCGGTCGGTGAAATCGCCACGGCGCCTTTCGACATGGCAGACTACCAGAAAATTGAACCGCAAATCCACAAGACCCTTTTTGCAGAACAACTTACAACCGATGTCAACCTGATTTCGGATCGCTGTAATGACGCGAAGGCTCATGTTGCCGCACAGATCCATTGCGGCGACATGACAGTCTGTGGCCTGAGTCCTCACGCTCCCTATTCCGTCCATCCGCAACTTTTGAAGCGTCTTATAGAAATCGGGCACCGCGCTCCCGTTGCCATGCATGTCGCAGAAACCCTTGAAGAATTGCAGTTGCTTGAAAGTCAGACCGGCGAATTTGTTGACCTGCTGAAAAAGCTCGGCGCATGGCGACCGGAATCCTATTCTCTCGACTACAACATCGATTCGATCATTGAAGAACTGGCATTGTCTCCGCAGCCTCTGCTGGTTCACGGAAACTATCTCAGCAAAAGCCAGCTCAGACTCGCCGCGAAACGAAATATCTCGGTTGCTTACTGCCCACGAACGCATCGTTGGTTTGATCATTCAGCTTGGCCACTTCGCACTGCGATCGACTTGGGTGTCAACGTTTCAATTGGAACGGATTCCCGAGCGTCCAATCCTGACTTGAGCCTTCTTGAAGAACTTAAAACGGTCTCGCAAGGTCACCCCAATGTCACACCAAAAGAGATCCTGAAACTTGGCACTTCCAACGGCGCAAAAGCGTTGGGAATCGCAAGCCGTTACGGAACGATTGAAGCTGGAAAACCGTCAATGTTCGCACACGTCTTTGTGAATGCCCCAAACGCCAGCGAAGAGGCAACCGATCCCTATTGGTGGTTGCAGAGTGCCGATTCAAAATCCGAATCCGCCTGTTTCACATAGGCTGCGAAGAAGGCGGCCGGGCAAATCCTCATTTCGCGTTTTCGACACAGGCATCCGCCTGGTGTTGGAAGTTCTAAACCCGGATTATTCACGATGCGCGGGCGTCAAAATTAAGAAGGCTTGTTTTGATTGGGGCATTGTTCCAAGTTTGTGGTTTCGACAGTTCACCCACAAAGTGAATTGGTGAATCTGCAAAAACTGTCGCCACTTCAGGAGAATCGCCTCAAACATCAAACCAGACGCCTGTCGTCGTGAATAATTCCGGCTAAATAACCTTCATAGGGAAACGTTGAAAGCTGATTCTTGCTCTGGAAAAAGCAACGAACAATGACAAACGTCAACTCCGGTTATTTGCACTACTCTTCCGGCTTGAGCCGCGTCACGAAAATGGCTCTGCGAATTCGCTGGTGACGCGTCAAGACGATGGTCGCTTTTTCATCGCCAACAAGTTTGATGCGAGCGATTTTATTGGCGATCAATTGGTCAACGCCTCGCTTCTTGATGACCAGCTTCCCCACGTTCATCGCTCGAAATTCCTTTGCGAGGATCTTCAGATCCACGGGTAAAACTTTGTCGACTCGATAGCCCTTTAGCAGCGGCGAAAGATCAGGCAGCTCACGAGCTGAATTCAGGTACGCGATCCCTCGAGTTAATATTTGCAACTCGTGTTGTTTCGCGATCGAACTTAACAGATTCGCAGCCAACACCGTCGCATGTGGCTCGTAAAGGAATGGTCCAATTTCGTCCGCCGCAACTGGCGAAGGGGCTTCTTCGGGATCAAAACCGGAATATTGAAACACCTCTGCATCCTTACGCAGCACCGTTGCCACCGTTCGATCACTTTCGATACCTGGCCCACACCACAACACCTGTTGCTTGCATTCGCGCCAGTCACCAATCCACTCACGTTCGATCGGAAAATCAAATGCAGGAATAGAAGAAGCGGGTGCAATTTTGACGGCAACCCGTTGTCGCCGAGGATCCACAGATTCAAAAATCGCTTCGAGTGTCGGTTGAAAGAAATTCCCCACCACGGTGCGAGATTTGACTCGCCGATCAGGATCCAGATGCACGCCATCGAAACTCGACAAGTCAAACGCTTCAAATGACTCACAGCAAGTCGAGACATTTTTCAGTTTCAAAGCTTTCGCATTCCAAGCTGCAAAATGAGCCGGAATCGGATCCCGGTCAACACCGACCGTTTCCAACCCGGCATTCGATCCTTCATTTGCATCATTTAATTTCCCGGAACGCCCGGCCAAAGCCAACAAGTCGCCTCCGATTCCGCAACAAATATCAGCGACCTTCCGCATGCCGGCAAACTTTTTTGCTTTGTAGTCCGCCAGCAAAGTGGACGATGACTGCTCGAGGCTTCGTCCGGTGAAAAACATCCGGTCTGCGTCAGGAAACTTTCGACGAGCACGAATCCGCAGTTGCGCCTGCTCCATGACCAAGGCTGCACGTTGCGGCGTCATTGTCTTTCGCAGCATACGAGCAATCTTGAGCGGGTTGATATCTTCCACGAACAGCGATTGCGTTTTCTGCAGCGGCAAGGTCGCTGCGTCGGAGACCAGCCACTCAAAATCGAGCATCGCTTTGGGGTCGAAATCATCATTGTCGGGCGGTATGGAATCCATAAAGACGATGTTAGCCTGTGAGCCGTCAATTCACTACAATGAAGGAATGCGGTTCCAGCTTTTCGACACTATTCGGCCGCATCATTCTGCGTGACCTTGCTCATTTTCGTTGGTTGACATTGTTTATCGAACCAAGACAAGAACTGATCCTGTTCCTACGACTCGCTCAAGCTTACAAGAGCCGGCGGATGATGCAGGATCGCAACCGCGCTTTGGTGATGGCAGGAACCTGTGCAGCGTTGATGGAAATGAAATCAATCGCGAAGCTCTGTCGTGCTCAAATTTTGCAACATAATCAGGGTCACATGCTTCGAAAGTGGGAATCGTTTTCTGAAGCCATCGAAGACGGTGATTTTCAGGCTCTGCTGAGACAAATTCGGCGAAAATTGCCTGAAGAACGAGCGGAAGAATTGCTGGAAGAATTGGACTACCGATGTGACGTTCGAAAAGCGGACCACCAAACGAATGAGTCATTTGCAGCAGCGGTCATGGGCGTGGACGCTCAATGGCTGCGAGAGCACTTTGGTGACCCGTAAAATTTACTCGTACGGGCCGCATTGCTTTAACCGCTCAGGTCTACCCAGGCATCGTTGTCGCGATATTGGCAACATTCGCCAAGGTCGCACAACACTTGATTGCGGTTTTCAGTCTCATTTGCTTTGCATTGGGCCTTCCTCTTACGGCGCGTGTATTTTTGCCTGTCGACTCTGACGTTGTCCGTGCCAATGACGAGGATCATCACATGTTCAAATCGCTATTCCTACCTGTCATTCTGATGACAATGGTGGGCGGACCCATGCTGTATTCACGCAGTCAAAGAACCGCTCAATTCCAGCCCGACCCATTTCCAACTGCCCCATTCCCTACCTCGGCAAATCAATTCGCGGGAAACGTCAACTTACCTAATCCGATACCAGGTCTGCCCGCGCAGAATCTGCCCTCGCAGAGTCTGCCCATGCAGAACGGCCAGACTTACGGGCAACCACAACGGCCGCCGCACCAGTTACAAACCGCTTTTCAACATGGCTCAATCCAACCGGCAGCAAGTCAATCGCCTACGTTGCAGTCGGCGCCGGTACCCCAGTTCAATCGGGCAAGCGTCACGACTGGAACCGTAACCAATGCGAATCAGATGGTTTTCAACCAGCAAGAGTGGAATCAGCCGGGAATGGTTCCCGACTACGGTCGAACAGAGACGCTCGTTTTTCCCGGAGACGCGAACGGACCCGACTTGAACGCAAAGCCAATGAGCTTTGTGCCCGTTGCTGATTTCGCAACGTTGTTCCGTTTCGACTTAACCAAGGACTGGGTGACTTCGCGATGGGATCGAGTTTCCACGACGCCGGCAGATCGTGGACTCCACGGAATGCGTGTCGCTTTGGTGACCGGTACAAACTCATGGGACCTCCACGGCTCCCTAACTTATTTCTTCGACGCAAACCACCGGGTACAACGAATTAGTTTCCGCGGCTGGACAGGCGACGCGAATCGTTTGCTTCAAACCGTAGCGGGTCCTTATCAACTGCGTCCGCAACCGACTCACTGGGCCGGCCTGTACGTCAGCAAAAACAGCGGCCTGCTGATGAAACATCCGGCGGTCATCGATAAAAGCAATCCGGTTCAGCGACTGGCTCTGGTGCTGGAACTGAACAATCCGGAAGGCAGAACGCAAATCAGCGAGGAATTTAAATCGTTTTTGCAGCCCGCGATGGCGGTCCAGTAGAGGTTAAAAATCGAAGAGCAATTTTCCCAACATTTTATCCACTACTTTGCGAACAGATTTTGACTTTTCAAGATGTTGAAATTTGCCTTGTTTTTGGAAAACGTCGGTCGTTAACTTTCATTTGTAGAAACTTAACTTGATTTTCAAATACGTGGTTTGACAGAGGTGCTAGCAAACCTAAAATCGCGTCTCTTCAGTTGAAAGGAATCGAAGGCGACGCAACGAAGCGGCCGTTCGAACCTTTTTGGGATGGAAAACAACGGTCGATATTTTGGTCAGCGACAGCAATTCATTTGCTCGTCACGACGAATAAAAAAAGCCGTGTTGTTCGTTCGATAAGTATCAGGATGTAACTTTGTCGACTCAGGATTCACTGCAACCTCAACCAGACCAACTCCAGGCGGAGATTGTGAAAGCGATCCGAAACGCTCTGGCGAATCAGATTGGTCAGACTGTCTTTGACATGTGGTTCGAGGGAGATGAGTCGATCGTTTTTGATGGCAATCGAGTCCAGGTCTTTGCCGCCAACGCGTTCAGTTTGAGTCGTCTGCAAACGAGATTCTCTGGTGACCTTCGCGAAACGGTTCATCGCATCGCGGGACCGGAAACACGGATCGAGTTTGCGACTCGGACCGAAAGCGAAATCGACAAGGCGGAACGTTTGCCTGGCGATCCACGAACTTCGGAAGTTTCGAGCGATTTCGATACGTCTACTGAATCTGAAATCGATTCAGATTCAGGTTTCATTCGCGAAAAAGATCCTCAGACTTTCCTCCCCTTTCATCAACCAGAAGATGAGCTTCGGGCAAGCGGTAACCCTGCCAGCCGAAGAACGAAATCCAATCGGCCGAAAGCTCGCTACGTTAAATCGTATTGGTTCGGCAACGAAAATCGTTTAGCCAGAGCGTCGGTCGAACAGGTGTTTGATTGTCCCGGGCAGTTTTCACCTTTGCTTTTGTACGGACCGACTGGCTGTGGAAAATCCCATTTGCTGGAAGCGATCGTCAATGACTATCGACGCCGTTTGCGCCGCAGTCGCTGCGTCTACCTTTCAGCGGAACAGTTCACCACCGAGTTCATCAGTTCGCTGCGTGGTGGCAGTGGCTTGCCAATGTTTCGCAGGCGTTATCGTGACCTCGACATTTTGGCGATCGATGACATTCAGTTTTTCTCTAGCAAGCGTGCCACGCTGGGCGAGTTTCTGCAGACGGTTGATCATCTTGCTCGAGCCGGTAAACAGGTTGTTGTCACTGCGGATCGTCCTCCGGTGGAATTGGAAGGACTAGGAGCTGACCTTGCCGCACGTTTGACTGGTGGTTTGACTTGTCCATTGCAGTATCCGGGTTTTGATGGTCGCCTCGAGATCATTGAACAGATTTGTGCTCAGAGAAATTTCAAGCTGCCGATGGAAGTTCGCGAGCTAATCGCTCAGCACATGACGCGAGACGTTCGCAGAATCACCGGAGCGATCAACCGGTTGCTTGCCGTATCGACTTCGCTTCAGGAAAAAGTGACCATGCATTTGGCTCAGGATGTACTGGGCGATTTGCTGGCGTTTTCTTCGGTCGGAACAACGATCGCTGGAATCGAACAGGCGGTCTGTGATTTCTGTGGTGTGAAATCGAATGAGCTTCGGTCTTCGAGTCGTCGAAAACGAGTCAGCGTGGCGCGGATGTTGGCGATGTATTTGGCTCGACAGCACACCGGAGCCGCGTTTTCAGAAATTGGCGAGCATTTCGGCAATCGCAAACACAGCACCGCGATCGCGGCTCAAAAGAAAGTGGCCGCATGGCTGGAAGACAGTCAGAGCATCTCACTTCCGAACGCGAACTATCCTGCTGACGAAGTGATTCGACGCATCGAATCCATCTTGCGAATCGGCTAGTGCTCTGGCGAGCTTGTCGTTTATTGCAAATCGAGATTTTTATGCCAGCCGTTTGGGGGTTAGCCGGCGATAGCCCCGGTTAACGATACTTCAACCGGGGCTATCGCCGGCTATCGCCCAAACGGCTCGATCAATCGACAAGCTCTGGAGAGTCCAGCTACGGTAGCGCGACAGCTCACGAGGCAAAGTGCGCCGTATCGCCGTGAGGCCTCGGGTGCGTTGCCACACGACAGGTGACACAAATCCTGCTGCTCCCGACCGCTCACGCGACTTGGCTCTCGAACACCCGGATCACTAAACAACCGGTGCTTACGTGACTCGGCTCACAGCGAACCTGACCGTCGCGCGGCAACAAATCCACGACGACTTCGAAAGTGAGCGTTGAAAAGTGTCAATTGCCCAGCTCAGCCCTTCCCAGAACCCGCAGTCTCACCAGCCACCCAGCGGATTGTTGTTGACGCTTCAAGAGCCAGTCGCCAACATGCCGAGCAATACGGATAGATGACTTTTGAGCAGAAACTCTCCTGCTGAAAAAAGCTTGCAATTGAATCCAACCTTCCTGCTCCGCCGCGATTTTAGACGATCTTCATGAAACCATTCTTCCGCGCAGTCTTGATGTCGCTCCGCTACAAGTGGACGATCCTCGGAGCAGTTTTCTGCGCCGTGATGATCTCCGTTTTGTGGTCAGCCAGCATCACCACGGTCCTGCCGGTGGTTCAAGTGGTCCTTCGCAGTGAAACTTGTGAAGACTGGATCGATGGAGAGATTGAAAACTCCGCCAATCGAATTGCCAGTCTCGAGAAAGACATCGCAGAGGGCGAAGCAAAGATTGGCGACTCGGAAATTTCCGAAGACGAAGCTTACAAAATCGGTTTAAAGCTGGACATCAATCGCGACCAACTTAAAGCAGAAACCCTGTTACTGGCTCGATACCAGCAGAAGTTTAAGCCCTTTATTCGCCGCTGGGCTCCCGACGACCCGTTCCAGACTCTGCTACTTGCGATGGGTTGGTTGCTGCTGGTTTCTGTTTTGAAAGGAATCCTGCTGGTCGCCAGTGCGTGGCTTACCGCGAGGGTCGCCGCCAAAACAGTGCTGGATCTTAGACGTATCTATTATCGCAAAGCTCTTGAGCTGGACCAGTTTCGAATGGATCGTTTGGGAACATCGAACATGATGACCCATCTTTCCCACAACATGATGATGGTCAACAGCGGGCTGGCCGTTTTTTACGGCAAGTGTCTTCGTGAACCCTTCAAGATGGCGACTTGCCTTGCCGTCGCGGCATGGATCTCGTTACCGCTACTGTTGATTTCGCTGATCGTCGTGCCTGCGGGAGCCGTCATCATTCGCGGCGTTTCAAGAAAGATGAAGCGCTCAACGCAGAATGAAATGGACGGCATGGCAGATGTCTTTCAGACCTTGATCGAGACGTTTCAAAAAGTCAAAACCGTTCGGATTTTCAATCGTGAGCGTACTGAACGGCGACGCTTTCGCAAAAATGCTCATACGCTTTACCAGATGAGTTTACGCATTTCGCTTTACGATTCTTTGCTTCGCCCCATCTCCGAGATTCTTGGAATCATTTCGATCGCATTGGCAATCCTGTCGGGCGCCTGGTTGGTGCTGTACCAGGAAACTCACATGTTCGGCATTCAAATTAGCGAAACGCCAATCCGCCCGACGATGCTGCTGCTGTTCTATGCGATGCTCGCCGCCGCCGCCGATCCGGCTCGCAAGATGACCGAAGTCATCAATGTTTTGGTACGCGGAAATACTGCCTGCCAGAACCTGTTCAAAACCTACGACGTCGACAACCGGGTCAAAGCTCCAGAGAATCCGCAGCCGGCGCCGGTGCATAACCAAAGCATCACTTTCGAAGACGTCACATTCACGTACAAGCCAAGACAACCTGTTCTGCGAAAATTGAATTTTACGATCCCTTACGGTCAGACCGTTGCGATCGTCGGCGGGAACGGTTCCGGAAAATCGACTTTGGTAAACCTGCTGTGCCGCTTCTACGACCCGAACAATGGACGAATCCTGATCGACGATGTTGATCTAAAAGACGTCCATCCGCGAAAGCATCGACGGCAAATCGCCTGGGTGACTCAGGATTCGGTGCTTTTCAATGGCACGATCCGCGAAAACATCGCTTACGGCAACAAGGAAGCGACTGAAATTGAAATCGCCAACGTGATAAAGATTGCTCGCCTAGACGACTTTTTGTCTGAGATGCCGATGGGGATCGACACAGAGATCGGCGACAACGGAGGTGAGCTTTCTGCAGGTCAAAGACAGCGAGTCGCGATCGCTCGAGCAGTTTTGGCGAACCCCAGAATTCTGATTCTGGATGAAGCGACAAGCCAAATTGATGGCAAAGCAGAATCTTTGATTCATGGCGAATTGGCGGATTTCATTCGGGACCGTACCACCATCATCATCACGCACCGCGAATCTTCGCTTTCGCTGGCGGACCGAGTGATCGTTTTGCGTCTGGGACGTATCGTCAGCGACAGCACCGTCGCTGAGGCCGCAGAAAACAGCGCTCCATTTCAGCATCTTTTTGCACGCTCGGCTTGAAGTACCGCCGGCGTTTGCAAGCTGCTAGCAAACGATCCGTATGTCGGCATTTTGGTGGTCCTGCTATCGTCTTAGCACGTTATTGACACCATTTCCCGCCGAATACGAGCTTCATCAAGCTCGTTGCTCCAGGATCAACAATGAGACTATTTCGATCGCGAAAGAAAAGTGAAGCACCCAAGCCAAAGCGCCGTCGAATCGCCTTCGTTTCTCATGAAGCCACCCGCACCGGTGCTCCCAAAATCATCCTGAATGTCCTGAAACACTTCCAAAGCCGTTGCGATGTTGATTGCGACACGATCCTTCATAGCGGAGGATTTCTGGCGGCCGAATTCGACAAACTAAGCACCGTCGACTGTCTGAATTTGCCTCGGGAATCGAGCGAGGAACTTTCCAAACGAATCGAAAAATTCGTAAATCGCGAAAAGAACAACCCGCCAATCATGGCGGTTTGCAACAGCATGGAATCGCGATTCGTCGCAGCTGAATTGGCAGCGCACGGGATTCCAACGATCGCATTGGTTCATGAACTTCCTTCCTCTTACACGCACGAAGACTACTCAACCGTTTTTGATGCGTCTCATCGAGTCGTCTTTCCTGTGCACGCGGTACGAGAAGCGACCGAAGCATTCACGGAAGTACCGTACGGCAAAGGAACCGTTCTATCGCAGGGGTTGCTGGACCCAGCGTTTGGCACCGGCATCAGCCGCGACGAAGCTCATGCTCGACTTCGCAAGGAACTCAACCTGCCCGACAACAGTTTCATCGTGCTCGGATGCGGGACGCTTGATTTGCGAAAAGGCATCGATCACTACGTGAACGTGGCTCGTGCGACCATTTCGCAGTCTAACTTGTCCGTCGATACTCCGATTCACTTTGTCTGGGTCGGTGAGGGCCCCCGCTGGACTCACTCGCCGTATCACTACGTACAACTGGACCTCGAAAACTCTCCGGCCAAAGGCTACGTTCACTTCATCGGTGAACGCGAAGACGTCGAACCTTACTTCATGGGTTCCGATGCATTCCTGTTGTCGTCTCGTGTCGACCCGTTTCCCTGTGTCATCCATGAAGCGATGGCTGCGGGCCTGCCCGTGATCACGTTTGCCGATTCAGGGGGAGCTCAGGAAGCAGTCAGCAATGGGTCCGGATTCGTTGTTCCTTACGGCGACCACAGTCACGCCGCCAACGTGATTCGAATGTTGGCAGCACAACCAGAAATCGCATCAGGCATGCGAGAAAAGTCTGCTCGTCGAGTCCAAACGAACTATCGGTTTGAGGACTACGGTGACAAACTGATCGACATCTGCGAGTCGATCCTCGGTTACGAGGTCCGGAAGCCCGGAATTACTGATCAACCTGTAACCGCGCCGGCTCCTTTTGTCGGCACCATTCCGATGCATCCAAACACAATGTTGCCGGGCACCGGTGCTCCGCATTCAACCATCCATCCCAATACTGCGTCCATGCCGGGCGCGGTTCCGGGACAGACACACGTTGCAAACTATGGGCACTCGACCTTCGTCGATCGCGGGCGAGCCGCGTAAGAAGCGGTTACAAGTTTTGCGAATCCGTCCATTTCACGTCTTGGGTGAACATTCGGAACCACGAACGTGGAGCAAAACCTGAATAGAACATGCTTTCTCCATTTCGACGCAACGCCTCGTGAACAATCCGCGAGCAATTGTGCTTTAAGCGATTTGCTCCATCACGTTGAGCTTTGAAGTTCCGGTTTTGCAGATTCTTACTGATTTGACCATTGCTTGCGTCGCGTTTCGCGTCGACGATTCAACATCAAGCGACTTCTCAATTGAGAGTGACCTAGGTTTTCAGGTATCGAAATATATCTGGAATGCCTCGTGATCCTGAAATCCTCCCAAGTCGCCTCCGCCAACAAACCTGCCTCTGATCGTTCGCTTGCCAAAGTCTTACATTTGGTCAACGGCGAGCACTTTGCCGGCGCTGAACGTGTTCAAGACTTGCTGGCGATGGCGATGCCACAGTTTGGATATTCGGCCAGCTTTGCGTGCGTCAAGGAAGGCAAATTCCCGACCGTCAGGCAGTCACAGACACCGCTGTACGAACTGAAGATGCGCAGCAAGTTTGATCTGTTGTGCTATCGTAACGTTGTATCAATCGCTCGCGAAAACAATTATCAGATCCTGCACGCTCATACGCCTCGATCCTTGATGCTGGCCAGCATGGCGGCCAAGACTTTAAAATGTCCCTTGGTCTATCATGTTCACAGCCCGGTGGGCAGAGACAGCAGCAAAGGATTCTCGAACTGGCTGAACACGCAAATCGAAACTCAGAGCTTGCGCAGAGTCGATCAAATGATCTGCGTCTCCAATTCACTCAACGGATACATGCGAGAGCTGGGACATTCCGAGGCCAAACTCAATGTGGTTCTCAATGGGGTCTCTGTGGTTGACGATTTGCCAACACGACAAGCTCCCTCGCCCGATTGCACCTGGACCGTTGGCACGATGGCGTTGTTCCGACCAAGAAAAGGAATCGAAGTCCTGCTGGACGCAATCGCCAAACTGAAATCAAGCAACACAAACGTTCATTTGCGAGCCGTTGGGCAATTCGAAACGCCAGAATACGAAGCCGAGATCATGGCTCGTGTTCAGCGCCTTGGCATCGGCGAAAACATTACATGGACAGGATTCCAAACGGACGTCAACGCCCAGATTCGTCAGATGGACTTGTTTGTCCTTCCGTCGCTCTACGGTGAAGGCCTTCCGATGGTCGTGCTGGAATCGATGGCCAACGCGGTTCCCGTCGTCGCCAGCGATGTCGAAGGAATCACGGAAGCAGTTCGTGATGGTGTCGACGGTCTGATCGTCGAACCCGGAAACGCTGATGATTTGGCAACCAAGCTTCGAACTCTGATCGGTGACACGAAACGCTGGGAATCGATGAGTCAGTCAGCCTTCGCGAGACAACGCGAAGAATTGTCAGACGTCAGCATGGCTCGCGGAATCAGCGAAGTTTATGATTCGTTGTTAAATTAGAATCAGGTTCGCGATAGCCCACCTTTGGCTATCCAAGATGAGCCCTTGGCCCTGTGTCCGCCAATGACAGTAAGATACGGACGATCAAAGTGAGCCGCATGGCCGTGAGGCCTCGTAAGGCCTCGTAAGGCCTCGGGTGCGTTGCCTTGCGATTGGTGACGTACTTCTTTGACAAACCCGGCCGCTACCGCAAGTTCAAACCATGATCTCGGAACTGGCCCACTGGCCGTGATTTTCGTCGACCGAAACAACAACCTTTTCGATCGTCACTTTGGCTTTTTCATCCAAACGATCGAGCAACTGCCTACCGATCCAGTTGGCCAACAGTTCTGCCGTTGTATTGGCAATTGGCAGCAATACGCAGTCTTCTACCGGAAACACCCAGCGTTTCCCTTCGAATCGCGCGATCACTTCGATCTCATTATTCTCAACTGAAATCGTCGGATGCTCTGTTGGCAATAGCACATGATGATCAAGCTCACCAACGATCTGCTGAAGCGTGTCACGCAATGCAATGAAATCGATTACGTATCCGTTTTCATCAAGCCCACCAACCACTCGGCACTTGCAGCGATAATTGTGCCCATGTAACTGCTCACAAATATTTCCGTTGAAGGTAATGAAATGAGCCGACGAAAAAACGAGGCTCTCTTTTTCAAGCGAAACTTCATAGGGACTTGAGGACATCAAATGGCTTTCAAAAAAACGATCGGCAACCGAAGGATCAAAATTAAACCCGGATTATTCACGATGCGTGGGCGTCAACATGGAGAAAGCTTGTTTCAGTGGGTATTGTTCCAAGTTTGCGGTTTCGACAGGTCACCCACGACGTGAAATTGACGAATTTGCAAAACTTGCCTCCGCGTCCAAGCAATGGCTTCAAAGGGCAACCCAGACGCCTGTCGTCGGGAATCATTCCGGCTAAGTCATCCGCATCGTAAAACAGTTTCGAAACTAATTGAACGGTGGTGTCAGTTTTCCATTTAACAAACCAGCAAACAGCCCCGCCGCGATCAAGTCAGCGGTCGTGCCCGGATTCCTCTTGTGACCGTCGGAACGCAACCAAAAATCAAGATTGGAAACCATCTCGAAAAACACAGTCGGACCTTGATCTGCAGCGTCGACACACTTCTGAGCCATCAACTGACTTTGAACCGCCAAATCGATTCCGTTTTTTCGAGCGATCAAGCTGTCAGGTACCTCTGCCATCAATCTGACATGAGCAAGAACGATCCCTTGCATCAGGCTTCCAAAATAGTCACGCCCTTCCAAAATCCACGGCATCGTTTTTTCAAACACGTCAGCAAAACCGTTTGAAAACTGAGCCGCAACGAGGTCGCGATCTTTCGCAGCATCCATCGCTTCCAACAACGTGCCGGCCGGCTGTTTGCGAACATCGTTCTCATACGCTTCCCCCAACCCGGAAGGATTCATTAGTCGTATCGCTTCGAATACCTGCGCCGCGTCCGAAGCGCTCAGTCCGGACAGAAAATGCCGCATCGCATCCGTTGTGATTTGGTGCTCTGCAGTAACTGCAGTCGCGGTCGCAGTAACCGCTTCTTCCGTCGCCTGACCTGAGCTATTGGAGGCAGTCGCTGCTGCTTTCGCCATTGCCGAAAACAACAGATTGATTCCAAGATTCGTGTTCGAATTCACCGCAGCAACCGTTCGTTTGGCGACCGACAAAACGGTCGTGCCGTAACTGCATTGGACACATTCATCGATTGCTTGCCCCAACGCGACAGCGCTGACCGCAAAATCTGTGAACGTCACGTCTTCAAAGTCAGCCCCACGGTGCACGTTGCCGGGCTTCGAAGCTGAAACTTCCAGCAGGCATGCGAGTTCCGCCAATCGACCTATCGAATATCCAGAACTCCAGAGCATTTCGACGCTCACTGTTGCGCATCCATAAAATCGCGAACCAGCGAAACGACTTTTTCAGGCTCGTCTTCAACGATGTAGTGGCCGCCGTTTTCAAATCGAGTCACTTCGGCGCCGGGCCAGTGGACAAGAAAACGATCGAGACATTCGGGACGAAAACACCAATCTTTCATGCCCCAAACCAATCGAATTGGCCAATCGCTGACCGAAGACAATCCCGATTCAATGTCAGCAAGGACTTGCCACGTACGATGACTTTTCGAAAGTGGAATGTCTTTCACAAATTGCCATGTTGCAATGCGATTTGACCACGAATCGTAAGGAACCAACAATCCGTCGGCGACTTCTTTCGGCAGTCCATCCGGCCGTTCGGTTGCCATCGTCACCGCCGCTCTGGCAAACAGGTTCAATCCTTGCAATCCAAGCTTACCAACCAATGGCCAGCGGCAGACACGAATGCGAAAAGGAATAAAAGGTGGTGGAAACGCTCCCGTATTGAACAACACGATTTTGTTGAACCGCTCGCGCAATTTAAGCAACGTTCCTAAACCGATGGCTCCACCCCAATCGTGAGCCACCAACGTCACGTTTCGAAGGTCGAGCTTTTCAACCAGAGAGCAAAGATTGTCGATATGATTCGCGAGACAATAGTCATAGCCATTCGGCTTGTCGCTCATACCACAACCCAAATGGTCTACAGCGACGGCACGATAATCGTTTGACAATCCAGTGATCAGGTTTCGGTAATAGAAACTCCAGGTCGGGTTTCCATGCACCATCAGGACAGGCGACGCGTCTCGGCCCCCTTCATCGACAAAATGCATTCGATGGGATTGAACCTGATGAAAATGCGACTTGAACGGATAAAGTCCACGCCAGGCTGCGGCACTGGAATTGGTTGAGTTGCTCAAAGACAAGGTCGTGACCGTCAGACGATTCGAAAGCGATACAGTCTATCGCGATGCGAAATTTTCTAAACTGGTTGCGTCCTGTTTTTCCACAGAGTTTTCCGTTTTTACGGGCACCCAACATCGCTTCAAGCGATATGCTTCCACGCAATCGGAGTCCCTCGCGGAATCGACTCCGCAGCGGCGCGGTTCATGAGATCATCAAAATGCACCGGAGGCAATCCGTTGCCGGGGCGAAGCGATTTGATGTTGTCCGCAGTAAAAACTTCGCCGACGCCGATGTCACGAACCGCAAACAGACTTGGGCGAAAGCTGCGATTTTTCACATCATGCTCAGTCGTACCGTAGTGCACACTGCCCAGGGCTGCGGATGCTTCACGAACGGATCGAACCATCGTCGAAAATTCACCCGGCTCCAACGAAAAATGACTGTCGGGGCCACCGTCGGCTCGCGATAGCGTCAAATGCTTTTCGATCACTGACGCTCCCATCGCGACAGCCACCGTCGCCGCCGTCGTGCCCAGCGTATGATCTGACAGTCCGGCTGGAACGTCGAAGCGGTCACTCAGATCAGCGATCGTTCGCAAATTCATTGATTCAGGAGCCGCTGGGTAAGCGCTAGTACATTTCAACAATGCAATCTGGGAACAGCCGTTTTCTCGAAGTGTCCGGACGGCCAAATCGATCTCTTCGGTCGTCGACATACCGGTCGACATGATGACAGGTTTCCGGGTACTGGCAATTTTTCTGACCAGAGGAATATCCACGATCTCAAACGACGCAATCTTGTAAAGCGGCACTGCCAACGTTTCCAGAAAGTCGACCGCGGACTCATCAAATGGCGTTGAAAAAAAATCGAGCCCAACCTCGGTCGCAATCTGTTGCAACGTTTCGTGCCATGCCCATGGCGTATGGGCTTCTTGATAAAGATCAAAAAGACGTTGATTGTCCCACGCTGTTCCATGACTGATTCGAAAATGAGGCAGGTCACTGTCAAGCGTCAATGTTTCTGCGGTGTAAGTCTGCAGCTTGATTGCATCGGCACCTGCTGCGGCCGCTGCTCTGACGATCGCCTTGGCACGTTCGATGTCACCGTTGTGGTTCGCCGACAGTTCTGCAATCACATAGACCGGATGCGGTTCGCCGATTGAGCGACCTTGAATTTCAATCGTTTTTGACATGAATCGATTTGCGGAAAAGAACTGATTTTATGAGCACCGCCAACCGCTGCAAAATGATTGAGCTTGCGATTCGTGCACAACAATAGCGGTTGCCCGTCAACTTCCACTAAGCCACTGAACGGCGAGCAACTTCGATAGCGTCTCTTTGCAACACAAATTGAAACGCAAGCTTCTTTCCGATCATCGCGGGTTCAATTTGTGAGAAACCAACATTCCGAAACGCTCGCTCGGAAGCCACGTTACCAGGCTTGATCTGAGCTAAAACGCTCTGCAATGCGGGGTACTCATCGAAAACAAGTTCGCAAGCCTGTTCGATCAAGACTTTCCCTAACCCGCGAGCTCGCCGAGTATGATCGACTGAAACGCTAATGATGGCTTGCTGATTCGATTGGAAATCGAGTCGAATTTGCCCGACCGGAACACCATTTCGATCTTCCGCAATCAGGATTCTGGAATTTGCATCTTCCAGCTTTCTTTCAAGCCAAGCCATGTGATTGGAGTAGCTCACGGCTTCGGTTGAAAAGGAAACCGAACGCACTTCCGGGTCGTTCCGCCAATCCAGCAACTGCGGACCGTCGCTCAACACTGCGTCGCGCAACTCGACGCCTGAAGTCGCCATCAGTCGCGCGATCCTGAGTGCTCCATGCCCGTCCACCAGCTCCGTTCCGTTTCGGGACATGCGAGATCGCAAGCCCTGATCTTTCACCAACTTGCTGACCGTCAATCGCAAGGCCTCGTGACCATCAGGCTGCCCTGGATCAAATGCGACCACCACGCCACGCCGCGCCAACGCATCGACAACTGGCATTTGGTTGTTGGCGACAGGAATTGCGATCGCCGGAATGCCACATCGAGCCAGCTCGTAACAGGTGGATCCACCAGCCGTAATGGCGAGGTCGACGCGGTGCATCAGATCCACCATTCGATCGACGTTGCGATGCACCCGTACAGAAAAAGGTAGCGATCGTTTTACGTTAAGCAACGATTCGAGCTCGCGATATCCGGCACCCAAAACCACATCGACAATCAAACGATCAGAACCGCAGCCGCCAAGAGCTTCCAAAGTTCGACGAGTCCAATTGCCAATATCGCAACCGCCAAAGGTCAACAAAATCCGACGAGCCTGCTGTCGAATCACTTTTGGCTCACACGCTTCAGCGCTTAAAAATTCCGACCTTAACAGAGTGTAGCGACATCCGTTGAGCCTTTTCGCGATGCCACCTTGCGAATCGCAATTTGCATACGCGTTCTGATTCACGATCATGTCAACGAGGGATGCATCAGCGAGGTCGCCGTCGTCCATCATCATGATTTGCGCTTCGTCGACCGCCAATCGGCCCTGATATTTGGCATCCAGACGGTATCCGTCGAGCACGACCCAATCAGCGCGGGCGGTTCGAGCAAATTTCGAAGTCTCATCCGCGTCACCGATTCCGGATTCACTGTTCTTCAATCGAACGTACTCAATACCGACTGATTCGAGTCGTTGCACCAAACCAACGGGCAAGGTGCCGCTTAGCAGCGAGACTTCGGCATCCATCTGCACCAAAGCCTGGCCGAGAGCCATCATTCTCATAACGTGTCCGGTGCCGATTGCTGGCCCGGCATCTGCGCGAATCACGATTCTCATCGAATTACCTTCCATGGCTCAAGCCGCTTTTTGATTCACGGTTCGATTGATGTTGCACCAATGCCAATTCATTGACAACGCCTTCATGACGTCAGAGTAACCAAAGCGTGCCTGCCCTGATTCATTAAAATAACGATAGACCGTCCGCACCAACTCCATGTCCTCAGCCGTATCGACCGTCCATCGCAAATGAGAGTGATCCAAACGATTTAGGACCGAAGCCATTTTGAATTGCGATGGATTTTCGTAAACCATCAGTGTCACATGTTCCCGGTGACGTTTCAGAACGGCTTGCTGATCAAGTTTTCGTAGCGTTTCGACCGTCAAGGCTTCCGCGTCGAGGCCTCTCGGATAAAGCCGATGCGGATAAAAGTTACACGCGTAGTCGTAGCCTTCCTCATCAGAATTTTTCGCAGAAAGCAGCACCTCAACAACGCTGTCAACGATTTCTGGATCAATCAATGGGCAATCGGAAGTGATCCGCACCACGTTGTCCGCCGCGAACCTGTCAGCAGCAAAAACGTAACGCGACAACACATCGTCTTCGCTGCCTCGAACAAAATCGATGTTTTGATCCACACAGTGCTGAGCCACCGCGTCATCGCCGGGTTTGGTCGTTGTCGCGACCACGACTTGATCAACTGCGTCACAAAGACGTACTCGGTCAACCACTCGATCGAGCATCGTTTTGCCAGCAACGTCCATCAGCACTTTGCCCGGAAGGCGGTGGCTGCCAGCGCGAGCCTGAATAATAGCGACGGTCTTCATTATGCCGCCCTCAAACGCAGATTTGACATGGCTGCGATTTCCGCAAGCGAATCCACCACTTCGATGACTTGCTGGTCCAACATCGAAGGAAAAATTGGCAGCGACAGAATCGAATCGTAGACATCATCCGCAACCGGACAGGAAGCTTTCGCAAGCTCGCCTCGCAATATTTTGCGCTGGTAGTAGGGATGCTGATAAATCGGTTGGTAGTGAACGTTTACACCGACTCCTAGTTGCCGCAGCAACTGAAACACTTGATCGCGGTGCAGTCCCGTCGCCTTTGCGTTCCACCGGACCACGTAAAGATGCCTCGCATGTTCGACACCGGGCACGGATTCAAGCGGCGTCGCAAAATCGCAGTCCTGCAACAGGTCGTCATACAGCGATGCGATTTCGCTGCGACGTGAAGTGAACGAGCGAAGCTTCCTCAACTGCGAAAGTCCAAGAGCGCACTGAATGTCGGTCAGACGATAATTAAAACCAAGCGATTCCATCGAATACTGATGAGTCACCTGCTTCTGCCGCTGTCGGTGATTGGTTCCAATTCCATGATTTCGAAACGTCTTCATCGCCGCAGCACAAGCTTGGTCGTCGGTCGTGACAACTCCGCCTTCGCCGCTGGTAATCTGTTTGACGGGGTGCAAACTGAAACAGGAAAAGTCAGCCAGACTTCCGACCGGCCTTGCACCAAAACTGCCTCCAAGCGAATGACAGGCGTCGGCGATCAGCATCAAACGATGACGATCAGCAATCCTTTTTAGTTCCGCGTAGTCACAGGGTTGCCCGCCATAGTCCATCGCAACAATGGCTTTCGTACGAGGTGAGATTTTTCGTTCGACATCACGAACGTCGATTCGCAACGTATTGGGCTCAACATCCGCAAATACTGGTTTCGCTCCCAAATACATGGCCGCGTTGGCTGTCGCCACGAAACTGATCGCTGGAACAATGACCTCGTCAGAGCAATTCGTTCCAGAGTCACCAACATTGGCAGCATGCATTGCGACATGCAGCGCAGCGGTTCCACTGTTGACAGCGACCGCGTGCCGAGCGTCAACAGCTTTCGCAAAAGCGGTTTCGAATTGTTCGACTTTGGGCCCAGTCGTCAAATAATCATCTGACATCGCCGTCAAAACGGCTTTCACGTCGGCCAGGTCGATCGTTTGTTTTCCGCCAGGAATCTTCATAAGAAGCGGCTCCTTACGATGCTTTGCGAGTCAGATTGCGGACCGATGTCACGTTTGCCGAACCGATTAGTTGTCGAAGCTGATCCACGGTCAACCATTCAGGATTGTTGTCACTGGCATAACAGAACCCTTCGGAGCAACGTTTTCCTTCGGTCGCGTAAGCCGGTTCTTCACGAGTCCACGGCCGGAACGAAGGTTCGATGATGAAATGGTCGTCGAATTCGAGCGTCTGTCTGGCCTCATCCGCCGGCAACATGCACTCATGCAATTTTTCGCCTGGACGAATTCCAACAACTTTAGTTTTGCATTCCGGAGCCACCGCTTTGGCGATATCCATGATGCGAGCCGATGGAATTTTTGGCACAAACACCTCGCCGCCTTCCATCTTTTTGAAAGCGTGCATCACCAGGTCAACCGCTTCGTCAAGCGTGATGATAAATCGAGTCATTTCTGGATCGGTGATCGGCAGTGTTCCGGTTGCAGCCTGCTTTTGAAAGAACGGTACGACAGAACCTTGGCTGGCCCAGACGTTTCCGTATCGCACGACCGCAAAACGTGCTCCGTTTTCTCCCGATAGCGAATTGGCTGCCGAAAAAAGCTTATCACTGCAGAGCTTCGTTGCTCCATAGAGATTGATCGGGCTGGCGGCTTTGTCGGTTGACAGTGCGATCACCTTTTTCACGCCGCAATCAATGGACGCGTTGATCACATTTTCTGCGCCACCAATGTTGGTGCGAATGCACTCCTGCGGATTGTATTCCGCCATGTCAACGTGCTTCATTGCTGCAGCGTGAATCACGTAGTCGACGTTCTTCATCGCCCGACCAAGACGCTGTTCGTCACGCACATCGCCGACAAAGTATCGAATCTGCGGGTATTTATCGCCGGGAAAAAGATCGCGTCGCATCGCAACGTGCTTCTGCTCGTCACGGCTGAAGATAATCAGCTTTTTGATGCCGGTTTTGTCCAGCAAATATTTGGCACATTTCTTACCGAAGGAACCTGTCCCGCCAGTAATTAGCACGGTAGCGTCGTTAAGCCAGAACATCCGTGTCCTTGCGAAGTAAAGTGATTCGTGTTTTCGAAAGGTAAAGCTATGACACCGACAACCAATCAACAAGACGAATATACGATGCTGGCACTCAAGCGGCTGTGATTGTCGGCCAAATCATTTTCGAGGGGAAACACTTGGAGGCAAAACACCTGAAGGGCGCAGCATTTCGC
>CAYZPA010000017.1:0-42204 GCA_964479855.1 uncultured Pirellulaceae bacterium
AAGTGTGAAGTGTGAAGTGTGAAGTGTGAAGTGTGAAGTGTGAAGTGTGAAGTGTATTGGTGAATCTGCAAAAACGTCGCCACTTCAGGGGGATTGCCTCAAACATCAAACCAGACGCCTGTCGTCGTGAATCATTCCGGTTGATGAGCCATCATTCGTTGCTTCAACAAGGCCAACGGAATTAACGCCAGTTGCGATGTTATTTGGCGAGTTCGATAAATCGAGATTCGCGAATGACAACGACTTTGATCTCGCCAGGAAAGGAGAGATTCTCTTCGTAGGCCGCCGCAATGTCGCGACAAATTTTGGCGGCTGATTCGTCGGTCACATCTTTTGATGCAACCACGACACGAACCTCGCGTCCGGCCTGGACGGCGTAGGCTTGGCGGACACCCTTGAATTCGATCGCCATCGATTCGAGCTCTTCCATTCGCTTCACATATCGGTCAAGCGATTCGCGTCGAGCACCAGGACGAGAGGCACTGCATGCGTCAGCGGTTGCCACAATCACGGTGTAGGGATGTTCAACGAGAATCTGATCGTGGTGTCCCAGAGCCGCGTGAACAACTTCTTCGCACTCCCCTGCCCTTTTCAGCAAGTCGGCTCCAATTTTTGGATGCCCGCCTTCCATATCATGATCTGCAGCCTTGCCGATGTCGTGAAGCAGTCCGCAGCGTCTTGCAAGGTCTGCATCAAGTCCCATCATTTCGGCCAACATGCCGGAAATGAAGGCGACTTCCACGCTGTGACGCAGCACGTTTTGGCTGTAGCTGGTGCGATAATGTAGTCTTCCTAGCAACTCGATGATTCGTTTGTCGAGTCCGTGAACGTTGACTTCTTCTGCTGCTTCGACGCCTTTGCGCATGATCACTTCTTGAATTTCACGCTGAGTTTCAGCCGTCACTTCCTCGATTCGAGTTGGATGAATGCGTCCGTCGACGATCAATTTTTCCAGCGTCCGTTTGGCGATTTCTCTTCGCACCGGGTCAAAACCGCTGACGATCACAACGCCAGGCGTGTCATCGATAATCACGTCGATGCCGGTTTCTTTTTCAAAGGCACGGATGTTGCGACCTTCGCGACCAATGATGCGGCCTTTCATTTCGTCGTTGGGGATATCGACTGTGCTGGTGGTCATTTCCGAAGTGTGCGAGCCCGCCATGCGTTGCATGCACATGGTCAGCACGTCGCGAGATTTCTGCGTGCAGACCTCTTCCATCTTTTTTTCGTGCTTAAGGATCCGCGCACCGACTTCGTCAGCCAATTCGTCTTCCATCAGTTTTAGCAGACGCTTGGAAGCTTCCTCTTTGCTTAATCCTGTGACTTCGTGCAGAAGCTTCTGCTTCTTGGCGAGGACTTCTGCGATATCACGTTCTGTCTGGCTGACTTGTTCGATTTTCACTTTCAGCCGATTCTGCGAAGTCGCGACGATCGCTTCCTGTTTCTTCAGGTCATTTTCTCGCTGAGCGACTTGGCTTTCACGTCGGTCAATTTCGCGTTCTCGTTGGTGAAGTCGGTCGCGAGATTTTTGTAGCTCGGCTTCGAACTCTTTTTGCCGCTTCAGTTCAAGCTGCTGGATGGAGACGTCTGCTTCTTTGAGTCGATTTCTTGATTCGCGATCAGCGTCTTCAAGAATCGATTTTGCTTTGTTTTTCGCGCCGCCGGCAGCCAGCAGGGTGTAAGCGACTCCCGCGCCCCCGGAAACGATTAGGCCGATCAACAATCCAATGATCGTATTGTCCATGAATGCCACTCCGTACTATATGTAAATACGGTGCAGTCTCGGAGGGTTGAAAGCTCTTCGTTGGCAGGCAATAAATAGTTCGCGTTCGGGTTGAAGTGCGAGCGTCTTCCTGTCAGCGCTAAAGTCGTTGAGTCCGTTTCCGTGTTTGTCTCGAGTCGCGATCTGGACGACCTCGACTCCACTGAGATATTTCTACAACTCGAAAAGCAGGATAGCCCGCAGGCCGCACTTCTAGAGTCACTCGATACCAACCCAGCCTTTCATGGCCAAGTGCGTAATCGCAAAAGTGTTGACGCGAACGAAAATTCAGCACGGTTGCCAAAGGAATCGCAGCGTGATGCAATATTCGCGGAAACAGCCCAAGAATCAATGTTAACAACAGGCGAATTGGATCCATGTTTGTTTTACCATTGAGGGCCAAGCGGGTTGGAAAAGACGACCAACGTTTTTTGTTTTCAACCGACAAGACGGAATGCACCGTGTTTTGTCTTGTTTTCATACTAACACAATAGACCGAAATCTCAAGCAAGAGTTGTTTGAGCACTTTCGGTCATGAACCGGAATTATTCACGACGACAGGCGTCAGGTTTTCCCTTGAAGCGATTCTCCCGACGCGGAGGCAAGTTTTGCAAATTCGTCAGTTTCACGTCTTGGGTGACCTGCCGAAACGACAAACCTGAAACAATGCCCCAATGAAACAAGCTTTCTCCATGTCGACGCCCACGCATCGTGAATAATCCGGGATGAAGTCGATACGTCTGTAAAAATGCGAAAGTTCATGGCAAACGTACACCATTGCGACATTGAATCGATTCTGCAGTCGGTCGCGGCACAGTGGCCCTATCGACGCTGGCAACAATACAACGTGCTGGTCGCTGTTTCGGGGGGGCGAGACAGCGTTGCGCTGCTGCGAACGCTTGTTGCCATTGGGCAGTCGATGGAAGAACAGCCCGGAAATTCTGTTGAAGCCGTAAGCAGTGTTGAAAGCGCTCATGCGAGCCGATTGGTTGTCGCTCATTTCAATCATCAATTAAGGGGCAAAGATTCGGAGCGGGATCAGGAATTTGTCCAGCGTTTGGCGGAAGAGATGCAGCTCGAGTGTCATGTTGGCTCGGCGACCGTTTCGAACGAAGGCAACGTTTCGTCTTCCAGCAGCGAAAATATGCTTCGTGATCAGCGATACAACTTTCTGGTGGACATTGCCCGCAAGACCCACTGTCGATACATCGCAACGGCTCATCATGCTGGCGATCAAGCCGAGACCGTTTTGTTTCGGATCGTTCGAGGTACTGGTGTCAGCGGGCTTGCCGGCATTCCGCCAACACGGTTGGTCGATGATTCGTTGACGATTGTTCGACCAATGCTCTACGTCGATCCAGCTCAAATTGACGCAGCGATGCGGCAGTGGAATCAACCGTTTCGAACGGATGTTTCAAACGCAAGCTCAGCTTACTCTCGTAATTTTCTTCGCAACGAAGTGTTGCCGATGTTGCGACAGCGATTTGGAGAGCAGGTTGACTCAAACATCAACAGGCTGGCGAGGCAGGCGGGCGAAAATCAATCGTTTATTTCCTCTGTCGTGGCTGAGCTGTTGCCGCAAGCGATTGAACGTCAGAGCCCCAATCGTACGGTGCTCAATTGTGACCATTTGGTGGGTGCCGCGCCGGTGGTGTTACGCGAGCTGTTTGCAGAGATTTTTCGAAATCAGAACTGGCCGATGGAAGCAATTGGATTTCGTGAGCTTGACCGACTGGCTGAAATCGCGACGAGCGGGTCAGACGTGGCGAAATTTCAATTGCCGGGTGGTGTCAACTGTTTTTTGCAAAGTGGATTCGTGTATTTGGAACGTGAATCGTCTAGAAGGTAATGCACAAAAAAGCAGCCTTCCAAGCTTTGGTAACTGCTTGGAAGGCTGCCATCAATTCTGCAATTTTTCGTTGCCACGCTAGTGAGCTGCTTCACCACTGATGCTGGCTGGCTTGTAGCCGCCCTTCGATTTGAAGTAGCCAATCAAGATCAAATAACAGAGCAACATGATTAAGGGGAA
The DNA here is from genome assembly GCA_964479855.1 of uncultured Pirellulaceae bacterium. Taxonomy (GTDB): domain Bacteria; phylum Planctomycetota; class Planctomycetia; order Pirellulales; family Pirellulaceae; genus Mariniblastus. Next base: position 3,792 of record CAYZPA010000017.1, read on the forward strand.
GACGCACATTTTTGCCAACGCACCCTGCTTGGCAGTGTCAATCACTTGCTGGACTTCTTCTTTGTTTTCCAGCTCAGCAACTTTCGATGCGTCGACCGCTTGATACTTTCCAAAAAACCATTCGCTCTCGACTTGAACTTCTTCGTAGATGCCAGCTTTCTGTTCGGTAAGAGCGACTCTAGCCGAATCTTCCTGCATCTTGCCAATCATGGGGCCACCAATGATTCCGACTGTCAGCATCCCAATTCCGGCGATGGCATTCAACGTCAACGCGCCACCTTTAGGAAACTGTTCAGCTACGACGCCCAGCATGGTTGGCCAGAAGTAAGTTTTTGCGACTCCGTAAAGGGTCGCAGCAGCAAAAATTGCAATCGCGGTTGTGGTCATCGAAAGACAGTAGAGGCCTGCAATCGCCAGAGCGGAACAAATCGCCAGAAGTCCAAGCGGTGTGAATGCTTTGATCACTGGGCCAGCGAAGAAGCGAAGAATCATCATGATCAACGAGGTGTAGATCAAAACCCAGAGCGCGTTTCCTCCTAAAGCTTCCATCGGCTTTTCCATCAGGCCACCGATCGCGCCGTCTGTTCCTAGCTCAGTCGTTGCCAATGGCATCATGATCAGGCAGAGGAAAATCATTAGAGGACGCCCCAACGATTGACAGTAGATGCCATAAGCGATCACGGAAACAGCCATAAGACCGTAGACGATAATGTCGTTCAGAGCAAAAACGTTGCCGATTTCACGGAAGATCAGGAACGCTGCGATCGCAGCACCGATTACGCCGAACTCAGCGAGCATCTCTTTATAGGTCGCTCCGCCAGCAACTCGTTCGCTGACAGGAAACTTGACGCCGATCAGCATCACAAGGTAAACGACAGCAGGAATGGCAATGATGTAAATCAGGAGACGCCAGTCGGCTTCTGCATAAGAGCCAAGGCCGAGCGTAATCAATCCACCGAGGACAAGTCCGCCGGGCCATCCGGCGTGGAGAATATTCAACCACTTGGTTTTGTTCTTCGAGTACATGGTCGCGACCACGGGGTTGATGAAGGCTTCTACCGTACCATTCCCCAGTCCGAGGATGATCGAACCGATCGTCAAAAAGTTAAGTCCGCTCTTTTGAGCCGCCGCCAGCTCTTCGCCGGAAAGCCCCTCTGCTTTAACGGTGCTGTATGCAAGTAATGCCAGTGCAGCATACGCCGCATAGCAAACAAAGCTGAAAACCATCGCAACGCGATAGCCAATTTTGTCAATGATCAGACTGAACAAAATGATGCTGATTGCGAATGGCCAAATGCCGGCACCAAAAAGTTGCTGAGCTTGGACTTTGTCGATTCCAAAGTCGGCTGGCCACATGGAGGCCGTATTGATCATGAAAGAACGTGAGATAAACGCGAATGCAGTCGTTATCAAAGCGATCCAGCATCCCCAAAACACGATTTGTGAAGGACGCTGTTCGCTTTCTGCGTGGACAGTGGCAGTGCTCATATGATTCCCGTAAGTTGTCAGTGGACTCGAACCGGGTTCGGTCGCTGCAAAATTGAAGATTCTGAATTTCAAAACTGGCATCAGAATAATTCAGACGTCGTGCAATTGCTATCACTTGGGGAGGATGTCAGCCAAATCTGTTCGCCTTTGGGCAGAATAAGCTGCATTGTTGCCCCAGTTTAACGACGGGCCATTACCTTTTCACCCAAATCAAGCAGCATTGGTGCCGCCATTGATTGCTGAGGAATAAAACCATGATCAAGTTTCGTTCGCAAAAGTTGACTCCTGTTTGTTTCGTGGCTTTCATGTTGGCCTTGCATTTGCAGGCGGTGGTCGAGGCTCAAACAGCTGAATCACGCAAGAATAAACCGAACGTTTTGCTGATCGCGATTGACGATTTGAACGACTGGATCGAACCGCTGGGCGGGCATCCGCAAGTCAAAACGCCAGCCATGAATCGACTCGCACAGCGTGGCGTGACCTTCACCAATGCACACTGTCAGGCTCCGCTTTGCAATCCCAGTCGGACTTCCATGATGACGGGCAAGCGTCCATCGTCGACCGGTGTCTATGGTCTGTCACCATGGATTCGTGACGTAGAGTCGCTTTCGTCTCTTGTTACGATGCCGCAGCATTTTAAGGCCAACGGCTACAAGACGTTTATTGGAGGCAAGATCCATCACGGAGGCTACGGGCGAGGCAAAAATCGCGAGAACGAAGCCGACGTTTGGGGGCCTGCCACGAAAGTCATGGCCAAGCCAGAAAAGAAGCTTATCGGCGTGACGCCTTGCGGCAACAATCCGCTCATGGACTGGGGAACCTTTCCGCACCGCGATGAAGACAAAGGAGATTGGGCAATCGCGACATGGGCCGTTGAAGAGCTTGATGCGCTTTCCAAAACTCCAGATCAACCATTCTTTTTGGCGGCCGGTTTTTTTCTTCCGCATGTGCCCTGCTACGTCAGCCAAAAATGGTACGACATGTATCCGGAAGACTCGTTGGTGCTCTCGCCAATGCCCGGGCTGGATCGAAACGATACGCCGGAAGCATCGTGGTATATCCACTGGTATCTGCCTGAGCCACGAACAAGTTGGCTGATCAAAAACAATCAACTCAAGAACCTTACGCGTTCGTACCTGGCATCTGTCAGTTTTGTCGATTCGCAGGTCGGAAGGATTCTGGACCAATTGGAGCAAACTGGGCTGGAGGACAACACGATCGTGGTTCTTTTCAGCGATCATGGATATCACCTTGGTGACAAAGCGATCTCTGGGAAAAACAGTCTTTGGCGGCAGAGCACTCGGGTTCCGTTGATCATTTCCGTGCCCAAGGGTTTGACTGAATTTTCGATTCCAAAGAACGTGAAATGTAACCAGCCCGCAGAACTGTTGGATGTTTTCGTGACGCTGGCTGAGCTGACCGGGTTGCCGTCACCCGAGGGCCAGGAAGGTCTAAGCCTGTTGCCTCAGTTGATCAATACAAAGGCTTCCCGAAACCGACCCGCGATTTGCACTCATAATGCCGGCAATCATTCGGTTTGCGACACTCGCTGGCGGTACATCATTTACGCGGATGGATCTGAAGAGCTTTACGACACGGTTGCCGATCCATGGGAGCACGACAATCTGGTTGCGAAATCGAAATCGGACGAGCATAAAGTCGTGATTCAGCGTCTGGTGTCTTGTTTGCCGAAAGTTGAGGCTCCGTTGGCTCCCGGCAGCAAACATCGCATCCTCGAAGAACGATCCGACGGTTTTTACTGGCAAGACAGGAAGATCGTTCCGGGCGAAAAGATCGAGTGACTCGAAGCGTCGATGCGAGACCTGCTAAGATTGAGTTGTCGTCTCTGGAGGTTCTGACCAAAAATTGATTGTGGAATTGCAATGAAGTCTCTGTCCTTTTACTTGTTACACGTCAATGCGATCTCGTGGTTGCTGGGATGTTTGCTTGCGACCAGTGGCGGCATCGTTTTGGCAGAAGAGTCCGAAAGGCCAAACATTCTTTTCATCTTTTCTGACGACCATGCCGTCAACGCGATTTCTGCTTACGGCGGTCCATTGAAAGATGTCGCTCCGACACCAAACATTGATCAGCTTGCGAAAGAAGGCGCACTGTTTCAGAACTCGTTCTGCGCGAATTCAATCTGCGGTCCTTCGCGAGCTTGCATTTTGACAGGAAAGCACAGCCATAAAAATGGATTTATGACCAACAGTTCCAAAGTCGGTTTCGATTCGTCGCAATGGACTTTCATCAAAGAGATTGGCAAGGCTGGCTACCAAACCGCCGTCATTGGAAAATGGCATCTCAAGAGCGACCCCGTTGGTTTTGATCACTGGGAGATCCTGCCCGGACAAGGCAATTACTACAATCCCGTCTTCATTCAGCAGGATGGTACAAAGAAGCAGTTCACTGGCTATGCGACCGATTTGACGACCGACAAAGCGATCGACTGGCTTGACGGACGCGATAAAAGCAAGCCTTTCGTTTTGATGTGTCAGCACAAGGCCCCTCACCGCACGTTCTCGCCCGCTCTTCGACACCTCGATTCGTTCGCCGACGTTGAGATTCCGGAACCAGAGAGCCTGTTCGACAATTACGAAGGTGAACGATCGAAGACGTTGCGACAGAACAAGATGGAAATCGACCGCCACTTCCATTGGACTTACGACTTAAAGCTTCGAAAAGATCGCAGGCAGGGCGCGGAGTTGCCCGGCCCTGACAAGCATGGCGCGGTTGAGTATCGTCGCATGAACAATGTTCAGAAAGGAATCTGGGATTGCCATTTTGATCCACTGAACCAGAAATTTCTGACGCAGTTTTCGGCCGGAGAACTGACTGAAAAACAGATCGTTCGCTGGAAGTATCAACGTTACATGAAAAACTATCTGGGGACAGTGAAGGCGGTAGATGAAAGCGTCGGAAGGCTCAACGAATATTTGCAGCAAAACGGTTTGGCGGAAAACACCATCGTCATTTACGCGTCGGATCAGGGTTTTTATCTCGGAGAACACGGCTGGTTTGACAAACGATGGATGTTTGAAGAATCATTGAAAATGCCTTTTGTGATCAAGTGGCCGGGTGTCGTCGAAAGCGGCCTTCGTCCAGACGCTTTGATTCAAAACATCGACTACGCTCCGACGTTCCTGGACATGGCGGGCGTCACGGTTCCGAGCGAAGTTCAAGGTCAGTCGATCGTTCCGATTCTCAAGCAGGAAGCGTCCGATGTGCGGGATTCCATCTACTACGCGTATTACGAAAGTGGCGGGGAACACAACGTGCCGCAACACTTTGGGGTGCGAACCAAGACGCACAAGTTGATTCATTTTCCTGAGACGAAGGAATGGAATCTGTTTGATCTTGAGAGCGATCCTGCTGAAATGAACAACGTCTTCGGAGCTTCTCATCTTCCTCGGATTAAGGCTCGGTTGATTGCGAAGTATTTCGAATTGAGGGCCGTCTACGAGGCTCCAGCGTTACCGCAGGCAAACTAGAATCGCCGGGTCGTTCCGCGTTTTGGTCGTCTTTTTACCGACCTTCTGCTGATGTTCCAGCCCGATTTTGCTGAATCGAAGTTTTCCATGTTGCGTCAACGAAACATCGTGATCGGTGATGTTTCCAAAATGCATCATGGGTTCTTTTGCTGGCTGAAATTTCGTCGCATTTACGATGTCCGGTTGCTTATTGCGAGCTATCGTTTCGTATGCATGTCGAACTAAAACGTAATCTGCGCCCAAGCTTCATCGCCACCACTGCCCTTGCGGTCGACGCATGGTGTCGTCGTTTGAATCCGTGCATCGTTCATCAAATTCGTCACAGGGGTAATGAGAACTCAACGGCAGAACGGTGTTCAGCCCAAGACGCCAAAGCAAAGCGTGTTCGCGAATTTGAGGCCGGTCGATTGTGCGCTTTTGCAGCACTTGCGACGCTGGGATGTGATGAGAACGTTGGAGTCAATCCGGATCGGTCTCCAAAATGGCCCGATCGATTCGTCGGTTCGATCTCGCACAGCGAAAATTGGATCTGGGCGGGAGTCGCCTCATCCGATGACGTTCGTTCAATAGGGGTCGATACAGAAGCCATCGTTTCGAAAGAGACTCGCAACCAAATTCAACAGGAAATCGCGACACCAGATGAATGGTCGATCGCTGCCGCTGCAGGTTTGACTCAGGAAGAAACTTTCTCGCTGGTCTTTTCAGCCAAGGAAGCTTGCTACAAGTGTTGGTATCCGTTACGCCGCGAATATTTTGGGTTCGATCAAGCCGTGATCGAAATGGCATCTGATGATCGCTTGCGAATTCGACTATTGGAATCCAATCCAAACTACGGGCACGGTCCTGATTGCCTGGACGTGTTCTATTTCGTCGATCACGAAAACGTGTTCACCGCGACGTGGATGACAAAGGATTAAACCATGAACCTGCAACAATTTTACAATCAGATCAATCAGAAGTCCCGCCGTGAGTATCCGCTGGAACCACTGCACGCTTTGATAGAACAGCAATGTCAAAAAACGCCCGACGCGATTGCCGTTCTCGATGAAACTCAGACGCAGACTTATGCTCAATTAAGCCAAAAAAGCGATCAGCTTGCCGCCTACTTGAATGCCCATGGTGTCGGTCGCGGTGATCTTGTTGGTCTGTGCTGCAACCGGGATGTCAGTACTCCTGCTTTGCTGGTTGGCATCATGAAAAGCGGCGCCGGTTACGTGCCTCTCGATCCCGATTACCCCGTGGATCGACTTCGCTTCATGGTTGAAAACTCGGAAGTGAAACATGTTATCGCTCATACGAACCAGTTAGATTTGGTGAAAGAGTTTGGCATCCCAACAACCGTTGTGGATCGTGACTGGCAGCAAGTCATGGATGTGGATCGCTCGGAATCCACTTCGGCAGATGCGGATAATCCTGAAACTGACGTCGCCTACGTCATCTACACTTCAGGTTCCACCGGTCAGCCCAAGGGGGTTCTTGTTCCGCACCGCGGAGTCGTCAATATGCTGTGGAGCATGATCCAGTGGCCCGGCTTTACATCGCAAGATCGAATTCTTGCGACGACCACGCTTTCGTTCGACATCAGCGTTGCAGAGATGTTCCTTCCGCTGGTGGTTGGCGGTTCCGTCGCCGTCGTGGATCGCAAAACCGCAAAAGACACCTCGGCTCTGGTCGCCGCGATGGAGAAATTCGAAGTCACCTTCATGCAGGCGACGCCAGCGATGTGGCGGATGATCGTCGAAGCTGATTTTCGCGGTCGGCGCGATATGAAATTCATCACCGCAGGCGAACCGTTGCCTCGTGATTTGATCCGCCCGATGTTGGATCGATGCGGCGAAGTTTGGAACCTGTACGGACCGACCGAAACGACCGTGTACTCCTCTGGAACGCAGGTTGTTTCCGACCAGGGACCAATTCTGATTGGAGTCCCGATCGCGAACACGCAGGTTTATGTCGTGGATGAAAACGATCAGCTCTGTGCGCCCGACGTGCCTGGCGAATTGCTGATCGCGGGGGACGGGATGACTTTGGGTTACCTGAAACGGCCCGAACTTAACGAGCAAAAATTTGTTTCGTGGAACGGGGTGAAGGTTTACCGAACGGGAGATCTGGCGGCGATCACAACCGATGGTCAGATCAACCACATGGGCCGTATCGACAACCAGATTAAATTTAACGGCCACCGAATCGAACTTGGCGAGATCGATGCGGCGATGGCGATGGAGCCCAACGTTCGTCAGGCGGCTACCGTGTTGCGGGAAGATCGACCGGGTGACAAGCGGCTCGTCGGGTATCTACTCGCCTCTAAAAATCAGCAACCCAATGTCTCAGCGGTTCGCGAATCGATATCGAAGAAGCTTCCTGACTACATGGTCCCGAACCTGATCGTAGTGGTTGACGAATTTCAGTATACGCCGAGCGGTAAACTTGATCGAAACGCGTTTCCAATTCCTGATTCGGCTCGCCCCGATATCGGCACTGAGTTCGTTGCACCGATCAGTGAAGCAGAAAAGCAGCTCGCAGCCATTTGGAGCGACGTGCTTCAGATCGATGACGTTGGCGTACGAGACAACTTCTTTGAACTCGGTGGCAACTCTATTCGAGCCGTCAAAGTAGTTGCGTCAGTTAAGCAGGAAATTGGTATCACGATCTCCAATGCCGAATTTTTCGACAACCCAACGATTGCAGGATTGCTGGGGCTCGCGGAGAAAAAAGAACGACTCGCTGCGAGCATTCACGATTGGAAAGGCAGAAAGAATGGCCGACCGATCGACTGCGTCGCGACCAAACGCGACTGCGAAGAATCGCAGAAGCTTGAGGGCTATGCGATCGTCGGAATGGCCGCACGAATGCCCGGCGCGAAAAACCTGTCCGAGTACTGGAACAATCTGGTTAACGGAGTCGAATCGATCAGTGTCTTTTCGAAAGAAGAACTCGACTCGACACTTGACCCTCGTGACACCGACGATCCGAATTACGTGGCGGCTCGAGGCATCATCGAAGACGCCGATCATTTCGACGCTCGATTCTTTCGTACGCCACCACGCACTGCGGAAATGACGTGCCCGCAGCAACGAATCATGTTGGAAATTGCGTGGTCGGCGCTAGAAGACGCGGGCGTGATTCCTGGCAAAACCAAAGACAGTATAGGGATTTGGGCGGGAACTTATTCGACCAGTTATTTCGTCAAAAACGTGCTATCGAATCCGGAACTGGTTCGGCAAACGGGCGAATTCCAAGCCGGAGTGCTAAACGAGAAGGACTATATCGCGACGCGAGTGGCTCACGCGTTAAATTTGACGGGACCAGCTATAAATGTGAACACGGCTTGTTCCACTTCGTTGGTCGCATTGATTGAAGCATGCAAGTCGCTCGACGCGGGCCACTGCGATGTCGCGTTGGCGGGCGGAGCTTCGGTTACTTTTCCACAGAACAGCGGGCATCTTCATCAAGTCGGCAGTATCTTTACGCCTGACGGGCATTGCCGACCTTTCGATGCCGCAGGAGCGGGAACTCTGTTCAGCGATGGAGCCGGTGTCGTTGTCGTGAAACGGTTCGCCGATGCGGTCGCTGATGGAGATCGAATCTATGCGGTTGTGAAGGGATTTGGAATCAATAACGATGGCGGCGAAAAAGCAAGTTTTAGCGCGCCAAGCATCGCTGGACAGGCCGGAGCGATCGCGATGGCTCAGTCGATGGCGAACGTGTCGGCTGATTCGATTTCGTATATCGAAGCTCATGGGACCGCGACGCCGATTGGTGATCCGATCGAAGTCAGCGCTTTGCAAACGGTATTCGAATCGCAAACTGACAAGAAACAGTTTTGTGCCATCGGTAGTGTTAAGTCCAATATTGGGCATACCGTCGCGGCGGCAGGCGTTGCTGGCCTGATCAAAGTCGCGATGTCGCTGCACGAGGAAATGATTCCAGCGACCTTGCACTACGAAAATCCGAATCCACAAATTGACTTTAAGAACAGCCCTTTCTACGTTTGCGATTCGCTGGCGAAATGGCCAAGGAAGGAAATGCCTCGACTGGCGGGAGTCAGTTCGTTTGGCGTCGGCGGCACCAATGCCCATATCTTGCTGGAAGAGGCTCCTACTGAACCGGCCAAACGAGACGACGAGATCAGCAATCAGCTTCCTTTTTCAATCATTCCAATTTCTGGAAAGACAGAAGAAGCTCTTTGTGCCAACGTTCAAATTCTGTCGTCTGAGTTCGATTCAAATACAACGCTTCACGAAATCCAACTTGAACGAATCGCTGATACTTTGCAGCGTGGACGGGACGAATTCACCTGGCGGGCTGCTTTGGTCGCTGAAAGTGTTCAGGATGCGGCGGAAGTTTTGAAGTCGCGAAAGCCGCCACGATTCATGAAACGTAAATCGTCAGCATCGACTCGCGATGTCGTGTTTATGTTTCCCGGCCAAGGTGCTCAATACGTTCGCATGGGGCAGAACCTTTATGAAGGCTCATCGGTATTCAAGGAGAGCCTTGATCAGTGTGCTGAAATCCTGAAACCGCTGTTGCAGCGTGATCTTCGCGATGTCCTTTTTCCACCAGCGGGACAGGAAGAAGCGGCGAAGGAGATTCTGCGAAACACTCAGTTCACGCAACCGGCACTTTTTTCGCTTGGCTACTCACTGGCAAAAGTTTGGACCGCGTGGGGTGTGAAACCAACAGCCATGATGGGACATTCCATCGGCGAATTTGCAGCAGCCTGCTCGGCCGGAGTCTTTGAGCTCGAAGACGGGCTGAAGATGATCGCTCAGCGTGGTTCTGTTATGCAGGCGTTACCGGGCGGCAGCATGATGAGCGTCCGGTTGCCAGGGGCGGAAGTCGAGCCGTTGATTTGGGGCGACATGGCGATTGGCTCGTACAACGGCCCAAGCCTTTGCGTTGTTGCGGGGCCAGACGAACAGGTCGCACAATTACAAAAACAACTGGAAGACCGCGAAGTCGTCTGTCGGCACTTGCACACATCACACGCCTTCCATTCGCCCATGATGGATTCGATTGTGGATCCGTTTGCCGAATTCGTCGCGCAGTTTGAGCTCTCGCCGCCGAAGATTCCTATTCTGTCAACCGTGACCGGGGACTGGATGACGGATGAGCAAGCGACAGATCCTCGTTATTGGGCAGAGCATCTGCGTAAGCCCGTTCGCTTTTCCGAAGCGGTCACGAAGATGTGGGATTCTAATTTGGGTGATCCAAACAGAATCCTGATTGAGCTGGGACCGCGCCGGACACTGGCGACATTGTCGAAGCAGCACGCGACGGATCCAAAAAATCAGCTGTCAATCGCGACACTTTCCGATACTGCGGAAGGCAATGCGGAATGGCACAGCATGATGACAGCGGTGGCTCAACTGTGGCTCGCCGGAGCGACCATCGATTGGCGTTTGCTTTCAAGCGACGGAAGACCAAAACGAAAACGGCGTCATGTAAGTCTGCCAACTTACGCGTTTCAACGAAAACGATACTTCATCGAACCCGGTAAGCCGTCGTCAACGAGCCAGCAGCTTGAAACCACCGAAACTTCAAATCAACCAGAACCCACAGCCAGTGAATCTCCCGTGGAGAAAAAAATGATGAGCCGCATTCCAAAGATTGTTGCCGCGATCAATAGCGTATTCGAAAACACATCAGGATTCGATTTAACTGAATTCGAAGGCGACACCACGTTCTTCGAAATGGGGCTCGATTCGCTCGTGTTGACGCAGACTGCAACGGCGTTGAAGAAAGAACTTAATTTCGAGGTCACGTTTCGGCAGCTGCTGGAGGAGACTCCAACGGTTGATGCCCTTGCTGCGTGGCTTGACGAATCCTTGCCGGCTGGCCAGTTGGCGGCAGATGTCCCCGCGACAGATGCTGTTGATCGTCCCGTTGAAAACGATGCTGGAAGTAACTTTGAAGCTCCGGCGAATCCTCAAGCTCCCGCGAGTCCTCAAGTTCCCACGAGTGTTCCCGCAACGGCGGAGGTATCTCAATCACCTGCAGTTGCAACGCCAGTCGTTAGCCAGCAAAATTTGCAGGCCGTTGCCCCTGTGCAGGCCGTGGCCCCTGTGCAGCCAATGGCAGTCGTTTCGGGCAGTGCTGCTGAAGCCATCATTCAAAGCCAGCTTCAGTTGATGGCGACACAGCTTCAGGTTCTGACTGGGCAACCGAATTCTGTTCCAACTTGCACACCTGCTGTTGTCGCGGTGCCTTCGCCCCAGCAAAACATTGCGGCGTCTATCGCTGAACCGCAGCCTGAACCACAGGCCCAAGTGAGCGATGTAGTTGAAAAGACTTCTTGCGAATCCTCTTCTGTCGAGCAACGAAGCAATTCTGAGGCACCATCAGAAACAGAGACCGAAACAGAAACGACAAAGAAAGCCAAGCGTTTCGCGACAGTTAAGCTTAACGATGGAACGCTGGATGATTCTCAGCAAGCGGCTCTCGACAACATCATCCGCATGAACAATCTCATGATGCCCAAGAGCAAGGCTTATGCCCAGCAGCATCGCAAATACATGGCGGATCCGCGAACCGTTTCCGGTTTTCGCCCCAACATGAAAGAGATGACTCATCCGATTGTCGTCGAACGATCCAAAGGCACTCAGCTTTGGGACATCGATGGCAACCAGTACACCGATTTTACATGCGGCTTCGGTTCGAATCTGCTTGGCCATTGCCACGACGTCACGATTAATGCGATTTCGGATCAGGTCCAGAAAGACTACGCGATCGGTCCTCAATCACCCTTGGCGGGAGAAGTCGCGAAACTGTTTTGCGAACTTACCGGCAACGAGCGAATGGCTTTTTCGAACACCGGTTCAGAGGCGGTATTGGGCTGCACGCGGCTTGCCCGAAACGCAACGGGACGCGATCTGATCGTCATGTTCAATGGCGACTATCACGGAATTTTGGACGAAGTGATCGCTCGCGGAAGCAAGAAACTGAAAAGCTTTCCGGCTGCGACGGGAATCCCCAAAGACCACGTCCAGAACACATTGATTCTGGATTACGGTACCGAGGAGTCGCTGAACATTATTCGGGAACGGCTTGATGAAATTGCCGCTGTATTGGTTGAGCCCGTTCAGTCGCGAACGCCTGAACTGCAGCCGGCTGAGTTTCTCAGAGAGCTGCGTGCGATGACCGAAAACGAGCCGACGTGTTTGATTTTCGATGAAGTGATTTCCGGTTTAAGAATCGGACTCGGCGGAGCTCAGGAATATTTCGGCATTAAAGCGGACCTGGCGTCGTATGGAAAAATTGTCGGAGGCGGCATGCCGATTGGCATCGTGGCTGGCAAAGCGGAATACATGGACGGGTTCGACGGCGGATTCTGGCAATACGGTGACGACAGTCGGCCGGAAGCGGGAATGACTTATTTCGCGGGCACGTTTGTGCGTCATCCGTTGGCGCTGGCGGCCTCAAAAGCGATTTTGGAATACCTGCGTGATGGCGGACAGCCGATGTACGATCGGCTTAATCAGCTTTCTGACTATCTGGCGACCGAGCTGAACAGAGTCTTCGACGAGCTTGATGCTCCGATGTATTTGGCAAACTTTGGTTCCCTGTTCAAGATTCAGTTTCACCAGGAACTTGTTTACAGCGAAGTCTTCTTTGCTGGCTTGCGGCGTCGAGGCATGCATATCTGGGATCATCGCCCTTGCCTGCTGACGTTGGCTCATGAAAAAGAACACGTCGACGAATTGGTGAAGGCCGTTCGTGAGACGACCATCGAATGTCAGCGTTTCGGATTTATGCCAGGCGATGGCTATAAGAAATCGAAGTCAGATTTTGATGAAAGCTCGCCGCCACAGCTTGGCGCTCGCGTTGGCAAAGATGAAGACGGCCAGCCCGGTTGGTTCGTGCCCGATTCGAGCAATCCGGGACAGTTCGTCCAAGTTGGGTTTGAGGTAAACCAAGGGTGAAACTGCTGGAGCAAAAACAGACTACATCGCGACCGCGGCACAGTTTGTGCAATGCTGAAGTCTACTCGTGCACTCGATTCAAAATGATGCCAAATCGCATCATTGGAAACCGAATCGATGGTGTCACGTCGACTTTTTGCAACGTGGATTCCATGAGCGATAACCTACTTTCGATTCGTCAGGCCAAGCAACTTTCGCAGCGTCAAATGATCAAGGATTGGCTTGGTCGCACGGTCACTTCAGCAATGCCAGCGCGAGCGATTGAGCTTTACCGTTCGCCAACTGCGAAACCTGAACGATTCACCGACAAAGCGATCATGTTTCATTTGCGGCGTCGTGCCATCACGGAAAATCGACACGGGTTTTTGGCTCGTCTGCACAAGGGTTTCTGGGCTGGAGAAGATGGAGCGACTTTCTCAACCAACTGCGATCACCGATTCAATGACCTGTTTCTGGCACGGCAGCAAGCCGACTTTGGCGTTCTGAAAACGGTTTGGGATTCGATGAAGGGCCGTAACATCGTAGAGATCGGCACCAATTCAGGTTTGCTGTTGCGATACTTGACGACAAATCTTGGGACGGTCAATCGATCGGTCGGAATCGACATCAATAAGGCTCAAGTCAAATTGAATCAGACCTCTGCAGAGTTCGATTCGCGAATTAAGTTTCTTTGCACTGATGGACAAGCATGGGTTTTGGAAAACGGCCAGCCATCGACATTGTTTGTGACCAACGGTGGTGTGCTGGAGTATTTCCGCCGTGAGAAACTCGATGAGATGATGAGTCACATTGCTCAGAAGTGTGCTCCTTCGATTTTCTTCTGCAGCGAACCCGTGGCGGATGATCACGATTTTAATGCGTCGACCGAATCCATTCCTTTCGGTGAGGAGTGTTCGTTCTCGCACAACTACAAAGATATTTTTGAGTCAAACGGATTCGAAGTGCTTCATCAGCGAGCCGTCCAATACGACTCTTGGAAGATGCTGGCCACGATCGCGGTCACGAAGAATTAAGAAGCCTGGAACAAATCAGAGCAACCGATATGAACGCTTTAACAACCAATTTTGCCGAACCAGTTTCGCACAACGCAGCCGGAATCGAAAATCGCTACGCCGCCACGGAAGCTCAACTGGAAGTGTGGCTTTCGAGCATGCAGAGTGTGGAAGCCAGTTGCGCGTACAACGAATTGAGTTCACTTGTTTTCAAGGGTGATTTGAATCCTGACGTGCTGAAGGAAGCGATCGATCAGGTCGTTCAACGGCATTCCATGTTGAGAAGCACTTTCTCGGTCGACGGACAGGAAGTGCTCGTCCATCAAAGCCTGCCCTACGAATTTGAATCGCTCGATTTTACGTCGGGCTTGATTCATGGGCTCGAAGACGCACTCTTGGAAGTCGTTCAGAAACAGGCAACGACTCCTTTCGATATTGTGAACGGACCTTTGCTTCGAACAGTCCTGCAGAAGATTTCGCCGACGCATCATCGACTGACGATCGCAGCTCATCATCTGGTGATGGATGGATGGTCGCTGGCTGTCTTTTGCAAAGATCTTGGCTACTTTTACGACACGCTGTCAGGGACAAGTCGAACTGAACTTCCACCCGCCAATCACTATCACGAATACGCCCAGAAGATGGATTTTCATTTGCAATCCGAAAGTGGAAAAGCAGATGAGGCTTATTGGTTGGGGCAGTTTCAGGATCAGATTCCGGTATTGGATTTGCCAACCGAACGAGCCCGTCCAAATCTGAGAACTTACTACGGGCGCCGATACGATCACCAGCTGAATGCTGATCTGGTAAGTCGAATTCAAAAAGTTGGAGCAAAATCTGGTTGCAGCCTTTTCAATGTGATGCTGGCCGCTTTCAACGCGTGGATCGCACGGGTTAGTGGCAACGATGATTTCTGTATCGGAATTCCAACCGCAGGTCAGGCTGCGATGGATCAGCCAGAATTACTTGGCCATTGCGTCAACACGATGCCGCTGCGAACAAGTGTGAATGTGGCCGAATCTTTCGCAGATTTTATGAAAGCCAGTCGAAAAATTTTGCTGGACGGTTTCGACCACCAGTGTTACTCATACGGAACTCTTTTGCGAACGATGGCGCCGCCACGAGATCCGTCACGCCCACCCATGTTGAGCGTTTCTTTCAACGTCGATCCGATTGTCGATGTGAATGAGCTGGGCTTTGAGGGCTTGGACGCGAAACTTTTCGTCGAGCCTCGCAGTTTTGAAAACTTCGAATGGTTTATCAACGGAGTGATTCAACAGGATAAATCGATTGAGTTACAAGTGCAGTACAATTCCGATCTGTATACGGCTCAGTCGATGAGGTTTTACTTTGAAGGCTTCGAAGCGTTCCTGCAGGAAGTCGCTGCAAACCCAGAATCGACAATCTCTGAATTTAACGTGATGAGCGTGCCTCAACGTCAACAAGTGCTTGTGGATTGGAATGCGACAGAGTTGGAATACCCTGTCGAAGCGACGTTGCATGAAGAGTTTTCACGACAGGCACACTCAACGCCAGAGAAAGTCGCTGTCAAATTCCACGATCAGGAATTGACTTACGCGGAAGTGGAAACTCGGTCCAACCAGATCGCACGCTACCTCCAATCGCAGGGCGTCGTTGCCGGAGACCTTGTCGGAATCTGCGTCGAAAGGTCCGCTCAGATGTTGGTCAATCTGTTTGGTATCATGAAAGCGGGGGCTGGATACGTTCCGCTTGATCCAGCGTACCCCAGCGACCGACTTCAGTACATGTGTGATCATTCTGGCCTGAAGTTGATCGTTACCGAGAGCGATTTGTCGGATCGCGTTGCAGAATTCAACAAGCCGCAAATTGAAATCGATGTTCAGATCGAAGCAATCTCACGACTGGATGCATCGCCTGTGAAAAGTCAGGCGAAACCAGCTGATATTTGCTACGTGATTTACACTTCGGGTTCGACTGGAAAACCCAAAGGTGTGCAGGTGCCTCATGGATGTGTGGTCAACTTCCTTTACAGCATGCAGGAGACTCCAGGGTTCACAGCCGATGATTCCGTTCTCGCCGTGACGACGCTTTCGTTTGATATTGCGGTCCTTGAGCTCTATCTGCCGACTGTTTTTGGCGGGACCGTCGTGATTGCCGATGCAGCGACTGCAGCCGATGGGGCAAAGATCATTCAAGAGCTCGAACGTCATGACATTCGTTTATTGCAGGCAACCCCTGCGACGTGGCGAATGATGATTCAGGCACAATGGAGCGGGAAGGCCGACCTGAAAGTTCTTTGTGGCGGTGAGCCAATGCCTCAGGATCTCGTGGCACCTTTGCTCGAACGGTGTGGGGAGCTCTGGAACATGTACGGCCCAACAGAGACAACGGTTTGGTCCGCTGCCTTTCGGATTACCGATGCAGATGCCCCGATTCTGATCGGCAAACCGATTGGGAATACTCAAATTTTCATTCTGGACGCTAACGGAAACGAAGTCCCCGTCGGGTGCGAAGGGGAAGTCTTCATTGGCGGAGCCGGAGTGACTTTGGGCTATCGAAACCAGCAGAGTATGACGGACGAGCGTTTCGTCAGAAACCGATACCGCAACCCGTTCGCGAACTACGTCAGTGATCGTATCTATAAAACGGGAGACCTGGCGAAATACTGTTTCGATGGAAACATTCAATTTTTGCGGCGAAATGACAAACAGGTAAAAGTTCGCGGCTTTCGAATTGAGTTGGGAGAAATCGAGCAGGCGATCAAGTCGCATAACGACATCGAACAGGTTGTCGTGATTGTCCGAGAAGACAAAGTCGGCGACGCGAGGCTTGCGGCCTACTTCATCGCCAAAGCAAACCGATCCGTTCAAGCCGGGCAGCTTCGAGATCATTTGCGAGCAATGCTGCCGTACTACATGGTTCCGCAGCACTTCGTCGAACTCGACACGATGCCGCAGACCAACAACGGAAAAATTGACTACAAGGCCCTGCCCGCACCCAGCGAAGAATTGGTTCGAAGTGAAAATGCTGACGATGAGCCGATGCCACAATCGCCAGCCGAAAAGTATCTGGCCAACGTTTGGAAACAGATTGTCGAAGTAGATGACGTCTATCTTAACGATACATTTTTTGAAATCGGCGGACACTCTCTGTTGGTGATGAAGGTGATCTCGCAAGTCAATGAAGAAACAGGCATCAAGCTTGGACCTCAAGATTTTCTGGTCGCAACTTTGGAGCAAATGGCTGAGCAGATTGCTGGTTCATGGGCATTCGAAGAACAAGAAGTTAGCGATCGTCCAAAAGGAGAACAAAAACAGGAACTTCCTTCTACGAGTTTGGATGTTGAAAATTCTGTTACTGACGGGTCGCGTGCTGAAGAAGTCAATTTGAAAGAGGCTGAAGCCTCAAAGTCGAACGGCGTGCTCAATCGACTTAGTGGATTCTGGAATTGAGCGGATCATGAAACAGAGATTTTTTGGACATCCTGAATCGCCTTTGTTTGGCGTCTACCATGGAGCTCGTGGCCGCAAAGCCAGCGGCAATCGTGCGGTTTTAATCTGCCCCTCGATCGGTCAGGAGTACAACCGAACTCATTGGACGTTACGTTTGCTGGCGAACCAGCTTTCGCGGCAAGGTATCCATGTTTTGCGGATGGACTATCACGGGATCGGAGATTCGGCTGAATCGATTGAGCAGATTGACTCGATCGAAATTTGGAATCGAAATGTTGAACAGGCAATCGACCACTTAAAGTCAGAAAGCGGCGCCGAAACGGTGATGCTTGTTGGCCATCGATTCGGAGCCGCCCTTGCCACGACTGTCGCGACCCGACGCGTCGACGTGAATTCCGTCGTGCTTTGGGAACCGGTTGTTTCCGGACGAGAATATTTGAAGCAGCTTGGAAAGCTCCATGCCATGATGCTGGATTATCACATTGTGAAGATGGCGACGGTGGATGACGCGAAAAGCCAAGAGCTACTCGGGTTCCTGCATGATCGGAAGCTGCTGAACGAGATTGAAGAGTTGGATCTGGAGATCGGATCAATCGCTCAGCCACAATTGATTGTTGATTCGGAGTCCGCGAATCGAACTTTCTGTCATCCTGATCCCAGCTTGCAAAAAGTCGTCATCGATAAGCAGCCTGATTCGTGGGACGATTTGCGCGAACTTGAGAATGCGTGGCTCCGACCGTTGATGCTCAAGCAGATCGTGAGTCTTGTTGGAGACATGTTCGATCGTCTCAAACGATTCGATGCGCTTGGCCTTCAATCAAACGAAGCCGAATCAAGTCTCACCAGTTCAATCGGAGAGCAACGATGAGAGAATCGACTTGCAATTTTGGTCCCGATGGAAGCCTGTTTGGCATTCTGACAACGCCTGACGAAGAGCTGAAGGTGGAAGGGGCTCCTGTTGCGATTATCTTGAGCGCCGGCATCGTTCATCGAGTTGGTCCGTTTCGTTTGCACGTAAGCATTGCAAGGCAGTTGGCAGAGCTTGGATTTTCAACGCTGCGGATCGATCTTTCAGGCCTTGGCGACAGTGATGCTCGCAAAGGAAAATTCGATTCCGAAGATCGTGCTCGTCTGGACGTCTCGGATGCGATGGACTTCTTGCAAGAGAATCATGCGGCAGGAAAATTCGTGCTCATTGGGCTATGCAGCGGCGCTTACAACGCTCACCGTGTTGCGATTGTTGACGAACGAGTCGCGGGAGGAGTCTTCCTTGATGGAATCGTTTTTCGAACTTTGGGATTTTATTTAAGGCATCATGTCGCTCGACTGTTTCGGCCAAGATTCTGGCGAAATGCGATTAAGCGACGTTTGGCTGACCTGAACAAGTCGCAATTTGACGACGGTGGCGGTTCTTTGGGCGAAAGTGAATTCTTTGAGAACGATTTATCCAGAGAAGAAGTCGCTAGTGAAATCCAGGCGATGTTGCGGCGCGAAATGCAGATGCTGTTTCTTTATACCGGCGGCTACGATGACGTTTGCGGACGATCACAATTCAAAGAAATGTTTGGGCTCGAGCCCAACAGCGAACAGCTGCAGGTCGAGTATTATCCTCAGGCTGAGCACACGTTTCGTTTGACCGAGAACCGCAAAACGGTTTGCAGCCGGATTGCGGAGTGGTTTGTCGATCGGTTTGAGTCCGATAAGTGCCAAAAACGCGAGGGATCGCAGGCTTCGAAGGAACCGCTAGCAAAACTTCTCTAGGGACCGGGGTATCAAAAAACTACCATCTCAGCTGATTGTGGTTGCCCCTGTTCCAAATCGACGCTCATTTCTTTGTCACCGTATCGTCACCAACACTACTCGCGCTCTGCAAGCGTTTCCCGAGGAGCCTCTGCGCCACGTTTGCTGTGGTCGTTGGCGAAGGCGGCGGCGTTTCTGGGATTGCTCGGGTTCGCGGCGTGGCTACTGTTTCAAAATCAGGTGCACTCCAAACTCCTGGCGACCATTCAGTCAAAATGTGACCTGGCATTGCACGGATCAGGGATCCACAGCGAGATCGGAAACGCTCAGTTCCTCGAAGGTCGCGGCTTGCTGCTGACAAATGTTCGAGCACGGACTCCAAACATTTCGATCGAGGCCTACGAAGCCTTCTTTTCCATGCCGGGATCGACGACTGATCTTGTGATTGGAGCATGCGATCTGGATGCGATCGACATGCGGCGTGTCAAATTCGACATCTATCGCAGCGCTAACGAGTCGTTCGACTTTACCGGCCTCGTGCAAACATTCAGAAGGCTGGCTCAGGATAAAAAGCGTTGTTCCAAAATTGTTCCCGTTAGAGTTCGCGACTCCATCCTGCACATGGTTGACCGCGTTTCAGGAATCGAGAAAACGGTCTCAGATATCAACATTGATATCACACCCGTTTCACATGAAGGTCGTACGATCTTGCAAGTGCAGCTGTCGGCGTCAAGCAAAGAGATTCAACAGTTGGCACTCAATGCATTGGTCGATCCAGACTCTAAGGAATGGAAAGGACAGCTGACGTTGAGCAACGCACGTGTTGAAACAGAATTGCTTGCTTTGTTGCCAAGATCAATGCAGCAAAAACTGGATTTGGTAACCAGTGTGGCTGGCCAAATCGATTCCGTGACATTCAACGCGGAAGGAAACTTCAACGCTCCGGCAGAAACCGCATTTCACGGAAGCGGAACGTTCAGCCGGTTTATGCTCGACCATCGAAAGCTTCCGGATACGATCCGAAACGCTTACGCAAATTTCGAGCTTGGCAACCATGAGCTACGACTTACCAAAGTATTTGCCAACATGGGGCAGGCTCAGCTGACCGGCGATTACTCGCAAGCAGGTTTGACGTTTCCATCGCAGTGGTGGTTCAAAGGAAAACTGGAGCGATTCAACTTTGACGGCTCCGAGCGGATGATGCGACTGATGACGGAAGGTGGCAAAAGATTTTGCAACGAATTTCGACCTCACGGGCAATTTGATTTCGAGATCGAAACGCATTTCGATGGCTCCCGAGTCAACAAGAAGATCGTCGCGACAATCAATGACCTCGGATTCAAGTATTTTCGTTTCCCCTACCCTGTCGAAGACGCAAATGGAACCGTTCGATGGGATGGTGATCGAATTGTTTATGACCTTCGCGTGAACGAAAAGGACCGTGAAATCCGTGCGGCAGGATTCGTGAACAAGCCCGGACCAGACGCGACTTACCGGTGCGATATCGAGGTGCTTCGAGGAAGTCTGCCGTTTGACGAAAAATTGATGACGGCCATTGATGCGAATGAAACCATGGGCAAAGTCGTCCGCGAATTTAATGCTCACGGCTCCGTCGCAGGTAAAGGAACGATTCAGAAATTCGTGCCGGGAGGTAAGGCCAGGAAAACCTACGAGATCGATTTGGTGGATCTGTCCATTCGCCACCTGCGGTTTCCCTATTCGATCCTTGGCGTTCGCGGCAAAATTAAAACCAATGACAGCGCTTTCACGTTGGAGAACCTTACTGGCAGCAACGGACGAGGGCGAGTGCTGTGCAATGGCCGTTGGAATCCGGATGAAGGCCTGATCGCCCGGTATATCTGCAACGATATTCAGTTGGACGATGAATTGAGGCAGGCTCTTCGCGACGAATTAAAAGAAGTGTGGGATGGTTTTCGACCAAGAGGAAAAGTCGAACTCCTGACGGTAGACATGACATTGCCGTTTGGTTCGAGGCAATGCAATCTGATCGTCGACGCAACACTGCATGGTCAGCGAGATGGCCGACGAGTAAGCGACCTTTCGATTTATCCAACCTGGTTTCCTTACCGGTTGGAAGATCTTGCGGGCCGGATCAATATTGGCAACGGAAAAGTCAGCTTAAAAGATTTTCGGGGAAAGCACGGTGGTACGTCCGTTGTGTGCCAGGGCGAAGGTTCCTATTCAGAATTTGGCTGGGATGTGCGACTGTCGAATCTGTTAGCTTCGTCGCTTCGTTTCGAAGATTCATTGCTTCGAGCGTTGCCTGAATCGTTGGCGAAATCAATTGAGTATCTCAAATTCGATGGTCTGACCAGCGTCACAGGCGCGATCACTTTGGCCGGCGTCTACAAGAAGAAGGCCGTTCCACAATTTGCAAACCAAATCCCAACATCGAATATTCCCGTTTCAAACAATGGGGCTCAATATGCAAACCGCGGTTACGTTCGGCAGGCGTCAGCGAGTCGAGAGATCACCGTAAAGTCGATGGCTCCGAACGTTTCGATGGGCTGGGATGTCAGTTTTGCCATGAACGACGCAGAAATGTTCCTTGGGATTCCCGTTCGAAATATCTTCGGCGCCGTAAATCTGATGGGCCAGTATGACGGCAAAGATGTTGAATGCAGCGGAGATCTGGCGCTCGAATCGTTGACGATCTACGAGGCTCAAATCACCAATGTTCGCGGACCTGTCTGGTTTGATAATTACCAGGCACTCGCCGGCGGTTTGATTAATCAGCTTTCGAGGTCAACCGCCTTGAAGAAGTCTGTCTCAGGAAACTTATACGGCGGTCAGATTAAGCTCGACGCAGCGATCGCGACGGACGAAGAGGGTCGGTTCCTGTTGGAAACTGAGATTCGAAACGCAGACTTGAAGCAAGTCAGCCAGGATTTTGCTCCAAGCCAAAAGGATATCGAGGGTCGAACCTTTGGCGGACTGCGGATGCGAGGAAACGCGAGCGGGTCGCATTCGTGTCAGGGAAATGGTTGGATCCAGGTGCGGGACGCAAGGATCGAACTGCCTCCGGTAGTTCGATTGCTAAGACTTGACAGCGGCGATATCGTCTTCGCCGTCAACGGTGAAGAAATCGATTTGAACCGAATGGAATTCAATGGCGATGCGATTTCTTTGATCGGAAACGGACGCGTCAATCTGAATCACGATCTCGACCTGAACTTCTATTCGGTCGTCGGGAGGAATCGAGTTAACATTCCGCTCATCAGCGACCTGTATCGTCGCGGCAGCCAAAAATTTATGTGGATTAAAGTCGACGGAAACCTGAGCGAGCCTCGATTAAGCCGTGAGATGCTTCCCGAACTGAACGATTCGATACGTCAGCTGTTCCAGCAAAAGTAAAAGTCAAATCGCGGTTTCGAATAGCCTCTATTGCGTCGCGAATGCGTCAGAAACAAGCTTGTCCAGCTCGATCGTTCGTGGATCTCCTAGAGAGAGTTTTTGTTCATTGAGTTGATCGAACTCTTCGCGCAACTCGGTGGCTCGTTCCACGTCGCCTTTGTCCAGGTGGCACAGGATCAGGTAGCACTCGACGCTGGTGTCAACATCGGGACGCGTCATTTGGACGCGCGTCAACCGGTATGCCTCCTGCAAAGCTTCAAACGCACTGTCGGATTCACCAAGCTGATATTTCGTGACTCCCAGAATCGTCAGCGTTTCGATCGTCGGGAAAAAGTCACACCAGCGCTGAGCCGTTTCTGCCAGATCGGTCAGCTCTTTCCGTTTCATGGTGCTGAGTTCAAATCGAATCAACCGGGTTCCTTCAGTGGCCTGTTCGTCGATTTGCTGCGGCAGAAGTTCCGGCTGACCTGTGTGGGCGTTAACCGACCGAATCGTCAAATCACCGATGCTTCCGCTGATCAATTGCGTGCCATCTGGTGAAAATGAAACGTGGACGACTTCGGAATCACTTTCGTCACGAAGTACAAAAATCTCTGTCTTTGATTCCAGGTCATAAACGCGGATGGATTCGTCGTCTGAGGCACTGACCAGCCGCGATCCGTCAGGCGTGAACGTAAGGCCGGCAACCTGATCCGTATTGTTGGTAAATCGATGCAATAGCGTTCGAGTCTCTAGGTCCCAAAGCCGGATCTCACCGTCGTAACTGCTGCTGGCCAGCAAGCGGCTGTCAGGAGAAAAAATTGCACGCCACACGGGATTGCGGTGGCCAGAAAAAGTGTGGACAAGCCGATAGTCCTTTCTGTCCCACAGAAGAATACGTAAATCGTCGCCCGCTGTTGCAAGGAACTTTCCATCGGGAGAAAACTCAATCGAACCAACTTCCATTCGATGCTCATCAAGTTCTTTGACGATCGAAAAAGTTGACGTGTCCCATATCTTGACCATTCGATCTTCGCTGGCGGTCGCGAATTGCTTGCCGTCGGGTGAAAATTTCAATCCCCAAACGATTCCTTTGTGTGCATGAATCGTTTTCTCAAGCTTTCGAGCGGCGACATTCCAAAGGTAAAGATTTCCGTCCGCTGCTGAACACAGGACTCTTGAATCGTCACCAAAAAAGCGAGCGACAAGGACGGCACAATCATGCTTCAACCGTTTACCGACAATTTTCCCGGTGTGCGGATCTACGAAAGCAACGTTTCCGTCTTCGCTGGCGGTGACGATCAGTTTTCCGTCAGACGAATAATCGCCAGTCCAAACGATGTCGCTAAGAGAATCGCTCAAGTTTACAGTGCGCACATTGGAGCCGCCGCCGGCGTCCCAAATGCGAGCCGTATGGTCATCGCTTGCGGAAATGACTTCTGTGCCATCAGCCGAGAAGATGGCTTCGTCGACCCAACCAAAATGCCCCTGGATTTTGAGTATTGGTTCGCCCGAAATGCTCCAGACGATAACGTCCTTGTCGGCTGAAGCGGAAACAATGCGATCACCTTCGGGAGAAATATCAATGCTCCAGACCGCGTTGTCGTGTTCCACTCTTGTTGCTACCAATAGCCCCGAATCAAAATCCCAAATTCGAATCGAGTGATCCAAGCTGCTGCCGACCAGCATTTTTCCGTCAGGCGAAAGTTCGGCATCCGTCACGCCGGCAGAGCAGCCAGCAAAAGTTCGAACCAGCTCAAAGTCGTCTTTTTCACGCTTCCACACTCGGATTGTTTGATCCAGAGAACAGGTCGCAATGGTTTCGTTGTCGAGGAACTTAGCGGACTTGATGTCAGAACGATGAGCTTCGAAACTGGAGATCGGTTCGCCAGATTGAACTGAATACACCCCAACGTCATAGCCACCATTGTCAGCGACATTTGATTTGGTAACCATGTTGGCCTTCTGAGGTATGTCGCCCGGCCAAAACGTTGCGAGCACTGCGTTGCCGTCGGGAGACATGTCGATTCTTCCTGTGCCGGCTCTTGAAAGTTTGATGAGCTTGTGAAGTTTTCCGGTTGCAGTTTCTCGAATCGCAATTTGTTCGGACCCATCGGCCATGGCAACGAATTTGGAATCGTCAGAAAAGCAAACGTCAAAAGAGTGCCCGTTTAGAACGTGGGTTCTGACAAGCTTATGTTTTTTTTTGTCCCAAATTTTGACGACGTTGTCAGTCCCGCTGGTTGCGATCCACTTACCATCAGCTGAAGCTGCCAAGCCGGTGATTTCGGAAGCATGTCCGTAGAGTGTGGCAAGGCTCTTGTCGAATTCAGCTTCAAGAAATCGGCTTTCCCAACCTTCCTTTTCGAGCGGGATCTTGGCCAGTGTCATACGAGCCGACTGATAGTTGCCCAGCTGCCAATCGCTCCACGCGGATTTGATACGTCCAGCGTGCAGGTTGGATTCAGCCACTTTTTCTGCAGCCAGAGCACGATTCATTTCGGCTCGCGCCCAAATCAGGGAAAGTGAAGTCGCAACGATTCCGCCGATCAGCAAAATGGTGATCGCAGACAGGGACGCAACCAGTCCTTTGTTCCGTTTGACGAACTTTTGGGCCGTGTACAGTTTGCTTTGCGGCCGAGCCAAAACGGTCACGTCGTTCAGATGACGTTCGATGTCTTTCGCCAAACCATTCGCGGTTTGATAGCGTTTGGATCGTTCCTTCTCCAGTGCCTTCATGACGATCGAATCAAGATCTCCTTTGAGGAGCGATGGTAGTTTTTCTGGAGAAGAATTGC
Source organism: uncultured Pirellulaceae bacterium (assembly GCA_964479855.1). GTDB lineage: Bacteria > Planctomycetota > Planctomycetia > Pirellulales > Pirellulaceae > Mariniblastus. The sequence goes on from CAYZPA010000017.1 coordinate 29,011, forward strand.
GATCTTCGGCCACGACCTGAATCGCTTGAGCGATGCCGCTTAGCCGTGAACTTGGAACAGCCGGATCTTTTTGCTTGATGAACTCAAGGATCTCCAGGATGCTCATCCCTTTTTTGAGCTCCAATTCCAGAGGCGTCGATCCCGTTAGCAGCTTGTATAACACGATCCCGAGAGAGTAAATGTCGCTGCGAGTGTCGACATCGACGTTACTCGATATCGCCTGTTCCGGGCTCATGTATTGCAGCGTTCCGACGACCCGGCCGGCCTCGGTAAAGGCAGTTTGATCCGTATGATTCCCTTCGACGCGCAACGCCTTTGCCAATCCAAAGTCAATGATCTTCGCGACTGGCTTGCCATCGAACTCGGTAACCAGAATGTTCGAATGTTTCAGGTCGCGATGAATGATCCCTTTTTGATGTGCGTGCTGAACCGCGTTGCAAACAGGCACAAAAATTTCCAGACGTTGCCGCACGCTGAGTTTCTCGCGATCGCAGTATTCATCCAATGGAACTCCATCAACCAGCTCCATGACGAAGTAAGGGATTCCATTTTTGGTGGTGTCGGCGTCGAGAATCTTGGCGATGTTCTGGTGTTCCATCATCGCGATGGCTTGACGTTCTGCCTCAAAACGAGCGATCGCATGCCTCGATCCACCGCCTTGTCGAATAAGCTTTAGGGCAACTTTTCGCTGGACTGGAATCTGCTGTTCTGCGAGCCAAACGACTCCCATGCCACCATGTCCGATTCTTTCAATCAGACGATACCTGCCGACTTCATCACCGGGTTCAGGATCATCGGTCTTTGCGTTTTCGAAACAGAGCGATCCAGAATCTGATCCAAGGGTTCCGCCATGATCGGTGACGGTAATTGCTTTAGGGTCCGGTGCAGGTTTGTCACCATCCAGGGATGTTGATCCCGGTTTTGACGGAAACGTGTGCTGAGTTTTCAGTTCATCTTCGATTTTCTGCAGTCGCGACCGAAGGCGGTCACGAACGTCCGAGGGAACTTTGTCGACATATTCGTCGATACTCGGTTGCTGCGTATCAAACCATTCGGTTCGAAACTGCTTTTGCAAATCCTCGAAAGAATCTGGTTCGGTTGAGCCCATTTTTCTGAAGCCAATGTTTTGCGTTTCAAATCGGCGACGATGCTTCAGGTTCCCCATCCTGCGCCCCGCTGCAAGTATAATCGACTCTTGGCTAACGTGTTAAGCGATGTGGTGGGGATCCCAAATGAGTGAACAGATTGAAGTCATAATTCGAACTTCCGGAGAAGTCGCGACGACTTTGGTTGCATCCGCGTCAGAACAAAATGGGAAAAGAGGTCGCAAGAAAAGTTCCTCGGAAATTTGGGTAAGTCAAAACTCCGGCGTTGAGTGCGATTTGGGCGGTATTGCCAAGGATTGGCGTTACATTCTTGGCAATCGAAGCCGCTGGACAACGCAGGCGGTTGCTCGGGCTCACGTTCAAGCCAAATGTGAAAATACTTTGGCAAAACTTGGCATTGATCGGCCACAATTGCGCCGTTTGGCAATCGCTGGCTTGGTGGAAGTCAGCGTGCCTTATTGCGAAGACGGAACTTTGGACGCGGCGAGAGACTTCCCATGGGAGCATTTGATCTCTGGGGCAACCAAGGAGTTTCGCGGTCCCAGCCCGTTGCTGGTGGTGCGACATCTTTCAGGGGTGCCCAAAACGAGACGGCGAACCCCGAAGAGTTTTTCATTAGTTCAAACTGCGCCCGGAATTTTTGGAGAGCATTTCAACCTGAAAGCGGAAAGGAGCCTGATCACCGGTGGACTGCAGTCGCTGAGCGATACCGGGCGATTGGACAATCCGGTCGCCGCGGACTTGCGTTCAGAAATTAAGTCGGAGGCTCCAGATGTCGTTCATCTGGCTGGCGTCGATGTGCGGCTTGGAGAATGGCTCGAGGCGGATTGGCTTGAAGATGAAGTCAAGTTTGAAGCGGATACCAAGGACGGGATGTACTTCGCCCATTCACGCCGTCCTTATCGCAGAGTCAACGCAAAAAAGATCGCTCAATACTTGACTGCTGCCAGCAAGAAGCCGGTGCTTGTGGGGATCAATAGTTGGTATTCGGGAGGCGAACTTGCCCCTTCGTGTGTTGCCAATGGTGCTGCGATGGCAATCGGCTTTCACAATTCCTTCGATTTCGAAGTTGGTCGCGAGTTCTTTTCTGAATTCTATCGAAGCTGGCTCCATCACGATCTCGATGCGACTCGAGCGATGCTTGAAGCGTGGTTGAAGATTAAGCCGCTCGCAAAAAAGATTCGTGGTTCAGGGATCACACTTTGGTCGGCAAATTCGGCCTTCGAAAGAAAAACGCGTGGATTCATGAAACCGAACTCTCGCGGTTTTCGACTTGCGATTCAGGAAAATGAAAAGGCGCAGGATGAGCTGGTGCGCACTGAAGCTGACCCTGAGACGGAACGGGTTCGAGACCTTGTCGGCTGGAGCATTAAACCGGTGAAGTGTTTGAACTATTCGATGCTACACAATCGGCGAAGCCTGATGGAAGAGTTGATGTTCTGGTTTAAAAAACCGGAAGCGGATGAAGAGGGGCGGCAGGTCAACGAAATTAGAAACGTGGAAGTCGAAGTCATGCTCAAGGTTGGCGATGGCTCGTTTCCTTACCGAACGACCGTTAACCTCGGAGACGACAATCTTCAGATCGATCTCGCTGACGACACCATTGAATCGATGGGAGAAAATCAAGCCGGCGGAATTTGTGTTCCGCTTACCTCGGAGTTGGCACGTTCGGTGGATGAACGGATGAATACAAGCGTTTATGTAAACGTCCAATGGAAAGGTCAGATTCTGTATCGCCATACCTTTCCCGTTGTGCTGTCTCCGGTTGACGAGTGGAATCTTACCGAAACGGAGAGCTGTTGGTTGCCTTCATTTGTGCAGCCGAGAGACCCAGCGGTGTCCGACATTATTTCTTCCGCGCAAAAATACCTTAAATGTTTGCTCGATAATCCAACGGCCAGTTTTGACGGCTATCAATCGCAGGATGAAACCGAAGTGAACTATGTGGTGGCTCAAGTGAAATCGATTTGGTCGTCGATCGTTTATGATTATCGCCTGGGTTACATCAGCCCACCGCCTGCCTATTCTGAAAACACGCAGCGGCTCCGAACGCCCGGGCAGGTCTTACGCCAAAAGCGAGGCACCTGCATTGATCTAACAACTCTATTCGTTTCGTGCCTTGAATGGATTGAGTTGTATCCGGTCATTTTCATGACGCCCGTTCACGCATTCGCGGGTTTTTGGAAACATGAAGACTATCAAAGAGAATACGTTTCGGTGGCAGTTCAGGGAGTGACCGATCGAAAGGAGAACAGTGAAGTTGTGTCGCACGGCGGAAAATTTCCATGGGTGGCCGAAAGAGGTGCGTACGAAGAACTCAAGAGGTTCGTTGATGAAGGCAAACTGGTGCCGGTTGAATGCGTTGATCTGACCGAAAGTTCGGGTTTTCAAAAAACATGCGATTTTGCCAGTCGATATTTCGATGCTGACGACAAATATGAGTGCTTTGACCCTCGGGAAAAGTACGATAATCGCATCAAGAAGTTCCACTCCATGATCGATATCGTAAGTTCACGAAAAAGGGTGACTCCACTGCCGATCGTCAGCACCAACGGAAGATAGCAAATTGCGAGATCGCTCGCACCGATACCATTGGCCGACGATATTCTCGTTTGGCGTGGGAAAATTCACTGTGGAAGTGTGGGAGATAGTTGCTCTTACCCAAATTGCCACATTGTTTTAAGATCATGTCCGAAACACTTCCCTATGGATTTCCACGACTATGAAACAGGCATTTTTCGACGGAACGAAGAACGCAAAATGGGCTCGCTTCAGCTCCTGCTGCGTCAGTTTTTTCAACCGCAGTTTGAATTAGGTTGGTGAGACAGACGTGGAACAGGAACCGGAAGTACCGCTGAAAATTCGGCTGATGGGACAAGCGACCGCCTTGCTGTTGCCTCGCGCGGTCGACTTGCTGAACATTCGCATCGCTCACTACGATCGCAGCGCCGATCCCGCTCGTCCGGAATACAACGAACACATGGTGTTCTCGTTTTGGCACGAGTTTATTGGAGTGATTCTGCCTCGCTGGGGCTACACGCCGCTCAGCATTCTTGCATCGCAACATCGTGATGGAGAATGGGTTAGCCAGACGGCATTGTCGCTGGGTTTGCGTATCGTTCGTGGAAGTTCGACTCGCGGTGGCGCTTCTGCGATCCGACGACTGAAGCAACAGTGCACCGAAACGAGTCTCGCGATCACACCCGACGGCCCGCGTGGTCCGAGACGCAAGATGGCGATTGGACCCGTGTTCATGGCGTCGCGACTGGGGTTGCCGTTGGTGACCCTTGGTATTGGCGTCAACGATGCATGGCGGCTAAAAACTTGGGATCAGTTTGTGATTCCCAAACCACTTTCCCGAGTACGTATTATCTTTGGTCCAAAGATTTTCGTGCCACCCAAAGCGAAACGGGAGGAACTGGAAAGCATTCGGCAATCCGCAGAAAATCTGATGAATGAGCTTAGTGATCAAGCAGAGGCTTGGGCGATTTCTGGCAAGAAAATGATCGGCGAACAACCGTTCACTCGAGTGCGACGACGAAAGGTGATCTTTGAAGGGACGCCATCGGGCAGCCGAAGTCAGAGAGCCATTTCAGATGCGAATGCGGAGTCCGACAGCAAGCCGCGGTTAAACGTCATTCGTGTTGGCTAACGTTGCCACGGATTCGAATCATCCGTTTGTATCTTTTCGCGTTTTCCGGTCCACGGGTGCGATGGTCCGTAGATTTCCAATCGAGACCGCTGACTTAACCCGTACTTGGCAAGCGTTTGTTCCGCGACAGATTTTTGAAATCGAGCTTGCGGGTAGATCGGAGCGTCCAATTCTGCGAGGGACCATTGGTCGAGGTTCACTTTAAGCAATCCGCCAATATCTGATGTTTCGCAATGCTGCATTAGCGAGTCAGGAATGTCCGATTCGGCGGACGAAGCGATCCATAATTCGACTCGCGAATTGCTGGGCGAGTAGAGACCCCATGCTAACCAATGGTCCCACAACTGAATTGGTTTTAGGATGGGGCCGACCAGAACGACGATCGCAAACGCGACAGCGAGTTGGTTGACGATGCCTTTTGAGTTCGAAGTTGCTGTTGACGTGGCCTCGATTGGTTTTGGCTTCGACTTTTTCGATCCAAAAAGCCAGACTACCAACACGATGGAAAGCAGATTCCAAATCAAGACTCCCGGACGGTGATTCAATCCCAGCGGAGAGAGCATCGCGATCAGAGCCAGATGCAATGCAATCGCTGCGGCGATGGAAGACTTACGCGTCGAAGTAAAGCACAGCCCAGTTCCGATCAGCAGTTCCGTCAAAGGAAACAGTCCGACAATCCAAGGCTTAATTTTCGGCGAGAATAACTCTTGTTGTCCGATCCAGCCGAGCAACACATCCAAAAACGTTTCACCAAGTGAATGGACAAACTGAAAGTCGAATTTTCCAATCGCGGAAAACAGGTAAATGGAAATGATCAGTCGGGCGATCCATTTTTTTGCGTCTTCAACTTCGTGACAACTACCTAGCAGGACAGCAATGATGAAAGATTGCCAAGCCCAAGGTTGCAGGCAGTGTTGGTTGCAGATGAATTGAATGCCCAGTCCAATCGCCACCAAGCCAAATTTAAGTGTTTTGAATTGGCGGAATCTCAGGCAAAAGATTCCAACAAACCCGGCGGCAACGCACGCGACAGCCACGTACTGGGCGAAAGGCAATCCAGCCAAGTTGGGATCCAAGAATATCGGAACCCGTGGAAATGTGGAGAACCCGGGAACCCAGAGCCTCCAGGTGGCGACGAAAAGAGCGACGCTCAGAAGGCTCCAGATTCTAATTGCGATCGCATCGTTCAGATTTAGACCGGGATTATTCACGAGGCTCGGGCGTCGAAATAGAGAAGGCTTGTTTCATTGAGGTACTGTTCCAGTTTTGTTTTCAAAGGGCAAACCTGTCGCCGGTCGCCGTGAATCATTCCGGTTAAACTACGGCTTGGCGGCATGATTCACCGAATCGGCCGGCATAAATGCTTCAAGCTTTGCCTTAATCAGGCTCGCCCACAATTGATAGCCTCGTTCGTTCAGGTGAAGTTTATCGTCGACGAAGTACTCTGCTTTGACCGATCCATCTGCGTTCAAATAATAATCTGCGGTGGTGATGCACCAAACGTTTGGTGTCGAAAGTGCGATCTCTCGAAGTGTCGCGTTGATTTGTCGAGTCCTTTTCCAAACCGAAAACCGGGACTCTGTCGGAGTGACTTCGACGATGAAGATGGGGGCGTCAGGAAGGTGCTGTTTTGAGATCCGAATGATTTCGTGGACGACCAGCGAAACTTCCTCCGGCGTCGAATCGATGTCCTTCCCCTGAACGTCGTTGGCCGCAAAAAGCATCAGCGCTTTGTACTGATGAGCAGTCAACATTCGCTCGGCAAAGAAAACCATGTCAACGAACCTCGCGCCGCCGTAGCCTCGATTGATCGAGCTCCATGGCGTCATGTGATCGTTGATTTTGTCCCAGCGCCGAAAGCTGCTGCTTCCAAAGAAAAGCAAAGAATCAGCAGGCCACGATTCGGCTTTGTTCTTTGATTCCAGTTTCTGGATATCGTTTTCCCATTTCTCAGACGCACGCTTGGAGTATTTCTTCAATACTGAGTCCAGAGTCAATGCAACAGGTTTTTCCGGCGACGATTCCTGTTCCTGCGCACGGGCGGAGCGAGATTCGGCAAAGCTTGTTACCTGAAGGCTCAAAAAAACAAACGTCAGCAACGTGAAAACGCGACTGACGTTTGGATTGGTTTGCCAGAAAGCAACCAGGCTCATGATGTGAGCCCGTTCAAATGTTTGATACTTTGTCCGATGCTGGCGATTGGATCAGGAGATTGATCCTGTTCGACGTGACACTGGGTCGCGCCGCACTCCTCTGCGATCTTCATGACTTTCGCCATGTCGATCGTGCCGTCTCCGCATTCCTGAAACGCATCGGTCGGGACTTTACCTTCGTCGTAAACAACGTCAGACCCTTCTTTGAGGTCTTTGAGATGGACCTGAGTCAGGCGTCCATTTAGTTTCTTCAGAGTTTCGTACGGATCCCAGCCACCAATTTTGGCCCAGAAAACGTCGAGCTCAAATTTGCATCGGTCATCGAATTCGTTCATCAGAACGTCGAAACCGGTCGTTTCCCCATCGATCTTCTCAAATTCGAAAGAGTGGTTGTGGTAGCACAGTTGCATGCCTGCGTCTGAACACATCTTTCCGAATTCGTTGCCGGTGGAAGCGACTTTTTTGACCAGGTCGACGGTCTCGCGATGTCCTTTGCCGATGTAGCCGTAGACCAGATGTTTGATGTCCAGCTCTTTTGCTTTCGCGACGATGTCTTCGCAGGATGGCAGGCCGTCGTTGCCAAGCTTTAAAACGCTCTGCCAGTTTACGAATGCTGACGTGACCTTCAGGCCAATTTCCCTGGCTTCTTTCACGATGTTTACAGAATCGAGAACATTCATCAGTTCGACTTGCTTGTAGCCAGCTTCCTTGACCGCCGCCAAAGTCTTCGTTTGGTCTTCCGACATCTGGTTTCGGACCGTCCACAACTGCAACCCGATCGAATCGAGATACTTCGATGCATCGCCTTTTTCTTGCATGGCAAGTACCGATTGGGGAAGAGCAAGTGAGAAAGCGGAAAGGCTGGCAGCGGTTGCTGTACCAGCAAGGAAGTCTCGACGTTTCATTGGATGGCCTAAAATAAATTCGTGTGGTTTCTGGTGTCGGCTCGTGGGGCGATTTCATTGTGCTCGCCCCGACCAATTATACCCGGTTTTTGGGAGCCTGCATTCTTCAACCCAGATTATTCACGAGGCGTTGGCGTCGAATTGGCGTCGACATGGAGAAAGCCTGTTTCATTCAGGTATTGTTCAAGGTTTTTGGTTTCGACAGGTCACCCACGACGTGAGATTAACGTAACGAATTTGGAAAACTTGTAGCCACTTCTGGAGAATTGCCTCAAAGGGCAAACCAGACGTCTGTCGTCGTGAATCATTCCGGTTCAGTTCTGAATGTCAGCGAATTCGATCATGCATTCGTTTCCATCGCTTTCGCGACCACCTCTTTCGCTGAAAGCAACCTGCCGCTGGGAGAGTGGAAAATTAACTCGGAGGCGGACGGGTTTTTCACGTGCTTTTCGAATTGTCCGATTAGTGAATCGAGATCGATCATGCAGCCGCTGGCGGTGCGAATCGTTTCTACTAGTTGAATCAGTTTTTCTTCTGTCATGTGTCGTTTTGTCTGCCTAAAAGCAGCCTTTTTACCTGTTGTACCATGAACGTTTTTGGTTATTCTTTGAGCAGGGATTTGATGCCGCTTGCAGCCTTTATCTGCTAAAGAGCACTTCGACGCCAGCCAAAACATGGTTGGACTCGTTGATCTTCGTCGAACGCTTTCGGCATCGGACCTGCAACCTTTACGGAGTCTTCAGGAATGTCTACGGTGTCTCAGAACTCAAAAGAATCATCGCCGATTGCTCTCGCACAGCAAGGCGAAACCGGCCTTTCGACCAAAGCGGTACACGCCGGCGAAGCGAGACAGAAACCGATGGATTCAATTACCGACCCCATCGTGATGGCGTCGACGTTTACATTTGAAAATACTCAGTCGATCATTGACTATATCGAACAGGGACAGGATCGCGGCGAGTACGGTCGCTACGGCGTTCCTGGTGAGAAGGTCGTCGAACGGAAACTGGCGTCGCTTGAAGGTGCCGAAGAAGGCATCCTTTTTAGCACCGGCATGGCGGCGTTTGTCGGGCTGTTGAATGCAAAGCTCTCCAGTGGCGATGAAATCGTCTTTTTCGATGAGTGTTATCATCGATCTCGCGACTACTGCCGGAGCTATCTTTCTCGCTACGGAGTGGTGACGCGCGAAGTCAAAACAGGCGACTACGACGCAATGGAAGCAGCGATTAACTCAAAGACAAAACTGTTGGTCAGCGAATCGCCAACCAATCCACATTTGAGCATTGTGGACCTTGAGCGTTTTGCTGCGATTGGAAAACAGCACAAAGTCGAAACGATTATCGATGCCACGCTGGCGACTCCGTACAACTTGCAGCCGATCTCGTACGGTGTTGACTACGTGATGCACAGCGCGACCAAGTACCTTGGCGGTCACAACGATTTGCTGGCCGGGATTGTGTTGGGCTCAAAGGAACAGTTGGCCGACGTGCGAAAGCTTCGCGGAATCATGGGCTCGATCAATTCGCCTCACAATTGCTTCCTGCTGGAACGTGGATTGAAGACCTTTGAGCTTCGAATGCAGCGTCACAACGAAAACGGAATGCGGGTCGCAGAGTTTCTTGAAAGTCATCCTCGAGTCGAACGTGTGTTTTATCCGGGGCTCGAATCGCACCCATATCACGAAACGGCAGTTTCAACGATGCGAGGTTACGGTGGACTGGTGACGTTCGAAGTCCGTGACGCCGATTGGAAGCAAACCGCCGCGATTGTCGATCGAGCCAGAATGGCCCGGATCGCTCCGAGCCTTGGTGGCGTTGAGACGCTGATCGAACAGCCATTGGTGATGAGCTACTGGGAGCGAACGCCTGAACAGCGAGCCGAGTTTGGAATCACGGACAACATGATTCGACTGGCTTGCGGTATCGAGAACATGGAAGACATTATCGCCGATCTGGCTCAGTGTTTGGAAGCGTAAACCTGCGTTCGGGTTGAACAGCACAAGCAAACAGCACGCACGGTGTTCGTAAATCCGCATCGTTGAAGAGTCGTTTCAGATCATGCCACGATGTCTTGAACGTCAGGTTGTTCCAAGATGGGGCTGCTCCGGGGCGATTCAAACTCGTTTGGAACGATTGAAACTTGTTTAAGGCATCTTGATCGGTGCCTGCTGCTGTTCCCGGGTCAAAGTATTTTCGTCCAGTGCCTTCAATCGCAAGCCATCGAAGAACACTGCAGACGTTCGTGGATTTTTCTCGCACCACTGAATTAATTCGTGAATTGCATCGACGTATCGAGTATCGATTTCCTGCTCAAGGTCCTCGAAATCAGATTCGAAGTCCCAGTCCAAAGAAAGCTGACTCGCAAACGACCGAAGTGCCAGTTTCGTCGGACGCGTTGGATGATCGATTGCGAATTCGAGCCATTCCTTCAATGTTAGCTTCTGGCGCACCGCAACGTAGCGAGCCGCAACGGTCGCGACCTTGTCATTTTTGTCGGCGGTTGCCTCGAGCATGAAGGCATCGGTATTGCTACCCAATGCTCTGGCGATTTTTGAGATGGCAGCGAGTCTCACGGCTGCGTTTTTGTGGCGAGCGACGGCGAGCAAAAGTGATTTTGCTTTTTCCCGAATTTCAGGTTTGCCGTTGTATCTGGCTCGCCATTCAATTCCGGCAAGACACCTGATGACACTTTTCCTATCGTGTTCCATGTCTGTCGCGATGCGATTCTCAAAATAGTCCAACGTCGATTCGTTGGTGCTGCTTCGCAATCCGTCGCAAAGTGCGTTTTGCAAGTGAGGATCTTTACAGTTTCGAAGGTAGGTGACCAACAGTTCTTCGCCAGCAGAACCCAATTGCCAGAAATTGGATGCTGGAAGACCGCCGCCTGTGGGGCCAGTCCATGTGCCAAGGCAGTTGGCCATCAGCCGGTCAAATTTTTTCTGTAATAGCTCGGGCGTTGTGCTTTCCAGTACCTCGAAATTCGCTGTCGCGACGAGCCGCCCGCTCCAATCGCCGTAGCTTTGAAATTCAAAGCTAAGCTCTTGAATACCCTGTTTGCCCGCCTCAATGGTTCGTTTGATTTCAATGGTTTGGTCAGGGACAAGGTCGAGGTATTCGCCTTCAAACTCGTTTTTCGTTTTGTCAAAAACATAGTAAGGAATACCGCCACTGTTTTTTAAGGTTACGCCAAAAGGCATTCTTCTACGGGTTACCTGTTTTTTTGTGAATCGATACTTCTGTTTCGATTTGTTCTTTACCGAAAGCGTAAAACTTATTTGCTCATGTCGTTGGTAAGTCTGTTTGTCCGTTTCGATCGCAATGTCGATGCAGTCACGAATTGCCGGTCGCGAGTCCTTCCTTTTGACACGAGGCTCGGGGCGAGTAGCGGTGACGGGCGGTTTGGAGCTTAATTTTTTAGCAGTTTGAGGTCGTGGAGCATTAACGTCAGGTATGGAACACAAACTTTCAGCAGGCTGAAGTTCGCTTTCGGTCGCCCAGGCGATTTTTACAGAGGGTTCCCACCCGTCTGGGTCAAAAATGTATGGCTCCGCGTAAAGCAATCGTTTTCCGTGAATCGGGTCATGCAGATACAGTGGCGTGCCGCGATTGAGCGGATCTTGGCGGAAGCCAAGCTGAGGCCGGTCGGAATAGGAAAGCCACGCAACTCTTCGGTTATCGGGCGAAAAATAAAAACGGATCTTGCTTCTATTTTTCTGCAGCATCGTGTCACCAAAGGACAGCTGGCTTGACTTCAGGTCGTTGGTGAAATTGTAGCAGTTCGCAGTAAGCTTCGTTTCTTTCACCTCGCCGGAGTTCGTGTTGACGGTGTAAGATCCCTGGCGACGCAATTGCAGAACGACTTCATTGTTCTGAACCGGGAAGCCTTTGACGAATTCAGGTCTGGAGCCTTTGGGAAGTTGGCTAATGTCTTCATAAGTTCCATCGATCGCGTTAATTCGCGAAATTTTCATGGGCTCGCCACCGAGTGGCATAAATCGAGCTCCCTTGAGCTCAAATTCTGCTCCATCATTTTCGTAACCTGCAAATAGAAGAGTCGCATTATCGACCCAGCGAAAGCTTGGAACGGCGAGACTGTCTCCGCCACCATTTATGGTGATGACGCATCTGAAATCGTAGGCCGTTTGAATTGTTTTCGTGGATCCAGCCTTGGCGAAGACGACTCTGGTCATGATGTCGTGTATTCCTTTCGCCGGCCGCATGTCACTGACCGCCACTTGAGTGCCATCTGGGGATGCGTGCAATGCGAACACAGGCCCGTGTATTAGCATCTTCTCGGAGGCGTAGGCAAGCTTGCAGATTGCGGTTGACTTTAAAGTTGTCAGATCGATGTGAGTTAGCTCATGGGTCAAGGTCCTTTCTTCTTCCTTGATTTTCTTCGTAAGCTTGGCAATGTAGTACAGGTGACCTGATGAGTAGGTCGCTTTGGCAACCGGGCTGGACACCAGCGTACGATGAACGCCTCTCTGCAGGTCCGTTGCATAGATGTGTTGGTTTCTGCCTTTCCAGATAGCATGGCCACCGTAGATGCCAATGGGAAAACCGCTGCCAGTGGGCTTGTCGCCGACGGGTTTCGTCGTGATCGTTTGATCCGATGCATCAGAAGAAGGGATGGTCACGATCTGTAACCCCTTCGTGGCGTCACATAGAATTACATGAGCGGTTTCAAGTGGTGAAGATTCTTCGTTGACGGAAGTCGACGTTGGCTGATCGGTTGGCTGACTGGTATGGACCTGTGAAAAAACGAGGCAGACCAGCGTGGCAAACAGTTTGAATTGGAACAATGTTCTTGCGATCCACAATTTGGCTCCGACCATCGATACTCCTTGGGCTTTGATTCACCAACAACTCGCGTCGTATCCAAGATAAGAAATTTGCTGTTCCGTCGCCACAGTTCTGAGACACAAGCAGGCAATCACGCATAAAAAACCTCCGCTTCCAGATGGAAACGGAGGTTCTCCCACATCAACACAATATGTATCGTTTGATCGCTGAAATGACGGTGTCTTAATTCCTGCGGACTCTTTCCTGCGACCTTTGGCTACTGATTACTTGATCAGTTCCAAATTTGGGATCACGATTTCAATTCCAGCAGGTGCTGAATTGATTCGAGCCAATGCTTCGCGATTCGCTTTGTAAATCTCAAGGTAATGTACTGGCGTTCCGTAGAAACGTGTTGAAATGCTTTGCAGCGTATCTCCCGCAACGATTTGATAGGTCTTGCGGAACTGGGTTTGAACATTGGAACGTCGGTTCCAGCCTCCGTTTGCATTTTTTCGAATTGAGGTTAATTCTTGCTGAAGTTGCCGTCCCTGAAGCTGCCGTCCCTGAAGTTGCTGTCGCTGAAGTTGCTGTCGCTGA
>CAYZPA010000017.1:42304-80039 GCA_964479855.1 uncultured Pirellulaceae bacterium
CTGAAGTTGCTGTCGCTGAAGTTGCTGTCGCTGAGGCAGTCGATTCATCGGTCCGGTCTGGTCGTTAGAAATCGGAACCGGCGGAGCGACCGCGTCAACGTCCGACGTTTCCAAAATACTTCGCGGAGGCGAATAGGAATCTTCAACCGGAGTTGCTGGCGAATTGGCAAATCGGTTTCCCGGATCAGTTACCTCAAAAAGATTCATGTCTTTCGTTACCCGATTCCGTTCGGCAGCTCGCTGAGTGATTTGCTGCCGCTGAGCCGAATAGTCGTCATTCCCGGAAACAAACTGATCGGTATGTGGTTGCTTCAAATAGTCGGCGCTACGTTGAGCGAACGCTTCGTCGATCGTTTTTGGCGCGCGTCTCATCGTGGAAGCGAGCGGTGTGTCTGCAAGAGTCAATGTTTCATTGAAGCGACCAATCGCCTTGTCGCGATTCACTCGCCAGCGTTCCGAAGTTTCCGGTTCGTCGACCTGCAGCTTTTCGACTCGGGTGACCTGACGGCGAAAATCTTCCAAGGGCGTCATCTTCTGTGGTTTTCGAATCACCAATTCCGGAGGAGACACATCCGGCAGGCCGGTCATTGCTGGAGTTCGTTCCGATGCATGAACAGGATTGTCATTGGCGTCTTCTGCATTTCCATTGTCCAGCTCCAAAGGTGAATGGCGGAAGCGAGATGCAAGGTCAGAAAAATCAGGAACGATCGCGCGATTCGATTTTCGGTCGGACTTCGTGACTGCTTGGCTGGCAACCGAGTCATCCATCGCTGCTTTTGCAAACATGGATTGCGAGTAAGCCATCGGCTGCGGTTTTGCAGCAGCTGCCGTGTTGTTGTCGTTGCGATTCAGAATTGGGGACGGCGTGAATTCTGGCGAAGTCGCTGGCAAGGCATTGTGCTCAGTTCCAGTACCTTGAACTCCGGCAGGACGTTTCGAAGTTCCCATCGAAAACAGCGAATCGATAGGATCGACGACGGCGACTTCAGCAGAACCCGATTCGTTTGCGGCGGGACGAGTGTGCATGTAACGTCCGAAAAAGAACGCTGCTGCCAGGCACGTCAAACCCATAAATACTTGTTGGAAAGAACCCATCTTCAACTCCATGGATTATCAACCTGTCAGTCGTCTTGGACTGCACAAATTGATGGATCGATAGTCGAGCCAATCCATGGCCGGTGGTTGTATCCGTGGCTTTCACCGCAGAAGTATTGCACGAGGTGCAGCAACGGTACGCGGATTTGAGCACTACGGGTCGCCAGTAAACAAAAAAAACGCGGGTTTTTATGGCTAGCGAAGCTGATAGGGCGTTGGCTTTAATCCGATGGCACTACAGAAGATCCAGCCGGAAAAGTTTGAAACGGGTTTTTGCTTCGAATGGGAAATCCGCTAAAGCGGCGCACGAAAAAGGCCGGAGCTAAACCAGCTCCGGCCTTGTGCAGATCCGTTTGGATCTTTCAGATCGAGTTCGAATTAGCTCGCAACATCGATCACTTTTTCAACGGGCTCAGGCGAAAGCCCAACCGTGTTCATCAGCCACAGCAAAGCCGGTGAGGCGATGAAGATCGAGCTGTAGGTACCGACGATGACGCCGATCACCAATGAGAACGCAAATCCGTGAATCGCGTCGCCACCGAAACAGTACAAAATGAAGACCACGACAAACGTTGTCACCGAGGTCAGGATAGTACGGCTGAGCGTCTGGGAAATACTGGTGTTGATCATGTCTGCTGTGATCTGTTTCCGTTTTCCGCGTACTTCACGAATTCGGTCGAACACAACAATCGTATCGTTCAGCGAGTAACCGATCACGGTCAGCAACGCAGCAATGATTTCGAGGCTGATCTTGAACTTGTCGATGCCAAGAATTCCAAGAGCTCCGGCCACGTAGTGCGAAAGCGCAATCATACCAAGGACAAACAAAACGTCGTGCAAAAGAGCAACAACGGCTGCGAGCCCGAAAGCAATGTTTTGGAATCGAGCCCAAATGTAGGCGATGATTCCGATCAGGCTGAACACGATCGCCAGTGTCGCATCGAGTCGCATGGACTTGGCGATTTGGCTACCGACGGCACTCGACGTTGGGAAGTAAGCTTGCTTATTGAACGCTTCTGACCATGTCGAAATGATCGCAGCACCATCTTCCTGCCGAGGAACATTCAATTTGATCGTCCAGTCGGATGAAACAGTACCGTTCGCATTTTCGCCTTCCAAAATATCCGGCGAAATCAGGATCAGCTGCGAGTCATCAAGCTCCAGTTCGAGCGTCTTGGCCGCTTCCATTACCTCTGAACGAAGTGACTTACCAAGGATCTTTGGTTCGATCTTGACAACCGTTTCAGTCTTGGCCTGCTGTCCAAACTGGGGAGCAGGATCGGCATCGACGGGCACAAAAGCGTCGCCGCTACCGGGAAGCGTGTCCTCCGTGGCGTCGGCGCCTTCGGTGTTGTCGGCGTCTTCCGTGGCATCGCCATCTGAACCTTCCTGTGCGGATTCTTCGGTCGAAGCCGTTTCGCTAGATTCCGACTCTGCTGTTTCCGCTGCTTCCGATTCGCTACCCTGATCCTGCAAGATCATTGTTGGGTTGGCGATTGAAAGAGCAGCCGCAGCAGGACTCCATGACGCGTTTTGACTTCCAGTTCGTCGAGGTTGAATCATTCGACCGGTGTCGTTTGCTGGAGCAGTTCCAGATCCGACGCCGCTTACGATTTGAGCTTTGTGAAGCAGCAATTCGCCAGGGAAAGTCTTTTCCATCAATTCATCAAGCTGATCCCATCGCTGAGCTTCGTCTCCACCTTCCCAAGCAGGAAGGTTGCTGTCGACTTTGAAAGTTCGTCCCTGTTGATCTTCTGGCAAGCTGTCGCTGCTGAAGCCGGCAACCGAAAATTCAATTTTTTCGCCTTTGACTTCAATGTCCAAAGCGTCAAGTTTGGCTCGGATGTCATCGATATCCTGTTTGTCATTGAAGACCATTCGCACGGTCGAACCGCCGCGAAGATCATGATCCAGAATCTTGGATCCAAGACTGAACATGCCGAACATGCCTGTTCCAATCAGCAACGCAGAGATGATTCCTGTGGTCGTGATCTTTCCGATGAAATCGAATTTTTTCTTTTCGAGAATCCGAGTCATGCTGAGCTTCGTGATCCATCGTTTTCTTTCTGCGACATCGAAGATAATTCGCGAACAGAAAATCGCGGTGAACATACTGATCAGGATACCCAGAATCAGCGTCACGGCGAAACCTTTTACTTGCTCAGTACCGAGCGTGTAAAGAACCAGTGCCGTAATCAAGGTCGTGACATTGGCATCGACGATCGTTGTACGAGCTTTATCGAAACCGTTTCGAATGGCCATCCGCAGTGTGGAACCGCGATCCATCTCTTCGCGGATACGTTCGAAAATCAGAACGTTCGCGTCGACCGCCATACCAACGGTAAGCACCAAACCGGCCAGACCTGTCAGAGTAAGCGGCTGCTTGATCGCCATCACGATGGCCATGATCAGCAAAATGTTCAACGCCAATGCGATCGCCGCAACGATTCCGGCGAAGCGATAGTAGAAGACCATGAATCCGAGGACCAAAGCCAGCGAGATTCCAATCGCAAAAATACCTTTTTGTTTTAGTTCCTGACCAAGCAACGATTCAACGAAGTTCTTGCTGATCGGGTTCTTGTTAAGAGCCGCTTTCATCTTGCCGCTCTTTAGCTTCGTCACGAGATCGTCGATCTCCTTGACGGTGAATTCTCCCTCGATAACTCCCTGACTCCCGATCTGGCCGTTGATCGATGGTGCCGAATGCAATTTGTCATCAATGACGATGCCCAGCAAACGTTTGTCGTCGCCTTCAGGTTTGTTCATCCCGGTGAGCATTCCCAGTTGTGCCGCACCGTAAGACGTGGTTTTGAATTCGACCATCGGACGACCTTTTTCATCCGTGCCGCGTGATACGGCTGCGAGGTCGCTACCGACAACGTTTTCATCAGGACGAGGCTGGATCATCAGGATCTGAGGGCGGATGCCTTGAGCCTGGCAGTATTCAGCCAAGTCAGCTCCATCGCCAAAGTTCGGCAATCGAATGATTTGAGCTGTATCGCGATCGCGGATCAGGTGGCTTGCCAGCGGCGTGAACTTGAACGGCAGGATGGCAGGAGCTTTCTCGCCTTCTTCCACTTCGACACGTGCCAGAGGAATCCAGAACGCAACGACTTTGTTGTCTTCTTCGGGGTCGACGACTTTGGAACTGCGGTTGCCGTCTTTGGCTTGTTGTTCAGCCAATTTAAGTTGCGCTGCGTGGAAACGTGCGTCGCCGACGATGCGGAATTCAAGCTTACCCGCCGAAACCAACAGTTTCCAAATGTTGTCGGCTTCCGCTTCATTGACATCGGGAATGGTGACCTCAATTTTGTCTTCGCCGAGCGGGCGGATCACGATCTCAAGCGTACCTGATGGATTCACACGTTTGTTTAGCTGGTCGATAATCTCTTCGGCGGTGACTTTTTCGCCATCTTCCTGATTGGCAAGATTCAGCGAGCCAACCATGTTGATGCCGCCTCGAAGGTCAACACCGAGTCTTAGCGAGCCGGTGCAAACCAACAGCACACCCAGCAAGATCGGAACCAAAGCCATCGTCATGCGAGCGCGATACTCTGGCAGTCGCAACGATCCAGAGATCAGTCTCGCCAGAAACCCACCAAGGAAAATTGTGAACATCAACAACAGGAACGCAAACCAACCTGATTCAAAGAAGCCGGGTTCGGTAACTTGATCGGTCTGAGCCACATCGGCTGCTTGAGCCAACAGCGTTGAAAAGGTGGACAGGTTGGGGGTAAAAATTGAATCAGACATTCGTTTGATTCCTGAAAGGTTAAAATGATTTGAGAAAGAAAGCGGACGCGGGCAAAAGTAGCTTTTGGTTTACGTCCGTGGCCGCAGGTTTGCGGGACGAAATATGAGTGTCAGGATTTCTTGGCCGCAGCCTTGCCCTGTTCCTTGTCATCAGTCAAAACTTTGACGATCGAGCTAGTCAGAACCTGCATTTTCGCGTTGCTGGATTCGTCGACCCTGATCGTCGTGTACTCCGAATCGGAACTCAATTTGACAACCGTGCCAACGATCCCTCCTGCGGTCACGACACGATCATTCTTTTTAAGTTCGGGCAATGTCCCGGAATTTTTTGCTCCCTCTTTTGCAGGTGGTTTCATCACCAACAAATAGACCAACATCATTGCCAGCATGGCGGGCAAGAAGTAGATCATGGATTCCATGAAGGTTGTCGGTGGAGCAGGCGCGCCGGGGGCACTTCCTGTCGCTGCACCCGTTGCGGTGTCTGCAACGCCGGCGGAGTTTCCGGTTCCGGAAGTCGCCTTCGTTTGCACCAGCATCAGGCACAGAATTGAATACAAATAGTACATAAGTTAATTGTGACAGTTCGTCGTTCGAACAAAACGTGATCGGAAACAAAATCGCAACGGAAGCTCAAAGGTTGCTCCGCCGCAGAACGCGATCAGAGGCTGATAGCGAATGTGGAAATTGACCCGATTACTGGCGTTTTCCAAGTCGTAAAGTCTAAATTCTTCGGAAAATACCGGCAAGGGCAGCTTCTGGATTCTTTGAAGCTAAAAAGCCGCGTTCTTGAAGGGCTGCGATCCACGAAGACCGCCAGCAAGGATGTCCGTCTCCGCCATCAAGGAAGGGTGGGCTCCAACAGCAAACCATGGCCGCCGTTTCCGTCGGAGACCACTGACACGAATCAGCATCAAACCCGTCTCCCATCGCGAGATTCAAAATCACGCTCTGCCAGATTTGGGATCGGTTTGGCTGACAAACTTAACCGGAATTATTCACGACGACAGGCATCTGGTTTTTCTTTGAAGGCATTCTCCGGACGCGGAGGCAAGTTTTGCAAATTCGTCAATTTCACGTCTTGGGTGACCTGCCGAAACCACAAACGTGGAACAATACCCCAATGAAACAAGCTTTCTCCATGTCGATGCCCACGCATCGTGAATAATCCGGGCTTAAGCCTCGGATTTCCCGCTGCTCCAGCCCGCCATCCGCTGCTGAAAGAACTCTGTGTAGGAATCGGCCGCGATCGCTTCCCGGGCCTGAGCCATTAAACGCTGGTAGTACCCGATATTGTGCATCGAAAGCAGCATTCCAGCCAGCATTTCCTTCGCCATGAAAAGATGGCGAATATAGGCTCGGGACAACTGGGAGTGCGGCGTCGTCATGTCCGCCTGAATCGGTCGGGGGTCACGCTCATGGATCGCATTTTTCATCTTCAGGAAGCCATCGTCTGTGAAAGCCATCCCATTTCGCCCATTTCGCGTCGGCATCACGCAGTCAAACATGTCCACGCCACGCAGGACCGCTTGAAGCAGATCCTCAGGACGCCCAACCCCCATCAAATATCGCGGGCGGTCTTCCATCATGTGGGGCGTTGTGGCTTCGATAATTCGATACATTTCAGGTGGAGGCTCGCCAACGCTGAGCCCACCGATCGCGTAGCCAGGAAAGTCCAGCTGGTTCAATTCCTTGGTGCACTGAATTCGGAGCTCTTCGTCGAGCCCGCCTTGAATGATCGCGAACTGGATCTGGGATTCGAGCGAATGGGCTTCTTTGCAGCGTGCCGCCCAGCGAATTGATCGGTCCATCGCTTCTTTGACGTTTTCACGTGAGTTAGGTAATTCCACGACGTGGTCGAAGACCATCGCAATGTCGGAGTCCAGATCTTGCTGAATTTGAACACTGATCTCAGGAGTAATCGTGATCTTGCTGCCATCGATGTGGGATCGAAACGTCGCGCCTGTTTCATCCACGACGGTGCGTTGTGCCAGAGAAAAAACCTGAAACCCGCCGCTGTCGGTCAGAATCGGTTTATCCCAGCCCATGAATTTGTGAAGTCCACCCATTTCGGCAACGATGCCTTCGCCGGGCCGAAGGTGCAAATGATAGGTGTTGCCGAGCAGGATTTGGGAGCCGGTTGATTCGACCATGTCCGTGGTCATGCCTTTGACCGTGCCACAAGTCCCAACCGGCATGAAGGTCGGCAAATCGATGACGCCGCGAGGAGTCGTCAGCCGCCCCAATCTCGCTCCACAATGTTTGTCGACGTGGAGAAGTTCAAATTTGAAACCGGGTTTAAGATTCATGTCGCATCAGGTTGGTTCGTGATCGCATTCGAGTGCACACAATCGAATTCGGGCGGGCTCGCAGATATCCGAATCGAATTGAACCGGAATGATTCACGACGGCAGGCGTCTGGTTTCCTCATTGAAGCGATTCTCCGGACGCGGAGGCAAGTTTTTGCAAATTGGTCAATTTCACTTCGTGGGTGACCTGTCGAAATAACAAACCTGAAGCAATATCCCAATGAAATAAGCTTTCTTCAGGTTGACGCCCACGCATCGTGATTAATCCGGGTTGAAACCACGTGAAATGGAACGGACCGAATCGTTTCCCGGTTTCTACTTTTTCGACTTCATCGGCTGCAGCAAATTGCCTGTCTTGTTTGACGAAGAATTGATTGACGAAGAAGAAGTTGTCTCTTTTTTCGCAACTTTTGCAATCGGTTTGGCGGGAGTTGTCTCTGCGACTTCGTCTGCGAAAACTCGAACTTCTTCCCGTTGCGCCTGATAGTGAAGGAAACTGTCAGGCGTGTTGTAGCCCTGAACTTTTTCGTCCCAGCGAAATTCACGTTTCACAAAAGTACCGCGATTGATGTCGAAAACGGCAATGCCTTTGATCAGGTGAGTCAGGATCTGCGAACGGACTTTTTCACTGCTCAGCGGTGTCAGGATGTCGGTTTTAAACGCGATATAGGCTTTGCCGTCCACAACCTTTTCCAGCTTGTACTGAACGCGAATGTTTACCTGCGTCATGATTCCGTATTCGTCTCTGGCGTCCAGCGTGTCTTCGACGGCCCATTTGTAACCTACGGAAATCGGTTTGTCAGAAAACGCAATGACCGGAGCATCACCGATGCCGC
Organism: uncultured Pirellulaceae bacterium; assembly: GCA_964479855.1. Taxonomy (GTDB): domain Bacteria; phylum Planctomycetota; class Planctomycetia; order Pirellulales; family Pirellulaceae; genus Mariniblastus. The sequence goes on from CAYZPA010000017.1 coordinate 50,295, forward strand.
CCAAATCATTCGCGCGATAATTTGATTTTGAAGCCACAACCTGACCGGTCGGAGAAATCGTGTAGGTCGCACTCGGGCGTCCGACTCGTTCCGCATAAACGTGGCATGAATCGGGAATCTCTTTGCTGGATTCACTGTCGTAGTGCGTTTCAAAGCTTTCGCCGATGTTGGAGAATACCTGAACTCGATCGAGTGAAATTTCAAACCGCATGTTGCCCAGGGAGTCCACGTTTTTCACTTTCCAACTGTACTCGGGCTGTGTCCGAGTCGACGTCTTCTCGGAAGTTCCAGCGTGACGGCTCTTGTTCAAAATTCTGTGATCATGTTTCCAGCGAATCGTTTCGCCCTTCTTCATTTTGTATTTCAGAAGGTACTTTTGCGATTTGGTTTGCCGTTTCGTAAATTTTGAAATCTGATCCTGAATCGCCTGCTTCTTCTCAGTCGACATTTCGGATGAATCTGCTTTCCGGGACGCAGTTGTCGTTTCGTACTTAGATTCCTGAGCTTGAAGGCTCGGCGAAATCAAAAACAGGCTTACCGCCAAGCTTGCGGTGAGCAGTGAGATGCAAACAGATTTGGACTTTGAAACCATCACGATCGTTTCCTTACGAAAGTCGGGTTTGAGCGGCGAAGAGAGCTACGGTGCAGACGCTTCTATCGGATCTGCTTGAACTGGCCGGCCCAGCCAAGTTTCTCCCGAAGCGTCTGATAGTAATTATTGCCGCTAACTTCGATAAGTTGAAAGATCGATTTGGCACGAAAAACGCGGACTCGATCATCTGCTTGCAGTTTCGTCACAATTTGTCCATCTAGCAACACACAGGCCGATTCATTCGGTTTTGCCGCCAAAAGCTCGTAAACTCGATCTGCCGAATCAACCACGGGTCGAACCGTCAGCGTGTGAGGGCTGATCGGAGAAATCACAAAAGCCTGTAAATCTTTGCGAAGTATCGGTCCGCCCGCCGAAAGATTGTGCGCCGTCGAACCAACTGGCGTGCTGATGATTAGGCCATCGCAACGATAGGAGGTCGCTTTTTGGTTGTCGACGCTCAAATCCAGTTGCTGGATCGTGAAAGGGAATCCTCCAAGGATCGAGACTTCATTCAGTCCGGTTTGATCCGCGATTTTTTCGCCGCCTCGAAAGACTTGCAGCTGAATCATCAAATGATCGATCAGCTTAAATTTACCTTCCCGAATCGATTCCAGTGCGGCGACGATATGGTCCGGCTTTACATCAGCAAGGAAGCCTAGTTTGCCGAGGTTCACGCCCAGCACGGGCACCTGGTGGTCTTCCATTCGCTTTGCGGCTCGAAGAATCGAACCGTCGCCGCCCAGCACGATTGCAAAATCGGCTCCCATGTCAGCCGGATTCTTCGAGTAGTTGAAGTCTTCGCCGACGACATCGACGACTGATTCAATCAATGGCCGAAGCTGTTTCGCCTGTTTGATCGCTTCTGGCCGCCGGTCACCGGAACCAACCATGGCGACTTTATAGCGTTCGTTGGTGGCGAGCTTTTTCATAAAGTCTTGTCATCCATGGATGGCTTTTGGTTTCGCGATAGACGTTCTGGCTTGGTTTGGGGTGTCTGCCAAACGACTTTCAGCAACATTGGATCAGCCGAGCGAATCAACCGTTGCGTTGGACTGAGCACCAAGAGCGTCGCGACAGGTTTGAGCGATCCCGGCAGCGTCGAGCCGCAAGTCGGCAAGCAATTCGGATCGATCTCCGTGTTCAACAAAGCGATCCGGAATTCCGATGCGATGAACTTTCCTCGCATCGAGCCGCATTTCGTTAGCGGCTTCAAGGAACGCACTGCCGAACCCACCTTCCAGCATCGCTTCTTCGACGGTAACGACGAAAGCCTGATTCTCGAGCGTGTGCCTGACCATGTCGCGGTCGATCGGTTTAACAAACCGGGCGTTGATAACGCCGACGTTGATTCCGCTTTCGGCCAACAGGTCTGCCGCGGCGATGCAGTCTGCCAGAGGCGTGCCGGCGCATACGATGACGCCATCGGTTCCTTCCCGAATCGTTTCAGACTTGCCAAGCTCGATCGGTTGAAGTTCCCTTTCGACGTGCGTCGCGTTGAGTTTTGGGTAACGAATCGAGCACGCGACATCGTGATTCAATGAGAAGTCTAACATCGCTCCAATGTCGTTCGCGTCGCCGGGAGCCATCACGACCATGTTGGGGAACAGACGCATGTAGCCATAGTCAAACGTGCCGTGATGCGTCGGTCCGTCGTTCGCCGTCAGACCGCCGCGATCGAGCATGAACGTGACCGGGAGACCCTGAAGGCAAACTTCCTGAAAGATGTGATCAAAGCTTCGCTGCAGAAATGTGCTGTAGATGTCAACGATCGGCCGCATGCCCGTTTTCGCCTGTCCGGCTGCGAACGCAACCGCGTGGGCTTCGCAAATGCCGACGTCGAAAAAGCGATCGGGAAACTCTTCGCGAACCGCTTCCAGTTTATTGCCTTGGCACATCGCCGCCGTGATGACGGTGACTCGTTTATCGTGCCGCATCTGGTCCGCGATCGCATCGGAAGCGTGATTGGTGAAAGCTTTGGAAGCCGATTTCGAAAGCGGAACCGGACTGCCTTCTTCCGACCTTTCGAAGGCGGGAGGAGTGTGGAAGTAAACCGGATCCTCGGCCGCAGGTTTGTAGCCGTGCCCTTTATTGGTGATCACGTGCAGCAAGACAGGTCCGTCAATGTCGCGGACCATCTTCAGATATTTCTTCAGCAGGCCAATGTTGTGGCCGTCGATCGGTCCGAAGTATTTAAAACCAAACTCTTCGAACATCATGCCGCCATGCAAACCGGCTTTGACGCCTTCCTTGATCTGGAACAGCATTCGTTCAGTCGGGTCGCCAAGCAACGGCACTTTGTTCAGCACGTTGACGACTTCGTTTTTCATGCCCGAATAGAGCGGGTTGCTGCGAAGTTTGTCCAGATAGTGAGCGACGCCGCCGACGCGAGGGCAGATTGACATCTCGTTATCGTTGAGCACGACAAGCATTTTGCTTTTGAGTTCGCCAGCGTTGTTGATCGCTTCGTAAACCACGCCCGAAGGAAATGCTCCGTCTCCGATCACCGCAACCGAATAGTTGTCACGACCCATCAGTTGGTCACCGCTACGGAGTCCGACGGCTGTCGAAACGCTGGCTCCCGCGTGACCGGTCATGAACAGGTCGTAGTCGCTTTCCGCAGGGTTCGGGTAACCCATCAGTCCGCCACGAGTCCTGATCGTGTCGAATTCGTGAAACCGTCCGGTGACCAGCTTTTGAGGATAAATCTGGTGACCGGTGTCCCAGATCAGGCGGTCTTTCAAAAAGTCGTAGGTGCTGTGAAGCGCCAACGTTAATTCCACCACACCAAGGTTCGACGCAAAGTGAGCGGCTCGTTTGCTCAACAGGTTGCAGAGCGTTTCACGGATCTCATCGGCGACTAACTCAAGGTCAGCGACAGACATTTCGTGAAGGTCTCTGGCGTCTTTAATTTTTGGAAGGAAGTTGGACATAAAATAGTGTCTCCAGATTCGGTTCTTGTTGGACGTAGGCTTACAACTTCACTGCGTCCGGTTGACCACAAATCTTGCGAGCAATTCGAGAGGCTTACCTGCTGAGCCGAATGGTTCGATCGCAGCAACTGCTTTATCAGCAATCTCATGCATTCGAATTTCGCTCTCAGCTTCACCAAGGACTGACGGATACGTTAACTTTCCACGATCTGCATCTTTCCCGGTGCGTTTTCCCATTTTGGTTTGGGAGCCGCGAAAGTCCAACAGATCATCTACGATTTGAAACGCCAATCCCAAATGTTTTCCGTATTCGACCAGAGCCATTCGCTGCGATTGGCTGGCAGAGGCCGTTATTGCCCCCAATTCCAGAGAAACCGTTAAAAGGGCTCCGGTTTTTCGGCGATGGATTTTTTCCAACATCGCCAAATTTTGTTCTGCAAACTCATTTTTCAGGTCGTCAGCCTGGCCTCCAACAAGTTGGCTTGGCCCGGACGCGACCGCTAGAACTCGCAAGCACTCGTTGGCAACATCGGCAGGTTGAATGTGCCTGGCAATGGTCTCAAAAGCCATCGGGATCAAAGCGTCGCCAGCCAGTATCGCGGTCGCTTCATCAAATTTTACATGACAGGTCGGACGGCCTCGACGAAGCTCATCGTCATCCATCGCGGGCAAGTCGTCATGAATCAGGCTGTAGTTATGAATCATCTCGACCGCACATGCAGCCGGAATTGCGTTTGAGATTTCACCGCCGCAAACCTCCGAAGCCGCTAATACAAGCAACGGGCGAATCCTCTTTCCCGGAGCCAACAAACAGTATCGTATCGCTTCGGCAAGATGTTCCGGACAATCGGAATCAAAGTCGCACGCGCTGATCAACGCGTCTTCGATGAGCTGTCGATTTGATTCGATCTGCGGTGGGAAAAGAGTGGTGGTTGCCATCGTGAGATCTGGAGGAGGTTGTGGTTTCACTTACGGGAGAAGAACCGCATCTGCGACGGAACCAGCAACCTGAAAGCTCCCTCAATTCTAGTGGTTGGGCCATTCTGGTCCAATCGGGCCAATTTGGCACAATCTCATGGGCTGTTTTGTCAAAATTTGCGGGAATACCAGCTCGATTTTGAGACCTTGCAAGGTCGCTGTGTTGGGGCACAATGGGGAAAAGTTGTCCGACGAAGCAAGCCAAATCGATCCGGCAGTTCTGCTCGATCCAGCCAGCCACGCTCGGGAACACACCTTACAGGCGTTTTCCTTTTCTCGTGAGAGCATGATGGCCAAGACTTTGTGCAAAATTAAAAAGCTTCTGAAAGAAGATCCAGCGACCTACGTGCAGCATGTGCACAAACCCAAATTCGTCTGTCGCTCGTGCGGGCGAGTCGCGAATTCGAAAGGGCTACTTTGTACTCCTTTGAAAATCAAAGACTTCAAAAAGTCGGCGAAGTAGGTTCCGCGGAGCAGGTTCCGCGAAGCAGAGAATAATCCGGGCTTAATTCTGTCGCGGCCCTGATTCCCGAAACCAGTCGATTGCTGCGTCTGGAATTGCTGGCGGCTGGACTCGAAACTGGTTCATTAACACGTCATCGAATCCGCTGTTGATCAGCTCCAGATTTGCGATCGCGGTTCGCTTCAGACATTCGTCCATGGTTTGTCCAGCCATCAGTCGATAGTACTTTTCGTTGACCGAAGTTGCTGTGGTACCCACATTCAAAACCCGGTCGCCGGGGATGATCTCTCGCCAAGTAAAGTCCGGCAGCGACAATGCTTTCTCGCTCGCCGCAAGGATCCGTTCTGGCGTGAGCGAATCTAAACGGTCAAAGCTCTCGGAAACAAAATAGGTTTTTTGAAATTCACTGATCAAGTAGTCAGTGTTGGCAAGCCTTAACAGGTCCGCATCATCCGAAGGATCGATCAGGATGCGATTCGATTCGGGATCTTCGATGCTGTATCGCGTTTCGCCTGGCGACGAAAGAATGCCCGCTCCGAAGGCTCGCATTTGACCATCCTGCATCACCAATCCGAACTCGACCGTAAACCAGTAAATTCTACCGGCCAGCGTCAGCAGCTTTTCGGCTCGCGCTTCTATCTTTGCGATTTCCGCCGGATCCGTGACGCCTTGCAGTTCGTCGTCGCGTTTCGCATAAATCAAATTTCTTGCTTGGCCATGATTTTGCATCACGTTGGCAACCGCCGGGATGGTGAACGTTGCAACGTGCCCGGCAACATCGTGCCCGATATCAGGTTCCTCCAGATAGTCGACTCCCAGCGGACGCATGAAGGTGGTCACCGGGAAAAAACGTCGAGCATGGCAGGTGAAGAACAGTTCCGCAGGAATGATTTCCTTGACGGTCGCCAGTTGCCAGTTTGTTTGCTGAAAAATTCTCGCGTTCAGCAAGTAGTAGTTCGGAATCATCGCGGCGCCGATTTCGAACAGCTCCTCACCGTGAAGATATTCACGACAGGCAAACTTTCGTTTTGATTTTTGTTGTTGAGCCACAAGGCAGGCCCAACTCAAATGCTCTTCAAAGGTGTAGCGATCGTAGTCCTGTTCATTCGCGAAGTGCTTCAAGTCCACCGACTCATCAGAAAACTCACCTATCGCAAAGAGTTTGCCGGATTTGAAGGCGTCGATATAAGGTTGACGCTTCGCCGCAGGAATCGGGTAAGGCACGTCCTCACGCTGCACGGTCTCAACCAACAAGGTAATGAACTGATCCTCGGGCATCACTCCAACACTCGAGAGGTCGATGCCATTTTCGTCGGCGAATCTTTGATAGTCTTGCTGTGTGAAGCTCATGGTGACCTGCTGTTTTTCGCTAATGTTTGGCTTGTTCAAGAAGTTTGTCAGCACCGCTTTCGATTAGTTTTTCAGCGACTTTAATTCCCAACTGCCAATGCCGGTCCACAGAGTCGCTGGCAGAAGCTTCGATTCTTTCTGTTCCGTTTCGGCTCAATACGACTCCGGTCAGAGTTAGCGTTTCGTTCTCGATTTCAGTTCGAGCACCAACAGGCGCGAGGCAGCCCGCAAAAAGTCGTCGAAGCATCGAACGTTCCGACATCGCGGACGCAAAGCTCTGGCTGTGATTGAGCTCTTTAAGTGCATCACGAGTCGCGTCATCGTCGCTTCTTGTTTCAAGCCCCAAAGCACCCTGCCCGACGGCCGGCAGAAGTCGCCTCGAATCGAAGCGAAACGAAATTCGGTTCTGTAACCCCAGCCTCGTCAACCCCGCCGCCGCTAGGACGATGGCATCGTATTCACCCGAGTCAAGTTTTTGCAATCGAGTGTCAACGTTTCCGCGAATGTCTCTGATATTAAGATCCTGCCGCAAATGCAAAATCTGGGCACCTCGACGAACACTGCCCGTGCCAATGATGGCGCCTGCTGGAAGGTCTTCAAGTTTTGTTGCGTCGGTGCAAACGATCGCGTCGTCGGTGGTCTCCCTAGTGGGTATTGCCGCGACAGAAAGGCCCGGAGCATCTTCTGTGGGAAGGTCCTTCAAGCTGTGCACGGCCAAGTCGATTTCGTTTTCTGCCAGAGCGACTTGTAGTTGCTTTGTGAACAGCCCCTGTCCTCCGATTTGCGCCAACGGCCCGGTTTTGATGTCACCCTCGGTTTTGATCTGAATCAGTTCAACAGCATGGCCAAGTTTCTCAAGCTCTCCTTTCACCCAAGTGCTTTGCCACATTGCCAGTTTGCTGCCACGTGTGCCTAGTCGAATGGTTGTTGCTTCAGATGGAGGCATTGAAGATTGAAAGACCGAAAAAAGATGCGGAGATGGTTCAGATCCCAAAATCCTAGTTTCAAGCTCGTTTCTGAACAATGGCACGCAACGCCTCAGATGCCATTTGCGTTTTGGATCGCCGGAATCATTTTTCCGATGGTCTGCTGCCAATACCTCTGGCAACGATCGCAGCGTGAACGGAACGAGCCCCTGCTTTTTTCAATAAGTCTGCCAGCTCGCTGAGCGTGGCTCCTGAAGTCATCACATCGTCAACCAGCACGACGGAAGCATCCTTCACCGTGACAAGAGAACTTATTTCGAAGGCATCCTTCACATTGGTGAACCGTTTCTTCCCGGCAAGGGTGCCCTGCTTTTCAGTCAGACGAACGCAGCGGATAAGGTTGCTGCAAATGCGAATGCCCGATGTTGATTTGACTCCTTCTGCGATCACCTGAGCCGCGTGAAAGCCTCGCAAAAATCTGCGCCTGCGATGGATCGGGACCGGAACAAGGCAGTCCGCTTGGTCGAAAAAATCGTGTTGTGCGAGCCGATGGCCCAACAAACAACCAAGTTGCTGAGCAAGCGGTTCGTGCATGTCACGCTTCATTCGCAAAACGAGCTCTTTCAGCAAGCCGTGATAGTTGCCCAACGCCGCAGCGGAATCGAAAAGTAATTTCAGGTCGCGGCATAGAGCACAGCGATCTTCAAAAACTTCCGGGCGTTTGGTCAGCGAGCCACATTTGGGACAGCCACGCTGCCACGATTCCGGAAGTCGTTGCCAACAGTCGTCGCACCACGTTTCCGCGAATGCTTTATCGACAGGACGTCCGGCGTTTTCGTCGATCGAAACCTCGCAGCTAACACAAGTCGGCGGATAGAGAATCGTCGCGGCACGTTTAAGATGCTCGAAAAACAAAGTTGAATCTCCGAAGTCAGCAAATTCAATTTGGCGTGCCGTCAGGATGTAAAGCTTACTCGTAATAATGGCTGCTACGCTAGCATAAAAGTGGTCTGCATGGCTGGATCGGCTGAATCTACAATCGCGTTTTACTTCCAGCATTCGCCCCCAAGTTGTTGTGACGATACTTGACCGCTATTTACTGTTCCTGTTCCTGAAGATCTTTGCGGTCTGTTTTGTCAGTTTTGTTGGCTTGTTCATTGTCATTCACCTGTTCAGCAATCTCGATGAATTGGCGGCACTTACAGAGTCATGCGGTGGCTGGGGTCAGTTGCTGTTTGATTTCTATTCACCTCGGATTGCGGAACTTTTTGACAAAACAGCGGCAGTGCTTGTTTTGATTTCCGCCATTTTCGCGATGAACATGATGCAGCGACGTCGTGAACTGTTGGCGATCGAGGCGGGCGGGATTACGCCGCTGCGGGCAATTCGTCCGATCATCCTCGCCGCGGTGGGGCTGTTGGCGCTGACGATTTACAATCGCGAATGCGTGATTCCCAAACTGAAGTCTCGCCTTGTACGGACACCGCAGAATTGGCTTGATCAGGGCAAGATTGATCTGCAGGTCCAGCACGATCCGAAAACAGGCGTCCGCTTACGAGGCAAACAGGTTTTGCTGGCGGACCAGCGGATCGTCGAGCCAAGTTTTCAACTGCCTCCAAGTCTCAATACCCGCGTTTCGCGAGTGGCGGCAGAAAGCGCACGCTTCGAAGCAGGAAATCAAACTCATCCAGCAGGATTTCGACTTACCGGAGTCACCAAGCCGGCGTCATTGGCGAGATTTTCGACGATCGTGCACCAAGATAAAGAATTGGTGTATTCGCCCAATGACACGCCTTGGCTTGAGGAAGGAGAGGTCTTTGTCGTGAGCGATATCACCATGGAGCAAGCGGCATACGGCAGTCGGATGGCCAACTATCGATCGACTTCGGAGCTAATGGCCGCTGTGCGGAGGCCTCGAACGTGGTTCGGCAACAATCAGAAAGTGGGCTTGCATGTGCGAGTTGTCCAACCGCTCTTGGATCTGACGTTGTTATTGCTTGGCTTGCCTTTGGCGATCTCGAATTCCGATCGCAACATTTTTGTGGCTGCAGGAGTCAGTTTCGCGGTCGTCGGCGCGGTTTCTGTTGTCACGCTCGCCAGCCAGGCACTCGGTTCCATAAACCTTATTCAGCCCGCAGCTCTTGCGGCATGGATTCCTCTGATCGTGTTCGTACCTTTGGCGTTTCTTTCGATTCGTCGGTTGAAGTAGATTCCGTTAGGTTGCTGTGATTTGACATGGCGTGGTTCAGCTTGTCCTGCACTCGCGATTCGTTTGACCTGATGATCGACGAAAAACGAGTGCGTCGTTCCGGCGAAGCGCGATCGGGGTTGCGGGGCGGAATCGCTCGAGGGAGCAAGTTTGAATGGCATGCTTCGTGAGCGCAGCGTGTAGTGGCCCAATCGCGTAAGCAGCGAGGTGCTGTGAGCCGAGCTGCGTGAGCAGCCGGGTACCGAGAGCCGAGTCGCGTAAGCGGCTGGGTTGGGCACGGGAAATAAATCGGCAATCGTAAGGAAACGCACCCGAGGACTTACGTCCAACGGCTCACTTTGTTGCGTCCAACAGCTCACTTTCGTTATTAGGGTGTCGACGAAGGGTAAAGTTTGAGAAACGCGTTTCAGCCCGGATTATTCACGATGCGTGGGCGTCGACCACGAGAAAGCTTGTTTCATTGAGGTATTGCTCCAATTTTTGGTTTTGACAGGTCACCCGCGACGTGAAATTGATGGATTTGCAAAACTTGCCTACGCGTGCGGAGAATCGCTTCAAAGGACAAACCAGCCGCCTGTCGTCGTGAATAATTCCAGTTCAGTTAGACTTTTGTTTTCGCTTTTGCCAAACCACTGCTCCAGCGGCGATAACAACGCCAGCGGTTTTTAGGACTTTCGCAACCTGAGGGCTGAGCTTGTTCGTCCCTTCTGTGTGGCGAATCGCGAACGATTCGCAATTGTTGAATACTAAGTGGTATCGTTGCGATTCGGCTGCTGATTGCCTTTGCCGAATCTCTTCAGCCGCGCTGACGGCGACTTCGAAGTTGTCGCGATTGCCATTGTTTTGTGTTACGACCAGCCCGGAAAGGAATTTTGAGTTGTCGCGAAACCATTGCTCAAGCGGAATCATACGATAGCCAAATTTTCGTGATAATTCGGCGATCCACAGAAGGTCGTCCGCCTCGTTCGCGCCAAGAATGATTGCGTGATGTTTTGGGCCAAGTTTTCCGAGAAATGTGAACGGGATGGTCAGCCTGGCTCCCGAAAGTGCGTGTTCGACGATGGAAATTTTGTTCATCGAGAAAACTGAAGCCTGAGCAACAGGTAAAGAGCGGTGTTTGGATTCGGCTATATTTCGGCAAGGCAAGGGAAGGCTTTGATTCGACGCGCGTTCGGCTATTGGCGAATTTGGCTACCGTATTGCGTTGGCCGGTTACATACCGCAGCCGCCCATGCCGCACCGAGGCAAGTCGCAACCGCCGCCAGGCATTGGCGTTCCACAGGCTTGACCGTTGGAGGTCTGAGGGGAGGCCTGAGGGGAGGCGATAACGCTGAGCTGCCGACTGACCTTTTTGCTTTCGCACTTGGGACAGTGAGCTTTTGAATCTCCTTCGATCAGGAACTCAAATTCGGACTCGCATTTCTGACATTGGTATTCGTAGATTGGCATCGTGTTAGCTCTCTGATGCGGTTTCATTGGGTGGAGCGGTTGGCGTTTTCCACTTCATCGCACGCGGCAGTGGCTCGATTCTGAGAACCACTTCGCCGTTTTGGAATATTCGGACAGTGCCGCTGGTTTGGCTGACGACAACGGCGATTGCTTTGGTGTTTTTGCTGATGGCGGCCCCTGCGAAATGCCGCGAACCCAAGCCTTTGGTCATCGTGATCTCAACCGGAGAAGTATCGACGATGCGAGCCGTCGCTTCGATTGTCGCGTCGGCTGAAACGACAAACATGCCGTCCAGTTGAGCGATCTCCTTGAGCCCTTCCCGGGTTTTTGAGTCTCTCAGACTGCGTTCTTTTCGAGAATATCCTTTGACGAAGTCGAATCCTCCTGGGCGGCTCTGTTCCATGACTTTTCGGTGATCGCCAACGACAAACATCGTTCCGACGGCTTTTCCTTCTCTGCCATCACGTCCGATGTCGACCGCGAGATCAACGACAATTTTCAGTGTGTCGAGCGGAACTTTCGTTTTCAATTGACGAAGATCGCGGGCGGTAAGTCGACCCAGCTTATCGGAAAGGCTGAACGCGGTTATCGTGTCGACGACGTCGCCTTCGCCACCAGAGTTACTGAAAATTGCGACCAGTTTCGAACCGCTTCTCATTTGATCTTCGGCGACGGACGCCAAAACCGCTTGGGCCAGCTGATCGCGTGCCGCGATGATCGGCGAATCCAGGAGAACGGCTTTGATTTCTGCCGCTGTTGCCGAATCGAAGACCTCTTGGGAGTGCGTCGCGATGATGACTGCAGACAGTTTCGAGGTTTTTCGAATCAGGCGGGACCAGTTGACTTCTCCTTCGAGCAATATCAAAAGTGCTTCCGATTCGGTGGCGATCGCCAATTTAACGCCCGAATCGAGAAAGTGGAAGAAGCTTTTCTGTTCCTTGGCAGGTACCATTCAGTAGATAGAGTTGAGGGCCTTTGGGAAAGATCGAGAGCTTGCACCCGCGAGGAATTGACGCCGAAACTCCAATGTAGATTTTATGTTGGTTTTCATCAACCACATAGAGGGCGGTTTGCGGTCAACGATTGATCAGTTCGCCAGACGTGGGGCCGCGAGTAAGACGGATCAGCGGAAGAGTTTTGATTTCTCTTTCGCGAACTGATCGGCCGAGCTTGTACCCGGTGTCCCGATTTCGCCGGGCTCATCCGCCATGTTCAGATCAGGAACCGCTTGCTGAACGTAAGCTTGCCATGCGGCGACGTCGCGACCGTGTTGCTGTTGCCCGGTGGCTCGAATCAGAGACTCGGTCGCGCTGATTTGAAGTGCTGGATTTCTGTCCTCAAGGGCAACTGAGAGTGCTCGGACAGCGATTTGTCCCTGGAAGTTGCCCAAGGCTCTCGTTGCCGCAATTCTCACGTCATCATCGGTGTCATTGGCAAGTATTTCCTGAAGCTGGAAAACGGATTGTTCTCCCGGAAGTTTTTCCCATGCTTTCACGGCAGCGATGCGAATGTCAGAATTTGGATCGTTTGACGCAATCGAAAGCGCTTCTTCTGTCTTTGGGCAGTCCAGAGAGGTGATCAGCTTGATCGCGTGAAGACGCATCAGCAAAATTGGGTCCCGAAGAATTATTTCGGAAAGCTTTCCGGCGACCTCCTGGCGTTGCTCAATTGGAGCGCCAGCAGCCGCTGCGACGGCTTCGGACATGCGTCTTTTTCTGGCAAACAACGTGTCAGCGATTTTTTCTTCCGCTTCCCACTGTTGCTTCACCCAGGGAACGTACTTACCCGTTTTCCAGAAATACCCTTCAGCGCATCCAGATGTCGAAACGCATACGGCGACCAGCAGAAGAATGATTGTTCTGGAGGTGTAAGATCGATAAGGCTTCACGCCGCTACCCACGTTGATGTTGAGATATCGCGGGACAGTAGCAAAGAAGCCTGCATGCGAAAACGGCAATTGAGATGGCTGACAGCATAAACCCGGATTATTCACGATGCGTAGGCGTCGACACGGAGACAGCTTGTTTCATTGGGGTATCGTTGGAGGTTTGTGGTTTCGACAGGCCACATGGGACGTGAAATTGACGAATTTGCAAAACTTGCCTCCGCGTCCGGAGAATCGCTTCAAAGAGCAAACCAGACGCCTGTCGTCGTGAATCATTCCGGATAAAAAAAGCCAGCCGGGCAAGTTCGCGCGGCTGGCTTTTGGTCTGTAAACGTCTGTGAAGGTCTGTCGAATGACTCAATATCAGTTCTTTCCCGGATGAGGAGGGAAAGTTACTGAACCTGCGACTCAATTCGCTGAGCCGTTTCAGGCTCAACTTTTCGGCCCTTCTTGTCTTCGTCGTAATACTTGCCGCCGGCTCCGTAACCGTAGCCATACCCGTATCCGTAGCCATAGCCGTTATACGAGTAGCCCGCACGGTAGGCACCGTAGGTGTACTGGCTTCCGTAGCCGGATTGCTGACCCACGCCGTTGACGACCAGTCCAAGGCAATTGGCGCCGAGATTTCGCAACATCTCTGTAGAACGTTCGGCACTGATGCGAACATTCTTTTTGATGCGAATACAGAGAACGACGCCGTCGACTCGAGCTGCGATTGGGCAAGCATCCGTAACGGCCAGTAGTGGTGGCGAGTCAATGATGACGAAGTCAAAGTCGGCTCGCATTTCCTCGATCAGGTCTTTGACCTGCGGTGAAGAACAAAGTTCAGCCGGATTTTGAGGTTTTGAACCACAAGGCATAATCGACATGCCTTCGACCTCGGTCACGTCGAACACGCAATCTCGCCAGTGCGATTGTCCTGCAAGAACCGTCGCGAAACCCTCTTTCGACGTCACACCAAAAGTCGAATGCTGACGTGGACGTCGCATGTCGGCATCAACCAACAGCACTCGCTTGCCAGATTGGGCAATCGAAACCGCCAAATTCGATGCAAGAGTCGACTTACCATCACCCGGCGTCGGGCTTGTGACTTGGATCACCGTGTTACGTCCAGAGTTCTGTGTGTTGAAGAACAGGGACGTTCGAACTGCCCTGAATGCCTCCGATACTTGAGACTTCGGACGATGGTAAGAGCAAACGATTGGCTCAATGGCAGAACCCTCGACCAAGTATCGCTTACTTTGTCCGATGACGGGAACGTGTCCAATCAGCGGAACGTTCAACTGGCGAATGATCTCAGATGGATTGTGGAACGTCTTGTCGGCAAGTTCAACCAGGCAACCCAGACCAAATCCGAGCAACGATCCCAGAAGGCCGCCCAGTCCCAGCAGTAACGGAAGATTCGGCCAGATTGATTCGCCGTCCAAAGCATTCGCAAGGAGCGTAAAGCGATATCCCTCGCCGGAAACTTCGTTAATGTTTCCTCGAGGGTTAATTTGAAGCAGAAGTTGCTCTCCTAAATCAAGTCGCTTCTGGATCTGTTCAAGCTTACCCTCTGTCGCAGCGATTCGCCTTCGGGTTTCGCTCAATCGCATGGCCTTGTTGTTGTGGAAATTCCATTTCACCTGTTGCTCATCCATCAGAGCTTTCAATTCTGAAATGCGATTGCCGACTTCGGATTGTTTGCGTTGAAGAAGAACATCGTTCGAGAGTTGAGCCGCAAGGCTTGCCTGTTGCTCAAGCTCTTCCTCAAGCTCAACAACACGCTTGCGTAAAATACGAACGGCCGCCATTGCCTCTTCGTAGTCCGGATGTCCCGTTCCAAGTTTCTTTCGCGTTAGGGCCGCTGTGGTTTCAGCCGTGAAAAGCTGCTGTTCAGCTGCTTGCAGCATCGCTGAACCACGTTCTCGATAGTCTTCGGTTATGATTTCTCGATTCTGGATAAGTTCCCAAACGCGAGCGTTGATCGCGTCCAAACCGTTCTCCAGAGCAGATGCATTTCTTTCGTACGCGTTTTGCAATTCGGCGAGCTCATTGCTCAGATTTTGTCGAGACTTGCCAAGTTCAACGACCATCATCGCGTGGATATCGCTCTGACCATTGATCATGAGCGAATCATGCTGTCCGTGAAGTTCGTTAAGTTCGTTCGTGGCCGATTCGTAATCTTTCGAAAACGTATCTTGGTACTGTCTCAATACCTGAACAAATTCATCCTGGTCTTGCTCATATTGTTCCTTAAGACGATTCTCATAAGTCTTAATCAATTTGTTGAGCAAGGTCGCTGCATCTTCCTTGATGGTCGACGTGTACCTTAATTCGTAGATGTAAGGTGCTTCACGATCTGGAGTGACCGTCAGGTTGTCGATGACTTCGTCTGCAATCTTGTCTTGGGGCAATTGATCAAACGACTTGAGGTTGTAAAGAGATTGGCCTTGGCCTTGACCTTGGCTGCCGAGACAACTCTCAATCATCAACTTCTTGGTCATCAGTTTGTCGTGAGCAATCTCATTCGAAACGTCAGGACTGAAGATTTGCCCGTTGGCGCCCGTGATCGTTGGCTTGTCTTTTGGCTCGATTTGAATGAAAGCGACGCTTTCGTAGATCGTTTCGCTTTTCGCGTAAACCAAAGCCCCAATTGCCAGCCCAGAGATCAATCCCAGAAAAACCAACCACTTGCGGCGGTTCAACACTCCCCAAAAATCGAAGGCCGATTGCTCGTCATCCGACGCCATCATCATCGGAGGCATTCCGCCCATTTGGGCAACACCCGGCATTCCGGGTTGTTGAATCTGGCCGAGTTGGTTTGAGACTGGTTCCACGATTGCTCCTCCACATTGACAGCGGTGCGGATCTTGTTGGTAAGAAACTAACCTGAGAAAAAGTTGCTGCGAACTCGCTAAATTCGCACTGCTCCACAGACGCCGTAGTATATCAAAACGTATCGAACTCTCAAGAAATCAAATTTGGTGCTTTTTGATGAAATGAGGTTCACCGCTGACAAAACTTGGAGGTTTGTAAGGGCTCGGTCCTTAGCACAGGTTCAATCCCGAATACCAGCATGATTATGGCAGCAAAAACGCAAAAGCTGTTTCACTCGCAACGGTCTTCGGACGATGAAGCGTCATCGGCAAAGTGTCCCGGTCCGGCAAACTGCAACGGTTTTCAGGAAAGGCCAAAACGAAGGGGCAAGGCGGACTGAATTGCGCCTAAAGTTATTGCAAAACAATCGGTGTCCGCAGATTACCGCTCGAAGAAGAACGGGGCGATTGTTAAATTCTCGTCATGACAACTCCCATGATGAAACAGTTCCACCAGGCGAAGGAAGCCTGCGGTGATGCCTTGCTTTTCTTTCGAATGGGCGACTTCTACGAACTATTCCACGATGACGCGAAAGCAGCCGCCCCTATCCTCGGGTTAACGCTAACCAGCAGGGACAAATCCAACTCCGTCCCGATGGCTGGCTTCCCGCACCATCAACTGGACAGTTACCTCGCCAAGCTCATCAAAAAAGGTCATCGTGTCGCAGTCTGCGAACAGGTCGAGGATCCGAAAAAAGCGAAGGGGTTGGTGAAGCGAGAGATCACCCAAATGGTGACTCCCGGAACGATCGTCGACTCTGAATTGTTGGACCCTTCTCACAGCAATTACCTTGTCGCAATTTTTCCGAATTGGTTGCTCGACAAGAAAGACACTTTGAATTTTGGGGTCGCTTGGGCCGACATTTCGACCGGCCAATTTGCAGTCTCTCTGGTGGCAAAGACCGGGTTGGGGGATTTGCTTGAACGGCTGAATCCCGCTGAAATTTTGATTCCCGAAAAAGCGTTCGATCCCTTAGCGGAATTCTTGGCTCACCTCGATTCAAAGCTGTTCACCGCTCGACCCACTTGGGCATTCGGCCACGAAGCTTGCGAAAACCTGTTGCTCAAGCAGTTAAACGTAGCGACGCTGGACGGCTTCGCGATCGATCCTTTTGGTCCCGGGGCTGTTTGTGCCGCCGGTGCGGTGATTGAGTACCTGCGGGAAACTCAGAAGTCAGTTCTGGAGCACGTTGATCAGATCCGGGCTTTTCATGTTTCCGATTACGTCAAAATTGATTCCGCGACCTGGCGAAGTCTGGAAATCAATCAAACGCTTCGAACTGGCAACAGCGATGGCTCGTTGTTCGGCGTCATCAATCGCAGCCAGACTCCGATGGGCAGCCGCCTACTGGGGCAATGGTTAACGACGCCGTTGCTTCGTGCTGAGGACATCGAATCGCGTCATGAAGCGGTCGAAGAACTTGTCTCCGATGCCAGCCTTCGTTCTCACATTCGAGAAAGTCTAAAAGGCGTTTTCGATTTGGAGCGTCTGATCGCACGAGTCGCAACTGGACGCGTCTCGCCACGGGACTTGGGCAGTATTTCTCAGACGCTGGCCAAGGTTCCTGCACTAAAGGCAAAACTTGCAGATCGAAAAAGCGGATTGCTAAACGAGCTTGAATCGGAACTGGATTTTTGTGCCGAGCTTCGCCGCGAGCTTGATCAGGCGTTGATCGAATCCTGTCCGCCGCATGTTCGTGACGGAAATTTTATCGCCGATGGTTACGACAAGAAACTTGACGAGCTTAGAAAGTTGGCTGCCGGCGGCAAGCAGTGGATCGCCAATTATCAACAGTCTATCTGTGACAAGTCCGGCATTCCAAGTTTAAAAGTCGGCTACAACAAGGTGTTCGGGTACTACCTTGAAGTCACCCATCTGCATCGCGATAAAATCCCGGAAGACTTTATTCGAAAGCAAACGCTGAAAAACGCGGAGCGATTTATCACTCCAGAATTGAAGGAGTACGAAGAGAAAGTTCTTACCGCAGATGAGCAGGCGACGACGTGTGAGCTGGAAATCTTTGATGGGCTTCGCGAATTTGCTCGATCCCAAATCGCAAGGCTTAAATCAAATGCCGCAATCATTGCGACGCTGGATACTCTCGCCGGGTTGGCTCAGCTTGCCGCTGAACAGAATTACTGCCGACCCAAAATGGTGACCGACTCGACGCTTAATATTGTCGAAGGTCGACATCCGGTGTTGGACATCATGCAACCGTTGGGTGCTTTCGTTCCCAACGATACCAAGGTCGACGAAGAGCATGGTTTTCTGCATCTGATTACCGGGCCCAATATGGCCGGGAAAAGTACCTACATCCGTCAGGTTGCTCTGATTTCTTTGTTGGCACAAATCGGAAGCTTTGTTCCAGCGACGTCCGCAACTATTGGCGTCGTGGATCAGATTTTCGCTCGAGTCGGAGCCAGTGATGAGCTTTCGCGCGGGCAGAGTACCTTCATGGTTGAGATGACTGAAACGGCGCGGATTCTCAATACGGCTTCGTCTCGTTCTCTGGTAATCCTTGATGAGATTGGTCGCGGAACCAGCACTTACGACGGGGTCTCTTTGGCGTGGGCGATCGTTGAATACTTGCACGACCAGATCGGCTGTCGAACGCTTTTTGCGACTCACTATCACGAGCTTACTGCGTTGGAGCAGGATCTTGGCGGCGTGATGAATTACAATGTGTCGGTTCGAGAGTGGGAAGAAAAAATTGTCTTTCTGCACAAGATCGTTCGGGGAAGTGCGGACAAGAGTTACGGGATTCATGTGTCACGTCTTGCTGGCGTGCCGGGTTGGGTGCATCGCCGGGCGGAGCAGATCCTTGAGCGTCTTGAAACCAGCAACGATGTTGAAAAAAATAGAGAAGCGATCGTTTCAGGCAACGCGTCCGAAAAGTCTCAATCGAGCTCAAAAAACGGGATTCAGCTGACACTTTTCGAGGCGGATCATCCTTTGATCGATCGAATTCGTGGGCTCGAGCCCAATCACTTAACGCCGATCGCAGCGTTGGAAATGCTCCAGCAATTCAAGGATGAGGTCGGGGAATAGCTTGTCTTGTGGCCAATCTGCCTGCTTTTCGGTTTTTAACCCGGATTATTCTCGATGCGTGGGCGTCGACATGGAGAAAGTTTGTTTCATTGGGGCATTGTTTCAGGTTTGTCGTTTCGACAGTTCACCCACGGCGTGAAATTGACGAATTTTCAAAACTTGCCTCCGAGTCTGGAGGATCGCCTCAAAGGGCAAACCAGACACCTGTCGTCGTGAATAATTCCGGTTTTTAAGGCAAGCTTGGGTACCAAGGGTGCGAATACACCGAAGCAACACCCAATGTGAATCGTGTGTCGATAGAGCTTGTCGATTTATTGAGCCGTTTGGGCGATAGCCCCGGTTGAAGTGTCGTTAACCGAGGCTAACGCCTAAACGCCCAAAACGGCTGGTATAAAAATCTCGATTTGGAATAAAACGGCAAGCTCGATAGACCCCCGCCGATATGAATCGAGCGTCGATAACACCCGATATGAAACGGGTGCCTATAATGGGCTGTAGCGACTTGGATTATCGCGGCCTCGACTAACGTCTCCGATCAATGGCAAACCAATGACAGGCAAGGCATTTTTATATTCGATTCTGTTCGCGTTCGTTTTTTGCGCTGGTTCAGGTTACGCACAGACCGAAGAAGTCCTCGAACGTGAACGGGCCGATACAAGCCGCTTTTTCGAAGAAGCACATGACGCGTTGAGCGAAGCGCTGGACATGTTCGATGAGAAAGGTGAGCTCAAAGAATCGAAGGACATCGCCTTCTACGATTTCTTAAGTCGCTCAAAAGAAACTCAGCAGAAGAAGATCGAATCCTATCTGGATGCGGCGTCGGAAGCGCTCGGTGTTTCGAGCATTAGCGATCAGCGGCTGTTGGTCGCGGAGCTTCGTGAAAAAATCGAAGCGGCGCGAAAGAGTTTGACGTTGTACGAGCGAAAGAAAATTTCGGCTCCAGAGTCAACTTACAATCCGTTGACGGTCACTCGAGAGGGCTACGAAAACAAAATCAAAACGACTCGGGAGAAGATCGAACAATACGAATCGGAGATCGCTGATGAAAAGAAAAAGCTGGTTTCGCAGTTTGAACGAATTGGCTTAAAACTTGACGCTGAACAAATCGACATCCTGCTCGAATCGATCACGGGTGATGAGTTTATTCGAGTATCGATCATCTTTGACAATGCGAAAAACTTCGCGCTCGAACTTGAGTCGTTGACCGAAAAATCAGACGAAGACCTTGAAGCTGCCAAGCGATACTACGGTGTCTATTTGATGCTGTTGAAAACAGTCGATCGTTTGCAGAATAAGTTCATCGAAAACGTCGACGACGAATACTATCCGAAACTTGCCGCCTACGCAGAGAAAGCTCAGGACAACATTCGTGAAGCCGAACGTGCGATCAAGGCCGGTGGCGATCGGGAGATTCTTGAGAGTAACATCATCAGCAATCAAACGACCTACGAAGCGGTCATGCTTTACAAGCAGGGTTTGGCTCATCAGAAGCACCAGATGATGGCAGCCAACCTGGAATGCAAACGCAATATCATGACGGCAGTGAATACTTATCGTACTGCGTCATTAAGTAAGGACGTTGCGTCGTTGTTGTCGACAAGTCGTCGCGCTTTCGATGCGATCACCAACTTGAGTGTGCCGGATTTGAAGCCTTTCGAAAACGTCAAAATCAAGGAAGCGTTTGTTGAAATCACGAAAGATCTGCGTAAGTAAACCATGCAGCAGTCGGGAAAGTATCCAAAGACGCTCACATGGATTTGGGCGGCAATCTCGATCGGCTTGCTGGTAACGCTTTGTTTGTTTTTGGAGCCCAAGGATCGTGCAATCGCATGGCGAACTCTGACTTTGGGCTCGCTTGTGTCGTTGGTCACTTTGCCGATGGCGGCATTGTTGGCATGGACGGCCAGTGGTCGCGGTGTGTTGGCGGGGCTTACAAAAGGTTTCTGTCTTGTTGGGGTGCTGACTCCGGTTTTTGCTCACGTTAGCGCGTGGGATGCGGCGTTTGGGAAACTTGGCTGGCTCACGAATTCTTTCGGGCAGGTGCTGACGCCGATTGTTTCTCGATGGCCGGCGGCGGTGTGGATTCACGCGATGGCATTGACGCCGCAGATCGCCATTGTCTTTTATGTGGCGATCAAAAGTGGTGGTCGTAGCTGGGAAGACGCGCTAAGACTGGAGGCCTCCAAAACGTCAGCTGCCCTTCTGATTGGAGTTTGGCGTTTCTTGCCGGTCGCGTTGGCGTCGGCGTTGTGGGTCATTATTTCCTGTTCCCGCGAGATTGGCGTGACCGACATCTATCAGATCGGAACGCTTGCTGAACAAGTCTATTTGGGATATTCACTCGGCCAGCTGAATGCTATCGGAGCGGCTTGGACGCCTGAGCAAATTTTCGACGCTCAGCATCTTGGGCTTGGAATCTCTCTGGTGATTGTGGCGTGGCTGGCCGGATCGGGCGTGTGGTTATTCCTGCAAGCGGCTCAGAAGTATAGTTCGAATGAACAAAGCCAAACGGATCGTCCCACGCAAGGAGCGGTCGCGAGTTGGCGGCGGAAAGCGATTTCGATTCTTCTGCTTTTGGTTGTCGTCGTGGCTCCGATTTCGAACCTGATCGGGCGAGTCGGATTTTCAGTCACAACCGTCGATGGAGAGCCAGTTGCGACATGGAAGCTTTCCGCGGCTGTTGAATCGATTGGGAGCGTGTTGCAGAATTTCCAAACTGAGTTCATTTGGTCCATTTTGATTGCGACAGCTTCCGCCACCGTTGTTGCGGTCCTGGCATTGCCGGCCGTTTGGTTTTGCCGAAGATCACGCATGGGATTGCTTTTTTTAGCCGCCTTGTTTGGAGTGCTTGCTGCGTGGCCAGGACCGTCGATCGGACTAACGGTTGGAAAGCTGTTCAATGCGTTTGATATCAGCTTCGTGCAATACTTGTATGACCGAACGATTGTCGCTCCGGTGATAGCCAATGCGATTTTTTGTTTTCCGCTTGGAGTGACGCTGTACTTTTTTCTCGCTGCGCAGGTTTCAGAAGATCAGCAACGGCAGGCGGAAACCGAAGGTGCATCGCGATGGCAGCAATTCATCAGTTTCGGCGTGTTAGGTAACTGGAGGTCCAATTTGGGGTGTTGGGTTTTGACGGTTGCGATTTGTTTCGGTGAGCTGTCGGCTACGCAAATGGTGTTGCCGCCGGGCATGGATACCGTGCCACGTCGTGCTTTGGGGATGCTGCACGCGGGAGTTGATGAAATGACAGCAGCCTTAACTCTTGTGACGATCGGGTTCGTGATCCTGTTCGCGATCGCGACCGCAATCAGTATGCCGCGTAAGAGCAAGGTTCAGCTATAATTGAATCGGATTCGCGTCGAGGGCGATCACAGGGCGGCGCGATAAGTAAAAAGGAATGGTTGTGGAACAGGCTAAAAGACAGGTTCAGAGAGTCGTTGAGCGGTTGCTGATGGCCATCGTTTTGCTTTTCGTTTTGCAAGTTGATTCTTCGCTTGCTGATGTCCTTGTGATCAGAACCAGTGACGGAAGTGAAAAAGAAGTTGTCGGTGAGGTGCTGCAAGAGGCGAGAGACGATAGCTGCCTTTTTCAAACACCCGATGGGCAGCTTGAGATCTTCACCGCCGATCAAATTGTCAGCAAGAAGATCGACATTGAAACCGTTGCGTCGATGTCTCACGAGGAGTTGGAAAAGCAACTGGCGACCGAGCTGCCTGACAATTTCAAGTTTCTTTCGACCAAGCATTACGTGATTGCCTATCAAACAGGGCAGCAGTATGCGGATTGGATCAAGAATTTATACGAGCGAAGGCTCTATCGCCAATTCGAGTCGTTTTCGAAAACAAAGTTAAACAGGTTCAAACTTTCGGATCCAAAATTTCCGCTGGTGGCGATCGTGTTTTCCTCTCGTCCCGAGTATGAACGGCACGTCAAGCGCACGCTCGGTATCGAAGTCGGTGACATGATCGCGCACTACAATCAGATGACGAATCGAGTGTCGATGTATGATTTGACGTTTGATCTTGGTGGCGGAGATTTAAAAAACAGGCGTCGCCTGGAGGAAGTTCTTTCTCGGCCTGCCGCTATTCCGATGGTTGCCACCATCATCCACGAAGGGACTCATCAGTTGATGCATAATCGGGGCATGCAAAAGCGAATGGCAGACCGCCCTCTTTGGCTCAATGAAGGCATGGCAATCTATTTCGAAGCTCCGGCACTCGATAACGGTCGAGGATGGCTCAATCCGGGACGCCCGCATCCGACGCGGTTGGCTGTTTTGCGTCAGTCGCTTCCAGGACGAGGTTCGAACTCGCTTGAAACTCTGATCGGTACCGACGCTCGATTTCATGGGGCAGAAGGGCCTGTCGCCTATGCTGAGTCATGGGCGTTGATTCACTTTTTACTTCGCAGGAAACCGAAACCGTTTCGAGCTTACCTGAAGGAAATGTCGGAAAAGAAAGTTGCGATATCGGTTGACGCTGAAACGAGGTTGAGCGATTTCAAAAAGCACTTTGGCGACGATATGGCTCGGCTCGATCGTGAATTCCTGAAATTTGTTTCAGGGATGTGAGACAGCGTTTCGCCGAATCTTCATTTGTCAAATCTTTATTTGGCAAATCTTCCCTGGGCAAACACGACCTCGCCATCGACTGAGACTTCGATATGCATCGGCACAAAAGGATGCAGGAACGGCAACCAGCAACGGACTTTAAGTTCCACAGATTCGTTTCGCGAGATTTCGTCATAAATCGGCAATCGAAAAACGCCACGACCGAATTTTCCCGTGACGGAGCTCCACTGGTTTTGATAGACCCTGACGCGGATCGGAGTGACTTGCATCACCAATGCGAATCGGCCGCTGAACACCAGACGACTTTCTGATGTCAGCACTCGAAAGAAATTTCCCCAGCGAGACGTGGACTCATTTTCGACGATTACGGGCTCCGCAGGGTTCATGGTTGTGCGGATGCAATTGGTTTCGCCCGTGTCGAATTGACTGGCATCGACTTGCCATGCCTGCTCAAGAGCGTTCGAAGCAATGCCGACGTTTTCTTTTGAACCGGAATTATTCACGACGACAGGCGTCTGGTTTGATGTTTGAGACGACTCTCATGAATTGGCGACAGTTTTTGCAGATTCACCAATCCACGTCTTGGGGGAACTTTCGATACTACAAACGTGGAACAATGGACCAATGGAACAAGCCTTCTCAATTTTGACGCCCACGCATCGTGAATAATTCGGTTTGAAAGGTCATCGGTCATCGTTCACCAGTTTTCTGTCGTTACTTGCT
This sequence comes from uncultured Pirellulaceae bacterium, assembly GCA_964479855.1. Classification (GTDB taxonomy): domain Bacteria; phylum Planctomycetota; class Planctomycetia; order Pirellulales; family Pirellulaceae; genus Mariniblastus. Next base: position 74,280 of record CAYZPA010000017.1, read on the forward strand.
GAAAGCTTGAATCGCAGTCAGAATGAGAGCGCAATATCTGTTTTTAAGACCGGAGATATCCTATGCAGTCGGGACAAACGAATCAAACACGCCGCTCATTCCTGGCGAAGAGTTCAGCGGTTGCTGCCGGAGTGACAGCGGCTTCAACTTTCACCCGTCCAGCGATGGGATTTCACAATAGCGTTGATGATGTTCTGAAGGTCGGTCTTGTTGGCTGTGGTGGTCGAGGCACAGGTGCCGCGATCAATATCTGTGATGCTGATTCTCAGACTCAGATTGTGGCGCTCGCCGACGCGTTTCCGGATCGAGTCGAATTGACCAAGGAAAGTCTTCAGGCAGAAAAACCAAAAAACTACGCGGTCGACGATGACCATATTTTTACCGGTGTCGATTGCCACGAAAAGATTGTTCAAACGGATGTCGATGTTGTCCTGTTGGCGACACCGCCTCACTTTCGTCCGGCTCAGGTCGAGGCTTGCGTCGCGGCCAACAAACATGTTTTTGTCGAAAAACCGGTTGCCGTTGATGCTCAAGGAGCACGCAGAATTCTCGCCGCTTGCGAACAGGCTGCCGAAAAAGGTTTGAGCGTCGTTTCTGGCCTGTGTTGGCGTTACGATGATGCCGTCAATGAAGTGATGGGCAGAATCAAGGACGGAGCCATCGGAGAGATCACCGCAATCCAGTCGGATTATTTGACGGGTACTCTCTGGTACCGGACTCCCAAAAAAGGCCAAGTGTTTTCTTCGTTGGAAGAACAACTACGCAACTGGATTTACTACTACTGGCTCAGCGGTGACATCACGGCGGAACAGCATGTCCATTCGATCGATAAGGCGCTTTGGTTGATGGACGATGTGCCTCCTGTGTCTTGCTACTCCAGCGGAGGACGTGCCGCGCGAACTGAAAAGAAGTACGGTAACGTCTACGATCATTTCGCGACCGTGTTCGAGTGGGAAGATGGCCGCAAAGCGTTTTCGCACTGTCGACAGGTTGCTAACTGCTTTACGCAAGTTGATGACTTCGCTTTTGGTACCGAAGGAACGGCTGCGATTCTCTCCAATACGATTACAAACTCCGAAGGCGTTTGGAAGTACAAAGGCGTCAAGCCCAGCATGTATGTCAACGAGCACAAAGAGCTGGTGAAAAGTATTCGCAGCGGCGTGCCGATCAACAATGGAAAATACATGACTTACAGTACTGTAATGGCGATCATGGCTCGAGACGCGGCCTATACAGGGAAAAAATTGAACTGGGATGAGTACATGAAATCTGACGTCGTTTTGGGGCCGAAGTCCTACGATGATTTGGATTACGTGCCCGATCCAATTCAGATTCCAGGCAAGCGATAGTCGCCTTGCCAAATGTGTCTACAGAGAGTTTTTCTTTCCACTGCGTCCCTGACGTTTCATCACCACCATTGCCATTCGATGTCAGATTCCAAACCTTCGGGCCTGTATTACCGTGAGTACCTCAGGCTCGATAAAATTCTGGGTGCTCAGGAGTTAGAAAGCGAAAAGGTTGGCAAACCGGCTCACGATGAGATGCTGTTCATCATCACGCATCAGACTTACGAGCTTTGGTTCAAACAAATCGTTTTCGAACTGACCGAAGTGATCGACATTCTTGACGATCCGATTGTGGAAGACAAAAAAATGGGGCGGGTGCTGCACCTGTTGGCACGAATCAAAACCATCCAACGGGTCCTGATCGAACAGATCGAGGTGATTGAGACCATAACGCCGCTGGATTTTTTGGAGTTTCGTGACTTGCTGGTTCCGGCTTCCGGGTTCCAGAGCATCATGTTCAAGAAAATTGAAATCATGATGGGGATTCGGAAGGAGAATCGCATTGCGGCAGATTGTGAGTTCTTCAAAACGCGACTTTCGTACTCAGATCAAAAACAGCTGGCGGAAGTCGAAGAAGAAGTGAACCTTTTCGAACTGGTCGATAAATGGCTCAATCGAGCTCCGATCGAAACGTTTGAGGGATTCAGTTTTTGGGACGCTTACGGAAACGCCGTTGGCCGCATGCTAAAGTCCGACGCGGAAATTATTCGCAGTAACCGAACGCTGACTGATCGTGAAAAAGAATTTCAGTTGGCGGATCTTGAACGGACTCAAAATCGTTTTGATTCTTTGTTGGACAAAGAGAAGTTCAACAAACTTCGCGATGCCGGTGAGTTTCGGATGTCGCATTCGGGTTTTTTGGCGGCGCTGTTTATCAACCTTTATCGGGATGAGCCATTGCTGTACACGGGGTTTCGCCTGCTGACGTTGCTAACCGACGTCGACGTTCTGTTCACCCGGTGGAGGCAACGGCATGCGGTGATGGTGCAGCGAATGTTGGGAACGAAAATCGGGACTGGCGGTTCATCGGGCCACGACTACCTCAGTGAAACGACTCGTCAAAATCGAGTGTTCATGGACCTGTTGAGTATTTCTACCTACTTGATTCCGCGAGACGATTTGCCTCAGCTTCCGCCCGCCGTGAGGCGCCAGTTGGGTTTCTTTTTCCGTGGCCCGGAAGACGCGACGTAGCCAACGCGAGCGAAAATCGGCTGAGCGAAAGTGCAGAAGCAGTCTGCAGACCTTGTGGTTCCCGCTTTCGCCAAGTGTTTGTTTTTGCTTTGACGCGATCGTCGCTAAGTAGTTTGCGTAGGCAGCTTTTCTCGTACCAAACGGTCGGCCAATTCGAAATCGACGTCTTCGACCGCGTCGACGTTCAATGAAAGTTCGGTCAATATTTCGCCTTGAATTTTTCCCAGTCGCTTGGCATCCGCGTAGGGGATGTTGTGAAACATGACGCGTGAGTATCTGGGGATGAAGGTCGCTGGGTATCGTTTCTCAAGCTCGAATCCGATCAGCTTTTTCAAATGGAACTTGGGATCGATCACGCTTTTCTGCATCGTCGTGTGATTTTCGATTGCCATGTCGGCGATCGCATCCGTGTTCGGTTTGCGAATCGCTGAAAATTCGGGCAAGACAGTGCTCCAGTCGTCTTTGTGTAAGTCGAGCAAGCGGATCAGTTCGCTGCAGTCTTCGAATCCCGAATTCATGCCTTGGCCGTGGAAGGGAACAATCGCGTGAGAGGCGTCGCCAAGGATCAGGCCGCAATCCGAGTGGTGCCATGGTTCACAGCGAATCGTGCCGAGAATGCCAGCCGGATTGTCGAAATAGTCCGTTTCCAGATCGGGAACCAAAGGGATGGCTGAAGGAAAGTGTTCATTGAAAAAATTCAGCACTGAATCGCGATCTACCAGCGACTCAAAACTCGGGTCACCCTTTTTCTGCAAAAACAGCGTGACGGTAAAGCTGCCGTCGAGATTTGGCAGAGCAATCAACATGAATCCTCCACGAGGCCAGATGTGGAGTGCTTCCTTTTCAATTTGCCATGAACCATCCGCCGCTGCTGGGATTTCGAGCTCCTTGTAATCGTGTTCCAAATATTCCGACGTGGACGTTCCATCGACGGCTTTCATCAGGTCGCGTCTGACTCGCGAGCCGGCACCGTCGGCGCCGATGATGATGTCAAACTCTTTATGTTCAAGTTCGCCCGTGATTGTGTTTTCGAAACTGACGGTTTTGCGACTGAAATCAACACTAGCACACTTCCGATCAAACAGGACGTTGACTGGCGGAGCCAATACCGCTTCATTGACCATCAGCCTGTTGAGTTCATCGCGAGGAACGGAGTAGATGACTTCGTGTTCACGCTGGCCGTAGGGGGAGAATTGCTGTTGTCCGTCAGCTTGATGCAGCATCCGACCGCGCATCGGGATCAGGAGCCGTTGCACTTTTTCATAGAGCCCGGCATCTTGTAGGGCTTTGATTCCGCGTGAAGAAAGGGCAAGGTTGATGGAGCGACCTGAATCGTCGTCTACTTTGCGGTTGTCGCGCCGACGTTCGAACAGGTCGACATGGTAGCCGCGCTGTCCTAACATCACGCCCAGCAGCGAGCCAACAAGGCCGGCTCCGACGATCACAATTTTTTTCTGTTCCACGTGATTTTCTTTTGGAGATCAATACTTCGAAGTTGAGCAGCTCGAATATATCGACATGAGCGCATAAAAAACCCCGCCGCTTGCGAACAAACGACGGGGCCGGAACAGAAAAGAGGCCGATAAGAATAACCTTGCTCCGATATGATTCATAAATCTTAACATCCTCGACAGTGAAATCCAAGCAATTCATCGACACAAATAAATGATTATTACAGAAGAACAAAAATCAGAATTTCTCGAAGCGGCCATTGTGGCGGCGAAGCTTGGCGGCGATAAGCTAATCCAATGGATGGGCAAGGTCGATGTTCGAGAAAAAGGGCCTCGCGACCTTGTGACTCAGGCTGATTTTGAATCACAACAAGCGATAAGCGAATATTTGCTGAATCTTTTTCCGGACCACGAATTTCTGGGAGAAGAATCGACAGACAAATCGCTTGTGTCGAATCCGGATGTTTTCTGCTGGGTTGTGGATCCGCTTGACGGCACCGTGAATTACGTTCACCAGCTAAATTCTTTTTCAGTTTCGATCGCGCTACGATGTGGCGACGAAACCATCGTAGGGGTCGTTTTTGACCCGGTCATTGGTGAAGTGTTCGCGGCCGCCAAAGGAATGGGAGCGACTCTTAATGGGAATCCGATTTCTCACAGTGGTTGCACCGAGATCGGAAAAGCGTTGGTCGTCTGCAGTTTTTCCAGCAGCGTGCATCGTGATCATCCTGAAGTCGAACGTTTTTTAAGGGTGCTCGGAACGGCGGGAAGCATTCGGCGGCTCGGCTCGGCAGCTTTGAATTTGTGTTTCGTTGCCTGCGGGAGATCCGATTCCTATTGGGCGACTGGGTTGAATTGTTGGGACATCGCTGCTGGTTGGCTGGTGCTGCAAGAGGCCGGAGCGGTCATGAAAACGATTGACGGTGGCGAAGTTGATTTCTTCGAGCCGCAATTTTGTGCCGCTGCGACAAAATCCCTTTTTGATCAAATGCAACAGCATCTGAAATTGGAATAAAGTAATCGCTGACAGGTTTTGGAGGACGATTTACAATTGCTCCCAAGTCACTGGAAGAATCACTACGAAGGATGCTCGATGAGCGAAAAACTATTCACCATTGTGGACACGAACGCCGTTGAGCCAGTGCCCTGCCCTTGCGGCTCGACACGGCGTGCTTTTACCGATGACCCTGACCAGATCTGCTCGTTGCACGTTGTCGATATTCGCGAAGATGCAAAAACGCATTACCACAAAAAGTTAACTGAAATCTATTACGTGCTGGAAGGGTCAGGGCAGATGGAGCTCGATGGCGAACTCTTCGATGTCGGGCCCGGCACTTCGATTCTGATTAAGCCCGGTTGTCGTCATCGAGCGATCGGTGAAATGAAAATCATCAACATTCCCGTACCGGCTTTCGATCCGGACGATGAATGGTTCGATTGAACCTGACGCATGGTTTTGGCGAGTGTTGCTTCGTGATGTAACACGCAAGTATTGAAGTTGCTCCAATACCAGCACGACGCGCAAGCGAGTGGGGCTTTCCGGGGAGATTCGTATCCCTCGCTTACGAGCTTGTTGATTTAATGAGCCGTTTAGGCGTTAGCCCCGGTTGAAGTGTCGTTAACCGAGGCTAACGCCTAAACGGCTGACATGAAAATCTCGGTTTGGAATAAAACGACAAGCTCTCACGTGTCGGGTTTTCCGGGGAGATTCGTATCCCTCGCTCGCCGGGCTGTTGATTAAGTTCGTTTTGCAAACGCAATCTCGCAATGGC
>CAYZPA010000018.1:0-35224 GCA_964479855.1 uncultured Pirellulaceae bacterium
GCTAAAGACTGGTGGGTCAGAAATATTCATTACCCAACATTGACGGCTTATTTTCCCAAGAAGCCCAGCGGCGCTGCGGTGGTGATCTGCCCCGGTGGTGGCCATCGATTATTGGTGATTGACGCTGAAGGGAACGACGCAGCCGAGCTTTTGAACGCAAACGGAGTGACCGTTTTTGTTTTGAAATATCGATTGGGCCGTGATGAAGACTCGCCTTACGAAATCGATGTTCACGCGAAACAGGATGGCCAGCGCGCGATGCGGATGGTGCGGCACATGGCAAGGAATCAGCCGGAGTTGAAAATCGATCCAGAGCGAATTGGGCTGCTTGGTTTTTCTGCCGGCGGTGAGACGACTTCGCTTGTTGTCTACGGCAACCATGAGGAAGATGGCGCTGCGGAGGATCCGGTTGATCGCGAATCGTGCAGGGCTAATTTTCAAATGCTGGTTTACCCCGGGCCGTTGGGGATTCCTGAGACCTTGCCGGACGATGTTCCCGATACGTTTTTGATCGTGTCCAGCGATGATATTGGTTCTTCGCCAGTGGTGACGGATCTGTTCATCAAGCTGCGAGCTTCTGCCGTGCCGACGGAATTGCATGTCCTTGCGCAGGGTGGCCACGGTTTCAATATGGGAAAACGGTCAAAGCTAAAATCGGTTAGTGCGTGGCCTCGTTTGACGATCGACTGGCTGCACGACAGCCATTTCATTGATCCGGCAGGGCGAGCGAAATTGGTCCAGCAACAACAGGATTGGCGTCAAAAAGTGAGAAAGCGAAGCAAGTGATCTCCTGATCCTGCACGCAAGCAGAGCTGTTTTGCTGCTGAGGTTTAGGCGGTTTTACCGAGAGTTTTGCAAATTTGTTCGATTTTCCCAAGATGTAAATGAGTGGGGCGAACAATCGGCAAACAACTTGATTGGAGCTTACTAACTTAGCTGGAGCAACGACATGAAAAATGACTTTTCGAAAGAGCCTTTAATTGTTGAGAAGCCGATGGCAGCCAAAAGCGGCTGGGGGATGCTGGCGGGACTTGTTGTCGCGGCTGTCCTGAGCATCGTCATTTTCTGCTTTGGCGTCGCGTCAGAAAGTGCTCTGTTGATCGTTCCTGCGATCATTCTGTTCCTTGCAGCGTTGGTCCTGTCCGCGGGTTTGATTGCGGTCGCGCCAAATAGTGCTCGAGTGATGCTGCTGTTTGGAGACTATAAAGGAACGGTCAAGGACTCGGGTTTCTTTTGGGTGAACCCGTTTTACAGCAAGAAAAAAATCTCTTTGCGAGTGCGTAACTTCGAAACGGGCGCTGTGCATACGCCTGAAAAGAAAGATGCTGCCGGCACGGTCGTGTCCCCGAAGTCGAGGACAGCGGGACGTCCTTCTAAAGTAAACGATCGCGATGGCAATCCGATCGATATTTCTGCTGTCGTTGTTTGGCGAGTTGTTGATACAGCCGAAGCGTTGTTTGAAGTCGATGATTACGAGGATTTCGTTCGCGTCCAAAGTGAAGCGGCATTGCGAAATCTGGCAACTCGTCATCCTTACGACAGTGAAGATCATGAGCTTTCTTTGCGAGGCAACAGCACTGAGATTAGCGACCAGTTGGAGCACGATATACAGGAGCGGCTTCACAAAGCGGGCGTTCAGGTGATCGAAGCTCGCATCAGTCACTTGGCGTATTCTCAAGAGATCGCTGCGGCGATGCTTCAACGGCAACAGGCATCCGCTGTCGTTGCCGCCAGATCGCGAATCGTTGAAGGTGCGGTTGGGATGGTCAAAATGGCCTTGGATCAATTGTCAGATGAAGGCATCGTGGAGCTGGACGATAAAAGTCGAGCTCAAATGGTGTCGAATTTGCTGGTCGTCCTGTGTAGCGATCGACATGCTCAACCGGTCGTCAACGCGGGTGGTGAGTAGTCAACGAGGTCGCGAGGACCAGGAGGGATACTTGTAGATGCTTGAGTTCGGGAAGTCGGTAGTTTGCCGGCTTCCTTTTTTTATGCGTGCTGCAAATGGAAGGCGGAGCCGTTAGAATCATGCGCAGAAATCCTTTCACGAATAAAATTAGACCACGAACACGAATGAGTTCATTTCTGAAACGTTTCAGGCAGCGAGGGTTCGTTTATTCGGTAGCCGCGATCTTCAATCGTGTTGTTCCGGAGTGGCTTTTTCGTTACAGCCATATGGTCTTTTACGAAATGGATCCTGATTCATTTCCGTCACCCAAAGATAAACCTGACGGCAACGTTATCGTTGATTGGGCAGACGCGGCCGAACAGGGCAGCGAGGTTCGCCGGTTGACTTATTGCAATCCGGGAACGATTGGAGAAAACCTGTTTGCGGTTTCGGCTCACGTTGAAGGCAAAATCGCTGGCGGATTTTGGGCAGCGATTCACTCGATCGATGAGAAATGGCTGGGAATTCGGCTCGAGTTGGAACCCGATCAAGCGTGGTTGTTTGCAGCTCGTGTTGGCGACGAATTTAGGCGAATGGGAATTCACTCGAAAGTTCTTCGTTTCATGTGCACGGGAATGCGAGATCATGGATTTGGTCGACAGGTGTTGGCGGTCAATCCGCACAATGTTGCGTCAGTCACCGTCCATGAAAAGTACGCTTCCAAAAAGCTGGGAAAGTTCACGGTTCTGCGATTCCTTGGATTTGTTTGGTGCCGAACGGCAGAAAGTGTTCATTCTGATCGAAGCGTCTCCTGGAACTGCAAACAGAATCCGATTGTCGTTCGATTCAAGCACGGATTATTCACGATGCGCGGGCGTCCGAATTGAGAAGGCTTGTTGTTTTTATTGGGGCATTGTCCCAAGTTTGTGGTTTCGACAGTTCACCCACGAGGTGAATTGGTGAATCTGCAAAAACTGTCTCCACTTCAGGAGAATCGCCTCAAGCATCAAACCAGACGCCTGTCGTCGTGAATAATTCCGGTTAAGTAGCGTGAAAGTTTGGCTTTCTAAGCCAAAATGAAAACGCCGTACCGCCAAATGAAATGCATCGTTGTGATCGCGATTAGATTCCAGCCGATGAAAAACGCGGTCAGGAAGGGGAGCGGATATCGGCGAGGCCCAAGGTAAGCGTCGATCGAAAAGAAAGTGGCGGCTCCGAGCATAAACACGCCAACGATTGCGCCACGAAAAAACGTAAATGCAATCAACGCTTCGATCAGGAAAATTCCTACCATCAACAGTTTGCTTTTTTGAACTCCAATTGAAACAGCTGTGGTGCGACGGCCTCCGGCGGCATCCTCGTCGATGTCCATGATCTGACCAAAAAGGTGACTGTGCATCGCGAATAGCGCAGAAAAGATCATCGCCGGTGGATTCAACTGAGGCACATCGCAAAGCCAGCTCGCCAGCACGAAGACCAGCAAGTAGCCCGTCTGATTCAGTAGGTCCAGCCACGGTCGACGCTTGAATCCAATGCTGTTGTAGCAAGCATTGGCTGCAACCAGACAGGAAAACCAGAAAGCCATTTTCCACCCAGCGATAGCCACAAACGCGACGAGGAAAGGAAGCTGAACCGCTGCGATAATCCAGGGCAGGGCTTTACGCATTTCCAGATCAGGGCTGGCGCCAAACAGCCATGAATCTTTCCTTGGATTGATTGAGTCCGTTTCGGAATCACCAATGTCGTTCCAGCCAAACGATAACAGTCCCATTGGAAAGCAAACATAGACAGCGCCCAGCCAGAACGCAGCCGAGCCGAACATGTCCTTTTGCGCGAACGGCAGTAGGTAGAACCAGAGGTGCGTCGGCCAGAAGCCGGGACGTGAGATTTTGATAACGTCAAGAAATCGGTTCAAAGTTCTGCCGGCTGAAAGGATTCGATAATGGCTCGGACATCCTCTTCATCCCATCGACCGGGTTGTTTGACTACGATTGCGATTCCGAAACAGTCATCGGCGTGACTGCTCTCTGAAAAACTGGCTTTGCCTTCGGGTGATCCATCGGGAATAAATTTGGCGACGTACCTGACAAGTTGGGAGGGTTCGTTTTCAATTTGCATAACCGTCTTTACGACCGTTGTAGGCTCCCCACAAAACCGCCATTCAAGCTCACTGATTTCGAATTCCGATTCGGTCTTCAGTCCAGTCCCAAGACTTGCGTCGCGTAACTCAGTCAACTGAACCTTGCCAACTTGAGCATTGGGCATGGATCGTACCATTCGAATTCTGCAATTACGGTCATCCGTGGAATCCTCTGAATCGACCCACGTTGTCTGAAGAAATTGCCCTTTGAAGCTACGGCCTCGATTCGCAACAATGCCTTCGGGTAAATCGATTCTACCGATGTTCTCTTGCAGGTTCACGACTTCATTGGCTTCGTTCATGGAGGATACGGTCCACGAGATCACGATCGACATGAGCGCAGCCAGAAAGACAACAACGCTGGCCATGACGCCAAAAATCACGCCCAAAGCGATCCCAAACGTAGCCGCCCGTTGATCCTGAATCCGTTTTTGAGTGAATCTCATCTGAAGCAAACTGCGGATACCGAACCAGACGGCCGGGATTCCGGTGAAGCAGAGCAGCAAGATCGACGACAACCCAAGCCACAGACTTCGCCACGCAAGTCGATTGGCTTTTTCCGCCGTTTCATGATTTCGTGACGCGACGGATCCACAAGATGCGCAGCGAATCGCTTTTGCCGACGGATAGATGTCGCTCAAGAGTTCGGTTTTGCATTCAATGCACAGCATTATTTTCTCATCAGGAAAGTGCCACAAATCAGATCCGCAACGCCGCGGCTTGGATTGAGTAAGTTGATTAAGGATACAAACAGCATCAGAAATGACGAACCGAAGAATCCAAGAACCATCGAAAAGAACAACGCACCGGGTGGCTGTGACGCTTTATCAGCTTCGACACCAGCCGCGATCATGGCTGCGAACGTTGCCGCCATCACGATGGGTAGCGACCATGCAACAAAGGTGCGACAACCAAGTCGTATTCGGGAAGGCGGCGTGCGTCGCCCACGCCGTCCTGCGGTAATGCCAAGAAACCAGAACGAAGGGCTCTCGAAAAATAACCCGATCCAAAACGATAAAGTCAGGCCGATTCCAAGCAGTGAGTAAAAGATCGTTTTAGATGAAAGCTCCAATAACGAGTTAGCGAATACGACCCAAACGAGCCCGATGGTCAGCAATACGGAAAGCTCAAGGGCGAGCGAAACACAGATCAGGCCAAGCCGATCGATCCAGTTCCACGAAGACGGAAGGTTCGCCATCGAGTCAAGCATTTGAATTACTTTCGACATTTTTAGTCGATCTGGCTGTGCGTTGCTGTGAAAATTGATGACGTGTGAAGGGACAGGGTGATGTTCAATGATCCTGTCAAGAATTTCGAGGAACACATGCTCTTTTGAGTTGGTCGCTGTTTCGCCGGTGGACGCAACCAGCTTCAATTCAACAACTTTGATTTGACCGGAACGATCAAGCCACAGGTTTTCGACTCCAAAATCATCGGGTAAAGAACCTTCTTTATCGGCCTCTTGCAATTCGTCAGCGAGCTCACGAAGCATTTTTCGAAAAGCAGTCCATTGGACGGGATTGGACGTTTCAATGAAGTCGACCAAGGGCATGCCTTCGATCGCTTCGGTCACGAAAAAGTGACGCGACGGATCTTGGGAATCATCCTGTTTTGTCGCAATGATTCTCTGACGCGTGGGTCGAATCGTGGTGCGAGTCAGCGGCGGTTGCGAGTTACCTGTTTCGTAGATCCAGACTTTGCGGTCGAGGCCCGGATCTCTTCCGACGGTTACCGAAGCCGCAGCGGAGACGGTGTCGCTTTGTCGATCTGCCTGTTTAAGCTGAAGTTTTCCAAGAGCCTCGTAAGGTGCAAGAGCCAGTGCCGAATTTGAAGTTGGGCTGTTAGTTCCACCGTTGATGCCACTGTTAATACCACTGTCGGCGCGGTCCAGCGGAACAGGCAGCGTAACGGCCACGTCTTCAAGGTCGGGCGTTTCAAGTTCACCCGAAAGTCGAACGACTCGTGTGTTGGTGATCAAATCATGAACGCCCCGATATCCATTGGAACGTCGAGCGGTTATCAGGCACAACAGGCAGGGAATCCATGACAACAGCGACAGCATCGACATGCTGGCCATCGCGATCAAGCTTTCGGCACTCAGGTTTTGTTCAGAAACCGGCTGGTACAGGTACACGCCTACAATCGTGGCCAACATTCTAATGCCGGGAACAAAGGCGGGGCGGAGGAGTGCCTGCCAGAGTTTTGGCGAATCGTAATTCTGGTTGATGACCCTCATTCCCATCAGCCATTTTCCGATACTGGTGCCCCAGATGTATTCCTGAATGCCAAAATACAAAACGACGATCGGGAAATTCAGAAGCAGTATGATGAAGTTGGGATCGATCGAAAAATCTGCGGCAGCGAACGCAAAACTTAGCGGAGCAGAAAAAATGGCGGCCGCGAACGAGACGAAGCCAAGAATGAACATGTCGATAAAGAGACCTGCGACTCGTCTTCCGGTATCTGCTGGCACGGCTCCTTTGGAAGAAAACGGTAGCAGAGCGGCGCGAACATGTTCGAGGCTGGCAGGGCGTCGGTCCGGATCTTTTTCCAGAGTCTGGGCAATCAATTGAGCGAGCTTGACCGGAATACCAGGAACGATCGATTTGATGTTCGGAGCGGGCTCTGCTGCGATCCCGGAGATCACTTGCGCGGCATCGCCAATGAAAGGGGCTCGACCAGACAGCAGGTAAAACAGAGTGCTGCCGACCGAATAGATATCGGTTCGGGCATCGACGTTCGCGGCTCGAAGCTGTTCGGGAGCGGCAAACTGTGGCGTGCCGATGAAGGTGCCTGTTTGTGTCAGTTCGACGTCGCCGATAAAGTTCTTTGCAAGACCGAAATCCCCAACTTTTGCGCGGCCGTCATCGTCGATGAAACAATTCGAAGGCTTGAAGTCTCTGTGCACGATGCCGACTTTATGGGCGACGCTCAATCCGTTGATTGCGTCGATCATGAAGTCAACGGCGCGAGGAAAATCGAGCGGGCCTTCTTCTTCGACGACGTCTTTCAGCGTGCCTCCATTCATCAGTTCCATGGCGATGAAAATCTGGTCGCCGTATTGCCCGGAACGATAAACAAACGTGCTGCCAGGATGGTTGATCGAAGCCGCGATTTGGCTTTCGCGACGGAATCGCTCTACGCTCTCTTTATTGGTTCGAACCTGACGAGACAGCAATTTCAACGCGACGCTGCAGTCCCGTTCCGTGTCGTGAGCTTCGTAAACGGTTCCCATTCCTCCTTCGCCCAAAACGCAGCCGAGTCGAAACGGACCAATTTGATCTCCCGTTTGAAGAGCCTGAGCTTTTGTGTCGCGTTGAATCACGAAAGACGAATCACTGGTTTCGTCAAGAGCCCGTTTCCGCGAGACAGCATCGAGATCGCGATCTGTGCCCGAAAGAGCGTTCGCAGCAATGGTCAGATCGAGCTGCACTTCTTTGGGTGGCGTCGATTTCGATTCCGGGTCTCTGGCGCTGACGACGGAACTTTGATCGTCGATTTTGGTTTGATTGCCAGATGGATCGACGCTGAGCGGACTGCCGCATTCACTGCAAAATTTAGGCACCGAGACTTCGATCGCGACGGAAGTCCCGCATGCGGGGCAATGGATTGAGTTGAGTTTCGACATTCGGCAAACTAAGATCTCAAGGATTCTCAAGCGATTCTAGTGCCATGTTCGCCAGAGAACTGCGTTGATCGAAAGCAAAATCCGGATATCCGTCATTTCGATGGAAGTTTTACTTTTCGGCCATGCGTAACCGAAAACGGTAAAAGAATACGCCACGCTTCATGAACCCTCATTTTGACGAGCCTTTAGTGACCGAGCGATCCAAATATCAGCAGAATATCATCAAGAACTACTACGAGAATCGCGAAAACATCGCGCTTCAGCGAGTTCAGGAATTGGTGACCGAATTGTATCTTTCAGAGGGCAAGAAACGCGAAACGCAGTGGGATCGTTTGGAGAAGCATTTGCTGAAACTGGACGTCAAGCAGCCGACGATCGATAGCTTGCGTAAAAAAGACGACCCTTTGCTGGTGGCGAAGCTGGCGGAACGTCTCGGGAAAGAACTTGATTCCGAATAGTTCTGGATAGACCATCAAGGGCCAATTCATTCGCTCGGTTAAGGCTCTTTTAAAAGAAAGCTGGCGATTCCCTGAGCCCGGGTTCCGCCACAAGTTCGCCGGGTTCCGCCACAAGTCCGATCAGGAAGAGCTAGGCAACGAAAGATACACGACAAGTCAGGCGGTGGTTTCACAAAATCGATAGCCGACGCCTCGCACCGTTTGAATTCGGTCGGCGGAATCTGCCAGTTTTTTTCTGAGCGACCTTATGTGCACGTCGATGGTACGCTCGAGAACGATTGCGTCTGTCCCCAGTGCCGAATCGATCAATTCAGAACGATCAAAAGCCCGACCCGGCTGACGGATCAGCGTATCGAGCAATCGAAATTCGCTGGGCGTCAAGTCAAGGACTCGTCCGTCAAGCAGAGCGCGATGCTTCATGCGATCGATCGTGATTCCTCCAAGGGCAATCAGGTCATTGCCATCGCCTTCGCGTTCTTTCCGTCGCAGCAAGGCTTTTACTCGTTCCAGCAAAACACGAACGCTGAACGGTTTCGTCACATAGTCATCGGCGCCAACGGAAAATCCAACCACCTGATCCGTTTCTTCTCCCTTGGCGGTCAGCATGATGATTGGCGTGTTCATGGTTGCCGGATCGCTGCGCAGCTGACGACAAACCTGAATGCCATCCAGAACGGGAATCATGACGTCCAGCAGGACAAGGTCAGGAGTTCGGGAGCGAGCCAAATTCACTGCGTCTTGACCGTCAGTCGCGCAAGTAACGTTGAATCCTTCATTGCTCAAATTGTATTCGAGGACGCTTGCGAGTGAGCGATCATCCTCGACGACCAGAATGTGTTTCTCGGGCATCGTTCAGGGGCCAGTCAGTTGAACTCGGAAAAGTCTCTCGTGCGTTAGTCGTTTTCGATTGGGCGCGGATGATCAGAGATCTTTTCGTGATGGTGCCGCACGATTTCACCGTCGATGTAATAGATCATGTCTTCCGCAATGTTCTCTGCGAGATCAGCGATTCGTTCGACCTGTCTCGCAGCCGTGAAGCAGTGCAGGGCGGGTTCCAGAATGTCAGTATCCTGCTTCATCAGGTCTTTCAATTCAGAAAGCACCGACAACAAAAAGTCGTCAACTGAAGCATCCAGTTTGATCACATCTTTTGCCAGTTCGATATCGGTGTCGACGAAAGAATCCAGCGACATCCGCACCATGAGGCAGGCTTTATTGACCATTTCCGGCAAATGGTCCGGGATTGGAAAGTACGGATAATCGTGGACACATCGGGCTCGTGCCGCAATGTTGCAGGCAAGGTCGGCGATCCGTTCGAGGTCCGAATTGATTTTCATGACCGTCGTCAAACGCCGAAGATCCGCCGCGACACATTGGTGCAACGCAAGTATTTTGAGGCAGTCCTCTTCGATTTCGACTTCGCGTTCGTCGACCCGTTGATCAGAAAAAATAATGTCGTCAACGAGCTCGACTTTTTGTTCGCATAGGGCCTCTTTGGCCAAATTGATCATTCGTTCGACGTCACCAAAAAGCGACATCAACTTTTTGTTCAGCTGAGCAAGTTCTCTATCGAGATGTTTTGACATGTGTTCCGTCCTGTGGCTTGATGGCTCTGGTCTCTGAAATGATTGCGGCTTTCAAATTTCAAATATCATGAGTGATTGGTTTTTTGTTTTCCGGAATGATTCACGACGACACCACGAAGGTAAACCTACAAAGATGTGAGCTCGCAATGCAAGCACGGCAATCGTGATTGGATTGCCTGTGATTGGTTGTTAGTGACCGGGTCGCCTGTGACCGGGTCGCCTGTTCGACGACCGCGCCTCGTGAATATTCCTCGGTTTAACCAAACTTTCCTGTTACGTAGTCTTCTGTTTTTTTCTCTTTTGGATTGGTGAACAGCTGGTCTGTTTCACCTTCTTCCACGATCTCTCCTTCGAAAAAGAAAGCCGTGCGATCGCTGCATCGGGAAGCTTGCTGCATGTTGTGCGTTACCATCACGATCGTGTACTGTTCCCGCAATTCGTAAACCAGATCTTCCACGCGTGCTGTGGATGCCGGGTCGAGTGCGCTACATGGTTCGTCCATCAACAGAACTTTTGGACCGGTCGCAATCGCTCTGGCAATGCAAAGGCGTTGCTGTTGGCCGCCTGAAAGTCCCAAAGCAGATTGGTGCAGACGATCTTTGACTTCATCCCAAACCGCCGCCTTGCGCAACGACCATTCGACGAGGTCAGCCAAGTCGCTTTTGCCAATCTTGAAGTGCAGCCGAGGCCCAAAGGCGACGTTGTCGAAAATTGATTTAGGGAACGGATTTGGTTTTTGAAAAACCATGCCGACACGCCGTCGCAGCGAGACCACATCGGTTTGCTTGCTGAGAATTTCGAGACTGCCCATGCGAATGGAGCCACTGGCGTGCGCCGAAGGCACGATATCGTTCATACGGTTGATCCACTTGAGCAGGGTGCTTTTGCCGCAACCGCTGGGACCGATGAAAGCCGTGACCTGTTTCGGCATGATGTTCAGGTTGATGTTTTTGATTGCCTGAAAATCGGCGTAGAACGCATTGAAGTCCTTCAGGCATATCGCTGCCTGCTGTTTCACGGCGCCGGGAGCGGGTTTGGGATTCGCAGTAGGCGCGGACATGACGGAAGGCCTTTGATTTGTCGGTGGTGTAGCGACTTTTTCCATTTTCGTGTCGTCTTTCATTTAGATCAATTCTTGTTGGTCAATCAGGTGGGTACTGCAATCTATTTTTTAGCGGGCAAGTTTCTTTTCGTATCGATTTCGGATGAAAATGGCGAATGAGTTCATGATCAATAGCACCACCAGCAGAACAATGATGGCGGCCGACGAAGCGTTTTCGAAACCGGCGTTATGATCGCCCGCCCATCGATAGATCGTCACCGGAAGAACCGGAGTTTGGTCCATCAAGGATTGAATCCCCGTCGTCGTTCCAAGAACACCGCCCATTACCGCCAAGACAGGTGCAGCCTCTCCAATCGCGCGGCTCATCGATAAGATCGCACCGGTCATGATTCCGGGCGTCGCAGCTGGAAGGACCGTTTTGCGGACAACCTGCCAACGTGTGGCTCCCATTCCGAAAGCTGCCTCTCGAATTGATCGAGGAACTGCACGAATTGCTTCCTGAGACGAAATAATGACGATCGGTAAAATTACCAATGCCAGCGTTAACGCGGCTGACAAAACACTCTTGCCAAAAGGCAAGTGAAAATACCAGGGAGATATTTCAGGAAATCGAGAGGCCGTCCGTCCTTTAAGAGCGTAAGACTTCCTCAGTTCCGGATCCGATGGTGCGTCGGAGCGTTTTTCAACGAGCTTCAATTCGAACTCGTTTCCATTTTCGTCGATGCAAATCTCGTTTTCCGAGAGCGTGATTTGATTTTCATCGCGATCACCAGCAGGAAATTTGACGAACGTCTTGCCAAGCGTTTTTGTCTGGTAAAAGTAATCCGCGCCGACTTCGTAAGCGATCGGTTCGTTTCGCTGAATGCTCGGCACCAAGTTGAACATGTAAACGAAAGTCGTCAGCCCCAGAATACCGTAGACGATCGAAGGAACACCGGCGAGGTTGCTGATATTCAGCTGAACGAGGCCGTGTAGCCAACGCAGAAGCTTGTTGCGAGGCTGAAACTCCTCCAGAAAAATTGCGGTGCCGATACCGACAGGAATGGCAGCGAGCCCACACAGAAGACAGATCACCGCTGAGCCCACGACGGCTTGGCCGATTCCACTTTCTTCTGGATTGTCTACTTTGTGGTTGCCCGTCAGAAACTCCCAGCTCAACCAGTTGCCGCCGCTGATAAAGATGGTTCCCAGCAGCGTCACAAGAATCACGACGGCAAGGCTGGAGATAATCAGACAAACCAGGGCGAACGCATTCGACTTTGATTTTCGGCCCGATTCGTTTTTCGGATTGGAGTAGTAGTCAGTTGCCACTAGTTGTACTCCTCACGATATCGTTGGCGGACAATTTGCCCAACCAGTGTGATGCCGAACGTGATCAGGAAAAGCAACGCAGCAACGGCGTAGATCGAGTAATAGCCCGGAGTGCCCGGCACAACCGATTCGCTCTGGAAGGTGTGAACAATGAAGCCCGTCATCGTTTGAGAAGGAACTCGAGGATCTGCCGTGAAGGTTGGCGAAGAGCCCGCGGCCAACGCGACCACCATGGTCTCTCCGATCGCTCGAGCAACCGCCAGAAGGAAAGCCGAAACGATTCCCGAAAGCGCCGCCGGAACGATAACCTTGATCGTCGTTTCCAGCTTGGTGCTGCCAAGTCCGTAAGCTCCTTCTCGAAGAGCACGAGGAACGGCTCGCAACGCGTCCTCGGCAAGCGAGGCAACCAATGGGATGCAGAGAATCCCAACCGCGATCCCTGCCGCGGCCGAATTAAACGTTTTGAAATTTTCACCCAGCCCGGCAAGGCTTCCCAGTGGAACCAGCAGGTTGGGTGTGATGAACTTGACCGCGAAAAATCCCAAGACAACCGTCGGGATACCGGCCAAAATTTCCAAAGTAGGTTTCAGGATCGCACGGACTTTTTTCGGTGCGTACTCGGACAAATAGATCGCGGTCACAAGGCCAAGCGGCAATGCAAGAATCATCGCGATGAAAGTGATTCGAAGCGTACCCGACAAAAGCGGCCAGATGCCGTATTCAAATTGGCCCTGGGTGCGACCGACAGACCATGTTGTACCCGTCAAGAAATCCCACAGATTGATATCGTCTGCAGCAAAGAACCCCATGGACTCCTTGATCAGCATGTAGATGATGCCGAACGTGGTTCCAACCGTGATCAGTGCGCAGCCGATCAACAACGTGACCATCATGGCCTGATTTCGGTGGCTGCGTGCAGATGACTTCACAGGAAAGTCAGGTCGAACGTAGTTCGGACCATTGACGTTTGAAGATGCGGTTGAGCTCATGGATTTCCGATTAGGAAAAACCAAAAATTGCAGAAGCTCAGACCGATCAGACGGCCCGAGGCTTCCGCAAAATCGGTTGGACTATTGACCTGCGCGGTTGGCAGGAACGAAAACGCTTTCCAGGGCTCCAGAACGCTTTTCACCTTCTGCATCAACGAAGTGAGTACCGGTGTTTCCAGCGTCGACATTGTCGCGTGCTGCTGAAACAACTTCAGCAGGAAGTGGAACGTAGCCGGCGTCTTCGACGATCGCGGAAAGATTTTCGAACATGAACTGAACGTACTCTTCGACTTCCAGCTTTTCGTAAGACTTGGTGTTCACGTAAACGAATAGCGGACGACTGAACGGAGCGTACTCACCCGACTTGATGGTCTCGATCGAGGGCGTCACGGCCGTTTCAGTTTTTGGATTCACGATCGGAACGGCTTTCAAACCATCGCGATTCGCATCGAAATAGGAATAGCCGAAGAAGCCGATCGCGTACTTTTCGCCCTTGACTCCTGTGACGAGCATTTTGTCGTCTTCGCTATCCTGAACCTGCTCATCAGAGCGAAGTGTTTTGCCGTCTTTTTTGCCGATAACTTCTTTGAAGTAATCGAAAGTCCCCGAAGCAGAGCCTGGGATGTAGAGCGAAATTTTTTCTTCAGGCCATGATGGGTCGACATCTTTCCATGTCTTGGCGGCGAAATCTTCCCGGAAGATTTTCTTCAGCTGATCAATGGTCAGTGATTCGATGAAATCATTTTCAGGATTCACCACGATGGTCAGGCCGTCGTAAGCAACGGGAACTTCAACGAACTTGATGCCCGCTGCGTTGACTTTATCCAATTCCTTCTTCTTGATCGGGCGTGATGCGCCTGAAATGTCACACTCGCCAGAGGCAAGCGCTTTAAAACCATTGCCGGTGCCTTCGCCGCCAACGGCAATGTTTACTTTTGGGTTGGCTTCGTTGAACTTTTCTTTCGCCTTGTCAGAGATCGGCTGAACGGTGCTCGAGCCCTGAATGTTGATGCTGCCAGAAAGGTTGTTGTTGACCGCCGCAGAGCTGTCAGAACCTGACGAATCTGAACCTGTCGCTTTCGGCTTTGCGTCGCAACCGAGCGAGCAAATTAGAGCAAGACCGAGCGGTGCCAGAGCAAGTAGGTGTACGTTACTGAAAACGCGTCTCATAAATGTGTCCAAATGATCGTGTAAATTGATGTCCATTGATTCGCAGAGGGTAATGAATGCATGTTAAGGAACCGTTAAGAGATCTTAAAATCTGCGTGAAATCGCTTAACGTGAGAGATCTATCCTTTGTTTTATGAAAAAGGCCGCTTTATCCGCAATGTTTTCCTGATTGGAGCAATTCCTTCACTTTCTGTGAAGCTGTCCTGCTGTGGATAAAACGTCGGTTAAAAAACGGCGAAATCGGTTACGCTGCAGTAATCCTCTGTAAACGAAACCGGAAAGTGTGATGAATCAGAAGCGTTCACGTAGCAAGACTATTTTTTTGACGGCGATGTGTTTCGCTGGCGTCTTTTTTTTCGCTGGCCGTGACGTGCAAGCTGGTGGTGGACCGGAGAATGTGCTGGTCGTCGTGAACGAGCAATCGGATTCTTCGCTGCTGATCGCTAACCACTATGTTTCGTTGCGAAAAATTCCCGATCGCAACGTGCTGTACCTGAAGGATATCCCGTTCAAGGAAGTCATCGAGTTTGATTTTTTCATCGAAAAGATACTGCGTCCGATTCTGGCGACCATCGAAGATCGAAAGCTCGCTGGCAGTATCGACTACATCGTTTATTCGGCAGATTTTCCAACAACGGTTCGAGTCCGAAAGCAGCAACAGGAATTTTTCGAAGCCGCGAAAATTTTGAAAGAGGTGAAGAAGGTTTACAACGCAGAGGCATCCATTAACTCGTTGACGTTTTTGGCGGCTCGCTCGATCCATCAGCCGATCGCCATCTTTGACCTTGAGAGCAATCACTATTACCGGGTTCGAACGAATCAAATGCTGCGTCAGCCATTTCGTGGATCGTTGCAGAAGGAATTTGAGCGTTCTGTCAAAGCGTTTTCCAAACCCGCTGACGATCCGCTTTTTGAGTCCGCCATTGATTCGTTGGAGCAGATGATAAAAAACAATCCGGGGCAAACTGCGGTGCTCTATTGGCTAACAAAGTTTGCGGCCAAAAAAGGTGACGATGCCGCGGCAACTCGTTGGATGACAAAAGCGATCAGAATGGGTTGGAGCGACCGCACGTCCACGATCACCGATCTGGATTTTACATCCGTTGAGGATTCTGTTTTCAAAGGCCTTGTAAAACGTATGGGCAACGAGGGCCGAACCTTCACGGCCTCACGAAGCTTTCGCCAGCTTTATCAATGGGCTCCCAACGGAATGTTGAACCAAACTGCGGGGCAGGGTGAACGATACTTTTTGTCAACCGTTCTGGCAGTGACTCGCAACGACGGAAACAGCGAAGCGGAAGCCCTGTTGCAACTGAAACGATCTGTCAACGCAGACTATTCGAAGCCTCGTGGCGTGTTCTATTTCGCAGACAACAAAGACGTGCGGGCCAAGACCCGGCGAAATCAGTTTCCCTTGGCCGTTGATGCGCTGCGAGAGATGGGAGCTCGCGGAGAAATCATCAAGACAAAGATGCCGATGAAAAAAGAGGCGGTACTGGGCCTGACCAGCGGTATCTCCAAATTTAATTTCGCCGAGTCTGAAAGCACGATCATCCCTGGTGCCATCTGCGAGAATTTGACCAGCTTCGGTGGCCGTGTTGGTGCCATCGGTGGACAGACAAAGTTCAGCGAGTTTCTTCGTTTCGGAGCCGCGGGTTCGATGGGAACCGTTGTGGAACCTTACACGGTGCCCAACAAGTTTCCTCACGCGATGATTCATGTGCATTACGCTCGTGGCTGTTCGCTCGCCGAAGCATTCTATCAGTCCATTCAAGGTCCTTTTCAAACCTTGATTGTCGGGGATGCTCTTTGCCAGCCTTTCGCAACACCGCCGCGAGTCTTACTTGAAGGCGTGGAGCCGATGGAAGAAGTCAGCGGTATTCGCGAGCTTCGTTTTGATGCCAGCGATTCACCAGTAAGGGTTGCCGGTGTCGAACTGTTTATTGACGGAACGTTGCGGAAACGCGATGGTCGGCTGGATCCGATTGATAATTTTGACACTTCGCTTTTGTCGGATGGCTATCACGAAATACGAGCCGTCTTTGTGGCAGCCAACCGGATTCAAACCACCAGCCGCGCGATCCTTCCGATTGTCGTCAACAACGAGGGTAAAAGTTGCTCGCTGGAGTGCGACACGCCCTATTGTCTTATCGACGACATGGTCTCGGTATCGGCAACCGCAGCCGGAGCGACATCCATCCGAATTTGCCAACATGAAAGAACGCTGGCGGAAATCTCTGGCGATTCTGGTTCGGTAACTCTGTTGGCCAAAACTTTGGGTCGTGGTCCTACTTCAATTCGCGCGATTGCCATGATCGACGGGAAAGAAGTTTCCAGCGTGCCCGTTGCGATCAGGGTCAATGGACCGATCTCCAGCACTCGTGTTCGCACCGCCAAAAAGAAGAAAAAACCTGCCTCGAAAAAGCCACCTGTCGACGAAGCGACAGCGCCGAAAACGTAGCTGCGATTAACTGGAATTATTCACGACGACAGGCGTCTGGTTTGATGTTTAAGACGATTGTCCTGAAGTGGCGACAGTTTTTGCAGATTCATCAATTCACGTGGTGGGTGAACTGTCGAAACCACAAACTTGGAGCAATGCCCCAATGAAACAAGCCTTCTCGATTTTGACGCCCGCGCATCGTGAATAATCCGGGATTAAAAGCGATTCGTTATTTGGAAGTGTTGATTTCCTGCAGCAACTTTCGCGATGCGGATCGATAAAGGAACAGAGACTTGGATTCCAGGGCCAAGTTAAGGACTTTGGCGGCTTCTTCTTTCTGGCCGGTACCTTTTAGCCAGTTGGCCACAAAGTAGGAGATCTCTGGCGAGTTGTTTTGGGACAGAACTAGTTGGCCCAATGCTCTTTGCGCCTGCTCCACCTCGCCCAATTTCAAATAGACGTAACCCAACGCGCCTCGGGCGAGCGGATTTTTTGGAAGCCGTCTGACCACCTGTTCGGAAACCTTTTTGGCAGTTTCCTGCTTCTCCGGATCATCGCTCTCGATCAGACACAATGCGTAAACGTTTTGGAAGTTAGCATCGTTCGGGTTTCTTTTCAGCAACTCTTCAAAGCTCTTTTCCGCAAGTTCGTAAGCTTGGCCAGCAAACGCAATTCGGCCTTTCATGTCGATCGATGCGATTGTCGGACCACGAAAGCTCTCAAATTTATCCAACGCCACCATCGCTTTGGGAAAGTCTTCCTTGGACATGAACATTTGTGCCGCGATCAATTGAATTTGAGCGTCGCCTGGATTTTTCTCGAGCGTATCGAGCAACAGCGATTCGGCTTCGCTCTTTTTGCCGGTACTGTCGAACCAGTCGATCAACGTGATCTCCGGCAGGCTTTTCGATTTCGTTGCTTCAGCGTGTTGTTTTAGAAATTTTAGTGCCTCGTCGGGCAGCTCTTTCTTGAACGCAAGTTCCGCTTTGCTGTAAAGATAGAACGCCGCGTTCGGGTCAAGCGTCTGCAACTGTTCCAGCGTTTGTTCTGCCAGTTTATCCTGTCCGCGACGGAAATAGACTCCTGTCAGGATTTCGTAATACTGTTTTTGAAAGTGCTTTTTCTGGGCGTCGGTCAAGTTTTCGGACGCCAACAAGCTTGCGGTTTTCTCCATGTGAACCGCCGCATCAGTGATCCTTCCCTGGTTGAGCGCGACTTGCGCCAGCGAAAGGTAAACACCAGGATAATTCGGATGCAGTAGCCCAGCGCTTTCCAGCTGCGACAGGCCGGTTTTATTGTCGCCAATGGCAAACGTAATTCCCGCCATCACAATTTCGGCTGGTGGAAGTTCCGGATCAATCAGAGCAAGGTCTCTGAATTCATCTCGCGATTGTAAGATCTTGCCTTGGCGAAACAGTTCGATCCCTGCTGCGAACTTTTGTCTTCGAGGCGTTCCTTCGTCCAGCCCGCCAGGAACCAGAACCGAGATTGCCTTCAGGATCGCATCAGCCGCTTTTTGACTGCGAGCCGCCTGTTCGGGCGTTTGCGAGCCTGTCGTTGGTTGCCCTGTTGTCGGCTGTGCCTGGCCCCAGGCAAAAGGAACCGAAACGATAAGCAGGGTTGCGATGGCGAATGCCGTGGAAAGAAAACTGGTTTTCATGACGTGTCCTGCAATGGCTTCGGTGGCGTAAATTGATCTTGGTGGCGATGATGCGGATGCTGAAGTCTGCAAACCAAAATTGTCGGGAGGCGATGGGATCGTGCTTTCGCCGGAAACGAGGTTTGTTTTTAGCTGGCCTAGCTGCTCGGGCACAGATTCAAACGGCTCATGATTTCGACCGTCGCATTGGATCGGTTAAGCACGTACAGGTGCAGCCCGGGGATTCCAGCGGACTTGAGTTCTTCAATCTGGGTAACCGCCTGTTCGACACCGACTTGAAACTGGTCGTCTGTCGTCGAAAGCGAGTCCACGAAATCCTGCGGAAGTTTTGCACCACACAAGGATGAAATTCGCTGAATCTGTTTCAGGTCCGTGACTGGCAAAAGGCCTGGAACGACTGGGACTTTGATGCCGCGTTTTTCACACTGATCACGAAACCGAAAGAAATCGTCGTTGATGTAAAATAACTGAGTGATGATGGCGTCAGCACCCGCGTCAACTTTTCGCTTGAGGTTGTCAAGGTCTGCATCAGCGCTGGGGGCTTCCCGGTGCGTCTCTGGATAGCCGGCAACGAAGACACCGAATTGATTGAATTCACTGTCGATTAGGTCGACAAGCTCATTTGCATATCGCAGCCCGTCTTCTGTGGGTGTGAACTCTGTTTCGCCTTGAGGAGGATCGCCTCGCAACGCAACGATGTGATCAACTCCCTGAAGTTTTGCTTTCTGAAGATACTCACGCAATTGGACAGCAGTGCTGCCGACGAGCGTCAGATGAGAAGCAACTGGAATGTTGAATTTCTCTTTGACGGTTCGCAGGATGTCCAGTGTTTTCGATTGCGTCGAACCACCTGCTCCGTAAGTGCACGTGATGAAGTCCGGTGAAAACTGCATCAGTTTTTCAACGTGTTGATAAAGGTTCGCTTCGCCCTTTTCGGTCTTGGGTGGGAAAAGCTCGAACGAAATCGTGGGTTCGTTTCCGGTATAAAGTGTTTCAGGGATCATTCGTGTGATTTCAAAAAATTGGGATGCCTTGTACCAAATTATCTGTGCGGCATTGGCGTCGAGTTGGCCGGTGGGTTCTTGTTGCTGTGGCGATGCTGAGGGCTGAGAGTCAACGGAATTGAAGGATTAACCCGGGCAGTAAAGTTACCGGAATTATTCACGACGACGGGTGTCTGGTTTGGACTTTGAGACGATTCTTAAAAGGACGCCCGTTTTCGTGAATTGTTCCAACAATTAAATTTTCGCATCGCGATCACGAAACTTCAAGTGACTATTGAGCCCGGATTATTCGCGAGGCGTGGGCGTCGACTTGGAGAAAGCTTGTTTCATTGGGGTATTGTTCCCGGTTTGTCGATTCGTCGAGTCACCCACGACGTGAAATTGACGAATTTGCAAAACTGGCCTCCGCGTCTGGAGAATCGCTTCAAAGAGCAACAAAGGCGCCTGTCGTCGTGAATAATTCCGGTTGAGAGATCGTGCTTGCGTGAGACGTTAGAAATTGATTGGGTCCGATGTCCAGTTCGGATCGCGTTCGCTCGCAGTGAGGCCAAAAACGTCATGCAATAGTTGAATGTCGCAGGGGCGTTGAGCAACATTGCGACGGTCGAACATCCTTTTTTGGATCGTCATCAGCACCTGCACTGGAAGGATGCCAGTTTGCCGCAGCGACTGAGCCACGTTTACGAAGCTTGGAACATTTGAAGCCGTCATGCCGTAGACGGTGCTGCCGACACCAATCGTCTTCCCCGTGTAAATGCTGGTGTTGATCGCGGTCCGCGAGTAGTCGCCCATCACGCAGCCTACGAATTGCATGCCGGTGGAAACCTTCCGGTCTCCGTACTGCATGTTGATTGTGCCGTAGGTATTTTTCAGGTCACTGTTGCAGGTTCCCGCACCAAGGTTGATCCAGCTGCCAAGATAGCTGTGCCCCAGAAAACCATAGTGCTGTTTATTGGTCCAAGGTTCGATTTGTACCCCCTCGACTTCCCCGCCAATTTTACAAGTGTGAGAAATCGCAACGGCGTCCTTGATCGAGGCATGTTCGCTGATCTTGGAGTTTTTACCGATGTGAACAGGCCCCCTGAAAAAGCAAAAAGGTCCTACTTTCACATTGGACTCGAAAAGTACAGGTCCGCTCGAAGTATCAAAAACTGTTTCGCTTGGAATCTCGTTTTTCAGTTCACCGCTTGGGCCAACCGCAACGAAGACGCCGTCCTGAACCTCATGCCACGATCCATGTTTGATCCGATGCTCCACCGCGCTATTGCAATGCTCCAGATGTTGCTGGATCACGTCATGTGGATAGTCGAATAACGCGATTGTGTAGTTCGAACTCGTGAGCGGAATGCTGTTGGCGTTTGCGAGATCTTGAAGTTCGGAAAATCGATCCGTTTCAAAGTGTCGGTTCAATTTCGACGCGATCACCTCCGGAACGATTGCTGCTGCGACTGCCCATCCGTTTCGAGCAACCGAAACTTGATTTCCATTATCGGCATGGTCTGAAACAAATGATTGCAGCTGACTGATATTGGAAACCGTCGGAGCAAGCCGAGCATTGACCAGCAAGACCGATGCTTTTGAATCGGGGCGTTCAACAAAATTGGGCCAGTCGTTTAACTGGATCGTTTGCAGGTGAGGCCGGACGAAAGCGGTGATGGTGGATTCAGGTTCATCAAACCAGTCGACCAGTCGAAGTCCACCACAGGAAATCGCATAGCTTGGCCGCGTTAGATTGATCGGGGCCAACTGAATCGAAGCAGCGTCTTCAAAAAAGATTTTGTCCATGACAGATTAACCGGAATTATTCACGACGACAGGCGTCTGGTTTGTCCTTTATAGCGATTCTCCGGACGCGGAGGCTGTTTTGTAAATTCGTCAATTTCACGTCGTGGGTGTCCTGCGAAACCACAAATTTGGAGCAATATCCCAATGAAACAAGCTTTCTACAGGTCGACGCCCACGCATCGTAGATAATCCGGGATTAATCTATCCGCACTACGAAAAAGCAAAAGCCGACACATCGCTGTGTCGGCTTGCCCCATCAATTTTCACTTGTCGATCAGTCCCGTTGTTTTGGAACTTAATGAGTTGGCTAGTAATGCAAGTTGCAAATAATCTTTAACGGAAAACATTGAAATCTGATTCTTGCTCGGAAAAAAGCAACAAACGATGTCAAACGTCAACTCCGGTTATTTGCATGACAACTCAATTGCAGGGTGAGCCGTTTTGGCGATAGCCACGGTTCCCCGCACAAAACCGGGGCTATCGCCCAAACGGCTTAGAATTGAAATCCCGCTTTTTAGCGGAGACAGACCACTAGTCGCCAAACCTGTTTGCTTTTCTCAGCAAAAAACTATTTGGTGTTGGGAGCACCCGCTGAAGCAGAGCGAGCGGCCATTCCATCGATAACCATCTTGGTAAGATTGATCTGGTTGCCGTAGTGAACCACAGTTCGGTTGACGCCTTTGATAACTTCCTGACGATTTGTCTGATCGATCGGAGCGCTGTCGAAACGAATCACCAAGGAGATATTGTTCACTTCGGCGACGCGGCGAACGAAATCCTGCATCTCCGTGTAAGTCGTGTAATAAACCTGAGCCTCACGATTGAGCAGTGCCGCTTCAGCCTGTCTCGCTTCGGTGCGAAGCAGGGCTTGCTTTTGCTCGACCGCTGTTTCGGCTTCCTGACGTGCAGGAGACAGAGCTTCCATCTGGCTGACTTGTTGTGCTTCCTGCTTGATGGCTTCCTGTCGCTGTTGGATGGTTTGCTTCAAGCCTTCGGCATCCTGTTTGATGGAGTTCATCTGAGCTTCAAATTCAGCATTTGATTTGAAGACTTCAGCGACATCCAGAACCGCAACGACCCCACTTTGGGATTCTTGAGCTTGAGTGTTGGACGCAAATACAGTGACGGCAACGACTGCGATGGCAACTGTTTTAACTGCGTAAGAAATGAGCGATTTCACTGGTCGTACTCCCTGACTGACGAATCGATATTCGGTGTGAGAAGTCAAACAATCCTTGTTTGACCTTAATTAATTAGCTGTTTCGGAATCGTTGCATTTGGTGTGCCAACGTTAAAAAGTTTTGACACGATCTGCGATGACTGGTTTTTTTCGGGACCAATTTTTCGGTCAGACTGATTCGAAGAATACCGCCACGCAAATTTTGCAATGTGTTTGTAAAGATTACCGCCAGCCGCTGCAATGCAGATTGACTTGCTATCGAAACAAGTGCTATCAACCCGGATTGTTTACGACGACAGGCGTCTGGTTTGCGATTCTCCGGACGCGGAGGCAAGTTTTGCAAATTCGTCAATTTCACGTCGTGGATTACCTGTCGAAACCACAAACCTCGAACAATACCCAATGAAACAAGCTTTCTCCATGTCGACGCCCACGCCTGGTGAATAATCCGGGATCAACCCGGATTGTTTACGAGACGTGAGCAACTTGTCGCCACTTCCGCAGAATCACCTCAAAGGCAAGCCAGACGTGCAGACGCCTTCGTCGTGAATCATTCCGGATCAAAAAACGTGTCGCGACGCTGTAAGTTTGCGTCTTGTCCTGCTACGTCAGCAATAGCTGCAAATCTTCGGCCGTCATGCTTTGGATCATCGAATCGTCGCTGCGGATTACGCTGTCGGCCAGTTTCCGTTTCGATTCCTGTAAAGCGATGATCTTTTCTTCGACGGTGTCTCGGCAGATCATACGATATGCGATCACCGGATTTTGCTGTCCAATGCGATGAGCTCGATCGATCGCCTGAGCTTCAACGGCTGGGTTCCACCACGGGTCGAGCAGGAACACGTAGTCGGCTGCTGTCAGGTTCAAGCCGCTACCGCCTGCTTTGAGGCTAATCAGAAAAGACGATACCGAATCATCATTCTGGAACCGTTCCACACAGCCTTGTCGATCACGAGTCTTGCCGTCAAGGTATTCGTATTTGATTCCGGCGGCATCGAACTGGGTTTTGACCAGCGAAAGTAACTTGGTGAACTGGCTGAATACCAGCACTTTATGCCCTTCCGAAACGACCTCCGCAATCTGTTGTTGCATCAGTTCAAGTTTGGCTCCGGCTGCCGTTTTGGAATCAAGCAGTCGCGGATCGCACGCGACTTGCCGCAATCGCAGCAGGGCTTCGAGCACCTGAATCTTGGAATTGTTCATTCCTTTCGTTTCAATTTGTTTCGCCAACTTGATTCGATAGTACTCCTTGAGTTCGGTGTACTTTTTCTTTTGAGCCGGAAGCATGTCGCAGAAAAGCGTTTGTTCTGTTTTCGGTGGCAGGTCTTTCAAAACCTGCTCTTTGGTTCGCCTTAGCAAGTAAGGGCGAAGTGCCTTTGACATTGTCTCCAGCGTTTGGGCTCTTTCTTCTTCGTTGTTTTTCTTTTGACGAACCAGTCGACTAAAGTTCGTTGACGCTCCCAGCATGCCCGGATTCAGAAACTCGAACAGCGACCACAGCTCACCCAGATGGTTTTCGATCGGTGTACCCGTCATCGCAAGGCGATGGTCGGCTTGTAGCAAACGACTGGCTTTCGCGCACAGGGTGTTGGAGTTTTTGATGGCCTGAGATTCATCGAGGATTGCGTAGTCGAATTCGATCGGAGCAAGTTCGGCGATGTCTTTCTGCATCGTCCCGTAAGTGGTCAGCAGCAAATCAAAATCGCCGGCTTCCTTGAATCGTGATTTGCGATCGGTGCCGGTGTAATTGAAAATGCGTAGTTTCGGCGTGAATTTGTTTGCTTCATCGGTCCAGTTGAAGATCAAACTTTTGGGCACAACCGCGATCGAAGGTTTACGAGCGAAAGCTTTTGTCAGCGATGCCAGTTCCGAGCCCGATTTTTTGGACGACGTTACTGCTGAGCCGTCCGATTTTTTCGCGCCGCTCTTTTTTCGGATTCGGCGAGACTCCAGCAGGGACAACACCTGAATGGTTTTGCCCAGCCCCATGTCATCCGCAAGGCAGCCGCCAAGATTGAATTCGCGAAGGAAGTTCAGCCAACCAAGTCCATCCTTTTGGTATTCGCGAAGTTCGCCCTTAAATCCGCTCGGAGCAGCCTTGGGTTTTACTCCCGAAAATGAGTTCAGTTTTTTGCAGACCTGTTGGAACGTACGGTCACGCTGCACACTTTCGCGTGCATCAAGCATCGTGTCCAGCAGAAGCGCTTGTGAAGGTCGAAACCGAATCTTGTCGTCTTTGACTGAACCAAATTGAGCCAGTTTGGCGTACTTGGCCAAAAGCTCTTCCGGCACGCGGCCCTGAGCACCGTTGGCCAGCGTGATGAAGGACGCTTTGTTTTTGATCGCCTTCAGTAAACTGGGCAACGGAACGGTTTCGCCGTCGAACGAAACGTCGACCAACAAATCAAACCAGTCCTGATCCGAGGCAACAGAAACGCTGAAACTGCCGGCTTTTTTAATCGCCTCGCCTTGCAGAGTGACTTCCCAACCGTCTTCGCCAAATCGATCGACCAGTTCGAGCAGATGTTTTTTGTGGAAGGAAAAGTCGTAGGGCCGAAACCGATTGTTGGACTCGTCTTCGACAGGAAAATCAGCAAACGCAGACAGGAGTTTTTTTTCGGCGGCGATATCGCGATGCAAAAGACAGTTCGCATCGGAGTCGAACCAGAGCTCGCTAGGATCCCGCAACGGAATCTTGCGATCGGGGTATTTGAAAACAACATCCCCTACAAATCGATTGGATTGTTCAGCCGGCTTGAGGTGCAACAAACCTTGCGGTTGCACATCGCGAACCGTTTCGACTTCCCACGACTCAGGTGTTTCAACCTTGATGCCAGGCAGTTTGGTCAGATGTTGCAAAAACGCTGCTCTTTCCGATTTCTTGATCTCAACTGGTCCATTTTCGTGAACTCGTCGCCAGATTTCAGCCGCTTCCGGATTGGATAGCAACAACATTGACGTTGTCGTCAGCAGCGGACCATCATCTGAAATCGCTACGATTTGATTGTTGTCCAATCGTTCGGAGCCGCGTTCAATGCAAACGGACATCAGCGAAACTGTTTTTGATTTTGGCTTTGGCTGGATGTCGATCACGACGGAGTAGGGTGATTGAAAGTCGACTTCTGTGATCGGTTTCAATTCCTCATCAACGTCGATTCCCCAAGCCAGTTGCTCCGATTCGACAAGGCACTGACAGAGCTCTTGAGACCAGCTGGAATCAATGTCGAACTCGGAAAACGTTTCGCGTGCCGATGCGGAGTAGCGCCACGAGTCATAGGTTTCGTAGTCGCGGTTCGCACCCAATAAAAGCGTCTGAATCCTTTTGTCGATCTCGCGGTCTGCCCACCGATGATTGTCGTGCCCGATGTCCAGTTTTTTCAATGAGCCCCACTGGCCATCCTTTTTGCGTTCCCGGTGGAATAGCTGAAGCGTAAGTGCTCCTTCGCGGGCGGCTCTTGCTGCATCGATGATGTAGCGAACCTGGTGTTCCGCGTTGGTCGAAGGCTTCAGGCTACGACGTGGCGTTTCGTCAAAGTGATCCTCGATGGCTAGAATATGCCGCCATTTTGCTGGCGTTTGTTTCTGTTTTGGTGGATTGCTACCGAGCGATGTTGCTCGATCGGTCGACCCGACAGTGATCGAAAAATGCATCGCGACGGCCCAAATATGTTTGCAATTCAAACCATCCGCAAAACGGGGGCAACTGCAGTAGTAAGAATCGGAGCCGTCCAAATCCCTCAAGTCAATTTCGACTTGGTAGTCTTGCCACGATCCGGTAACGGTGGCGTGAAGCACTGAATCGCGAAGCGTTACTTTTTGAACACTGCCATCGAGGAAATATCTTTGTCCACGTCGAATGTCACCGGCTTCAAAATAAGGCTTGATTCGTTCGGTGATGAGCATAGTGAAAGTTCTTCAGCTGAAAGGTTTGTCCATGGTTTGGACATTATTGTGCTGATTTTTTATTTTTCGAAAACCTCAACCTTGTTCGTTCAACAGCTAATCTTGTCACGATCATCGAATTTTGAGGATTGTGTCGGCGTTTTGCCACGTAGAGTGCGAAATTTCATCTCAAACGCGCGACATGCAAAAGCACGGACAGGCGACCTTGCGGTTTCGCGAAGACCCAAACTGGTCTCAGGCGTTGACGCGGTTGCTGCAATTGATTTTGCCCTTCATGGCAAACGCCGTTCTTGAACAGGGGCGAAATGGAGTCAGATTGGCGACGTCGTCAGGGGTGAATTTGCAATCGTAAATCGCGGAAGCCACCAGCACGTGCTGACAACCTGCGGAAAGAAGTTTCTGAGCGTCTTCCTGACTGCGGATGCCACCGCCTGATATGAGTTGAAGATCAGGAAACTGTTCGGCCACACTTTGAACAAGCTCAGCCGTTGAACCTCCGTTGCCAGTTCCCACCGAATGAAGGTCCAGCAAAATGATCGTGTCGACGCCAACTTCCTGAGCCCGCCGAATCATTTCTATCGGTGTCGTGCTGGTGAGTTCGTCAGATTTTGCGATGACTTTACCGCCACGAATGTCCATGCTGTAAATGGGTTTAAGGCCATTTTTGACCAAGCCTTCCACGATCGAAAACTCATTCCACGAAGACATCGTTTCACTGGAAAACACCAGCCGAACATCAGAATTTTGAGCCAGCGAAAGAATCTGATCAACTCGCTGATCGCAATGCAGCGAGCTCATCCAGTCGGCATCGATCAACAACGAAAATCCAGCTTCCGTTAGCTCCTGATACACGTCTGACACCGGAGTCGCACCAGCAAAGCTGTCGATGTTGGCGACGTAAAGGCAGTCGCAACCCGTTTGATTGAAAATCGCTTTCGCAACGTCGACCGGTTGGGCGCTGGCTGTCAGCGAGCTGTGAACTGGAGCGTAATTGCCGCGATTTCCGCCTTTCGCCCATACGACTTGGCCAATCATCAAATCCAGAACAGGGATCACAGGGCTGACGTATCGGCTCATCGAAGCTTTCTCCACGTGGGCAAGGAAGGACAAAACAAGCCCCGCAGAAGCTCAACATCAGGAATGGATCCGAGGTCGATGTTGAAGCAAAAGAGCAGGGCGTCGGTGGTGGGCGTCTCGGATCCACGGCGTCAGAACGTTTCAGATCGGCAGAAAAAAATCGGCTATCTTGAAACGTCGCCGCGAACCTCACCGCTTTGTTCGAATTCGTAAAGCGGCATGAATCGATAATAGACCTCCAGTGTCATTACGGCCATGGCCGTGGTGTATAGACGTCCACCGACATTGCCGTGAAGGTCTGGAAAAAACCAGCTTCCGTCCTCGTGTCCGTTTCTCTGTTGAGTCCGAATTAAGTGTTCCCGGACAGTTTGGTTCCAACGTTTCCAGTGCCGGGATCGGGCATGATGTAGCACCAGCGTACCGTAATAGTTGAAGTAAACATCGGTGTCAGAGGGTCCCGCTGACGCCAGCAATTCACAACCTGATAGCAGTTCCGGACTTTCCAAAGGAGATCCAAGGTACATCTGCATCAGGTGGCCGATCGCGGTGCAGGAGGGCTTGCGACGAGTGTCAATTTTGACGTCGCCCTTCGGATCGATCTCGTACCCGTAGGCCGCATCATCCGCATGAGCCAAAGAATCCACAAACGACTTGGCCTTGATCATCATCTCTGATTTTTCGCTACAGCCTGCGTTGCGACAGGCTTTAACCGCCATCAGTTGCCAGCCCGTGACGGACATGTCTCCAGGGGTCTGAGGTTCGTACTTCCAGCCGCCTTTTTTGTGCTGCGACAACGCGATGTATTCATACGCATCATTGACCGCTTGGCGATACGTTTCATCGCCGGTTAGCGTTACCGCTTCGGCAAGTGCGATGGTCGCGATTGCGTGAGCGTAAAGCGTTCCATGGCCTCGAAGCGAACCGCGAAACTTGCTCTGGCCATTCAGATAGTCCAGTCCCTTGCGAATCTGTTCCTGATAAGGCCCTTTTTCATGAGTGTAACCGGCTCCCATCAGCGACATCAGCGCCAGTCCTGTCGCCGCCGTCGGCATGTCGATCTTGCCTTCGTCACCGCAACGGCCGGCACACTGTCCCTGGTGGTGCCGAAAACGCCAACTTCCATCGCTGAGCTGATGATTGATGATCCATCGGAGCCCTCGTTCGACAGCTTCTTCGCTGCCTGCCGAACCTCCGTACTTGGCCGCCAAACGTGCTCGTGATTCAGCGTCTCTCCCTTGCAAGCCGCCACCGAGCGGCATCGTTTTCACGGGTCCACTTTCGGTGGGTGTGACATCATCGACGGATTCCGCCTCGACGACCGAATCAGTCATCGCAGGAACATCGTTAGCCGCCGTCTCTTCAATTGCATCGTCTGTGGCGTCAGCAAGCGATTCGACGGGTGATTCGGCCGCATCAGCAGTTTCAAACTTGAGCGGTGAAGGTTCGATTGCGGGTTCGACGTCGATGGTGGGCATCGCGAATCGAGCCAAAAGTCCGATGCTCGAATCCTGTTGACGATCAGTAATCCACAACGCAAGAAACAGAAACAGAATCGTGTGAGCGATGATGCTGGTTACGACGGAGGACAGCTGCGAGCGATTGCGATGGATGCGATCGACGACGGTTCTTGTGACCGGTTCGTCAGAAGTTTCAATGATCGGAACAGATGCCAAACTGTTCGTTACGCGTCGCGGCGATGGAATCGAATTCGCAGGTTTCTGAGGCGGGTTTGGAGGCTGATTTAAGGGCTGTTTTTTGGGCTCGCTTTTGAGCTGCCGCTCCTCTGGTCTGCGACCGGATTGGCTCTGAGTCGGCTGCTTTTTTGCGGACGGTTGTTTTCCGGCAGCGCTCTGAAGTTTGGGAGCAAACGTCGGCAGCGAAGACGGGCCTGTCACGTTTCCCTTGAATTCAAATCCAGAATCCGAGTCGCTTCCTGACGAGCCTGTTTCGGATGGAGGATTCATTTCGGAACTCATCAGTGCGACGAATGGTCATGGGCACGGCGCCGTCTATCTATTGTAGTTCGACCATCGCGGACTGCTGTTCGAACCTCCGACTTACGGCTCGCGACAGAACCTCCAAAATCTCGACATTTGTCAGGAAAATTCCTGAAAACCGTCACAGCTTAACGCTTGCGATGCTGTTCAGTGGCCGTCTACCGAAGCCGTAACATCGAAGTTTGCGGTCGTTGGCTGCTGTTCCACCAAACACGTTGGTCCGCGATTTCAGGTCCATCGCTACGTTCAATTCCAAAACGCCAAGGTTGCATCTTCAGTTCAGCAATCGTTTTCGAGGAAAGCTGATCGAACGGAATTGCGATCTCAACCGACCACGATTCGTCATCCTGTTGATTGGCAACGTACATCTTCGGGTTCCACGAACTGATCCCGTTGCAGGATTCATGACACTGTCCGCGATAGTCGATTCCAAATTGCCAAGCCGTCGAAGTGTCGCGATCGATATCGATAAAGATCCTCAATCGATCTCGCAGCGAAAGATTAGCGTCGCGCACTCGCTTCGTCGCCGCATCGGAATAAGGGTGGTTTTCCAGTTTGTAGCATCGAACGTGGATGTAAAAATGCTGTTCATCCCATCCGACCATGGCGACATCCTTGGGTCGATTCGTTGATGCGGTTTCACCGCTTTTCAAAACGATCGTCGCGTTTTGTTGCATGGCCTCTTGCCACATCACGTCATTTGGTAATCCGTCCAGATGTGGCCGTTTCTCTGCCTTGATTGCCTCGAAAGCTGTTGTGCTTTCGGCAGGTTTCGTTTCATCCATTGCTGCGGAGAGCAACGTTGGTTCGGTGTCGACGCCATCTTTCACGATCCCTCGAAAATAGTGGTCGGCGTTCTCTGCAGAAGAAAGTTGACGCACAATATGAGCTTGAAGAAACCGAAAATCCGATCGTTTCGTGACGCTTGGATCTCGCTGCCCAAGCCTTGCAAAATGGCTGGCCGCCATCCGGCGACGTTGATTTAAGAAAGCCGTTCTATCCGCAAGCGTCATGCTCGGCAGAGCAGCTTCGTTGGCTACCTGTTGTATCGCCGGTTCAGTGTCCGTTGGAGAATCTTCAACTTCCAAAGACAGATCAACCGTTGCCGGATCGAAGTCTTTGAGTTCTTCTTCAACGTCAAGCTCCAACGGCATTTCTGCTGCCTCTTTTAACGCATTGGCATAGGACTCTTTGAGTGCCTCCCGATTCCAGCGATAGACCTGCCTGTTCCCGGAGCCTGTTTTTTGAATCACGACGTTGGGACCAGAAGTCGAAGGTAGATGGTCAGCATGATTGATATTGTGGCGAATGGTTTCCCATTGTTGCATGGCCAGCAGGTTCATCTCGTCGCTTGCATAATATTTGGCCAGAGTCGCCGACGCGAGCGGTGATAGCGCGTGTCGAGGAGAGGAACTCACGAGCTGTTCCAGCGTCCAAGCCGCCAGTTCCGGTTGGTCGCGGTCAAGGAAGTCATTGGCCAATTGAAACAGCCAGATTCCTGCGGTTTCGCTACCGCTTCGATCAACCCCCATCGATATCGTCAATTGCGCTATCGATTGCTTGAAGTTCCGTTCGCTAAGCGGTGAACGGATTTGCTGCTGTAACAGAACTTGCATCTGCTGACGTTTTTGACTGATGCGACCAATGGAAGAAAGACTGCTTGCTGGAAGTGATCCGCTTTTCCGCTTGGGTAAATGCAATTGAGCGATCGGGTTACTCGTCGCACGTTGTCGCTGAGCATGAATTCCTGTTCCAACGTATCGCCAACTGTTGAAACCGTTCGCGTTTGACTGGGGCGGCAAACCAACAGCCAACTCACTGACGACGGTCATGTCTTTCAGCAACATTCCCAGCCTTGGAAGAAACATGCCGGGCTCCAGCGATGTGTCTCCATGTTCGCCGGTGACCAGCATGTGTTTGACTTGCCATGGCGACAGACCGATTGCCAGCTGTTGCGGAAAAGCACTTTCGCTGGCCGCCATTTTGATCGCCTGATCAAGAAATCGATCCGTTTCAAATCGCTCACCAAGAGCCTCGGCATGTCCCATCAGGATCG
Source organism: uncultured Pirellulaceae bacterium (assembly GCA_964479855.1). Taxonomy (GTDB): domain Bacteria; phylum Planctomycetota; class Planctomycetia; order Pirellulales; family Pirellulaceae; genus Mariniblastus. The sequence goes on from CAYZPA010000018.1 coordinate 31,339, forward strand.
TCGGTTTCAATGTTCGGATTTCTCGCACAAGCTTACGCATCGTCGATTCCAGCTTTTCATTTGCATCCAGATCAGGAGAGCTTTGAATCGCGGAAACCTGAGCCGCTCCCAGCCTTTCGACGGACATCCGCAGCGTGTCGAACGAGGTGGAAGATGAGCGATCGTCAATCACGCTGATCGCCATTAGTTTGTCTTCATCGCCGGCATATTTGCCGATGAAGTTCAGTGGCAAGTCATTCGCGCTGCGACAGAAAGCCAAAATTCCGGCTCGAGCTTTCTCCCTGTGCGAACCTGTGTGTTGCACTTTCCATGTGGTGCCTCCGTCGTTGGTTGCAAGAATCAAGCCGAAGTCTCCCACAACCCAGCCTGTCGAATCGTTCAGGAAAAAGATCTGGTTGATGCTGGTGCCCCGAGGAAGTGGGTGCGTTCGCAGCTCATTGGTGCTGCGGTCGATCGAAAAAAGAGTGCCACCCGGATTGCCAGCGAACCAAACTTTGCTGGTGCTTGGGTGGACGCAACGAAAATCAAAGTTTGCAAGTGCTGGAACATTTTCGTGCAGCGGATTCCAGCTGATCCCGCGATTGCCAGTTTTCAAAATCACTCCATCAGCTCCGACAGCCCATCCCTGCATGGTCCGTCCCTGAGTTTCCGGGTCCATGGCAACTGCGTTGACGACGGCCTGACGCTGAGTGGCGACCACCGAGTATTGCACTTTTTGGGCGTCGAAAACCGCGAGCTGTCCATCGCTGTCGATCCCAACAAACTGGTTGCCGATCCGTTGGGCGTCCTTCCAGTCTGGCATCGGTTCTGTATTGGTCATCGACCAGATGCTGCCACCGCTATTGGTGAAGAACAACGATGTTTTCGCGTCAGGAGCCTGTTCTCCAACTGCCCAACCGGACATGGCGTTCTGGTTTGAGCTTAGTCCAATTCGGTGCAAACGTGGAATCATCAGTTTCGGCAGCGAACGCCAAGTCCGGCCTCCATCAGAAGTCCGGGCGATCACGGCTCGCGAATAATCCATCGAAGGTAGATCGTATCCGCCGACTGCCCAGCCGTTTTTTGAATCGATAAAGCAAACGGACTCAAATCGGCATGAGAAAGGAGCCGCTTGATCGCCAACAGGTTTGTCTCCGACCCATTGCCGAGCGTTGGATCTTTGGATCTTTTCAGACAACGAAATGTCAACGGCTTTGGCGGCAGCTTTGCCTTGAAGGTTTCCTTGATGCCATGTTTTTCCGCCGTCTTCGGTACGCAACAACGTTCCTTGTGATCCGACTGCCCAACCGTGTTGTTGGTCGACAAAGTAGATGTCGCTGAGCGAGGCATCGTATTTCCAGCTTTGCGGTCGGGACTCCTGCGCCAGCCCTTCGGCTTGCAGATCGTTCGAACTGCCTGTCAATATCAGCAGGAGTAACGCCAGTGAAGTTGCCAAGTAAGTATGTTTTCGCATCGCCACCCTCATGATTTGGACGGCGGAGTCTAGCAATTGAAGAAATACGTAGCCAGCACGTTTTCGCCAGCTCGGCTCGCTAGCGGAGCTTACTTTACGCCTTTGGGCCTACAGGAATTTTTCATCCGTTCTCGATTCAAGCAGCTTCAGCACTTTTTCGGTTCGCGGGAAAGTGATCAGCATGATCAGGATTCCCAAAACGGCCACAAACATCGTAATCACGCTCTTTTCCAACATCGTGACGATCAGGTTCAGAAAACAAATAGCAACGACCAGCCCATATCGCACGATCCATGCGGTTTGCAAAAGTCGCAAGTTGTTCTCAGCACTAGATTTCTTGCGAGCTCCTTCGGAGGTGTGTTGGGCCAGAATTTGAAACGCGATTTGCGAAACGATGTAAGCCGTGATTCCGGATCCTGCAGCGAGCGCGACCAGTAGCGGCAGTCGCGCGTGCAAGTTGTCGATACCTACGACCACCAGGACCAGCGCCGCAGAAATGCTGACGACAGCGATCAGCGTTCCGCAAATGATTTTCAGGTTGCGGATTGGCAAACGCAGTGGCTCAAGAATTTCAGGGGTCGGCATGATTCACCTGGGCTTTTTCGATCGAAACTTGTCAGTTTCAGGAAGTGTTTCGCTACACTATAACGAGCTTTCCCATCGCATGATATTTGTGACAAAATGTGCGGACGAATCACACTCAAGACCTCATCGCCCGATATCTCGAATCTTTTTGATCAGCTGGAATCTCTGCAGATCCCGCCGCAGGAACCTCGCGACAACATTTGTCCGACTCAGGATGTGCTGGCGGTTAGAAACGTTGAATCCGGACCCGAAGCCGTCATGCTCCGCTGGGGGCTGGTTCCGTTTTGGGCGAAAGACCTGAAAGTCGGAGCCCGCATGATTAACGCGCGATCGGAAACGGTGTTCGAAAAGCCTGCGTTTCGATCTGCCGTCCAATCGAAACGGTGTGCGGTTGTGGTCGACGGTTTCTACGAGTGGAAATCGATCGAAGGTCGAAAAAAGAAACAGGCATATTGGATCACCAAACGGGATCATTCACCCTGGCTACTGGCAGGGCTCTGGGAACGCTGGTGTGACAAGGCACAAGTCGACGACGCAGCGATCGTTGAGACTTGCACCATCATCACGACAGCCGCCAATGAATTTATGATCGAATTGCATGATCGTATGCCGGTCATTCTGGAAGGTGATGATGCCAGGTTTTGGCTGGACAACGAATTCAATCAGCAAACGCGACTGGAATCGATATTGAAGCCGAAACCGTGGATGAATTTTCAATACGTCGAAGCCGATCCCGGTGGGAAAGGGTCCGCCGATGGGAAAGGAGCCGTCGATGGAGACGCCAAAACCAATCAGCAACAGGCAGGCGTGCAGCGACGGTTGTTTTGAGCTGCAAACGAGTTTCACCCAAAGAGTTTTGCCAAACGAGTCATGCATTACGGAAAAAAACGTCAGCTCAAAACCCAAACAGTTTTGGGCGGGGCATTTTATTTCGAAGTTCGGCGGCGGTGTCTCGAGCTTCTTTCGCTGCCTGTTTATCGTTCCGGCCGTCGTGTATCCGTGCCAAAGTGTGGTAGTGACGAATCAGTGAATGCGGCAAGAAGTCGACTTTGGGTTGCTCGTCGATCAGCTTTTCCAGAGATGCAATGGATTCATGGATCGCGTTGATGGCTTCGGGGAATTTGCCTTTTGATCGTAGTGTCTTTGCGAGTGCTTCCATCGCCTGGGCATGCCTGAGTCGATGCGAAATCGTTTCAGGGAACTGATTTTTGAGTTCAGCTTGGATCTTGATCGCTTCGCGTAAACAGTCTTCAGACTCATTCAGGACCGCTGTTTCTTTTTCAGGGTCGAGTCGCGAAAATTTCTCCAGCAGGGTTCCGAGTTTCAACAGCGTGTCGGAATGGGCTTGAGCGTATCTGGGAATGTTTGGGTGTTGTGTCGCCAGTTGTTCGGCGTAGACCAAGCCAGTACGCAGCCGGTTGATCGCATCATCAAGTTCCGAATTTCGCAGATGGCGAACATCAAACCGACCGTACGTTTCGGCCAGTTCAAACCGGTAGTCGGCGACTTGAGGATACTGTTGTGACAATTGCTGCAGGATCTGAATCGCAGGAGCCGACTCATCGGCGCGGCCACGCCGCACTCGCTCTCGATAGCAAAGCGCCAACAGAAAACGATGTTCCGGATATCCAGATTGATCGAAGTTCATTCCTTCGAGTAACTTGATTGCCCGATCAAGATTTTCAAACCGTTCGGGCGGGTGCGGCGGCCTTCCACGCCGACGTTGTTGCGGTGGTTCACCGGTCGGGGGGCCATTTCGGGGCGGGGGACTGTGCGATGGATCGAAGCGAGGTGGAGGACCGGCATCGTTTGGATCTCCCTTGCGCGGCGGCGAACCGCGCGGCGGCG
>CAYZPA010000018.1:35324-40099 GCA_964479855.1 uncultured Pirellulaceae bacterium
GACCGTTGCGAGGGGGACCTTGGCCTGGTTCCGGTGGCTTTCTTTTGTCCAACAAGTACAGCGTTCGAGCCAGTTCCAAGGTTGCGTCGGAATGCCTGGATTCGGCTACCAGCAAGGGCTCAAGGATGTCCAGCGCAGTTGCGTGCGCTTTTCTTGCATCATTCGGTCCTTTCCATGCAAGGTAAACGTCTCCCAGGTCGTTTTGGATTCTCGCAAGCTCAAGTCGAATCGCGATAGAATCTTCTATATCAACATCAGCGATTTTTCCGAAACGCGCGGCCGAATTTTTGTAAGCGGATTCGGCATTCTCATACGCTCCCAGCTGCCTGTGAATGTCGCCGACCCGGCGATTGGCTTTCGCGGCTTGAACTTGCAGTTCCCGATTATCGCTGTCTTGTTGAGCGAACTGATCGTAGAAACCGAGCACATCTTCCAGCAGAGCGGCCGTTTCGCGTGAGAGCGCGGGCGCAGTCGGGACCGAGATCTCTTCGCCATCAACACCTTCAATCGAAATGGTATTCGATTCCAACATCCTGTCCGGTGCGAAGCGACGATACACTCGGTCGAGCGCCTCAAGTGATATGCCGAGCGTCGTTTCGGCTTTCGATAGAGCTCGGTTTGCTTTTTGTTTTTCTGCTTCAATCTGAATTCGCTGTTCCAATTCCCGATTCAAAGCAGCATTGATCCTGACGTAACCCACCGATGTCGTGACCGCAACGGTCGCCAGCAATAGCGCCGCCAGACCGACAAGGCTCGCGACGGCTGGGTTGCGGCGACACCACTTTCCCAGCCGCTCCGCCATGTTGGCCGGCCGTGCCATGATCGGACGGTCGTTGAGAAAGTTTTCTAGGTCTGCCGCAAGTTCGCCCGCAGAGGTATATCGGCTGCGAATATCAGTGGCACTTGCCTTCATCGCGATCGTTGCCAGGTCGTTTGGGATTTTGTCGTCGTGTTGCCTTGGCGGCGTGATTCGATGGCCTTTTGGGGACGATGCCACCAGGTGCGAGCGGCTCGTGTCATCATGGGCTGGAGTCAAGGTGAGCATTTCATACAGCGTGAGGCCAAGGCTGTAGGTGTCGCTGTGAGGGCTTGGGTTTCCAGTAAATTGCTCGGGAGCCATATACCGAAGTGTGCCGACGACGTCGCCCGTGCGAGAAACATTGTCATTTTCCATCGCCTTTGCCAAACCAAAGTCGGCAACCCAAACGCCTCCTTCGGTGTCCAGCAACAGGTTCGCCGGTTTTACGTCACGATGAAGGGTGCCTTGTTCGTGGGCGTATTCCAGTGCGTTGGCGATTTGCTTGACGATCCACGCCACGCTGCGAAAGTAATTGGGCTCAGAACCGTGCTCCGATGGCGGCAGGAACGCTCCATCGTTCAGTGCGGCGACGACTCGATCCACCAGTGAGGCGCGGTCGGCCAGATCGGAGCGGTCAGCCAGACCAGCGCGATCAGAATTGAGGGCGACGTTGGGGTCTTTTAGCTTCGCAATCACTTCATCAAGCCCGACGCCATCGATCCGCTGCATGGCATAATAGTGGTAGCTGTCCTGCGACCCGACTCCAAACACGGGAACGATGTTCGTGTGGTGCAAGTTCGCAGCCGTTTTTGCTTCGCGCTGAAAACGGTTCAGATGTTTTGCGTCGGATGACTGTTGCAGCAAAAGTTTTACCGCGACGGGCCGACCAAGGGACATTTGAATGGCGTCGTAAACGATCCCCATTCCGCCACGACCAATCTGGCCCACAATTTTATAGTCGCCAATCTGTTCGATGCGATTGAAAGCGATCGCTGCTTGTGCCTGTTCGTTTCGATTTGCTTTCGAGACATCGGATCCCAGTTTTTCGATGGCCTCGATTGATGGGAACAGTTCGCGAATCTGTTGAGCGTGTTTTGGATAAAGGGCCGCGTAGGATTCGATCGGCTGGGCTGTTCCGAGACGGCAGTCTTTTGCGAACTGATCTGCGAGGTCATCGAAATCGAATTCCTTTTCACGCGATTCAGCGTCCTGATTGTTGTCTGTTTTGTCGGTTGAATCGTCAGGCTTCATCGTTGTTTGGCATCACGTCGTCCATGATCTCCTTGAGTCGCTTCAGTGCTCGAACGTACCGGTTACTGGCAGCGGTTTTTTGTATTTTCAAGACTTCGGAAACTTCTTTGTTGCTGAGCTGTTCGAAATGTCGTAAGGCCAAAACTTCCCGGTCCATTGGGTCCATTGAATCGAGTGCAGACCGAAGCTTCATCGCTCGTTCATCGCGAATGGCTCCCTGGCTGGGCGATGTCACATCACCGGCAAGTCGTGACGCGAGCGACACTGCCGTTCCTTGCGTCCATGCGACTGCGTTGAGTGCAACTTCCTGTCGGGCATCCCTTTTTTGTACTCCAAGATGTGTTCGATGAGCCATCAACAAGGTTTGCCACGTGATCTGTCGAGCCCAAATGAAAAATGAGACTTGAGGGTCGTCAAGAAAGCCATCGAGTCGTCTGGCAATTTCGATGTATGCCTCCTGCAAAATGTCAGTCGCATCAACGCGGCCATACAGCCTGCGATCAAGGCGAAATTCGACCATGCGCTGCAACTGATTTTTGTAGTTCGAATACAGTTCAGCGACCGCTTCCGAGCCACCGGCTCGCAACCGCTGGAGTTCATCGTCCTGATTTTCGGATGTTGGGCTCAAATTACTTCCGGAAAGAACTTCCTGAATGCCTTACTGCAAAACGAACTCGTTTGTCCACATCATACCCTGAGACTCGATTGTTCCCGAATTATTCACGAGGCGTGGGTGTCGAGTTTCAGGCTTGTGGTTTCGACAGTTCCCCCAAGACGTGCAATGGACGAATTTTCAGAACACTTATCGCCACTTCAGCAGAATCGACTAAAAGGGCATACCAGACACCTGTCGTCGTGAATCGTTCCGGTTGATGGACGATTTGTTCGAGGAATCGTTGGCTGAGTGGAGTTGCAAGAAAAAAAATGGAATCGCAGTGGACGTCTGGCGTTGTTTATCAGTTCCATTGATATCAGATCAACTTTCGGGATTCGACACAGGTACGACAGGTATGAAAATAGGCTCGATCAAAATGATGGCGGTTGCCGCTGTCGGTGTTTTGACTCTCTGTTTCGCGGCTCCAGTGACCAGTCAGGACAACGGAACACGAATCGCATGGTATGCGACGCTCGACAGCGGAATGGAAGAAGCTAAACGTAGCGGCCGACCCATTCTGTTTACCTCGGCAGCCCCCCAGTGCCTTGGTGTGTCTGGAATCTGGTGACCGGGCAAACAAGGAACGGACAGGAGTTTCCTGTTTGACGCTGATGTTGTTGCTGCTTCGCGAAAATTCGTCTGCATTCGTTTGGCGACCTACGAAAGCCAAAAAGAAGCTGACTTTATGAAAGGTCTTTTTACCCGGTCTGGCGAAGTTGAAAACACAACGTTCGCAATTCTTTCTCCAGACGGAAAGAAAAAATTGACTCGTGCTGGTCGAGCTCCCTTTTACGAATACCGCGACGCCCGAGCGATGGCTTCGGGCATGAAGAAAATTGCCCAGCAGTACAAAGTTACTGACGACGACGCGTTGTCCGATGAAAAACTACCCTTTGCCAGAACGCTTGACCTCGGACTCAACATTGCTTCTGCCGATGCTTTGCCATTGATCGTGGTTGCTGGTCAGAACGAGAAACAGATTCAAACTTTGGAAAGGAAATTCGCTCCCATTGCGTGGGCAGAATCCAACGCTGGGCAATTCGGATACGCAGAAGTTACGGATGCTGATTCACTCAAACCAATCACGGGCATCGCAGGAGACTTGAGAAATCTGAACGCGATCCTTGTGGTTGCACCCGGGCAATTTGGACTGTCGGGGAAAGTGCTGGCTCAGTTCGATGCTGATTTAGATACTGAAACGATGAAAACGAAGATCGCAAACGTTCTTGAAAAATTCGAACGGATCGAAAAGAGTCACGGCTCCCACGTGCAATTGGGCATCGAATTGGGAATCGATTGGGAATCTGCCATTCCCGAAACAGATGCCGAAGCCGTTCGAGCCAGAAAAAGAGCTAGAGGAAACTGAAACGGTAAACCAAAACGGTTTGTCGCGATTACAGAATTACTTTTGAAACAGAAACAAGGATCAACAATGAAAATTAAATATGGATTGGTCGCTGCGTTCGCAATGATAGTATCAGGCTCGTTAGCGATGGCTCAACCGCCTCAGGGTGGTCCCGGCGGCCCGGGAGGACATGGCGGGCCCGGTGGACCGCCGCCGAATCCGATCATGGAAGCGCTTGACCCGGACCACAACCATGAACTCTCAAAAGACGAAATTGATAACGCCACGTCAGTGCTGAGGGCGCTTGATAAAAACGGAGACGGCATCCTCAACGAAGAAGACCTTGGCCGGATGGGTCCGCCCGAGGGTGGTCGCGGCCAAGGCGGTCGCGGTGGTCCCGGAGGCGGGCCTCGTGGAGGCGGGCCTCGTGGAGGTGGGCCTCGTGGTGGTGGCGAAGGTTCTGATCGCGGTGCACGTACGGATGATTTTGCCAGTCGCCTCGCTGCGTTCGACAAAAATGAAAATGGCAGCATCGAAAAAGATGAATTGCCCGAACGAATGCAAAAAGTGATGGCTCGACTGGATACCAATAAAGACGACGTGATCGATGCTGATGAACTCAAAAAAATGAAGGACTCAGCTTCGCAGGGAGGCGGAAACGCTCGTGGTGAACGCGGCCAACGCGGTGGTCGTCGTGGTGGCGGCGAAGGAGAAGCAGGTGGTCG
>CAYZPA010000018.1:40199-61642 GCA_964479855.1 uncultured Pirellulaceae bacterium
GGGTGGTCCTGGTATGGGTGGTCCTGGTATGGGTGGTCCTGGTATGGGTGGTCCTGGTATGGGTGGTCCTCAACGAGGTCCCGGAATGGGTGGGCCTCCACGTGGTCAGCGTGGCGGCGGTCAACGCGGTGGTGGCGGAAATCAACAGCGTCGTCGACCCAACTAACGATCGGCCTCAAGACAATTGGCTCATGGCGAAGCCGCTGGTGAACGTCGATGATTGAATGTAAATGTTTCAATCAGCGACCGATACCCGCGGCTTTTTTCTTTCTTCTTCTGCTAGGATCAACCTAACAGATGCATTAACTGAAAAAGTGGAAGATGAAACCAGTAAGGATCGTCAATCAACGCTGCTTTTGCGCCGTGACAATCACGTAACAAAAATCAAGCTTCAACACGCCTTCTTTTTTCAACTGTTGCTGAAAATGACCAACCAGAGTTTGATATTCAGATCGACGCATCATGCCTCGCGGACGCGACTCCATGGCGTTGGTTGCGCCTAGCTTTTTGATCGACTGAAACATGGAATCGACCGCATCGAATTCAGAGACGATGGTGTAAGTGTCGATTTTAAGATCCGCAAATCCCGCTTGCGTGAAAGCAGCTTCGATTTGTTGAGCCGTTTCCAACGAGTGGACTCGCGACGGAAGCCCATTGATCTCGAATGCGGTTTGCCATTGAGCCAACGTGCCGGCGACAAAGGTTGACGCAAAAAGACGGCCTGTCGGCTGCAAAATGCGATGCATCTCAGTTGCTGCGGTCGTTGTCGAACACCATTGAATTGCTGCGTTTGAGATGACGGTCGAAAAGGAATCGTTTTCAAAAGGAAGCGATTCGATATCGGCTTCGATCAGTTCGATCTGTTCGACTTTCTCAATCGTGTGAGCCAGCATCTGTGGCGAAAGATCGACACCGGTCAAGTCTGAGAAACCCAACTTCGAAACCTTCTCCAGCAGTGTTCCTGTGCCGCAACCAAGGTCCACGAGCGGTTGTTCTTTGGAAACGTCGACCTCATTGATGGCCGCAACGATTTGCTCACCCATGCGACGCTGCACCGAAGCGACACTGTCATAGCTTTCGGCAGCGCGGTCGAACTGACGTTGAACTTGATCAATGCTAAGCTCGTTACTTTGGTTGGGCGTTGACGAACTCAAGGAGTGACTCGTAAAAAAGTTCAGGGCATTCGAGAAAAGGTACGTGGCCGCAGGGCAGGGTGATTAGCTTGGTGCGTCCGACGGCTTCAAAAATTAATTCGGAAGCACTGCTCGCTATGATTTTGTCCTCAGATCCGCAAATCAGACGAAGCGGAGTTTGTATCCGATTGAGCATATCTCTCAAGTCGGTTTCGGCAAGAATTTTCAGTCCAGCCAGCAGAGTCTCTACCGCAATGTCGCCCGTTTCTCGTGCAGCGGAGACCTGTTTTGAAACGGCTCTTCGATTGGACGGCGATGGCATCGAGAGATGAAAACGCCTCACAGCCTGGTTGGCATCGGTCTGCGTATCCTGCCTGAGCAGGTTCAGAGCTTGTGTCGAGTTTGGACTGTCACAAAAATTCGCCGTGGCACTGACCGCAATAAGCCCTTGCATGGTTGAGTTCTCAATCGTTGTCGCGGCGAGCCCAATCATGGCTCCCAGAGACCATCCGATCCAAATCGAATTCTCTGGAATGCGGTTAATTGCGTCAGCGACAAGTTCTTCAAACGAAAGGACGCCGTTTTCCTGTCGTCGAATTCCGTAGCCGGGTAAATCATGAACGAACACTTCGAAACCATCGTCCTGCAGTCGCGATGCCAGCGGCTGCCAGACGTTTGAAGGCGTCGCCCATCCATGAATCAAGGCAATGGTCAGGCTCTGTTTCACGGCATGCATTTCTTCAGGGAGTCCACAAGCGATTGGATCTGATGTGATTCGTGTCCAGCCGAAAGCGTGATCCGCAGGCGCGATGTGCCTGCTGGGACCGTCGGCGGGCGAATTGCGACAACCAAAAAACCGGCTTGTTGCAACATGGTGGACGCCGACACGGCTTCTGATGGTGAACCAAAAACGACCGACTGAATGGGGGTGGTGGACGGTAGGATTTCGATGCCAGCCTGGTCAGCGAGGTTGTGGAACGTCTGGATGTTTTCTTGCAATCGAATTCGAAGTTCCGGTTTGGAACGTGCGATTTCAATTCCGCGTCGAGCCGCTTCGACGATGCTCGGTGGCAGTGCCGTCGTGTAGATAAATGGACGAGCGAACTGAATCAGGTGTTCGATCCACTGTTTGTCGCCGGCAACAAAAGCTCCGAAAGCGCCGATGGCCTTGGACAGTGTCCCAACCATCAAAATGTTGTTCGTAGGTGGTAAGCCAACCATTGAAAGCGATCCAGCGCCGTCTTTTCCAATGGCACCAAGCCCGTGAGCATCATCGACAACCAGCAATTGATGGTCCGCATCACAAATTCGTTTTAGCTCTTTTAAAGGAGCTACATTCCCATTCATGCTAAAAACACCATCGGTCGCCAGCATGGTGTTGCGTGTTTCATCCTTCAGCAGTTCGGCCGCGTGTTTCACATCGCAGTGGTGAAACCGTTTCGATTCTGCTCGACACAGCAGTCCGGCATCGATCAGCGAAGCGTGATTGAGTTTGTCTTGCAGCAGCAGGTCGTGACGGCTTAAAAATGCAGAAGGCACCGCAAGGTTTGCCATGTAGCCTGTCGAAAAAACGATTGCGGATTCAGCACCGACAAAATCAGCAATTTCAGTCTCGAGTTTCTCATGCGGCGTTTGGTGGCCACAAACCAAATGAGAGGCCGCCGCTCCGACGCCCCACGTTTCGATCGCGTTTCGGGCCGCCGATTTCAAGGCCGAATCGCTCGCCAAACCAAGGTAGTCGTTGCTGGAAAAATTGATCAGCTCGCATCCGTTCGCTCGGACAAGAATCCCTTGCGCAGATTCCAGTTGTCGCCGCTCACGCCACAAGCCATCTGCCAGTCGCGCCTCATGTTGTTGTTGAATTGTTTCTTGAAAAGACATGCGATCATGATAGTCGATTCAGAAAATGGCTCACGAGTTGATTAGTCGACTTTCAGAATTCTTACCAATCCTGATTGACCGACAAGCATCAACGCGTTACCAGAGTTTCGGCTGGCACCGATCGGTCCCACGCAAGCGTTGAGCGACACGATCGGCTGGAAATCGTGATCGAAGAACTTGATCGCATGGACGCCATCGTTGAAAACAATCCAGTCGCCCGAATGGAGGCTTCGTAATCCAATTACCGCCGAGTCTCCGACAATTGAAGATGAAACAAGTTGGCCAGATTCGATGCTCCAATAGCTGACCACGCCGTCAGAATGACCAATCGCCACTTTTCTTGATTCCTTATCGATCGCAAAACAGTAAGCATTGCCGAAACTTGAAAAATTGATTGTTTGAACGCAGTCCGAATTGGCAGTGTCCCAAATGCGTACGGTTCCATCGACCGACAGGGAAGCCAGTCGCTCGCCTCCTTCGAAAAAGTGAAACCGAACCACCCAGTTTTTGTGGCCAACGAAACGGCTCAGCATTTCCCCAGAATTAGGATCCCACAAATCGAAAGTTCCCTCTCTAAGATTCGTCTTGAGATCGCTGCTTGCCGGCCCAGCCAACATCGAACCGTCCGGTGAAAAGGAAACGCAACGCACTCCCCAATCAACATTCAACGCTTGATTGGTTTTCAGGGTTGGCAAGTCGCAAATGATTAGTTTCTTGTCCAATCCGACTGACGCCAGTTTCGTTGCGTTTGAGTTAAAATCCATTTCAAGAGCTTCCTTTTTATGAAGCTCAATGGAGTCTGTGACGTTGCCGGTCGCGTTGTTCCACTTTTTGACCGTCCCACTGCGATAGCTGGTAATGGCGATGCCAGAGCTTAAGTCGGCGATGCCATCTGAGAGGTTTTCCGGAAGAGCCGCGATCTGTTTGCGTCGGGAAATTTCATGACGGTCAAGTACGCTCATCGATCCGTCGGCATGAACGATGAACAATCGCGAAAGCGAATCACAAAGATGGATCGAACGACAGGGAGACGGGAAGATCTTTAGAGGGACGCTCCTTTTTTGATCCGTCCACAGAATCGTTCCGTCTCGAAGAGCAATGAATGCCCCTTTCTGATCTGCCAAGGCCACCGAAATTGGTGGAGTCGCAGGTTTGGAGATCCGAGTTAGCCGCTTGGGCTGGTTGCGTTCAGGTTCGGATTCCTCAAATAGCTTGTTCAGTTTGACGCGCAGCGTTGCCCCGCTTGAGTCGCTGGCAACGAGCTCGTCGCTATCGGTCCGAATGGCTTCGATCCTTTTGCCGAACCCTTTGATTCGTCGATGCTGCTTTGAATCATCGGTTGGGATTGCGAACAGGTCTCCGTCAACTGTTCCAACGGCAACGAACTGCCCGTTGTCGGCGGCGGTTAGGCAGACAAGCCGTTGATCCAGTTTAATGGATGTGCTGACTTGCAAATCGGGTTCGTTCAACCGGTGTACGAAGTTAGCGCCCGTGATGCACCACCACGTGCCATTCTTTTTGTCGAAAGTGATCCCACGAATGGCGCCGGTTTTTAATTTCAAGGGCTTTGCCAGCGTTTCATCTTTCAAATTCACTCGGATCACTTCGTCTTTTGAGCCACCGACAAGAATCGAGTCCGAATCTGAGAACGCTAAAGACGAATAGATTCCAGTTGGCAACTCGATCCGATGCATGGGCTGGAGGGTGGCGGCATCCCAAATTTCCAATTGCGATTCCGTGTTGATGATTCCAATGCGATGCTGAAATTCGTCCACTCCAACGACACGTATGTTCGTAGAGGCATCGCCCCGAAAGGTCGGAGTCTGATATTGACTGGCCAGCAGTCTCACTTGTCGCCATGTTTCATTGCGATCCGACTCAGCGACCATTTCAAGTTCTTCGGCCGCGCCGTCGAAGTCACCTTTGGTGGCTGTTATCCACGCAGATTCGATAGTTTGGCGGTTCAGGGCTTTGGTCAGCAGCTTCGCAAAAGCAGCCTTGGCATCCAACGTGATTTTGAGTTCTTCAGATTTTTCGGCGGCTTGTCGTTGGGCTTTGACAGCGATGTCCAGATTCTTTTGGGATTGCCAATAACCCCACGACAAAGCAAAAATGCTGGCGATCAAGGAAGTCAGGATGACGGCTCCGGCGGCGGTCGCGATACGGTTGCGGCGAATGAACTTTTGGAATGAATACCATTTGCCGGGCGGCCGAGCCAGAACGGTATCGCCCTGAAGATATCGTTCAATGTCGTCTGAGAATTCAGCAGCTGTGCCATATCGAGCATCTGTTTCACGAGCAATCGCTTTCATGGTGATCCAGTCGAGGTCGCCCCGGACATGTTTTACCCAACCAGCCTCTCCTCCAGCGTAGTCTCGCCATCGTTTCGAGTTCTCGCCCGTCGTGATGCGCGTGCTTGGTGATTTTGGTGCCAATGTTTGTAGGACGTTCTTTAATTCCCAAATGCCATCGCGAAGCAACTCCTTTCGGCTGACCGGTGTTTGTCCCGTCAGTAGCAGATAAAGCAGCACGCCCAACGAATAAACGTCGCTCCGAATGTCGATTCCTGATTGTGACATCAGTGCTTGTTCCGGACTCATGTACTCGAGTGTGCCAACGATTTGACCAAATTCTGTAAACATGGTTTTATCGGTCAACGGCATGTGCACTGCTTTTGCGATGCCGAAATCAATGACTTTCGCCAATGGATCGCCCGAATCTGTCGTGATCAAAACATTGGCTGGCTTAATGTCGCGATGAATGATGCCTTTCTGGTGAGCGTGATGTACGGCGCTGCAGACTTGTTGGAAAAGAGTCAGTCGTTCTGTCAGGTCCAGTCGATTGGATTCGCAGAACTCATCGATGGGAACGCCATGAACCAGCTCCATGACGAAGTACGGTTGGCCTGTTTCCGTTGAGCCTGCTTCGATCACGTTGGCGATAGACGGATGTTTCATCATCGCCAGTGCCTGCCATTCGGCTTCGAATCGAGCAAGGATCATGTCGGAATCCATGCCTTTTTTAATCCATTTGATCGCGACCTTGCGGCGGATTGGTTCCAGCTGCTCCGCCATGAAGACGATGCCATGCCCGCCTTCGCCAATCTTCTGAAGTATGCGCCATGGACCAATCTGAGTCGGATGTGCTTCCTTGAATCGATCTCCAGTGGAATCATTCTGGTTGGAAGGACGCATGTCCTGAGTTTCGATCGGAACCCGTTGGTCACGATCGACCAAGGGCTGATCCATGAACGCATCGGTATCGTCAACCGACAAAAGACCTTTCACTTCGTCAGCAATGATCGGATCAGATTGTCTGAGCAAACTAAGTTTTTCCATGCGAGCTGCTGAATCCAGCGAACGCAATTCGAGAAATACTTCCTGCAGTTTGGCGTATTGTTCAGGCGTCATTGTGGTTCGTCAGGAAATTGATCGCGAGGAAATGTTGGGACAGCAAGCTTATTTGTTCTTCAATTCGGCCGCGTAACTTTTAATCAGGTTCGATTCAGGAAAGTCCTCCACGGCGTGCCCGATTACCAATTTGACCAAGTCATCCATGCCTTGCGCCGATGCTGCTTCAGCAAGATCGATTCGATTCTGCTCAGTAAGCGGCGAAGGCTTACGGTTTCTCAGTTTGTTGTACAGTGAAAGCGCAGCCATCGCGCCATTTTGCTCGAACGCGTTAAAGATTTCCTGAACGTAGTCGGTTTCGTCAGCACCAGCTGTTGCAGAAAAGGCTCCGCGAGATGGTTCTCGTTTGAATTCGAGTCGTTCGGGATTGGCCAGTTTGTTGGGCGGAGTTTCTTTCGTGTCCTTGGTGAGTTTCAGCAAGGCCAGCCGTTTCTGGCTGCGGAGCAAAAGCCCTTCATCACAGATCGAAGCAGGCGTCCAGCAACGTCCTTGAATGGCATCAATCTTGTATTCGACCGAAAAACAGGAATTCTCTTGAGGCGACCCCTTCTCGTTGGAAGAATTGGGTTGGACTACTTTTGATCTAATTCGATGCAGTCTTCCTTTTCCATCAACGACAATCATGCCATCCTGAAATTGAATTACGTTTCCATCTGCAAAGCCACGCCAGCGTCCAAGGACTTTTCCATCGGCACCATCAATTGCCAATAACGCCTTGTCATCGCATCCAACGATGATGCGTTCGGCCGTTAAAGTCCAGTTCGTATAGAAGAATTGCAGGCCGCGTGCATGCCAGCGTTGATTGGCGAACCATTGTCCGTTTCGATGCTTCGAAATGTCGATTCGCTGAATTCCTTTAACGCCTTGCCCGGAAATTGCGAGCCCGTCTTCAAATACCAGTGGAGAGGGAACGTTGGTTAAACCCTTTGTATTCAGGTCATGGCTCCACAGAGGTTGTCCGCTGTCAAGTTCCACTCCCAGAACTCGATTTTCGCTGATAACGATTGCTTGTGGGACACCGTCGAATTCGGCGACTGTTGGAGTTGCGTAGCTGGATGTCCTGATCTCCGATTTCCAGATCGTTGAACCATCTTTAACCGACAGACAATAGAGCCCTCCTGTGGGGCCGGCTGCCGCAATTAGAAAGCGATCCTGTTGATGGTCAAAAGTAACCGGGCTGGCAGAAAATCCAAATTGGACATAATCCGCGCCAAGGTCTTCCGTCAAATTTAAGGTCCAATGAGCATCGCCTGTAGATTTGTCCAGACATTCAAGGATCCCGGAGAAAGAAACTGTAACGATGGATTCTCCGATGATCGCCGGCGTCGAGCGTGGCGACGGAGCAGCCCCTGAAAACGTCTCCTGAGTCTCAGGCATTTCAACCGGTTCAGTTTCGTGTTTCCAAATGACGTTTCCATTGAAACGATCGAGACAAAGCGTTCGCGACTGGATAACTTTCGGTTTTTCGGCCGCCTTCTGAGATGTGTGGAACGAACCGGAAGTAACGAAAACATGTTTGCCATCGCTGACGGGTTGCGAACGACCGTTCCCGACTTCTACATTCCAAACTTCTGCATAGTTCGAGTCGGGCAAAGCTGAATCAATCGTCCAATTGTTTGCGTGGCCGTATTGAGTTGTGCTTTGGCCATTGGAAGGCGTTGCGATCGCCATTGCTGCTGCCAGAAACGTCACCGTCGTGACGGAAAGAATTGATGGATCGTTCTTCATGTTGTTCTCCGTTATTGTTTTCCTAGTCGTTTCAGCAACCATCCTCTGGCAGTTGCCCAGTCGCCTGCCGCGGTGCGTCGAGAAATGCCAAGGACCTCGGCCGCTTCGTTTTCCGTCAAGCCACCGAAGTACCGAAGCTCTACCAATCTCGCCTGCCGCGGAGCGAACTCGCTTAGTGCTACAAGTGCTTCGTCGAGCGCGAGAACATTGACGGGCAGCTCAGGCGTTGCCGGTTGAGCAATTTCCATGTCGATACGTTGCAAGTCACCGCCTCGCTTGATCCGTTTGCGAGCTCGAGCTTGGTCGATCAGGATCCTGCGAATTACAACAGCACAGGCCGCGAAAAAGTGAGTTCGGCTTTCCCATGCGAGGTTTTCTTTGCCGATGAGCCGCAAATAGGCTTCATGAACCAGTTCGGTTGGATTGGAGCTGCCACCACCTTCGTTGCTCACCGCTCTGGCAGCGATTTTCTTCATTTGCTCATAGACCATCGGAACCAGCTGGTCGATCGAAGCTTCGCTCCCGTTGGCGATTCGGTCCAGAATTTCGGTAATCTGTTTCGTCACGATGACTCGGTGTTTGGTTGATTTGGTGTGGAAAAAAGGCGCTCAGGATTATTGCGATTTTCGCTGCCCAGACGTGCAAAGAAAAAATAAAAGAAATCCAATTCGTCGTTGGGAAAAGGTTTTTCAAAAAAAGTTGCCCAAGAGCAAGTTTGACGTGCATCTAATTGACAGAACCAATGGATCAGAAAACAGCAGCTTTGGAGTTTTGTGGCGATCGAGACCGGAGAGCATCATCAGTGGCAATTAACGTGGGAGCAACATGCGTGTTGGCTCCGAACCGTGTTGATGGCACGCCTGCGCAACTCAATTGATGCGGACGAAGTGCTTCAGGATGTTGCTTTTGTGGCGTGGCGAAAACGTGACCAGCTTCAAGACGAAAGTCGAATCGAGCCATGGTTGTATCGAATCGCCATCCGGCAAGTTTTGATGTTTTGGCGGAAGCGCAAACGTGGGGCCCGAGATGTCGCCATTAATGCTGATATGGAACTGCCTCCGGACGATCGGCTGCCCAATCCAGCCGTCTGGGTAACCCGGCAGGAAGCTCACGACATGGTAAGGCAGTCGGTGAAACGCTTGAGCCCTCAGGATCGCGAAATTCTGTTGTTGAAACATGTGGAAGGCTGGACATATCAGCAAATCAGCGAACGTTTGCGACTGACTCAAGACAAAGTCATCTATCGCGTTTCGCGTGCTCGTGGCCGGCTAAGAAAGCAGTTGGCGGCTTTGGATTTTCAATCAGAAACGGGGCAAGAAAATGAAATTTGAATTCTCCAAAATCGAAAAACTCGTGGACGGCGAACTAAGCCATGCAGATCGCTCCAGCTTGCTAGACGCGATTCCGAATGGTTCGGATCATTGGAAACACATTGCGTTAGCGTTCGTTGAAAAACAGATCTTCGACGAATCCATGGCAGAAGTGTTCTCGGATTCACCTCCTTCCAAACAACATAGCCTCGCTGCGAAAAGCTTCGTGAGCGACGGCGAGGCCCGTGATGATCGAATGCGTCTTCACGCGGTTCGGTGGTTGGCTGGATTGGCCGCTTGTCTGCTACTTGGCGTGTTTATCGGTTCGAGCCTTTTTGCGACGGGAAATTTTTCTTTGACTCAAAACAGAAATCCTACCGGTATTGGACCCGCAACCGAGTTGCGCCCATCCCCTGCTGAAGAAGCGAATTCGATTGGGCTGGCGGAGGCACTTTCTCGCAGCGGTTCACCAGTTCCGGCAGAGTTTCAGTTGGCATTGCGGAGAGCTGGTTACTCGTATGCAGACGAACAAGTCATGACCGAGGTGAGTTTGCCGGATGGCGGTGCGATCGAAATCCCCGTTCGGAAAGTCAGAGTCGAATACGTCGGGTTAAATTCTTTTCAGTAGAAATGGGAGACATTGATGAAATTGATTTTTGGAACAAGTCGCTGCAAGTGGCTAGGGTGCTTCATTGCGTTGGCATTTGTCGTTGGAGGAGGTGAAGCCCATGCGAGGGCGCAGGCGGAGGAGGCCAGCGCTGGTCCAGCCGCACAATACAAAGCAGTCTTGAAATTTGCCGGAGACAATAGTCTTGTTGAAAAGGGCTCCAACCCGGAAACGCGATTGTTGATTCAAACTCAGGAGCATGACCAGTCTTTGATTTCTGACTATTGGATTGGTGTTCAGTGCGAACCGGTGGAGGAGTCAACCTACTCTCCCGGCGAGTCACCAGGAATCACGGTTTCGATTCGTGGCGGTGTCAAAGTCAACGAAGTGATTCCTGATGGTGCTGCCGAGGAGGCGGGCCTCAAGCGAGGCGACGTGTTGCTTCGATTTGGCAATTCAGAACTTAAATCGCTGAACGATGTGTTCAAAGTGGTTGGGGAAGCGGAATCAAACGAAACATCAATTGTCCTGATCCGCGATGGAAAAATGATCACGAAAAAAATCACTCCAAAACACCGACCAAAAAACGAACAGACCAAAATCAAGGGCGCATATAACGTTGAGCAACTTAATCTGCCAAATTTGGAAACGGCTTACCGATTCGTTCTTTCGGAAAAGCAGTTGCCGGAGGGATACACGTTGAACATTGAACTCAAGGCAAACGAGGACATCGGCATCACGGTCAAGAAAGACCATCTGGAATGGAAGGTCGATGAGGACGAGATCGAAAAGTTGCCAAGTGAGATTCAGGAACTTTCAACATCGATCGTAGAATCGTGCAAGCCGTACACGAAATCGCAGAACACGATCCTATGGAACGCTCAATCGAACTACAAAAATGCGTTACACAAAGCTGTTTTGCTTGAAGTTGCTCCCACATCGAAAACGAAAGAGCCAAACGTTCAGCTTGCAGATGTTCAGCGTCAATTGCTTGAGCTGACGAAAGCCGTCAGTCAACTGCAGGAAGAGATGGCTCAAAACAAAGACAAGTAAGGTCACAACGCCATCGGATCGATTGACGGAAACGTCAAACGAACAACACCCAATAAAAAATGCCACGTTCGAAACCGTATCGAACGTGGCTTTTGTAATTTCACTGTCTCAAATTAACCGCAGTGTCCGCAGCCGGAACCGGCCGATCCGTTTGAGCCATCGCAGGTCGATTCAGCGGCAAGAGCAGCGACTTCTTCGAATTGTCCGCCGAGCGATTTTAATCCCAGTCGTCCAAACAACGCTCGATCCCGATCTGTGGCCGCGTTGCCTGTCGTCAAAAGTTTGTCGCCGTAGAAGATCGAATTGGCTCCGGCAAGGAAGCATAGCGATTGAAGTTCGTCGCTCATTTCCTCTCGACCGGCAGAGAGTCGAACGTAGGACTTCGGCATCAGAATCCGAGCCACCGCGATCGTGCGAACGAATTCAAATGGATCAAGATCTTCGTTGTCAGCCATCGGAGTCCCTGCGACTTTGACAAGATTGTTGATCGGCACACTTTCGGGGGGTGGGTCGAGATTGGCGAGCGTCACCAGTAAACCCGCGCGGTCGTTTTTGTCTTCGCCCATTCCGACGATCCCGCCACAACAGACTTTCATACCGGCTTCGCGAACGTTTTCTAGGGTGTCGAGCCGATCCTGATAGGTTCGCGTCGAGATGATATCGCCATAGAATTCAGGAGACGTGTCAAGGTTGTGGTTGTAGTAGTCCAAGCCCGAATCCTGCAACGCTTGCGCGTGATCTGGCTTGAGCATCCCCAACGTGGCACAGGTTTCGAGCCCAAGATCTTTCACTGCGCGGATCGCAGCGGATACCTGTTCGATGTCCGAATCTTTCGGGCTTCGCCATGCGGCACCCATGCAGAATCGGCTGGCTCCATTCTCTTTGGCGCGAGTCGCCGCATCGACGATCTGATCAAGCGGCATCAGTTTTTCGGTCTTCAAACCCGTTTTGTATCGAGCACTCTGCGGGCAGTAAGCACAATCTTCGGGACAGGCACCTGTCTTGATGCTTAGCAGCGTGCTTAGCTGAACCGTGTTGGGATCATGGTTCTCACGATGGACCGACATCGCACGAAAGAGCAAGTCATTGAAAGGAAGCTCGAATAGTTCGACGACCTGTTCGCGAGTCCAGGTCGACTGTTTGGGGGCGATGGTATCGGGCATGTTGTCAGGTGCAGAGGTGAATGGAAAACACGATTTTACCACGACAGTTTGGCTCGGGAAGCCATCTTCGTCGGCCGACTTATTGTCGATTTCGCAGCTCTCGGCTGTATTGTTCCAACGTTTTCCGTTCTCGACGAGTCAGGCTGGCTTCTCCCTCTTCACTGATTTTTCGCAGGATACGATCGCCTTCCTCTTTGATTTTGTCAGCTTTCGAGGGCCGAGCCTCTTCAGCATCAGGATCGTAGACGTTCAGTTTCCCTTTTGGTTTGGGCATCTTTTCAGTCAGCCGGCCCATCCATCCCAGGTGCCAGCCGAAGTAAAAATAAGACGCTGCAAAAGCGGCTCCACCGAGGTGAGCCTGCCATGCGATCATCGAATTTTTGTCGAACGCTCGCAGAAAGTCGCCGCCAACTAGGAGCAGCCCTAAAATCCACGCGGGCACAGGAAGAATGCCCCACACCAAAAGTTTCTGATTCGGGTACCAGAACACAAATAGAATAAACACAGCGCTGACCGCACCTGAGGCTCCAACGATGCCTTTGCCGCCCTGAAACAGCAAGCACCATGCAACGAATGCAAACGCAGAGACCACGATGGCCGTCAGATAAAACCGAAGGAACTCATACCGCCCCAATCGTTCCGCGACGGGACGGCCGAGGAAAAACAGGATTAGCATGTTGCCAAGGATGTGCCAAATCCCTGTGCTTGAATCGATTGGAGCGTGTGCAAATCCGTAGGTCAAAAACGACCAGACCTTCCAAAGCGAATCGACTTGTAAGCTAAGAAAGTCGCTAAGCAAATGGCCAGATTCGGTCTTCGGCGTAAACGCATCAAGCAACCAGATGATCACATTGATCCCAATCAGGATCATCACGATCGATACGCTTGCCAGTCCGCCACGTCGTCGCGACGCGCCGTAGGGAGTGCCCCCGAAAAGCGATTCGCTGTAAATGGAGTCGTCGCGCGAGTACTGTCTGTCTTCGAAGCCCATGCTGATCCCGTCTGTAAGTCTGGCTCGGGCGCGATGCACGCCCAAGCAAACTAATTTATCGGAAGATGGCTATCCAAAGGCAAGCCAGAGCCTGCCAATCGGGCGCGAAGTTCAAGAAATCCAGCGGGAGAAGCAGGAGTTCAGTTTTATCGCGTCAAAACGGGAACCGTGGCTTTCATCTCCAGCCGTTGACGCAATTCCTGCATTTGAGAGCGAAGCGAGTCAATCTTTCGCTTGTTCTCATCGTATCGCTGTGTCAGCTGTCGATTCAAAGCTGTCACTTGATCGAGATCGTTTTCCAGAAGCTTGTTATCGTTCTGAAAAGCGACACTCTGGCGGAGACGTTCGCTTTTCTGCGATTCCGCGTCGGCTACGGTTCGATCCTGAACTTCGTTGTTCTGGATCATTCGGTCGGCTTCGTCAGCCATTTTCTCGCCGCGATTGAAAAGGTTGGCCATCTCGTAAGGGAAATCTGTCAGTTTCCGCTTATAAATTCGGTCGATCTCGGTGACGGATTCCCTTGCCGTGAAAGGCTTGACCGTTGTGCCATCTTTTCGCTCGTAACCTTCCGCGGTTTGCAAATCGATCGTGACGATGTCGCCCTTTTTGAAAACCACATCGCGAGTCTCGGCTCCCGGTGAAAGGTGCAACGAAGGGTCGACGGCGTAGCCGAGGATCGTGAACGTTCCATCGGTGTCCAGTTTCCCGGATTTGTCATCGACGGTGTAAGGCTGAGATCCCGCTTCGAAGCGGTAAGTGACCATGACTTCTTCCAATGCCGGTTCAAACCGAGGCGTAACGCGGTTCGGCTGCGACTCAACAAATGCTTTGATCTCACCAATCGAAAGGCCGTCAAAGTTGAACTGGTCGATCAGTTTTTCGTACTCTTTGCTGTTCGGATCCAGGCCGAAACCTTGTGCAGGGAAGTACTTGTTCACCAGAATGTTGCGGAATGTCGCGATATCAAAATTCTCTTCGGTGATGCCTTCGACTTCCCGGAATACCCCATGACGATCGAAAGGCATTCTTTCGAACAGAGTCCATGTCGTGTTCGGCTGTGCGTACTGAGGGTAGTTCGCGATTGGTACCGATGGAGCGAGGATCAACGATTCAGGAGACTGCTCCATCACGCGGAACTTTCCAACGAAAGAGATCGGCGATGGCATCACGACGGGTTGCTGACCATCGCCCTGCGGAACATTCAGTGGACCTTCGGCGAAAGCAAACAGTTCGATGTTTGCAAGTGATTGGTTTGGGTCGTCGCTATCACCCTGAGGCGTCGCAAACGTAAACTGAATGTCGCCATCGACGTTGGTAACCGAGCCGCCTTCCCACGTTCGACCGCGACCAAGCATCATCAACTTCACTCGCTGGTCCAGGCCGCGAACGCTATTGGGGCCGTAATTGGTCGAATTTATGTCTCCGTAGATCGCAAGCTGCGCCTGCTGCTCTTTGTCGTTTGCGTCTTTTCGAAGCTTGGTCAATTTCGCATTGGTCGTGCGACGTAAATGAAGCGTCTGCGCCATCGCAATCATTCCGGCAGAACCCGCAATGAAAATCAGGACCAACAGCACCGGATTAAGCCAGTGCCAGTCTTTCACGGAAAGAACGGTCAGCACGACCATCGCAATGAAGATCAGTCCAAGAATGGCGTAAAGAATCATAGTGAATACTGCAAAAAGTCAGGATGAAGCTGGCCGTCGCCTAGCATCTATATAGTACGTCCGCTCAAGCCCAGAGCTAAGCAATTTTGCGGTGAACTGATCGTTTCAATGATAAATTGGGCAATTTCTCTGTCAAGTTTTGCTATCGACGCTCATGCCCCGTTCGCTTGCCACTCGTTGAGGGCTTTGTCTGATTCGGCCCAATACGAACAAACGGTTCAAGTCTGGTATCGGAAATTCCCGAATATCCACAAATACCGAAGCACTGGCATGACCAAGTTAATCGGCAGGTTCCACACTGCCGACAAAGTCACCGGTTTCCCGCAAAACCAGCGACGATCCTGCCAGTCCCCGCAGCTCGAATTGCCCGACATGGCCTCCCGTGGCCCAGGGCAGTTTGTTCAATCGTGGATTAAATCAAGGAACGACTGTGTCCATGACCCACACAGAAAAACATAGAACCCCGCTGCGCCAGCTTTCGCTGTTGCTGCTGGCCGTGTTGATCGTATCTCAGTCTGCCGTTTTGATTGGCTGCCATCGAGGATTCTATCGTCGACAGGCAGACACCGAAGCGAAACGTCTCGTCGCCGAAAAAGCCGTTTCTCCGCGTTGGAATTCGGCAACCGGTGGAATCGAAATCGACCCGCAGTCGCGAATGTTCGATCCCTTTTCCGCGGATCACCCGCCCATTCCGCCCGACGATCCGGCTGCTCACGACCTGATGCATTCTGTCGATGGCAAACCGGGATACCCACACTGGCATGCCAACGGAAATACAGACTCCGTTGAAAGTCCCAACTGGCGTTCCTATTTGCCAGTTAATGAAAAAGGAGAAGCGGTTCTATCTCTTTCTGCGGCATATCAACTGGCCCTGATCCACAGTCCCGAACTGCAACAGCAAAGAGAGACGCTGTATCTTTCGGCGCTGGAAGTCAGTCTGCAGCGTTTCGGTTTTGACTCGCAACTGTTTTCCGGTTTCAACACATTTTTGAACAACAGCGGACGTTTCAGTGGCTCTGGTTCCTCGACCTCCCTCGAAACTTCGTTGGGATCGACTGGAAGCGGAATCAACGCTCAAAGACTTGGCATTACCGGTGCAAACTTTGTGGTCGGACTCGCGAATACGATCCTGTGGGAGTTCTCTGGAAACAACACTCAGTCCGCAAACACGCTGATCAACTTTTCACTGATTCAGCCATTGCTGCGAGGAGCAGGGCGAGAGCGAATCCTCGAGTCGTTGACTCAATCGGAAAGGATTCTGTTGGCTAATGTTCGGCAGTTGGAACGTTTCCGTCGAGGCTTCTACCTTGAGGTCGCGACCGGACGAAACGCGGGAGCAGGTACTTCAGCAAACTCAGGAGCGTTTTTGAACTCTCCAGGTATCGCCGGTGCCAATGTTGGCGGCTACCTTGGCTTGTTGCAGCAGAAGCAACAAATCAAGAATATCGAATTCAGCGTCGCGCAGTTTACCAGCTTGCTGAAGCAGTTTCGCGAACTATTCGACAGAGACCGTATCCGGCGACTTCAGGTTGCACAGTTCGAATCCAGTGTCTATAGCCAGCAACAAAACCTGCTCAACGCACGCGTCAACTATCAAGATTCGCTCGATCAATTCAAGGTTCAAATTGGATTGCCACCGGATCTTGCGGTCGTTATCGAGGACCCGTTTCTGGACCGGTTCAATCTGATTGACGATCTGTTTCCAAAACGGCTTGAAGAAATCAAAAAACTGCGTGACGAATCAAGCGGTCCCATTGAAGCACTCAGCAACGATCTTGAATTGATCAAGGATATCGAGGCTGGAAGCGAAAAATTTGTTTCTCGGGAGAAACGCATCCGCAAAGAAGTTGAAAACATCGTTCCGATTCTTAAACGTACCCAGCAGTTACTGTCTGGTGTCAAGAGTAAAGAGGTCGTCGCTGTCGAAGAAGATATTAAGACGTTGAAAAAGAAGCTTCCCCGTCGCCTTTCCTACCTGTCAAAAGTCAAGGACGACATTGCCAGCGGAACTTTGGATTCGGATATCGAGCCGAGTGTATTCACGCAGCAATCCATTCCCGATCCCGACAATCTCAAATTCCGGCTCGCAGGTGAAGAACCTGGTTCCTACGCGTCCAAGTTGGAATCGCTGGCAAAAGAGGTAAACCAGAAAATCGAAAAAATTGAGCGCTTCGAAGAACTCTCAGAACAGAGTGACCAGGACGTGTTCGAGTTCCTTCGAGAAAATATCGTGAAGCGTTTGCCCGACTTGCTGAACGACACTGATGGCATCGTGCTGGAAATCGCACTGTTGCAAGCCAAGGCTCGAGCGAACAGTATCGAAATTGCTGACGTGAAAATTGATTCTGTTTCTGCTTTCGAAACAGCCAGGTGCATGCGACGAGACTGGATGAACGCAAGAGCCGCGTTGGTTGATAATTGGCGTCAGATTGAGTTTTTCGCGGACCAGCTGGAAGCTGAAGTGGATTTGGTATTCACTGGAGACGTGGGAAACGTCGGCGACAATCCGTTTAACATTCGTTACGAAACAGGTAACTTGGGAGTCGGATTCAGATTCGATGCTCCAATCGTTCGCCAGCAAGAACGTAACGACTACCGCGCAGCCCAGATCGGATATCAGCAGGCAAGACGCAGCTACTATCAATTCGAGGACACGATCAACCAAAGCTTACGTCAAACGCTGCGAAATATTCAGCAGGACAAGTTGCTGTTTGAACTTAACCGTCAGAACATTCAAGTCCAGATCGATCAGGTGGAACTCGCCAGGGCCGACCTTGTCGCGCCACCAGATCCGGGCGTCAGGCCTACGCTCGACAGTGTAACGGCTCAGTTCCTGGCGCAAGCTATCAATGGTCTGACAGGTGTTCAGAACGGCTATCTGCAATTGTGGGTCGAGTACGAAGTGCTGCGTCGCAATCTTGATTTTGATCTTGGGACGATGGAGCTTGACGATGCCTTTGAATGGGTGGATCCCGGCGAGATCGATACTGAAATCGGTTTGCGTGCTGCGGCTCGTAATGGAATCGCTGGAAACGATCGCTATTGCTGCGGTATGCAGCAGGGACCGATGATGAACGTCAATGATGTTCAATACCAAACCGAAAATGGATCGGCATACTCGTCGTCAGAAGTGATGGAAGCGCCTGATGCTGATGCTGATGCTGAAGTCGAATCGCTAGAGTACGAAACAGAACCTGAAAGTGTTACTCCAGCGGAACCCGAGGCCATCGAAGTGGAACGCCCGGTCCCAGAGTCGCTGGATTTGGAACCTAGGGAGACGGCTCGTCCATCGCCCGAAGTTCTTAAACTGAACGAGCAATACAGTCTGCCTCCTTTGGGGATTCGCAAAACCAATTCTGGAGAAGCGGAGTCAGCTTCACGTGAGACGCTGGCAAGTTCGACAGCGAAAGGATCTGCCGTTGCGAAAGTCGACAAGCCAGTGGTCAAGTCAGACTTCATCGTCAATCGTTCCATTCAGCAGCCCGCGAATTTGGCTCAGCCGATTCGTAAGCCGCAAGTCAACCGACGGCTAAATCCATTCAAGCGAGTCTCTTATCTGAATGGGACAGGACATCGAAAGTTGATTGGATCGGTTGGTCAAATAACCGACGCCACAGGAAGCTTGCAGATCGACAGCACCAATCCGTTGGGCAGGATTTTGCTGGCCAGTGGCGAAAACGAAAATGCCAAATCAGAAAGTCAAACCGTGACAGCTGGTTTCGAAAAACTGGAATTTCGACCTCTGCCGACTTCCGGATTCGATGCCGAAACGACTAAAAACCGTTAGTAGTACGGACGCAGCATCAGGTAGCAAATGGGACCCGTCACGGCAACGTACAGCCACATCGGAAACGTGATCTTGGAGAATTTTCGATGCCGTTGATCCTGACGCGTGAAGCCAAAGATCCACGTAAAAAGGATCAATGGAAAGCTGATCGCTGCCAACGCGATGTGCGAAATCAGTAGTGCGAAATAAACGGTTCGCATAACGCCTTCACCACCGAACTTGGTTTCAGGCGTCGTGAAGTGATAGGCCACGTAACACAAAAGGAACAGGGCCGAACAAACCATTGCGGCCGTGATCGCGTTCTTGTGAGCCGTAATTCGTCCTTGCTTGATCATGATGATCGCAACGACCAACAGGATTGCCACCGTTGAGTTCAGAATCGCATGAACGGGAGGCAGAAAATCCAGAGTCAGTCCGATGTCCAGCTTCACTTGCCGCATCAAGCCAACCAAAAACAGAACCGCGACCGTTAGCACCCACGCGACGGGGTAAAGCTTTTTCGCCAACGCTTCGTTGGAGATCGATTCCTGATTGACCTGCTTTTCAGATTCGTCTGTTGGACCAGATTTATCTTTCTGACTATTCATCGTCATCGCTTTCAGTTTCATCATTGGAGGCTTCTTCTTTGCCGTCGATGTATTCGAATTTTGCGGGAGGCTGCTCTTCGAGCCAAAGCGAATCAATCAAATTCACCATCTGCACTTCCTGAGCCGCATCTTGCCAGCTGAAACGCCCTCGAACGGAACCCCATTTGTCGACGACAAATAATTCCGACGAGTGATGATCAGAACCGCCCATCGCTCCAAAGAATTCACCTGCCACGCGAGGAATCGTTTTCTCTCCTCCCGTCAAAAACATCCAGCGATCAGGGTTCGCGTTGTAACTGCGAGCGTATTGACGAAGAACCTCAGTGGAATCCTGCACCGGATCGGTCGTGATGCTAAGTATCTTTGTGATGTTTTCGCCGGCACGATTTTTGTCGATTCGGTCCTGCAGGCCCTGCAAATATTTTGATTGTTCCTTGCAAATCGTCGGGCAAGATGTAAAGAAAAAGTTCGCAATCCAAACTTCGCCAACAAGATCGCGAGAGAAGAAAGGCTTGTCGTCGCTGGTGGTCAGATGGAACTCACGCAGCCACTGAATCGTGCTCAAATCAAACGGCTCTCGCCCAACCATCGCGTTTCGGGTTCGGACGATTTCATTCAGGGGCGGTTCTGTTTCCTTGGACACCTCTTTGACAACCTTGACCAGCCGCTTCATGTCATAAGGGTCGTTCCACTTGAATCGATCGCGGTATCGTCCCCATTTGTCGACCAGCATAATGTTGTCGGTATGGTTTGCCATGTCGACGACTTCGACGCGAAACATCTGTTCGCCAACTTGTTTGATTTTGAACATCTGGTCGGTCAAAAAATTCCAGCGTGGAGAATCGGCTTCGAAGCCATCTGCGTACTTTTTGAGAACGTCTGGAGTGTCGTTTTCCGGATCGACGGTAATGGAAACGAAGGCCACGTCTTCCTTTTTGAGCTGTTCGTTCAGACGAAAAAGCTGCTTGTTCAAATCCCGACAGATGCTGGGGCAGCTGGCAAAAAAGAAGCTGACCAGAAACGGTTTGTCGCCGCTGAACTGAGCCGTATCAAACGCTTCGCCGTCCTGATTCTGCATCGTGAAGCTGTCGATGTGATGTAAGTGTTTCCACGGAACATCGACGATGACCGCGCCGGGCGGATTGTCGGCGCTTGCTTCGACGGGAGTGCTGGAACTGCCAGCCTTTCCGATCACGCCTCCGGTTTCGGGAGCGTTTCCTGAGAATCCGCGAAATCCAGCGACCAGTGCGATCACCAGAAACGTGCACGCCAGAAAGAAAAGAATCGCCAGAAACCCGAGGTTGGGGCCACTTTCAGAAACGGAGTTGTCGTCTGTTTTGTTCATTGGTTCGTTCTTTGGATAAAAGACTCACGCAAGTGCAGGCATCCATTCGTCACGGCACCTGGCGAAAAACCTGCTGATTGTTTCGACGGAAGCGAACAACGAAATGTTCAGTGCGAATCAGAAAGGGCTGGCGAATCTGGTTGATTCGATTCGACCGCCTTCATTTCCGCTGCCTTCAATTCCACTTTCGGAGCGTTACCGGAACGTGTCCGCGAATACGTGCTCACTCGATCTGCGACATCGGGTACCAACAGCATCACCAACAGGGCAGCCATCAAAAACGCAGGGATCGTCATCACGTACTTCCAGTTCTTTTCCCACCACAGGTGCATGAAAAAAGTGATCACCAGAAACGCCTTGGCAACCGAAACCCCCATCATTGCCATCCAACCGACAAATCGATCGTCCATTAAATGCGAATTGGCAATCCAGAACGAAAGACCCGTCAAAGCACACAATAGCAAGAACACGGTCAGGAAAACCTTGCCGTGGCTTTTTGGCGCATCTGTATCGATGGGGGCAGGATGATTCATTTCAAAACAGGTACAGCAACGGGAAAAGAAAAATCCAAACGATGTCGACAAAGTGCCAATAAAGGGCAACGTTTTCGACCAGCCCGGCTTTGGCGGCGTTCAACGTCATCGGCAGCATGATCGCAAACACGACAAGCCCAATCAGAACGTGAACCGCATGAAAACCGGTCAGCAAAAAGTAGGTGTTCGCCCAAGTGTTGCCGCTGGGAATCACCATCGGCAGCTTCAAATCGAAGCGATCATTGATCCCT
>CAYZPA010000018.1:61742-78798 GCA_964479855.1 uncultured Pirellulaceae bacterium
TGATCCCTACCGCATGGTCATGGGGGGAGTGCGTCTCCGTTTCGATTTTCGCTTCAATTTCCGTTTTCTCCGGCGATGCGATTAGTTCGCTCATCGCTTTCAGGCGGTTTTCCAACGGAGTTAGCGAGTTCGTCAATCGAGTCACTTCAACGGTGGTTTCGTTGGCCAGTCGGGTTGTCTCAGCCAGCTTTTCTTTCGCTTCGTCGCCAGCGGCCGTCAGAGATTCGATTTCTTTTTTCAGTTCGTTCAGCCTCCCATTCGCCGCCGACAGTTTCGATTTTGTCGTGTTCAACAAAGTCTTTGTTTCGGCTGTTTCGTCAGCAGAATACTTTTCAAATCGTTGCAATTGTTCATCAGAAAAACTGGTCGGATAGATCTGGCTGGCCAATGAAGCCAACGCCAGTTCCTGCATCACAGGATCTTCCGTGCGACCGACTTTGTTTTCCGTCCAGTTCACCAGTCCGGATTGAATCAGCAACAAGCGATCGAGTTCTTCTTGCGTGCCGGGAACGTTTTTTTTCTTTTCCAGTTCACCCACCTGTTCACGGATATCTTCCTTCAGACCGGAAAGCCAAACAGTATCCGATCGATCGTAGATGCCACTGCGAGGAAACGCCGGATGGATTCCGTGATTGAATTTCGAAGCGTACTCAATGCCTTTGACACCCAGAAAAGCCGTGCCCAAAAGCAAGGTCAACGCCATCCAGCGTCGCGCTTTGGCAGGAGCGTTGTGTTTTGCTGCTTCGAGTGCAAACACGATCGTTACGCTGGAGCAAATCAGAACAAACGTGTTCAACGCACCAAGCCACTCAACGATGTGCACTTCATGCGGAGCCGGCCAGCTTCCTTCAGGAACGCCAAATCGCAACACGATGTAAGTTCCGATCAAGGCCGTGAAGAACATGATCTCTGTCGAAAGAAACAACCACATCGCAATTTTTCCCGGCGAGACCGGAATCGCGGACTGATACCTTAATCCGTGGTCGTGATCGATCTTTTCAGTGGTCGTAGCAGTCATCAAGCCAATTTCGGATCATGTTAGGCAGGCAACGATAAGCCCAATCATATACAGCGGCAGATACAGCAACGATGAACGCATCAATTTCTTGGCACTCGCGTCATTGCGATCGGCGTTGAAGGCCAGCGATGCTTTGAAATAGCCATATCCCAACACCAACGCGACCAAAACCAGCATAATTGAATGATAGATCGTGCGAACATCCAATGCCGGAATCAGACTGACAGCAATCAACAGGATGCAGGTCACGACTGATTTGAACCCGGCTCGTTTTCCGCTGGGATCAACAACGGTCAGCATCTGCAATCCAGCCGCTTTGTAGTCGTGACGGTATTTCCATGCGATCGCCATGAAGTGCGGAAATTGCCAGAATGTCAGAACACCAAAAAACGCCCATGCAACAAGCGGAACCGTTCCGGTGGTTGCCAGAGCACCCATGATGACGGGCAAGGCACCGGCGACAGCACCAATTTCTGTGTTGAACCAGGTCTTTCTTTTAAGTGGCGTGTAGATCACCACGTAGACGATCCAGTTGACCGCCGCACAAATCGCCGTTTGGCCATTAACGAAATAGGAAAGGATCGCGGCACTCAAAACGAACGTCAGAAAGCCAAAAATCAGGACTTCGCGAGACGTCAGTTTTTCAGCCGGCAGTGGACGTCCGGCGGTTCGCGGCATCAGCAAATCGGTGTGACGTTCGACAAACATATTCATTGCGTTGCCGCTGAAACAGATCAGAAGCATCCCAATGGTTCCCCAAAACAAGACAGAGATGTCGATAAAGGCTGGACTGGAGATGACTGCGGCCACCAGAAACGTCAGCACGACCATGACCGAGATTCGCATCTTGGTCAGTTCAATGTAGGCCGGAATCCGAGCCTGAAACGAAGCGTCGGCTGCTGTTGCGAGCGGTTTGGAGGGTTCAGACGGTACAGACATCACGACGCTGGTTATTCAGAATGGTCACCAGCATTGTCTTATCACAAAACCGATTTGGAAAGTCAGAAATCTCCCAAGCTCATCAACTTGCGCCGTTTTGGCACACTATTTTACGGCGCTGCGCTAACCTGAGCTAACAAAGGAAGCCTTTTCCGATCAGAAACCACAACGCCACCGGGTTTCTCTTCAGTGACCGCAAACATCACTGCCTTGCGAACCTGAATCTTTGGATCGATCGCGACAATTTCTTTTGGTTCAGAAACGTCAAACACACCGCCATCAACCGGATAAGCTTGGTCTTTTGTTTCATCAAAAATCCAAAGCTGATACTGGCTTTGAATTGGGTTGTTGGGACGAAGGCCTTCAAAAACCATGAAGCCTTTCTGATTCGAGTCACTCCAAAGCACGCGTCCGGATGTTGTTTCCGTTTCTGCTTCGGAAGTAACCGTCCACGAAACCTCTACCAGATCGCTTGGCGAACTGTCAACGAACTGGGCAAGCTGATCCTCAACGGGAACCGCCGACACTGGAGGCGGTGGCACAACAACCTCCGTCACGATCGGATCCGGAACCTTCGCAAATGGATTCCAACCGGTCAAAAGCAAAGTCACCGAAGCGGCCGCTGCCATCCAGCCAAATGCCTCTCGCCGAGTCAGCGGAATTTTACCTTGCGGCGTAGAAGGTATCAGCACAGGAGCCGGTGCGTCTGCCGCTTCCGAAACGTTGTCTTGTCTCACAGCCAGATTCGCTTGCTCGGCCCGATTCGCTTGCTCGGCCCGATTCGCTTGCTCGGCCAGATTCGCTTCATCGAAATGTCGCTTCGCATCCATCAAAATGCGCTGCTGCAAATTCATGGGCATCTGCTGTTCGCTGTCATCAAAACTGATGTCGATCGCAGACGCGGTCAGCTCGATTCGCTGTATCTCGTTTTCAACTTTGTCACGATCCGGCAGGTCTGACAAAAACGATTCCAGCTTTTGCTCTTCTGACGCATCGATACCTTCGGTCGACCGCTGAAGAATCAGGTCGACCAGCCAGTCAGGCAGCTCTTTCAGATTGTTGGTGCGTTTAGTCATGAAGTCCTCCGTCCGGCGCCTGCGTTGTAGGAAACAAGCGGTTTCTCAGGTCGATCAGGCCACGACGAATGTGCGTCTTGACCGTGCCCAAAGAAAGCCCGGTTGATTCTGCAATTCGCGAATGCGAGAGCCCATCGTAAATACTCAGACGGATCACGTGTTGTTGTTCTTGCGGAAGTTCAGCCAAAAAACGTTCAGCTTTGCGAGCCTCGTCGTTGATTTCAGCTGTCTTGGCGGCAGTTTGTTGCTCATCGGCGACCGCATCAAGTTGCTGCTCGGACGCTGATACCGCTTCGTTGCTTTTTCGTTTTCGATAAAGGTCAATCAGTCTTCTGCGAGCCACCATGGCGACGAAAGTCGATTCGGATGCGATTCGAGCGTCGAATTTCCCGGCGACTTGCCACAAATGGACGAAGATATCCTGAACCGCGTCTTCGGCGGTTTCGGTGTCTGGACAGTTGCGGACCGCGAGCGACCAGACCAGCCCACTGTAGCGTTGTAGGCAAGTCGCGATGGCGTCGTGATTTCCGACGGCGACTTCAGCTAGAACCGGCGGTTCTACGTTCAAGGTGAGTGTTTCCGATTTGGACGTTTTCCAGTTTCTAACGGCGACAGACATGGGAATCTTCCAGCATCTACAACGAGCGGAACAGTCGCAGTTCAACCAGGAATGAGACACGAAGAATGCCGAAATTGCCAGAGCCCCGGGCTTAATCCCGACACTCTGGCATTCGACGTCCTATGACTCTCACTCTTTAGCCGGAACTATTCACGACGACAGGCGTCTGGTTTGATGTTTGAGCCGATTCTCCTGAGCGACCGTTTTTGCAGATTCACCAATTCACTTCGTGGGTGAACTTTCGAAACCACAAACTTGGAACAATGCCCCAATGAAACAAGCCTTCTCAATTTTGACGCCCAAGCATCGTGAATAATCCGGGTTTAGCAGTCAATCCAAGACTACTCTGGCATGATGACCGTATCGATGACGTGGATCACACCGTTGCCGCATTTGATGTCCGTTTTGAGGACTTTGGCATTGTTGATCATGACGCCACCCTGTTCCGTGACTTTGATTTTCACTTCTTGGCCGTTGACCGTCTTCGCAGACTTGAGCTTAACAACGTCAGCTGCCATTACTTCGCCAGCAACGACGTGGTAAGTGAGAATTCCCTGAAGCATTTTCTTGTTTTCTGGCTTCAGAAGTTCCTGAATTTTCTCAGCAGGAATCTTTGCGAAAGCTTCGTCAGATGGAGCAAACACGGTGAAAGGACCTTCGCCCTTAAGTGTTTCAACCAAACCAGCAGCTTTCACTGCAGCAACCAAAGTGTTGAACTTGCCGGCAACTGCTGTGTCGACAATGTCAGCTTTCTTTGATGTTTTAGTTTCGTCAGCGGCCGGTGGCAGCAGAACGCTGTCAATCACGTGCACAACGCCGTTCGAGCACGCAATGTCCGCTTTGAGCAGTTTCGCGTTGTTGAACATGACGGTGTCGCCATCAACTTTGATGTTGATTTTCGCGCCCATCGCTGTCTTGGCTTCGGTAAGCTTGACAACGGCTCCTGAACGAACGTCGCCAGCGATGACGTGGTAAGTCAGAATTGATTTGAGCTGCTCAAGGTTTTCCTTCTTCAACAGGTTTTCAACAGTGCCTTCTGGCAGCTTTGCGAAAGCTTCATCGGTTGGCGCCAAAACCGTGTAAGGACCGTCGCCTTTAAGCACGTCGACCAAACCAGCAGCTTTAACAGCAGCAACCAGTGTGTTGAACTTTCCAGCTGAAACAGCGGTGTCAACGATGTCAGCCTGAGTTGTCGCAGTGCCCTGAACAGAAACGAAAGAAGATTCGCTCTTGTTGCACTTTGAAGCTGGGCATTGTTCCTGAGCGAATGATGTGCCTGTTAGCAAAACAGCTGCACAGAGCGAAAGGATGGTAGTTTTCATTGGATTCCTCGTCGAAATTTCAAAAGTTTGAGAGGCAAATTTGCCTCGACGCGTTTGAATTCGTGATGGATGTCCAAATGGATTCAACTTTGCCAAAAAAATCTTTAAATCATTTGACTGATTCAATTTTCTAATAATGCGGAGGTCGTTCGGCTTCGGCGTCGCGGATTTCTGGATCCGTGTTCGCATCAACTTTTGTTTCCAGCCTTTGAATCAGGACCGAAAGCTCCTCGATGGTTTTCTGCTGCTCCAGCACCACCGTGTTGAGCGCGTCGAAGTCGTGTTGAAGATGAGTCAAAGACATCTCCGCCTCAAGGATTCGATCTTTGTCCGATTTCTGAACCTTGTCCGATTTTCTCTCTGTGTTCATTTTGATTTTTCTCCATTGATTTGAAAGCCAAGCGACTGGATCAGAGCCGCAATTTCAACCGGATCGGCCGCGCCGGCGACCGTTACAGTATCGTTTTCAAGGGAAGCGAATACCGAATCGACACCCTGAATTGTACGGACGGCGGTTTCGATTCGGTTGACACAGCTTCCGCAGTGCATTCCAGCCACTGAAATCACGCTGGAGTGATCGTCGATTTTGGTTCTTCCAGCAAATCGTCGTTTCAGAGTCACAAAACCGATTCGTAAAATCAGCGCCAGAATGATCAATCCGCTCGCAATCGCCCACCATGATTGATGGTCGTGCAGATGGGGTTCACCGTTTCCAATTTTTGCCATCAACAGCCAGTCGAACAAGAACGCGGCCGCAAAACTGCCAACCACCAAGGTCGCCAGATAGATCATCAGCACTCGCCAGCCAAACCGGGAACGAATCGCACCCATCGTTGTCAGATTCGTCGCCGGTCCGGCCATCAGAAAAACCAGAGCGACCGCTGGAGGAAAACCTGACTGCACAAATGCGGCGGCGATCGGAACGGATGCTGTCGCGCAAACGTACAAAGGAATTGAAATCGCCAGCATCAGCAACATGGCCGGCAAAAGCCCCGCTTCGTTGACTCGCGAAACGATCGATTCGAATCCCAAAACTTCAATCAGGGCAGAGACGACAATGCCGATAACCAGCCAAAGCCAGATCGAATTGAGTATCTCGATCGAATGAGGAATCAACTCGCTCCACCGAGGACGCGATGATGCAGACTCAGATTGCTGCGATGGGGCCGTTTCAGTGGCGTTCGTGTCAGCTTGATTCACGGTCGGCGAGGTCGCATCCGTGATCCAACCGCTCAAAATTCCGGTAACCGCAGCGACCAACATTTTGAAAATGGCAAACGGCCATCCAAAGAACGATGCACTCACTAAAATCGAATCCACGCCCGTCTGCGGCGTGCTGACCAAAAATCCGATCGCGGCGCCATCACTGGCTCCATCGTTTTTTAGCCCGATGCCGGCTGGGATGACTCCACAGGAACACAGCGGCAGCGGAACTCCCAGCAGAACTGCTTGCACAACGCCCCGCAGACCCTGAAAACGACGGCGAATGAATTGCTTCGGAAGCAGCACATGCAGCAAACCGGAAACCAGCATCCCCAGCAGCAACCAGGGTGCTAACTCGCACAAAGTCGCCCAGCAACGAAGAAGAAATTCGATCAAATTGAGCCCGATCAAATTGAGTCCGGTCAAATTTTGAAATGCGAGCAGCATAAGCCCGGATTATTCACGATGCGTGGGCGTCGACTTGGAGAAAGCTTGTTTCATTCGCATATTGTTCCGGGTTTGTGGTTTCGACAAGTCACCCACGACGTGAAATTACGAATTTGAAATACTTGTCTCCGCGTCTGGAGAATCGATTCAAAGGCAAACCAGACGCCTGTCGTCGTGAATAATTCCGGATAAGAACACATTGTAACGGACCTGCAAAACTGCAGTGCAGCGGATACGATATTGAAAGAAGTTTGACTCCATGTCAGGCTTTTTCGAAAAAATAGCAAAGATAAAACGTCATGGATTTAACAACTGACAACGATTGCGAAAAAACAAGTTCGGAGATCTTCGTCGACGAAAGTGTGGCAAACGAAGTCGCGGATGCGATTACGGATGACCTTGTTTTCGTCAATGATCCAGATCGCCAATCGCCAATCCCTGACTACGATGATGTCGTCGATTTGATCGTTCGACTTAAAGCAATCGTTTACCCGGTGTTCTGCGAAGTCAATCATGCCAAAGACATGGTTCGCGAACGACTGCGAGTCGAAGTTGCCGATGCGGGTACGCTGTTGGCTCGATTGATCCGCCGGGCGGTACTACGTGACGCCGAAGCTTGTGTCGCCATGGCCCATCGCGGCTGTGACGAAGCCGAAGCGATTGCTCGTTCCCGGGAGTTGGTCAAAACGCTCGATCAGAGCAGCCAAGAGATGAGCCAGACGTTCCTGCAAAAGCTACCTGCGATTCGATCGTCGCTGATGAAAGATGTGCAGGCCGCCTACGATGGCGATCCGGCTTGCCAAAACTTCGACGAAGTCATCCTGTGCTATCCAGGGCTTGGAGCCGTCACAATTCACCGGATGGCACATGAGTTGTACAAGCTGAAGATCCCCTTTTTGCCTCGGATGATGTCTGAATGGTCGCATGGAGAAACGGGAATCGACATTCACCCCGGCGCCACCATCGACGACTACTTTTTTATCGATCATGGCACTGGTGTCGTGATCGGTGAGACCTGTGAGATCGGCAAGCACGTAAAAATTTACCAAGGCGTTACTTTGGGAGCGTTGAGCTTTGACAAGGACGAGCGAGGTGATCTTGTCCGTGGAACGAAACGTCATCCAACGATTCAGGACAACGTCGTTATCTATGCCAACGCAACTGTCCTGGGAGGAAGGACGGTTCTTGGCCATCACTCTGTGGTCGGTTCGAGTGTCTGGTTGACTCGCAGCATCGATCCGCACACCACCGTGACGATCAATCAGCCAAGTCTTCGAATGCGTGAGCAAGTTCATCCTGATTTTGAGCACCCGATCGACTACCAGATCTAGGAACGGTCCTGCTGCAAAGTTTCTGATTCGGCAAGATGCTTCACGTTATTTTTTGCATGCGACATCGATGCCCGTTGTTCCACGTTTGATCGCTGTCGCGTCCTTCCACCACAGCAAAACAAAAATGGGCACAAGAACGATGATCGCCCATTGATAGGCCGTC
The DNA here is from genome assembly GCA_964479855.1 of uncultured Pirellulaceae bacterium. Taxonomy (GTDB): domain Bacteria; phylum Planctomycetota; class Planctomycetia; order Pirellulales; family Pirellulaceae; genus Mariniblastus. Next base: position 69,861 of record CAYZPA010000018.1, read on the forward strand.
AGTCCGCCCGACCAACGAATCTCTGGTCGAATGTGCTCGGTCATAAAACGGAACGCGAAATAGCTCAAAAAGTAAACTTTGATCAGCTGTCCCTGCAGTCGTTTCTGAATCAGCAACCGATACAGAATCGCAGCCATCGTGAAATGGAAAAGCGATTCGTAAATTTGAGTCGGATGTCGTCCAACCAAACCAGCGGCATCGACCCAGCTAAAAACGATTGCCCATGGCAGCGATGTTTCCGTGCCGTAGCAGCAGCCTCCAAAAAAGCAGCCGAATCGACCAACTCCAATTCCAACAGCGACCGGGACTGCAAACCGATCACCTGTTTTCTCCTTGATTCCCAACCGCCATTTCGCCAGCTCGACTCCCGCATAGCCGCCAACCAATCCCAGCAGAATCGTCTTTCCACTAAAGAAAATGGATCCGCTGTTGTGAAGATCCGAATCGCGAAACAGCAGGAACGGAAGCTTCGCCGCAAACACGGCAACGCTAAAACCGATCAGGCAGATGAAAGTTTTTTGAGAAGCCGATAGTTCAAGTTGTCGCGGAAGCTGTTTCGATATCCACCACGAAGCCAGAAACCCAAGCGTCAAAAAAAGTGGGTAGCTCATGAGAGTTTGTCGGCTCCCAAAGGACCAAGCGACACCAATTTATCACCCGTCCCACAGTCCGACGCACTCAACACCGGAAGTTCAACATGGCCTTCCCGATACAAAACGTTGTACGCGGAAAAAGGAATGATGTGACCTGAAGGCAGCAAGTGATGCACGCAGGACTTCATCAGCTGGCGAACATCGAAGTTGTAGGCGTCCATAAACGAAGTCGTGGTGACACGCAGCATGTCCTCTGGTTCCAGTGCTTGCGTTAACGCTTTACGTAAAAACTCGCCAATGAGCGGATCAGAATTCGCAAGCTTTTCAAACTGGACATTCATCTGTGGTTCTATTGCAGCCGCATCGTCAGCGCATGACCGACCCGAAAGCCCGCCGCATCCGATCCCTTGCAGGAAAGTCTGCAACAGAGATTGGGCGCGTTCCCGATCGAAAGTGATGCGGCCGGAAAGCAGATCAAGATGCTTTTCAAAGTCAATGAATCGCGCCAACGGCAACAACTTCACGCCATCGTCTGAAAATTGCCGATAGGCATAAGCCAAACTGTGTCCATTGGGGTGAGCGCAGGGTAGGGGAGCGAAATCGCTTGCGAGCCATTGTTGACCTGCGTGATTTTCGGTTTGCGATTCGAGCCGTTTGATAACGTCGGGAAACGTGATCCGCGATTCCAAAGTCTGCGGCAGGAAATGTCGCCCCGTGTAAGTGGTGGGCTGAAAACTGAGCCCCGTGATCCATGGTCTTTCAAGTGCGAATTGAGCCAGCGGACCGATCTGGGACTCGTTAACACCCGACTGCAACGTGCAAACCAGAGTCGTGCGAATCCCGTGCTGGCCAAGGATCTCGATGGCATTGAGTTTCGTTTCGACAAGCGAAAGGCCGCGAATTTGAGTCGTGGCCAGCTCTTCAAACGAATCAAACTGAAAATACACTTCGCAGCGTTGTTTCAGCTCGGCCAGCATTTGAACGAACAAGGGATCTTTTGCGATGCGGATGCCATTGGTGTTGATCATCACGATATCGATCGGCTGGTCGCAAGCGTACCGCAGGATCCTTTCAAATTGAGGATGGATGGTCGGTTCACCGCCTGACAGCTGAAGAACTTCCGGCTGCGTTTCAACTTCAACCAGTCGGTCGATCGCAGATTTGCACTGCTCGAAAGTCAGATGGTCTCCTCCCGGGCCGCTGCTGGCAAAACAAATCGGACATTCGAGATTGCAATGAGAAGTAATCTCCAGCAGACCGATGCAAGTGTGCTGCTCGTGCTCGGTACACAGCCCGCAATCATAAGGACAGCCTTTTTTGACATCGGCTCCGTACCGGGTCGGGACTTTGCCGGGCAAGCTGTACTCGGTTCGGTCAAACCAGGCGACATCGCTGCAGACAAAATCTTCACGCGTTCCGTGAGTCGGGCAGTGTTTGCGGAAATAGACACGATCATTTCGAACAACGATCTTGGCCTGAACCAGTGTCAGGCATTCGGGACAAAGGCTCTGAGTCATGCCCAAAAAATTGTGATCTCGGTACTGCACGGTATGCCCTATTTGGATTGGAGGTAAGAACAAGCGAAGCCCGCCGCCAATAGGGTCGCGAAAGCAACGCAGGCGAAACTGGAGGTTCCTGATTGAGCCATCGATGAATTTTCGACAATGAAGTAAGACGCCGTCACTTTGGCGATCTGGAGCATGACACCCCATGTCGTCGCTGCGATGCCGACCGCGATACAATAGTCAACCCAATCGGGACCGCGATGCTTAGCGGCCGACGAGCCCGCTTCAGTATTTGCCAATTGTTCGACAGGTTTCGGCGGCCTCGGTGATTCGTAAGGATTCTCAATGTTGTTCATCGCTATCCTCTTCAACTGAAATCGCGGAAGGCAACTTGCTGTGGCCAGATTCAACCGATGCACCTGATTCAGCAAACTGTCGCAGTGCATTTAGCCTTCTTCTGTTTTGCCAACGAGTTGCCATGACGGCGGCGACACAGCTGATCAAAAGCGCAAATGTTAGCACCAAAATTATTAGTGTTTCCATTTCAACATCGGGACTGAGGTAGCTGAAGCCGATGCCCACCAAGAGCATTAGAATAACGTTTAGGGAAGTGGCTACCATGATGAAAGCAATCAAACCAAACGAGAGTGCTCCCAGCCAGTCGGCAACATCCAAACGAGCGAGTTGTCTCGACGGTTGTTCGCTGTTCTGCTGTTCATCAGCGATACCTGATAACGGTGGCTTGTAGGGATTTTCGTCCATGACCAGAAACGTGAACCTTTCAACCGGAATTATTTACGACGACAGGCGTCTGGTTTGTACTTTGAAGCGATTCTCCGGGCGCGGTGGCAAGTTTTGCAAATTCGTCAATTTCACGTGTTGGGTGACCTGTCGAAACCACAAACTTGGAGCAATATCCTAATAAAACAAGCTTTCTGCAGGTCGACGCCCACGCATCGTGAATAGTCCGGGTTCAATCTGTAAATTCTCGATGCACGCGTCAATCAATCTGTGTTACCAGTCATCCCGAATCTCGACAGCCGCTCATTCTGCAGAACGCCAGCTAAAACCTGCGGACGAAACTGCTGGTGACCAAATAGCCAGCCACAACGCTGACGACGAGGCAAAGCAGCATCACGATCCAAATGACCGATTCGTGCCAGTCGACAATGCCGGTTTCGACAGTAACCAGAACGGCGCCGATACAAGAAACTGGAAAAAGTAAAATGCTGGCCAGCACGCCCAGCAAAATACCGATGAACAAGTCCAAGCCGTTGGGACGTTGTTTGAATGGTTGCTTTACCGAATGCGAATCGAATTCGGGCGTTTGAAAAGGATTGTTTTCGTTTTCTTGTTTACTCATGAAGCCAACATTATCCCGATGTGTCGAATCACAAAAAAAAGCTCGGCGGACGACCGCTGAGCTAACTTTTTGGTAGAAGCCTGAATGGAGTTGAGTTGAGACTATTCGACTTCGTCGATACCGCGAGTCAACGGCTCCATGACTTTCGTGTTTCGCTCAATCGCCAACACGGTGGTTCTCTGTTCGGTGCCATCACGGCTGGACGCAATCACCGGCAGGACTTGACGACGATCGGGCAGATCCATTTTCAAGGCAAACGTTCCGTCTGCTTCCACGTGGACCGGATCTCCTCCTACAGAAACGCTGGCTTTGGGGTCGGTCTGACCGTGGACAACCATGTGAGCATCGACTTCGAATTGAAACTGACGAGGCGACGGATGGATCGCCGAACCCAAACGTTGGAAAGCCGGGATGTGCATCGGTTGACGTGATTTTTCTTCGAACACCATTCGAAGGTCAGCCGACGCAAGGTTTGGATCGTTGCCGCCGCTAAGCGAATAATATCGCTGAGCATCGTTGGTGATGTCGTTCCAGGTGCAATCCGCTGATTCGCTTGCCTTGGGCATCACGATTTCGTTACTCTTGGCGATCAGATGGAGCCTGCCGCTTTCCTTGCAAACATATCCGATCACAACGCGATAGTTTTCAGATTGTTGATCCACGTTCAGGAACCAATTATTGATGCCGCCATGAATCTTGATTTCCTGAACAATCTCTTCGACCGCGTTGGTGTTGCCTTTGTTATTGATTTTTAGCAAACGAATTACCGGTTGAGCATTGTGCCAGTTTCCGGCGAATGCGGCTCGGGCTCGCTGAACCGATGAACGAGTGATTTCCCAATAAGCTTGAACCCAATATGCGTCGCGAACGACAAGGATGATGCGATCCTTTTCCGGAACCGACGCGTTTCGCGAAGCCGATTCGATGAGCGCGAGATCTTTTTGTTGCTCCTCTCGCTGACGCTGAAGGCGAATCTTTTTGGCGATCGCTGATTCGGATTTCGCGGAGACTTTGGACGAAGCTTTGCCTCGGAGTCTTGACGAAGATGTCAGCTTCGAACCGGCAGACTTTTTACGAGCCTTCTTCTTTTCCTGAGCCAGTTCCAACAGGGCTCCGATGAGCTGAGCTTTCTTCATGGAGTGCCAGCCGGGGACGCCCTTGTCGCGTGCCATCTGGGCGAGGTCTTTTGATTTTTGAGAGCTTAAAGAGGCGGCTGTGATCATGCTTATCCCGATGCAGGTTCTGTCGTCTGGAGGAAGTAGTCCAACGCAACACCCAAACCATCAGCTTTCCATGGCTGATAGGCCATTCAATTTCAAAACCAGCTCCGTTCCGGTTCACAGTTCGACCAACATGCAGCGTGCATTAGAAAGGTCGATACGAAGGAAGGCGCACGCTCGGGCAATCGAGTCTCAGGGGATCGTCCAACCCAAAAATAGGGATGACCTCATCGCCGCAAAAGAATTCATAACTTGTGCTTATTCCCATCCATCGCGTGAATCAATTTTATCTGCCAAATACGATTCAAGCAAATAAAAATAGCCCGAATGGGTGGGTGCGGTCACGCATGAGCGATTTCCTGACCCATTAAGCCCAACTTTGGAGGCTTAATTTGTCACAGTGGCGAATTTGGCGAAACTGAGACGTCAGACGATGAGAGTCGGCGGACGATGTTGCCCAGAATTTTTTGCTCCAGCGAGATATCGCGCCCCATCGAAATCCAGCCACCGCTTTCCAGCAGACTCCAGCTATTTGGCTGGTCCACGTCCAGGGAGTTGTCGTGACGGATGTATTTGCCTCGCACAGCCGAACGAAGCGGATTTTGATTGTCTTCCAGCTCTTTGAAGACCTTCACGTCGATCGAGTAACTATCGCCGGTCGGGATGATGCGAACTTTGGCGCTGCGACGAACCGTTTGTAGCGAAGCGTGTAGTTTCTCGAAGCCGCGAGTCGAATCGTGATGCCACGGTTCAAGAATCGTTGAACCGATGCGAGGATAAGTTTCGATCCAGCCTTCAGTCATCAGGTTGTCGACGACTCGAATGTGTTCTTCACGCGAAATTTTGAAATAGTCATCAAGCTCGTCGCTGATTTCATCCATCACGCGAGTCCGATCGAGCATCGGAATCAGCACAGGATTGTTGATTTCTTGGCTGATCAACGTGGGCTGCGGATTGAACTGAGCCAACCTGTTGCAACCCGCGCACACAATAACAAAGGCAAGCAGGCTGCAGATGTGAATTGTCAGTTTGTGTTGCATCAACTTCGTTTCAGGGCTGGCTGTAAAGTAGCAAGTAGCTCGACTCTCTGAGGCTCAGGATTTTCTAAACAATCTTCAGTAACATGAGCCGCTTAGGCGATCGCCTCGGTCAACGACGCTTCAACCGGGGCTATCGCCCAAACGGCTCATGAATTCACCGCCTCGGAAATCGAGCCATTTTGGTTTCGACGAAAAGGTCCGAATTCACAAACGTTCTTTCAAGTTTGAAACCATCGCTCTCCGGGTCGGCGGCGTAGTGTGGAGAAATTCGTCGACCGCTACAATGCTCATGCTGCGTTTCTCCGCCGAGTGCTATCACTTTGAGAGGCCAACAGTTCCTTTCTGAGGATGTCCAGCACTTCGGAATCCGCCCAGTAGTTCGAATGACCGCGAGCTCCAACTGCATGGTTGGAACACTGGGTAAATTTGAGTTCGTATTGTCCTTCGGTGCTTCGCATCATTTCTTCGTTTTGCTGCGGCGATTGCGGAAGGTGCCCAAAATCGATGTCCAGCCCCACAAAATCATCGACTCGAAAAATGTTCACCCAACGATCGACGTTCTGATGCAACGGCTTCCAAAATCGATCACTAAACGGCGGATAGAAATGCCGAAAGTAGTATTGGTAAAGGTTTGTGATTGGCGACCCCATCGTCACAAGCGTGACCTTGCCAAACGTGTTCCGCAACCAATCCAACTCAGGGTCGTTTAACGTTTCGATGATGTCGACCGTGCCCTGGCTATGAGCAACCAGAATCAAATCCGGTCGATGATGATACTCGTCGCGATAGTGAGCCAGGATTCTTTTGATGCGGCCAAGGATCTGATCTCGCCGCTCGAAAAAGAGGGCTCCCGATTCGAAAGTCGATTCGCGAATATCAAACTCGTCGTCATCATCCAGCGCGTCCGCAATGTTAGTGGGTCGAAAGTAAAAGTGATTCACAACATCCAGCACGATGTCAAAAACAGATCGCATTCGAGGCAGCAAAAACAGGATGACGCCGCCCATCGGAACCAGCACCGCAATCGCGTACTTGTTCGACTCCGCCATGATCTGACCGAGCCAAAATTCGTCCCAGGCATAACCGCTGTTTTCAACAATCGAGATCCACGAAACAAGCGAAACGCCGATCATTGTGCAGACTGCGATCGTCCATTGCTGCACCGGATGCACGATCAGTCGGGGGACTCGCTGTCCGTCACTGAACGCAGCCGCATCAAGTGTCATTCGCTTCCGCAGGTACTGAACCACGATGACCAGCGACACCAGGGACGTGATTAACATCATCAGAAACTGGACTCCCAGTAGCGGGATCGCTTCATCGAAAAGCGCTTCGAACTTTTCAAGCTTAATCAGTTTGACGATGCCTTCTTTGGCCGAAATCCATAGAAACGGCATCGCCTGTCCCCAGATTCCCACCGCCAGTGCGGGTAGCAAAAACGCCACGTTCAGGGCGGAGCAATACGTGCCCGGATGAAAACGCGCGACCGCCCAGCAGACGGCCATCGCCATCACAACCAGCGTTTCTACAAACCATAACAGCCCCAGTAAAACGACCAGGACGCGGCAGTACCAGATCAAGCCCGGATGCACGGCGTTGGCGTATTGCCCAGGTTCGATGTACATGTCGATGGCCAGGTGCTTGATCGCCATCAGTCCGGTCACAAAGGCAGTCGTCACGTTGACCCAAAACCAGAATCGTTTCAGCACTCGGCTGCGAGTCAATTTATCGCCGGTTTGAGCCGCGATCATCGCAACGCCCGCGCAGCTGGCCAGCACGATTTGGGTCCACATCATCCCGGAGTACGATTCGGGCCACATCAGCTGCGTTCCGACGACGGCCGCAATCAGGATTCCCAGGTAGAACGTCACCGCCATGACGGGACCGTGCAGGATTCTCGAACTGATCAAGCCAAACTTCTTGAGCCAAAAAGCTGCCTTGCCGGGTTGGTCTGCGGCAACGTAGGCGACGTACCTCAATCCGAACAGGATTTGAAACAGACCCAGAAAGATTCCAACCAATCCTCGTCGCACACGAGAGAGGTCTCCCCAGAATGCTTCGACTAGCACCATTGATTCGCGCTGGAATTTTAATTTGCGAACGTGAGCGGGAAACGTTTTGACCTCGGTCGGTCGATCGGGTTTCTCGTTGAGCCATAAAGTCTGCTGAGTTTCCTGCAGTGGGCTTTCGTCTTCGGCAAATGATCGAGTGAACAGGCTGAGTGTTTGGCCCGGTTGCGGATCGCCGACTCCATGCACCACCATCACCAGTTTGTCTGGTTTGTCGTCATGATTTGGCTGTTCTGCCCTTGCGCCCAACGCAAATTCACCTCAAAGAGCCCGCTGTCAGTTTATGGCGGACTGTAGAGGAAAAGCTGCCCACGATCAGCACAGGTTTCGCTAGCAGATTTGGTTGTCTTTAGTTGTGGGCGACGAGCGGTGATTTTCGCTCTTTGTCGCCCTCGATGATCCTGAGTGACAGGACTGTTCTGACTGCGGCATGAACTTCGCTTGCGGTCGCAGTTCGGCTGTTTGCTGCCAACCTTGCTTGCATTTTCAAGTTCGAAAAGTGCTATATTTACCCGGCCGCGTTGCGTATTATGCGACATTATTGACTTACAAATTCTCTGTTGTGTGACCCTAGAGTGAACGGATGTCACGATCACCAGCGATGACTCTTGCGACTTCGATACCGTTCTCGATTGGCCTGAAGAATATCACGTAGCGACCAACCACACTGCTGCGAATCTCTGCACTGTATTCCGGACGTCGCTCTCCAAACTCTGGAGTCTCCGCGATGAGCATGCACTTCTTTTCAATCTTCTAAACCCAATTCGCGGCAGCAATAGGTTTGTCGCGTGCGATGTAATCGTAGATGTCCGACAAATCCTGTTGCGCGGCCGGTGCAATAATCAGCGTTGCCATTATTCAGCTGACTCCAATGCCTTCTTCGCCCGTTCTCGCAATTCACTGAATACGATTTTGCCGTCGATCCCCTTACCCGCGTCCAACTCATCAATTCCCTTTTGAATTTCCGCCGCCAACTGTTGCTGACTCTTTAACAACTGGACTCCAGCTGCAACGGCCGCTTCTGCTGATTCGAAACGTCCTGATGCTACCAAACCTTCTACGAACTGCATTGAATCAGGGCTGAGCTGTACATTCATGGCTAACCTCCATCCGGCGCTGCCGGGTCACACAACATGGTTTTTACGCAA
>CAYZPA010000019.1:0-37208 GCA_964479855.1 uncultured Pirellulaceae bacterium
TTTGCAGCGATCGCCTTCGGCAACCCGGACTCAACATCGCTTTCGTCGAAGAGACTCTGACGTTGCAAGTTGCTGATTTCCAAAAAGTCACGGTCGACGATTCGCAATGTCCCGACGCCAGCGCGACACAGCGTGGAAGCAATGATCGAACCGAGCGCACCACAACCGACCAGTAAGGCTTTCGCTTCGGATAACTGTTGCTGCCCTGCAATCGAAAGCTGCGGAAAACGAATCTGTCGCGAATAGCGTTCAAACGGTGTAGGAATATTCTGTTCTTGGTCCAAGTGAAAAGTCTCTTTTCAGAATAGCAGCGGTTTAAGCCCGGATTATTCACGATGCGCGGGCGTCAAACTTGAGAAGGCTTGTTTCATTGGGATATTGCTCCAAGTTTGTGGTTTCGACAGTTCACCCGCGACGTGAATTGGTGAATCTGCAAAAACTGTCGCCAATTCAGGTGAATCGCCTAAAACATCAAACCAGACGCCTGTCGTCGTGAATCATTCCGGTTAAATATCGGCCGGTGATCGAATCCTCGCAAGCGGCGACGTCTTCAGGCGTTCCAGCCGCCACGACATTGCCTCCAAGTTCACCGGCTCCGGGCCCCAAATCGATTAGCCAATCCGCATGCTTGATGAAGCTCAAATTGTGTTCGACAACGATCATTGAATGGCCAACTGAAATCAAGCTGTTGAAGCAATCCAGCAGACGAATAATATCATGCGAGTGCAACCCTGCTGTTGGCTGGTCCATGATAAACAGGACTCGTCGATTCTTCGCGGTGTTCAGATATTGAGCAATCTTTAGTCGCTGCGATTCGCCTGAAGAAAGCGTATTGGCGGGTTGGCCAAGCTGAATGTACTCCAACCCGACATCGATCAGCGCCTTCAGTTTTGACTGAACCGCCGGATGGCCTCGAAAAAATCCAAACGCTTCCCGAACGGTCATCGACAGGACTTGAGCGATCGTTCGATCCCGATATCGCACTGACAAAACGTCGTCCCGATACCGTTTCCCATCACATTGATCGCACGTCACCCAAATGTCAGCCATGAACTGCATGGTGAGCGAAAGTTGGCCATCGCCACGACATTTCTCGCAACGACCGCCAGCAACATTAAAGCTGAACTTTCCGGGCCCGAATCCTAGTCGATTTGCATCTGCTGTTTCAGCAAACGCATTTCGAATGTCAGAAAACGCTTTGACGTAAGTCACCGGATTGCTGCGAGAAGAACGTCCGATCGGAGAAGCATCCACCAGAACGATTTCGCTGACCCAATCGGCTCCGTGAATTTCTTCGAAGGGCAGGGTACCGTCGACATCAACCGCCAACTTCCTGCTCACCGCACCATAGAGCGTGTTTTGAACCAGCGTCGTTTTCCCGGCACCGCTAACTCCCGTCACCGCACAAAGAACACCCAGTGGGAATTCGACATTGATGTTTTTCAGATTGTGACCGGAAGCTCCGATAAGCTTCATGCGTCGGTGGCTTTTGCGGCGAGTTTCCTGCCCGCACGATTGACCGCGACGACCAGAAAGATACTGCCCGGTGATCGATTCTTCATCGACAAGAATTTCGTCCAGCGTTCCGTCAAAGACAATTTCTCCACCGCTCATACCGGCGTTGGGACCGATCTCAAGAATCCGATCGGCAGCACGAATAACTGCTTCATCGTGGTCCACCACGGCCAGAGTATTTCCGCGATGATTCAACTGCTTGATGATCTGAGTCAGTCTTTCGACATTGTCAGCATGCAACCCAATCGACGGTTCGTCCAACACGAAAAGCATGTTGACGAGGCTCGTCCCCAGAACCGACGTCAACAACACGCGTTGGCGTTCTCCTGAACTAAGCGATCGTAAGGATCGGTTCAACGTCAAATATTGCAATCCAACATCGCTCAAGTAATTCAAACGCTGAGCCATCTGATTCAAAATTGGCGTAACGGTTTCCAATCGAGCAACCGAAAGCGAATCTCGTAACGATTCGGCAAACCGAACCATTGCCGACACTGACAGCGAGGAAGCTTTTGCAAAATCATGGTCGGCAACGCGAAAGGCCAGAACCGGAATCTGAAAACGAGTTCCCGCGCAGGCATAGCAAGGCTCCGTTGACTTCTCGATGCAGCCCGATCCTTTGCAAGTGGGACAAACCGAATCGGCGTTGGACATCGAAAACAGACGAGGCTCCAATTCCGGCAAATCGAAATCGCAACTTGGGCAGCTCGCCAGGACAGAAAACTTTCGACATTCAAACGGTCTACCATCGATGGAGCAATTCGCGTCGTCCGATTCGAAAAATACGCAGCAGTTTCCATCGCCGCAGTAAAACGCACTTTCAAAAGACTCGTTGACACGGGATTCCTCCGTTCCAGTTTTCAGCCGATCGGCGACGACCAAAACTTGGTTTGCTTCATCGTGCCGGAGCCCGTTTTTGATTGCAGAACGAAACTCAGCAAGGTCGATCATTTGCTCGCCAACGATCGCTCGCACAAACCCGTCCCGGATCGCATCGGCAATGGCTGGAACGAGATCCGCATCGCCAAGAATTGGCCATGCGATGATGGCTCGTTTTTCGGCAGGCAGGTTCGCAAACCAATCGGTCGCGGTCTGTTGATTGTCCCGAGTGATTTGTTTTCCACACTTGGGACAATACGCGTCCGCGACTTTTGCGAACAGCAATCGTAGCAACGCATCGATCTCAGTCGCCGTCCCCAAAGTCGAACGCGGACCAGCGCTGCCTCGCGGGGCTCGGATCGCAACCGCAGGCGGCAAACCGGAAATCCGATCCGCATTCGGACGATCCAACTGCTGCACAAACTGACGCGTTTTGATCGACAGTGATTCGATATACCGTCGTTGCCCTTCTGCAAACAATGTATCGAACGCGAGGCTGGATTTGCCACTGCCGCTTAAGCCGCAAATCGACAACCATTGACCGTGAGGAATTGTGGTTGAAACTGCTTTCAGGTTGTTGACGCGAACGCCTTCGAGTTCAATTTTTGCGTCGTGAGCCATGAGAATTCAGAGTTAGGCGAGGTCGTGCGGCGTCGAATTCTATCCGCATTGCATAAAGTTCGCCTAGTCCGCGTTGGTATTGGGCAAAACAGATCGGGAAGGCTATGCCATCCACAAGGATCTGCAGCTAAACTGTAAGAATGTCGCAAGCCGCAAAAAACGATCCTGAAAATACCAAAGTGCTGTATCAATGCACCTGCGGTCGACAATTGGAATTGCTGGAGGACTACGGCGGTTCGTGCCCTTCCTGTCAACAGAAAATTTCGCCCAAGCTGTTGCATCACGATCTCGCGATGACGATGACTTTGGGAACGTTGCCCAACGGTCCTGAAGGCGGTGGCACGATTTACTTTGACGCCGAACCGCCGCTTGATCCGGAATCTGAACAGGACGTCGAGGAACAAGTTGACGTTAAAGAAGGCGCGAAACACATCGCGAAAGAGAGCCTTGAGCAGATTGCGGGCAAGAAATTTGGTCACTTCCAAATTATCGATCCGCTTGGGCGAGGAGGCATGGGACAGGTGTTTCGCGCGCTCGACACTTCATTAAAGCGATACGTCGCGGTAAAGGTTCTGCGTTCCGGCATCGAGACGGGAACTTCTTCGGCAAGCTCCGATCTTGAAATCGATTTGTTGTTGCAGGAAGCGGTAACCCAAGCGCGGGTGACTCATCCGAACATCGTCACGATTTATTATGTCGGCAAACAAAACGACGATCCGTTTCTGGCGATGGAGCTGATCAACGGTCACACGATTTTGGAAAAACTGGACGACGGCCCAATGGCCTATCCGGAAATTCATTCGATCGCGACGCAGATTACTTCTGCCCTGCAGTTTTCTCACGAATTGGACATCATCCACGGTGACATCAAACCGTCCAACATTCTGGTCCAACGAAACGGCATTGCAAAACTCTCCGATTTCGGGATGGCCAGACGAGCCTCCGACACCGAACGTCGCTCGGTTGGCGGCACGCCGAATTATCTTGCTCCAGAAACGATGAAAGGCGAAACGCCGACCATTCAATCTGACATGTACGCTCTGGGAGCGACCTTGTATCAAATGACTTTCGGAGGTTTACCTGTCAACATGAGCGGCCGGACCGTCGAAGAGTGGCTGAAATGTCACCAGCAGGAGCCTGTCGAATTTCCAATGCCGTGGCCAGAGAATTTGGCCGAAGGCTGGCAGGACATGCTGAAAAAGTTGCTGGCGAAAGATCCTGCCGATCGATTCGACTCGTGGGCGGAAGTCGAAAGCGAACTGCAAAAGATTGAACCGGCTCCTGCGATCTCTGCGAAGCGAGTTCCAAGGCTTGTCGCCGCGATCATCGATTTGATGCTGGTCGCGTTGCTGATTTCTCCTTTCCAACTTCTAAGCGCGACCCCGTATATTGAATCGATGCTGTCCCAAAGCGCGTTGACGGCGTTTCTGATGCTGACATTGAATTTTGGTGCGATCGCAGCGTACACATTGTTGGTCGTTTTATGGAAACAGTCGCCTGGTCGAAAACTGATGCATGTCCGTGTCGTCAACAAATACGGATTAAAAGTATCCCGTCAGACGATGGCGACTCGCAGTCTGATGCGGATGGTCATTATCTGGTTCGCCACCGTCGCCACCATTTCAGCTGCCGCGGGCACCGATGGTTGGGTCTCGATCGCAGCTCAAACGGTGGCCATCGTCGGTGTCGTTCTGACGGCGATCGATATTGCCGTCATGATGATGCGCGAAAAAGGCAGAAGCTTGCATGACCTGATCAGTCAAACTTGGGTCGTCGTCGACACGGATTAAGCGGGCTCTGTCTGATTTCGAACCCGTTCCAATCCAATCTTGCTGCCTGGACTCTTTTTCGCTAGTTACGTCGTATTCGCGAGACGAAGCTGCGCCCGGACTTAATGCAAGGGCAATGCAAGCAATCGATTTTTGTGATGAATTCAGAAAAGTCGAGCCTTTTTATTCAACTCGCGCAATCGTTAAACTCGATGAACCAAGGACGGATCGTCCCGAATTCCAAGGCAGGAACTCATGCTAGCTCAACGTATTTCAAAAATCGCCACTTGGTCAATGATCGTGCTGTTCATCAGCATGACAACAGAAACTTTGGTCGGGCAGCAAGCTGTTCGTCCGCCTTCGCAACGTTACGAGCCATCTCAAACACAGTTGGCTCCTCCATCGGCACACGTTCCGCCAGCCGGGCTTCGCCGCCTGCAAGGAAACAATCGCCTGAGAATGAATCTTAGCGATCAATCCAATTCGTATCCGACTCAGCAAGGCATGATCGCTCAGACGAGCTATCAGGAACCCGCTGGTTCAGCGACACCGGTTCCTGCGATACTCGCTGGACAACCTGCTCCAACGACTCAGCCAGCGGCCACATCCGCTGCCCGAGCCGCGTCGTCAAAGACCATGCAGCAGTACGCTGCTCAAATGAATCAAATGCGAAGCAACGGCCCGTCGGTCGAGCCAATCCAACGGGCTCCACTGCGAACCGCTGCCACGCAATTCGCTGCTCCGCCACAGAATCAAAATTCCGGCTTGCAGATCACGCCGCGAACCAAATCACAAACGACCACACAAGCCGCGACATCGACGCAGGCTCCTGCGGTCAAGCCAATGGCGGCTCCACGCGTTGCCGAACCAACATCAGTGCAGCAATCAGCAACGACGACTCAGGCAACATCGGTTCCAGCTCCGGCACGAACCGCCGCACCAGCATTCGTCGCTCAAGAAACCGCTGCGACCACTGCCACAAAACAGCCTGCCACACAGCAGCCTGTTGCAAAACAAGTCACGAACACGGCGGCAATGCGACCTGCAGCAACCAGTCAACGGACGTACGATCGAAACGTAAGACCCGCTTCACGCGAAGTCACCTCGATTCAAAAAGATCAGCCTGCGATTTCATCGACGGCACCGTCCATCCAGGTCGAAACATTTGGTCCTCCATCGATCGGCGTTAACAAAGCAGCCTCCTTCCGCGTCGAAGTCACCAACACTAGTCGCATCGACGCCAAAGACGTTCAGGTCGGCATCAGCCTGCCGGACTGGGTCGAAGTTCCAAACTCAAACCTCACCGCAGGACAAAAATCACTCAGCAATGAACCAGATATGCCTCGCATGATTTGGACCATCGATTCGATTCCAGCTGGAAAAACACATTCAGCAACCCTGACCGCGATTCCGCGAAAACCGGAAATGTTCGACGTGGTTGTAGAATGGACTTTGGTTCCACGAGTCGGATCGGTCAACATTCAAGTCACCGAACCAAAACTTGAAATGACGATGAGCGGCCCCAGCGAAGTTTTGTTTGGCGAAACCGTTTCTTACAAAGTCACCATTCGCAACCCTGGAACCGGAGATGCCGAAAACGTCGTCGTGATGCTGCCGGAAGAGCTTGGCGGTGACCGTCAGGCGATCGGCAACATCAAGGCCGGCAAACAGGAAGAATACGACATCGAACTTGCGGCAAGAACTTCTGGAGCTTTGAAACTGGTAACCAGTGCCACAGCAGACGGCAAGCTTTCTACCAGTGCTCAACAGGACGTTACCGTTCGACGAGCTTTGTTGGATATCAAAATCGAAGGTCCAGCAATGAAATACTCTGGCACCAAAGGGCGATACAAGATTTCCGTCACCAATGTTGGCGATGCAACCGCCAACGAACTTGAAACCGGAATCCTGTTGCCACAAGGCGTCGACTATCTTGGCGGTATCGATTCGGTCGTGAAGGCAAACGGAGGCATCCGCTGGCCAGTCGGATCGCTGACTCCCAACCAGTCGCGAACTTACGAAATCGAGTGCGAACTCAACGGAGCCGGTGAACTTACTTTCGAAACGGGAATTCAATCCAAAGGCGATGGCGAAGTCGAAGGTGCCGCAGCAGCTTGCATCACCAACGTCGAAACGATTGCTGACCTTGTTCTGAGCGTTCAGGATCCAAAGGGTCCGCTTCCAACTGGCGAAGAAACGACCTACCAGATTACGGTTCAGAACCGTGGTAGCAAATCGGCTCGAAGCGTCGAACTGTTGATGCAGTTCTCTGAAGGAATCGAACCGAGCAAAGCTGTCGGACTTCAAAGCCGCATCGTTCCGGGCCAGGTGATCTTCGCTCCGATCTCTCAAATCGATCCGGGTCAGGAATTGACTTTCGAGGTCACCGCGATCGCGAACAAGCGTGGAACTCACGTCTTCCGAGCCTTCCTTTCCTGTGATGATTCGGATTCCAGAGAGGTTGCAGAGGGAACAACCAAGTTCTTTGGCGACGAATTCCAAATCGAGTCAAATCGGACGGCAGAAGCTGCGGACCAACGAAATGGTTCCAGCGATTTCAAGTAACACCGGATTATTCACGATGCGTGGGCGTCGATATGGAGAAAGCTTGTTTGATTGGTCTATTGTTCGAGGTTTGTGGTGGTTTCGACAGGTGACCCACGACGAGAATAGCGAATTTGCAAAACTGCCTCCGCGTTCGGAGAATCACTTCAAAGGGCATACCAGACGCCTGTCGACGTGAATTATTCCGCGTAAAACTCGAACTGACGCGCAATTCTGGCCCGTCACACATCGAGCAAACTTAAACCAAAAGCCGACTCAATTCAGTTTGAGTCGGCTTTTTTCGCGTTATGGCCCAATGATGGTCCAGGCGAGATTGGGGGAACTATCCGGGTCAATCCGCTGCGGTGTACCGACTGTCGATGCGAATCGCGGGGATTTGCCGGACTTGAAAATCGCTCATTGTTATCTGGCGGCACCGTCGGCATAATATCGCCTTCCTGTTGCGGCTGGCGATTGCCTCGTCTGGATGCCGCGTGAGGGGTACACGATTGCCCCGGAAATCAAGGTCAAGAAGAACCTCAAGGACCACTCCATGAAGATGGGAATCATTATTCTGGCGTTTGCAATCGGCTGCATTGCGACGGCTTTGATCCGCGTTGCGCCCGAGAACTCGACGGCCAGCGCCGAAGATGTTGCTGTCGCCAAACCAGAAGGGTTTGAATTTTCGACGTCTGTTCAGGATTCCCAACAGGTTCTGGATATCGCAACGGAGTCTTTTGGAGAAACCGCCGACGGCCGCGCGGTCAAGAAATTCGTTTGCTCGAACAGCAATGGCTACGTTCTGGAATTGATGGACTACGGAGCCGCCATTGTGGCGATGCGAGTTCCCGGCAGCGGAGATCAACCTTCAACCAACGTGGCGTTGAATTGCAGCGACATGGCGGGCTACGAAGCGTGCACTTCGTACTTTGGCTGCACGACCGGGCGATACTGCAATCGTATCTCTGAAGGCAAGTTTTCGATTGATGGAAAAGAGCACCAACTGGCGACCAACGCCGGCCTTCACCATCTGCACGGTGGCAACGTCGGCATCGACAAGAAAATCTGGAAGAGTGAAGTCCTGAAAACGGATTCGTCCGTAGGAGTCAAATTTACGCTGACCAGTTCCGATGGCGATGAAGGCTACCCCGGCAATCTTCAGTTGACGGCCGAGTACTCGCTGGACAACGACAATCAATTGACGATTCAGTTCTCTGCGACCACCGATGCAGCGACTCATGTGAACCTGACGAACCATTGCTATTGGAACATCGGTGGCGCCGGTTCTGGATCGGTGCTGGACCATGAATTGCAGTTGAACTGCGACAAGGTTTTGGAAAACAACGATACGCTGATTCCGACTGGCAAGTTTCTGAATGTTGCCGGAGACGCATTTTTTGATTTCACGAAAATCCGTTCGATCGGTTCAGGAATGCAAGCGGCTCCTGCAGGATGTAAAGGCTACGATCACTGTTTCGTTGTGAATCGAAAGTCTGCGAATGAGCTTGCGATGGCGGCAAAAGTTCGCGATCCCAAATCGGGGCGAACAATGACGGTCTACACGACTCAGCCGGGAGTCCAGGTTTACACTTCCAATCACTTCAATGGTCAGCCCGGAAGCGGTGGATTCGACAAGCACGGCGCAATCTGCCTTGAGACTCAACATTATCCCGATTCGCCAAACCGGCCTGAGTTTCCGACGACGTTGCTCAAACCCGGCGAAACGATGAGCCATAAAACGGTTCACAAGTTCTCGGTTGAGTAATCGATGTCGTCGCAAACAAACCAATTTCGTTTGTGGCATCTTTTTTACGCGACCGCTGCAATCGCGGTTCCCCTTTCACTGGGATTCGGCTTCTTTATCGCGGCTGGTATATGGTTCGCTGCCTGCTATCTGGCTTCTCGTTATCGAGCAAACGATCCAAAGAACTTCCGAGTGAACTTTGCGATTTCGGCTCCGCTTTTATTGCTGTTTAGCTGCTGCGCTGGCGGAATGTTGCTTCCAGCGATGTCTCAGCCGAGAATCCACACTTCAAGAACTTACTGTCTGAACAACATGCGCCAGATCATGCTGGGCATGCTCAACTACGAGGAAACATTCGGGCAGTTTCCAGACGCAGTTTCGACTGCCAAGGACCAACCGCCGTACAGTTGGCGGGTAGCAATACTGCCTTACCTTGATGAGGAAGCGTTGTTCAAAAAGTACGACTTTGACGAGCCCTGGGATGGGCCCAACAACATCAAGCTCCTGGATGAAATGCCATACGTTTACCGCTGCCCAGGCCACGATCACGGCAACAAGACTCATTACAAATTGATTGTCGGCCCGGACTCCTTGTTTGATGGAGAGTCACCGACGTTTTCAAGAATCGAAGACGGTTCGAGCAATACGATTGCTTTGATTGAAGACGCAGCCGACCCGGTTCCATGGACGAAGCCGTCTGACATCACGATCGACCAAGCCGTCCAATCATTCGCTCGACTCGATCCCGACTCGGCTCCTCACGCTGATGATCAGTTCTTTAAAACGGTTTACATCAAGGGAAACTACACTCGATTCGATGGCAGTACTGAGCCAATTCGCAACGAGTATTCATCGAAGGAAATTCGAAAGCTGTTTGGGATCAACGACGGCATCGCGACGGAAGATCTTCCGGATGCCGGCTCCAATTATCTGGTCGTCTACAAGCCCGAAAAAATCTTCGCGTCCGTCGCCTTTGTGGTCCTGATGCTATACCCGCTAACGTGGGTGTATCGAGCTCAACAACGTCGCCCTGCTTTAAAAATTGAATCAGACAACAGCCCTTAGGTTAGGGAGGCGATCACCACTTTGGGGCGAACGGCCGTTACAACCGACAGCTTGGTCAATTTTGCGTTGCATGCGTGTTTTTTTCTCGTTGACCACTTCGAAACGAGAATTAGAATGAGCCCGCCTAAGGTCGCTTTGTCGACCATTGAGCAAACTCTCCAACCATCCTTTCGACCGCCAAACCCCACATTTTCTGGCTAGAACATTCATGAGTATCGCCATCGTCACCGGCTCTGCCGGCCTCATCGGCTCCGAAGCAAGCCGTCATTTCGCCAACCAGGGCCTGAAAGTTATCGGGATCGATAACGACATGCGAGCTGAATTCTTCGGCCCCGAAGCCTCCACCGCATGGCAACGCAGCCAGCTGGAAACGGAACTGGGCGAAAACTACGAACACGTTAGCGGTGACATTCGCGACGACGAATTGATCGACAACCTGTTCAAAAAGTATAGCTCCGACATCAAACTGATCGTTCACACAGCGGCTCAACCTTCTCACGACTGGGCGGCTCGCGACCCCAAAAAAGACTTTACCGTCAACGCAAACGGAACGTTGAATTTGCTGCAAGCTTGCCGTGAATCCAGCCCCAAAGCCTGTTTCATTTTCACTTCGACAAACAAAGTTTACGGTGACACACCAAACCGATTGCCGCTCGAAGAAAAAGAACTTCGTTGGGAGATCGATCCGTCACACGAATTCAATGACGGCATCAAAGAATCCATGTCGATCGACAGTTGCATGCACAGCCTGTTCGGAGCTTCGAAAGTCGCCGCTGACGTTCTGGTTCAGGAGTACGGCAAGTACTTCGACATGAACACCGCCGCATTTCGCGGAGGCTGCCTGACTGGGCCGAATCACAGCGGCACGCAGCTGCACGGCTTCCTTGCCTACCTGATGAAGTGCACCATGACCGGACGACCGTACACTGTTTTTGGTTACAAAGGAAAACAGGTTCGCGACAACATTCATAGCTACGATTTGATTCAGGCGTTTGATCACTTCTATCGCAACCCACGCATGGGTGAAGTCTACAACATCGGCGGAAGTCGCTTCAGTCATTGCTCGATGATGGAAGCGATCCAAATGAGCGAAGAGATCACCGGCAACAAACTGGAATACACTTACGCGGAAGACAATCGAATGGGCGACCACATTTGGTACGTCAGCGATGTCAGTAAATTTCAGAGCCATTACCCGGATTGGAAACTGACCAAGGATGTTAAAACGATCCTGACCGAAATCCATGACCACAACGTCGAGCGTTGGGATGAGGAGACGGTCAAGTCATGATTGATCTTGGAAAATTCAACTTGATTGGCGTTAACGTAAACGCGGTCGATTACGAATCCGCCACCGCAAAAATTGTCGACGCAGCGAAGACTCGAGAGCCTTTGGGGGTTTCTGCTTTGGCCGTCCATGGCGTCATGACCGGCGTGATGGACAAAGAGCATCGACATCGGCTGAACGAACTTGAGCTGATTGTTCCCGACGGGCAACCTGTTCGCTGGGCCTTAAATCTGATGCACCGAACGAAATTGAAGGACCGCGTCTACGGCCCCAACCTGATGCTGGAAACGTGCCGAGCCGCTGCGGAAGAGGGCATTCCAATTTTTCTTTTTGGTGGCAAACAGGAACTGTTGGATGACCTGGTCAAAAATTTGAAGGCGAAGTATCCGGACCTACAGATTGCCGGCATGCTGCCTTCCAAATTTCGAACGGTTTCTCCTGCAGAGAAACGCGAAATCGTGGAAACGATCGAAGCCAGCGGAGCAGGAATTACGCTGGTCGGTCTGGGTTGTCCTCGCCAGGAAGTCTGGGCCTATGAATTTAAGGACGAATTGCGGATGCCGGTTTTGGCGGTTGGAGCCGCCTTCAACTTTCATGCTGGCCAGCTGGCTCAGGCCCCGCCGCTACTGCAAAAGTACGGGCTTGAATGGCTTTTTCGGTTCACGAAAGAGCCCAAAAGATTATGGCATCGCTACATGGTGTTGAATCCCTATTACGTTTCACTGGTCGCCATGCAGTGGCTGAGGCTGAAGAAGTTCGACCCTGACAATACGGATTCGCCGAAGTCGGAAATCCTTTACGGTTAGGTTTCGTACAATCAGGTTTTTCGAGCCGGGTAAGCGGCCGGGTGCCGAGTCGCGTGAGCGGCCGGGTGCCGTGATGCCTTTCCACCCCGAAGTCTGGCAAGCGTGTCGTTTTATTCCAAATTGAGATTTATATGCCAGCCGTTTAGGCGTTAGCCTCGGTTAACGACACTTCAACCGGGGCTATCGCCCAAACGGCTCAATAAATCGACAAGCTCTGGCGACATCGGCTACGACAGCTCTCATTCAAGCTTGATCGAATTTTCACGAAGGATTGACTCGACACCCAGTTTTCCGATCTGATACGCTTAGGTCAAATCTTTTGATCATTTGCCAATCGTTCGAAGTCCCGGAAAACCAACCATGAAACGCGGATTCTGCCTCGTAACTTTATCGTCTATCTTTGTGCTGATCGCGTCGACGATCGCACACGGCCAATCGCAGGAAGAGCCTTCAACCTGGCCGACATTCCGCGGAGCCAACCGAACGGGCGTCTCAACGGATACCGGATTGCTGAAGCAATGGCCAGAGAATGGACCGAAGCTGCTCTGGGAAACCGAAGGGGCAGGGCGAGGCTACGCGGGCGTTGCCGTTTCCGGAGGCAAGCTCTTCACACTGGGCGATGCTCCTTCCGGTGCCGATGACAGCGACGAATATCTGATCTGTTTTGATCAATCAACTGGCAAGTTTCTTTGGCGAGCCAAAACAGGTCCGCCATGGACGGTAGGAAAGGGGTCATGGCAGAGCTCGCGCAGCACACCGACGGTCGACGGCGACCACGTCTACGTCATCACGCCTCAAGGAGTCCTGTTTTGTAACGCGACCGACGACGGAGCCGAAAAGTGGTCGGTTAATCTGAAGACCGAGTATGGCGGAAAGAAAGCTGAAATGTGGGGTTACAGCGAATCACCGCTGATCGATGGTGACCATTTGATTTGCACTCCAGGTGGCCCCGAAAACACCATGATCGCACTGAACAAGAAAACGGGCGAAAAAGTATGGACGACTTCTCGAGCCGGTGATCGCGGTGCAGGTCATGCTTCGATCGTGATCTCTGAAATCGGCGGCAACCGGGTTTACGTTCAGACGACGGGAAGCGGCGCCATGGGAGTCCGCGCATCAGATGGCGAACTGCTTTGGACTTACGACATTGACAAAACGACCGCAGTCGCACCGACGCCAATCATTCGGGATGATCTCGTTTTCTTTGCCGCAGGCTACGGTCGCGGTGGAGCACTATTGCGACAGGTTGCGTCTGGGAATCAGGTTTCTGTCGAAGAGGTCTATCCTCTGAATCCTCGGCTGACCAACAAACACGGGGGAATCGTGCTGGTCGGAGATCACCTTTACGGCGACAGCGACGACAAGGGGGCTCCGTTTTGTGCCGAGTTTATGACCGGCGACATCAAGTGGAAGTCGCGTGGATCAGGAAAAAAATCGGCGAGCATTTCTGCGGCCGATGGCTACCTTTACATCCGCTACAGCAACGGCGTGATGACGCTGGTGGAAGCCAATCCGGAAAAGTTCGAAGAATCTGGCAGCTTCAAAGTGCCCGGCAGTGGAGAACGTCCAAGCTGGGCTCATCCCGTGATCGCGGACGGCAAACTTTATTTGCGTGAGGGCGACAAAGTCCTGTGCTACGACATCAAGCAGTAGCCAGCCTTTGAAACGAAGCTTCCGTCGCGACGTGAATATCGTGACGGAAGCTTTTTTCATGTCATGTGCACGGGCCAAAGATTACAAGCCGACGAAGATTACTAGCCGACGACTGTAACCAGTTAGCAATCGCAACCTTCAACGCTTTCTTCTTCGGGCCAACCACTTAAAAAACGGACTGAACAAAGAAGCTGTTGCTGGCGAATGGTCGTCGGCAGCGGATTCGTTTGACGATTCCTGCAATGCTTTCTGGCGTCTTTCTTTCGCGAGGCTCGCTTCCTTTTTGCTGATCGAAGCACCTGAGTCGTCTTGCAACGTGGCCTTGTAACGAAACGATCCATTTGGCTGTTGCTGCACCAACAATTTGAACTTTGTCTTGCAATGCCGACAGGTTGGTGAGAACTTACCGGTTCGCGGCTTGGCTAACCTGATGCTTCTGTCACAGTTCGGACATTCGACGTTCAGCATGGCAGGCCTTGGAAGATCGGATAGAGACAGGTGAAGAATGCGGCAGGGCATGACAATCTAGTGGCACCGTCATTGAATAGCCACGCCCAACGACAACGACGCCGAAGAAAAAGCTCGAAGTCGCATGCGCAAGTCCCTTTGAGCCCGGATTATTCACGATGCGTTGGGCGTCGACACGGCGAAAGCTTGTTTCAGGTTTGTCGACAGGTCACCTACGATGTGAAACTGACGAATTTGCAAAACTTGCCTCCGCGTCCGGAGAATCGCTTCAAAGGAAAACCAGACGCCTGTCGTCGTGAATCATTCCGGTTTAAGCGTTCCGATGCAAAAATGCAACAAGACGATGAGAAACATCAACCGTCGCAACATGAGACAACTGTAAGATTTTGAGATCGAATTCATGCGGTCGTCAGGCATCGGGCCTATTTTCTCTGGCGGCGGAATTAAAAAAGGGTGACGATTCTGGCGATGTTTCAGGATGCTTCGATTCGCGAATAGCGGCGCGTAATTTGCTCGATAATCTTCAGAACCCGCTAGGACCTGCATCTCAAGTGTATTAAAATAGACGTTCAGCGGCAGGGTGACGGACTAAACGTGGCAGCGTAGCTTGAATTTCCCTCCCCGGTACAGAATCCGATTTCCCAAAGTATTCCCCCAGAGCATTCCTCAACGGAGCAAATTTATGAGCACAGCCTCACCCAGAAGAAAGAATCGAGGTTTCACGTTGGTGGAGCTTCTCGTCGTCATCGCGATTATCGGCATCTTGGTCGGCATGTTGCTCCCTGCGGTTCAGGCTGCTCGCGAAGCTGGTCGACGCGCCGTTTGTGCAAACAACATTCGCCAAATCATGCTGGCCGCTCAGAACTACCAAAGCAGTCAGATGAGATTTCCTGCCGGCATGAGCTCGTCGATGGTGTTCAATAACGCTGCTGGAACAGCTGTTGAGGGCGGAAGTCTTCTGGCGGTTCTTTTGCCACAGATGGAACAGAACTCGCTGTTCGAGCAAATCAAGGCGACGCCGTCAGGAAACCCCGCTCTCTTAACCGCATCATCGAATAGACAGCCTTTGCTGGTTTGTGCTTCTGCGAGTCAAAACGATATTGCGGACGACCTGACTGGCGCGGGCTTCGCGTCTCACTATGTGGGTATCTCTGGTTCCGCAATCGCTGATATTGACTCCTCCACACCCGGAATCGAAGCGCGAGTCTTCAATGTTTCTGCAACCGATGCGATCGGTTGTGATGGTGTATTCTCTCCCTTTTCAAACGATCGAATTGTCTTGATGAATGGTGCATCAGTCACCGAAACAACCATTGGTTCCAACATTGTAGGCCAGAGATTTCGTGGCTTCAAAGACAAAAACGGAATCGGGTTTGAAGACATAGGAGACGGTTCATCTAACACGTTTGCAATTGGAGAATTTTCCGGCGGTGAAAATAAACAGCAGGGCTACATCCCGCAGCGTGGTGGTTGGGCGATCGGTGGCGAAGCCTCTGTCGGCGCTCAAGGCTTCCTTGTACCGATAGTGATGTACCAGACCAAGTCAATCGCTCATACGATCAATTCGACCAACGCTGCGGCGTACGATCCAGCCAGCGTCAGTTCTGCTCCTCTGAACAGTAGCCACCCAGGTGGCGTTAACATGGCCCGTGCTGATGGATCAATGGGATTTGTCGCCGATGACATGGACTTGGCAACGCTTCAGTTTCTGTCTGGAATCGACGACGGCCGAGTGATTAACGATTTCTAAACAACGCTAATTATTTTGAAAGCCAGCTCAGTCAAAGAGCTGGCTTTTTTTGTTGCCCGACAGAACCAGGCGAATGACATGCGAGCCATCACACTTCGAGACATTGAAACCGTTGCGACGATCGACAAAGCGGACCCTGAAATCGCTGCCGACTCAGATGCAATCGTCCAGGTTTCCATGGCGGGCCTCTGCGGAAGCGATCTGCATCCTTTCTACGGCCGTGAAACAGGACTCGACGCCGACACGGTGATGGGACACGAAATGGTTGGCAAGGTCGTCGCCACGGGTTCAGACGTCAAACGTTTCTCAACCGGCCAACGAGTCTTCATTCCGTTTTCTTCCAACTGCGGACAGTGCTACTTTTGCTTGAACCAACTGCCGTCCCGATGCGTTGAAGGCCAATTATTTGGCTGGGTGTCAGGACAAGTCGGGCTTGAAGGGTGCCAGTCTGAATTCGTTCGAGTGCCGTTTGCGGATTCGACTCTGATGGCAGTTCCAGAATCGGTTTCAGATGAATCTGCCCTGCTATTGGGGGACAATCTTTCGACCGGATATTACTGTGCGGAAATGGCGAACTGCGGACCAGAAAAGAGCCACTTGGTCATCGGTTGCGGCACCGTTGGTCAGCTTTGCATACTGGCCGCCAGATCAATGGGAGCCACCGATATCATCGCTGTCGATCCGGTTGCGTCGCGTCGGGAACAAGCAGCAGCACTGGGCGCGAAAGCCGTTGCTCCCGAACAAGCCGCTGCGGAGATCGATGCGATTTCGCAAGGCCGAGGCGCCGACGCGGTCATGGAATTGGTCGGCCTGCCAGATGCGCAGAAATTGGCGTTTTCGTTAATTCGCCCGGGAGGCACGATGGCTGTGATCGGCTGTCATTGCACACCAAATTTTCAGTTCGGTCCCTCAGACGCTTACGACAAAAACCTCACCTATCGCACCGGTCGCTGTCCTGCCCGACACTACATGAACGAGCTAACGCCTCGAGTCGCGTCCGGCGAATTTGACCTGTCCGGTTTCGTGACTCATCAATTTGGCATCGAAGAAAGCATCAAAGCCTACGATGTGTTTGCCAACCGCCGCGAAAACTGCGGCAAAGCGGTGATTCGGCTTTGAACGACGTTTCAAGAAACGATTTTCCTGAAACGCGGCAACCATATCCGCACTGAGCTCAGCCCGCAGATGTCAGCCAGCTTCATTCTGCGTTATTCATTCAGCGCTGCAAGTTCGGGCTTTAAACCGGAATTATTCACGACGACAGGTGTGTCTGGCTTGGCCTTTGAGGCGATTCTCCTGAAGTGGCGACAGGTTTGCAAATCCGCCAGTTTGACGTCGCTGGTGAACTGTCGAAACCACAAACGTGGAACAATGCTGTAGGGAAATAAGCCTTTTCTATTTCGACGCCCACGCCTCGTGAATAATTCCGGTTAAAGGCTCAACGTTCCATCAATCGCGTGCTGGCGAAACGTTTCAAGAGACTTCCTGATTCCGTCTTCGATGCTTGTGCGTGGAAGGCCGGGGAACGCCGCATCCACTTTCTGATCGTCGAGGTCGCAGATGAAAAGATTCGGCGGAGCACCTTCTTCGATCCCAAGCCCCACTTCGTTCATGCCCAGCTCGCCGGCAACGGTCTTCGCTGCTTCAAGAAACTCTTCGATCGCAATCGTCTTGCCTTTAATGTTGTACGCCTCGCAGCCATCGAAAGGCAACATGCAGACGCCCGCGAAATGGGCTCCGACGTCTTCGACATAGTGATAGTTTTCGCGGCCCTGGTAAGGCATTTTAAACGGAATGGTTTCGCCCTGATGATTCCCCAAAGCGATCGATTTCAACGCGACCGTTGGAGCCGATGTCTTGCCTCGATCACGCCCGGGACCAAACGTCGTATTGAGCCGTAATGAAACGGTTGGAATGCCACTGCGTTCGTGAAACAAAGCCGCCAAGTGCTCGCCAGCCACTTTCCAGACGCCATAGTAGTTCGGTGGAGCCAGCGTTTCGTGTTCAGCTACCGTTTCCATGTCGTAGGCAGAACGTTTTCCGTACACAGCCGCAGAACTGGCGAACACAAAGCGTTGCAATTTTGGCTGCAGTTTTTCAGCGACTGAAAACAGGTTCAGCGTCCCTGTCACATTGATTTCAACGCCAAGTTCTGGAGTCGCATCACAGGCCGGAGACTGCAGCGCTCCAAGATGAATCAAATGCGTCGGACCGTATTCCTTCAGAGCTTTCTCCAGCGCGACGCTGTCTCCAATATCGACCGAGATAAATTGAATCTTGCGTGCCGCAATCAGCTCGTCCAGCGAATCGCCAAACCAGATCCGCAGCAACGCCGGGTCACCGGTTCGTGAAGCGATTGCGATCGATTCGACTTGCGACTCGTAATCGTTGAAGAGTGTTTTGATCGCAGCTGCGCCGATGCAGCCTGTGCCACCGGTGATAAAAATTTTGGACATGATTGTAGGAAATAAAGATTAACGAATCGAGAACAAGGAGCTCTGCAGAGTTGGTTTGGTGCTGAGGTAAAATGCCTGAAGCACGAATCAGACTTCAACGTTTCCCATTAGCCCGGAATATTCACGAGGCGTTGGCGTCGACGTGGAGAAAGCCCGTTTCATTGCGATGTTGTTCCAGGTTTGTGGTTTCGGCTGTTCACCCAAGACGTGAAATTGACGAATTTGCAAAACTTGTCTCCGCCTCAGGAGAATCGCTTCAAAGGGCAAAACTGACGCCTGTCGTCGTGAATAATTCCGGATTAGAGTTTATTTGCAACTTCCGGCAGTAGCTTACTAGCCGCCGACTTGCAAAATAGCTTTCGTCGTTTCCGCCGAGATGGAATCGTGCATCGCCTGAATGGCGTTTTCGAAAGGATAAACTTTTGAGTAGGCGTTCATCGGAAAGATGCCGCGAGCCATCAGAGTTTGAGCGTTTTCGAAATCTTCGCGACTTGAGCCCATCACCCCGGTCATCACTTGGCCGGAACGCACAAACGGAGTCGCCTGAAACGTAACGTCGCTGCCGAAAGTTGCGATAACACAAATTGTTCCTTCCATTTGAACTGACAAACCTGCCGTGCCGAGCGCTGGCGGAGCTCCCGAACACTCGATCAGCAGATCGACCGTTCCATTTTCGTACGCGTCACCGAAACGATTGCCTTCCAGGTCTTCGACTCCGGATTTAAGCAATTCATGCAGCGGCTTTTCCGGGCTGACTTCGATCGGAATGAAGCCGCGATCCTTGACCAGCTTCAACCGAACGTCGCGATCGCGTTCGATTCCAGTGACCGCAACTTTTGCGCCTGCTGCACGCGCCAGTTCTGCGGCCATCATGCCGATAATGCCGCAGCCCGAAACGACGACATTCATTCCCGGTTGAATATTGCATTTGCGATGAATACCTTGAACGGCAACCGAAAGTGGCTCGATGACAGAGCCTTCCAAAGCCGTTAGACCATGTCGCAGCGGCATGCATCGTTCAACATTGACGACCATCTTTTCCGCCATGGCACCGTCACGATGGAAACCGTAAATCGTTTTCTTGCGACAGTAGTTTGGCCGACCGCGACGACAACCACGACAAAGATCGCTGCCACATCCAAACATTGGCACGATGCAAATTTCATCGCCGACCTTCAGATCGTGATTGGGTAAGTCTTCCGTTCCAGGGCCAAACGCGACGATCCGACCACTGCACTCATGCCCAATCGTTCGCGGCCGATCCACCCAGCTAAAGTTCGGCTTGCCAAGACTGGCACTGTTGTCGGAACCACAGATACCGATAAAGAGCGGTTCAACGAGCACTTCACCGGGACCGGGATCAGGAAGCTGCACCGATTCGATTGCCAGATTAGCAGTTAAATCCGAAGCACCTGGCTTGATTGGCTGGCTACTGTGCAAACGCAGAGCGTTGATCGTATGTGGCATCCTGTAAAACTCCGAAATTTCGTCGCATGATTCTTGATCGAATGAGTCACTCGTTGAGAAAGATCAATCGACGAGCAGGACGAATCAACTATATTCGTTTGCGTGGCTGACTGATCAGCCCACGTTCTCTACCAGATTTTATTCTTCTCCACGAAGCCGCAATGATACTTGCTCGCTACTCATTTGAATATTGGACGACCCTCACAAGGCTTGCCCTGACGATACTGGTTTTCGCCTGCACGGCGGTGGCTGCGGCTCAGGAAAAATCCGCCGAATCTTCAGCGATAAAGCCAAAAACAATATACGGGGTTTCCGGTAAGGATCACTTGCGAGCCATGCAATTCGAAGCCGTCGAAAACGATTCAGCGGACTGGATCCATTGGGGCGACCGAAAAGATCAGTTCTCGAACTGGACCAATCATTCGAACCGACTGATTCCAGTTTACAGTTGGGGAATTCGTTTGGACGACTACCAGGGAGAGAATAGCGCCTACAGAGACGCCGACAAGCTGCGTCAAATCTACGGCGGCCACCCAAAAAACAGCGTCAATCCCAAAGCCAGCTACATGGATCAGACGGATATTTACCGACTGCAAAAAGATGCCGTTGCTGCGGGAAAGAAAAATGTCATCCTGATGATCGTCGACGGCATGGACTGGCAAACCACACAAGCTGCCGCCATCTACAAAAACCAAAAGATCGTTTATACCGAAGGACGTGGAAACGGACTGCGGTTCCTTGATTTCCGAACAGAGGTTTCTGACTTTGGTCACATGGTGACAAGCCCCGCCAATGGGGATGCAAAGATCGATGTTTCGAGCCAAATTGTCAAAACGCCGGGTGATCTTGCCGGTGGTTATTCGCCGGCTCTTGGCGGTGATAGTCCATGGTCGAATCCACCCGCTCCGTCGTACCTACTTGGCAAGTCGATTGCCGAAGGTCATACCGTGACCGATTCGGCGGCTTCGGCAACGTCCATGATGGCCGGAAAAAAGACTTTCAACGGCTCCATCAACATCGGAAACGATGGCACGAAATATAAAACCATCGCTCATGAACTTCAGGAAAACGGATTCGCGATCGGAGTCGTAACCAGCGTTCCGATCTCGCACGCGACACCGGGCTGCGCTTATGCTCACAATGTGACACGCAACGACTATCAAGATATCACTCGCGACATGCTGGGACTGAAATCAATCTCCCATCGCAAAGAACCATTGCCCGGAGTCGATGTGCTGATTGGGGGCGGTTGGGGAGAAACAAAAAAAGACGATCGCAAGAAACAGGGCGACAACTTCATACCCGGCAACAAGTTCCTTACCGAAGACGATCAAAAGCGGATCGATATCGAGTCCGGTGGCTCTTATCTGATGGTGCAGCGACAAGCAGGTTCGAATGGCAGTAAATTGCTTTCCGATGCCGTTTCAAAGGCAGCTGCGTCCGGCGAGAAAATGTTTGGTTTCTTTGGAACCAAAGGAGGGCACCTTCCGTTTCAGACCGCAGACGGAAACTACGATCCGACTCGAGGCGACAACAAAGCGGAACGCTACACCGCAGACGACGTATCGGAAAATCCGACGCTCGGGGACATGACTGCAGCTGCTTTGAGCGTTTTGCAAAGCCACGTTCAAAAGAAATCCAAATCTGGCATCTGGTTGATGGTCGAGTGTGGCGACGTCGACTGGGCAAATCATAACAATAACATCGACGACGCAATCGGAGCCGTTTTCAGTGGAGACGAAGCGTTTGAAGAAATCGTCAACTGGGTGGAAGCTAACAGCAACTGGGATGAGACGGCACTGATTCTGACGGCTGATCACGGTCACATGATGGTGTTGGATCGACCTGAAGCACTGATCGGAGAAGCGGACACGGAGTAGTCGCGTTTGAATCCGCATGAGCAATTCAGCGAGTAAAAAAACTTCGGCGAGTAAAAAAACTTCGGCGAGTAAAAACTTCGGCGAGTAAAAACTTCGGCGAGTAAAAATTTCGGCGAGTAAAAATTTCAATTGAAGAAGCCTGCTGTGCCTGTTCCGATCGTGAACGACGGCGCGGAGAAACAAAACAAAAAGGGTCCGAGAATAATTTGGATGTCAAACCGAATGACGCTTCATCGCCAAGGGGCAAGGTGGCGATAGAAACCATTTCCAAAATTCTCGGACCCTATTCTTCAACTAGTGGCAATTGCCGTGCCATCGATCACGAAAGCATTTTCAAAACGGCTTTTTGAAGTGATTGTCGAAGGAATTTGCACATCGCAGTCAAAAGCGAGCCATTCGTTGATTTCGGCGACCGTGTTTTCTGTTGCGACTTTGCACATCCCTAACTTACCAATTGCCTCACCTTCAAACATGCTCCCGCCAAAACAGGAATGACGGCGACCGCATCACAGGCTACAATTGGCGGAAGGGCAGGGCGGTGATTCTTCCTCATTCAAAGGAGGCTGAGATGATTTTTC
Source organism: uncultured Pirellulaceae bacterium (assembly GCA_964479855.1). Classification (GTDB taxonomy): domain Bacteria; phylum Planctomycetota; class Planctomycetia; order Pirellulales; family Pirellulaceae; genus Mariniblastus. The sequence goes on from CAYZPA010000019.1 coordinate 22,484, forward strand.
GAACTTTGTGCCGGGCGAGCAATATTACTCTTCGCGGCCGTCGAAACTGCCGATGCGAAGCAAGCCACTCGGGCATAGACGTCGACGGTCAGGCCGCAAATCGGATCGGAATTGCAACACGTGTTGGATTTACACTGGTCGAACTTCTGGTTGTGATCGCCATCATCGGCATTTTGATCGCGATGTTGCTGCCGGCCGTCCAGCAGGCACGCGAAGCGGCTCGTCGTACGGTTTGCGCTAACAACTTGCGGCAGTTAAGCCTTGCGGTGATCAACTACGAATCAGCACACCACCATTTTCCTTCGGGATGGATTGGCGGGAAGTCTCTGCCGACCGAAACAGGTTGGGGCTGGACGGCACAGGTGCTTCCTTTCTTTGAACAGAACGCGCTCGCAGCTCGAGTCGACGTGAAACGCAACCTTGTTGACGGGCAGTTCTCCAACGTCGTCACGCACAAGATAAACAATCTGTTTTGTCCGTCGTCAACTCACAAAACTGCGACGTTTGAACTGGAGATGGATGAAGCCGGCACGACGGCAGGGGCAGCAGCGATACACGGCACCGATCCGCCGCCGCCTTTTTTGATCGCTCGTACCCATTACGTTGGCTGTGTCGGTTCGACGGTTCGGCAAGTCGAAATGGAAGCGAACGATGATGGGGACGGGGATGGCGACATGTGCCCGGATCTTTCCTTGCTCTACAACGACGATCCGAACATCAATGGCATCTTCTTTCAAAATAGTCGAATTGCTTACCGCGACATTCAGGACGGATCCAGCAACACGGTTTTGGTTGGCGAACGAAGCGCGGCAACTTTTGATTCAGCATGGGCAGGCGTGGTGACGGATTCAAAATATGCTGGCTGGCGAGTGGTTGGATGGACGGGCGAACCACCAAACAATGCGGCGGGCGGAAGCGTTCATTTCCACGGCTTCGCCCAGTTCAACAGCATGCACTCCGGTGGCGTTACCATTTTTGGATTCGCCGATGGGTCAGTGCATATAATCGATGAAAACGTTGAAGCGGATACGTTTTTTGCACTCGGTACCATTCGCGGTGGCGAGATCATTCCATTTCAGGACTTATAAACCCGGATTATCCACAAGGTTCAAGAGGCATGGACGTCGAAGTGGTGAAGGTTTGTTTCGGAGAAGGCTTGTGTCATTGAGGCATTGTTTCACCATTTCGGATAAAGAAACTGCTGACCGCTGGAGTCGCGACTTTTGAAACTCAATTTTGATGCTGCCGAATTTTGCCCAGAAGATGCCAAAACGGTTATCTTTTCGATCAATCCAAACTCCGGATCTTCCGATCGTCGCAACCTGTGCGATGCGATTGCGCAATACCTTGACCAGCAAGGCTTCGAAACGATCCTGCTGACCGATCTTGACGAAGTCAAACGAACGGTGGCAGCGTCTTTGGAACGCAAGTCTCTTCGTGCGGTTGTGTCAGCTGGTGGCGACGGCACGGTTTCGCTTTTGGCGAATCTGCTACCACCTGAGACTCCGTTCGCCATCTTGCCGTTGGGAACGGAGAACCTTTTGGGAAGGCACCTTGGGCTGAAAGCGGATCAAGAATCCTTCGTTTCAATGATTCAGCAGGGCAAATCGATTCGCCTTGATGCGGGCCGAGCCAACGGAAAACTTTTTCTGGTGGTGGCAAGTTGTGGATTTGATGCCGAAGTCGTTCGGCGACTGGACGAAGCGAGAACAGGGCACATCAATTACTTTTCGTGGCTGAACCCGATATTCAAAACCGTCTTCAGCTACCGTTTTCCGAAGTTAAATTTGACGATCGACGGCAAGAAGATTCATCCCGCAGTTCATTGGGCATTCGTGTTCAACATTCCGCGATACGCAATGAATTTGCGATTCACTCCCGAAGCGGATTCTCAGGACGGCATGCTGAACAGTTGTACCTTTCGAAAGGGAGGCGTCATTCGCGGCGTGTGGTATTTGCTGACGGTATTTACGCGTCGCCACAAGCGGATTCGCGACACCGAGTTTTCGAAATTCCAGCGGATGACAATTCAAAGCGACCAGCCGGTGCCTTACGAATTGGATGGTGATCCGGGAGGCATGTTGCCGCTGGAAATCGAGACCTTGCCGAGCGCGTTGAAGGTTCTGGTTCCATAGGCTCGCTCCGGTTCAGGTGCCCGCTCGCGCTTTTTGATGTCGCACAATTACAAGCCCGAAGCGCAACGACTTGTTGATTTTATGAGCCGTTTGGGCGTTAGCCCCGGTTGAAGTGTCGTTAACCGAGGCTAACGCCTAAACGGCTAAAACAAAGATCTCGATTTGGACTAAATCAACAAGCCGGCAAGCGAGTGGATATCTCCCGGGCAATCCTTATCCCTCGTTCAGCGGCTCCCGCTCAGCTACTCACTCCCGCTCAGCTACTCGCTCTGGCTCGGTCCTCCTGCCACCATGGCAACCGTTCGGCACCTTTCGGCAAGGGCAGCAATCGGTCACAATGTCTCCATGAAAGATCGAGCGAAAAACCCGACTGAAATAGCCAGTCCCGCGACTCAGGAAAGCATCAAGATTGGTGCTGGACAGCCACTGGGAATCATTGCCGGGCCGTGTGTCATTGAGTCCGAATCTGGCTGCTTTGAAATCGCAGAAAAGCTTGTTTCTGAGTGCGATCGCCTGAATTTGCCGCTGATTTTCAAAGCTTCTTTTGACAAAGCGAACCGAACTCGAATTGATTCGTATCGAGGAATAGGAATTACGGCCGGGTTGGCTGTGTTGGCTGCAGTGAGAGAGAAATTCGGTGTGCCCGTCACAACCGATATTCATTTGCCCTCACAAGCCGAACAAGTGGCTCAAACCTGCGACGTGATCCAGATCCCGGCTTTTCTGGCGCGGCAAACCGACCTCTTGCAAGCAGCCGCCGCGACCGGAAAACCGGTGAATGTCAAGAAAGGACAATTCATGGCGCCATGGGATATGGAGCATGTTGTTGGTAAACTGGTTGATTCGGATTGCGACCAAATATTGCTGACCGAACGAGGAACATTTTTTGGATACGGGCGATTGGTCAACGACATGAGATCAATCATCCAAATGGGCTCGATCGGCGCACCGGTGGTGTTCGATGCGACGCACAGCGTTCAACAACCGAGCGCAGCTAACGGAAAAACTGGCGGAGACCGAGAAATGGTACCTCACCTCGCTCGTGCTGCGGTTGCTTGTGGTTGCGATGCCGTGTTCCTGGAAACTCATCCACGTCCAGAGGAATCGCCAAGCGACGGAGCCAATATGATTCCACTGGACGAAATGGGCCAATTGTTGGAAACGCTAAAGAGCATTCGGCAAATCGTGATTCAACAAGATCCCCGAACTTAGATTTCGACTTACAATTAGTTGGCAAGACAAACCTTATTAACAGCTCTTGAATTTTACTTTCAAGAAACCATCAACCATCATGCGTCATACTCTCCTTATCGCCTTCGTCGCCGTCGTTTCGATGTCTTTCAATTCCGGATGCGAACGTCCGGAAGATCCGATGTTGAAAGTGCTCGAAGCCAGCTCGACCAGCACACGAATCGACGACCTGGCACGAACGATGGACTTTGTTTTCAGCGAACGTCAGTTTGACCAGATCGAATTCAACAACAAAGTCTCTGACGGCCTGAACCGATGGGCAAATTATTCTCAGGAAAAATTTGAGGGTTCGGACTGGCAGCCTGATGGCTCGATCAGCGATATGCTGAGCAACTTCGATTCGCTCGAAGTCGTCCAGAGACTCGATGAGTCCAGCTACCTCACAACCGATGCATCGTATTTGCAGACAGCGGTTTGGTGTCAGCAGATTGCCAATCGAGTTGATGAGAAATCAACGCTTTCTCAGTTTGAATTTTATCGCTTGTTGGCCGACGACTTCGAGCCTGAAGATGGCGAAGAGGCTCCCATTGATCGCCTTATCGAAAAGCTGAATCCGGCCGTCGAGGGTGATGACTCAAAACGACTTGCTTCCGCCCTAAAGCTTTTTGACTGGGTCACGCGAAACATTTTGCTTGTCGATCCCGTTGACTACGATCCTGAAAATCTTGACGAGCTGAAACTCGTCGATGGAGATACGCCATCTGCGTCGGGGATTTCCGAACTCGGCGGGCGCCGTCACCCATGGGAAACTCTCATTTTCGCTCGCGGCGATTACGTCGAAAAAGCAAAGCTATTCATGCTTCTCTGCCAGCAGCTCGAACTGGATACGGTGATGTTGGCGACAACAGAAAACGAAGCGACAACGCCATGGGCAGTTGGCATTCCTGTCGGAGATGAACTTTATCTTTTCGACACTCGGCTCGGTTTACCAGTTCCAGGGAAAACTCCTGGTTCGATCGCCACCTTGTCGGAATTGCGTGGAGACGAATCGCTGCTTTCATCGCTCGATTTGACAGTGAAGGAATCTCTCGCGGATGACACCAAGTACTGGGTCAAGAATGATGATCTGGATTCGTTAAAGGGTCTCGTTTACTGGTTGCCAGAAAGTGTTTCACGACGCATGGCGGTGCTGGAGGATAGCCTTGTGGGAGACCAGCGACTTTTGCTGACGCGTCGGCCGGAATCGATGATCGCTTCACTTCCGAAAATCGAAAACGTCAACTACGAGCCATGGAATGTTTCCCTGAAGACACACCAGTTTCGAGCGGTACTTCGCGAGTCACTTCCCAAGGCGATGACCGATGATGCTTTGGCTCAAAAATTGAGCTGGTATCCGACTGAAGAAGAGTACGTCCTTCGATTCCCGATCTATCGCACTTCGCGGACCCGTTTCTTTCGCGGGAAATTCGAACGCCCAAGAGGCAAACGTTCTCGCGATTCGATCGAGAGCTTTGGCATTTTGATGTACGACGACGATACGATCAACGGATTGTCGTCCGATCGGAACTTGCAAATGCAAATCGGTATCCGAAACCCAGCCAAGGACATGCCGGCGCAGGAATTCGCCCGACAAATCCAAAGCCGGCAAAGCCAAATGCGACTTGTAAGACGTGACGCGGGTTTCTTCATGTGTCAGGCGCACTTTGACAACGGCAGCGTTTCTACCACCGCAACGTGGATGCCAAAACTTCTCAATGAGGACGATGTCGAACGTTGGGCGCCGGGATTGGCGTACCTTTACAGCCGAGCTCTGGAATACCGTCACCAGTACGACGACGCGATTGAATACCTGCAAGAGGAAGGTCCGCAACAGCACGGAAATCTTTTGCGAGCACGTTACCTTCGAAACAAGGTCGAAGAGGTTTTCGCAGACAAGCCTGCGTCGGATTCGGAAGCCCAATAGTCCCGGATTATTCACGATGCGTGGGCGTCGACATGGAGAAAGCTTGTTTCATTGGCGTATTGTTCCAGGTTTGTGGTTTCGACAGGTCACCTGCGACGTGAAACTGGCGAATTTGCAAAACTTGTCTCCGCGTCCGGAGAATCGCTTCAAAGAAAAAACCAGACGCCTGTCGTCGTGATTAATTCCGGATAGTTTCTCATGAATGATTCCACCGCTGCTTCTTTCGACTACGTGGCTCGACGCGATTCCCTTTGGCGTCGCGTTAGTTCGCTGGAAACGCAGCCTGACTGCTTGCTGGTTTCCAATCTCGTAAACATCCGCTATCTGACCGGCTTCACAGGCAGCGCGGCGTTCCTGTTGTTGACCGGGGACCGAACTGTTTTTTTGACTGACGGTCGCTACATCGAGCAGGTCGCGACCGAATGCCCGGGACTGGAGACGCGGATTCGTCCGGTTGATTCGTCAATGATGGCGTTGATCTGTGAATCGATTTTTGAATCGAAAAGTAAAGCCTGCATGATCGAGTCCGACTCGATGACGCGAGCTTTCTATCGCGATTTGTCCTCGGGTTTGGGTGGTCAAGTTGAATTGCTGGACTCGACTGGACTGGTTGAGACGCTTCGCTCAAAGAAGGATTCGGCAGAGTTGAATTTGATTCGAAAGTCGGTCGAAATCAACGAAGCGGCTCTGCTTTCGACGCTCGAAAAGATGCAGCGATCGTGGACGGAGCTCGATTTTGCGTGGCAGCTTGAGCGTGAGATCAGAGAGCGAGGCGGGGCAGGGTTTTCGTTTGAGCCGATTGTTGCTGCAGGCCCGGCTGCCGCAAGACCGCACTACCACGCCGGGGCGACTCGTCTTTTTGAACACCAGTTTTTCCTCGTCGATTGGGGAACCGAATATAAAGGCTACGCCAGCGACCTGACGCGGATGGTTTGTATCGGATCGGTCCCAGAAAAAATATTGGAGATCCACGGCATCGTTGCCGAAGCCAAGAAAGCAGCGGCCGCGACGCTGAAGGCCGGGGTTGAACTAAAGACAGTCGACGCCGCAGCGCGATCCGTCATTAAGGACGCGGGATACGGAGACCAATTCAATCACGGGCTTGGCCACGGTTTCGGATTGGAGATCCACGAGACACCCTTCATGTCGCCGGCTTTCGATGGGACTTTTGTCGAAGGCGTCGTCGTCACGATCGAGCCCGGAATCTACTTGCCTGGAATTGGTGGCGTAAGACTGGAAGATGATTTCGTAGTGACTGAGGCCGGTTGTGAAAAGCTAAACGCACTGCCGGACGATTTCCTTGTCGCGAAAATCGACTGACGATAACTCGTTGCATGCTTTTGGAGCATTCGTTGAACAAGACTCCAATATCAACCCGAAAAAACGAAACGCCTTACGGCTGCCTCATGCTGTTTGGACTTCCGTTTGCTGCCGCTGGATTTTTTTTGATGTGGATTGGCTGCATCAGTCCTTTGCTGCAACAATTCAGTTCCAACGATTGGGTGCAGGTCCCGTGTACGATCCTCAAAAGCGAGATCGAAGAGCATCGTGATTCGGAAGGCGACAAAACGTTCTCCAATGAGATCTCGTTTCGGTACGACTTCGAGGGCCAGCAACATTTTGGCGAACGAGTTGACTTTGGGTCCATTAGCCCCAAACGGAAAAGATGCCTAGAAATTCAGAACCAGTTTCCAGCTGGAAAATTGACCGACTGCTTTGTTGATCCAGAAAACCCATCGAAAAGCGTCTTGCTTCGCGAGTCCGGCTTTTCAATCTGGATGTTTCTGTTTTCATCCATTTTTGCAGGGATCGGCCTGAGCGTTTCGATCGGAGCGTTCATCGCCTACCGGAGAAGCAAAGCGGCCAGCACAATGGAGCCCGGTTTATATTCTGCTGGCTCAAGCGGCCTGGCCGTTTCCTCCGCCACGTCCAACAAGTCCAACAAGTCCAACACGTCAAACGGCTCGGACGGCAAGCTGCTTTCCAAGGCAGACGCGGAAGACCGCCGCATGAATGTTCCGCAGCGATTGAAGCCGGAGAGCAGTGTCGTCATCCGCTTTTTCGTCGTTCTTGGAATTTGCCTTTTTTGGAACGGGATCGTTTCGGTCTTCGTCTACCAACTGCTTACAAACCAGTTCAGCATCTTTTTTGCGTTGTTCATGGCCCCGTTTATCCTTGTCGGAATTGCTTTGCTCCTTGGAATGATTTACTCATTCCTTGCGATGTTCAATCCGAAAACAGAGCTCGCACTTTCGAGCGGCACCGTGCCGCTCGGTGGAGAAGCTGACCTCGCATGGGAAATATTGGGCCGAACGTCGGGGATCCGCCGGCTAACCATCGAGCTGATCGGAACCGAATCCGCAACCTACACGCGTGGGACCGACACTCACACCGATACAGATGACTTTTTCAAGCAGACGATTGTCGATTCAGAAAACGCGGAGGAGTTTGCGTTTGGAAGTACCGTGTTGCAGATTCCGGCAGAAACGATGCACACTTTCGAAGCTACCTGCAACAAAGTGATCTGGAGCCTGCAGGTCAAAGCCGACATCCCGTGGTGGCCGGACGTCAACGAGAAGTTCCCATTCCGTGTTTCACCAGCCCCTGTTGAGTAGAACTTCATGTTGAACATTTTACTACAACAAAATGATCACTCTTTCGCCCCCAACGAAACGATCGAAGGCAAAATCGATTGGCATGACATTGAATCCGATTCGACCTCGATTGAAATTCGCCTGCTCTGGCACACGCAAGGTAAAGGCACTCTGGACATGGAAGTCGTTTCTGCGATCTCGGTGCCGACACCTGCGGTCAGCGGCTCGCACACGTTTCGGTTCGACGCTCCGCACCGCCCGCTCAGTTTTTCCGGAAAGCTTGTCTCATTGGTTTGGTCGATCGAAGCGATCGTGTTTCCTTCACAGGAGACCGAACGGATTGATCTGGTCGTTTCCAATCGCGGCTCAGAAATCATCCTTCATTCTGATACCGGCGAAAGTGAAAGCGAGCTCGTTGAGTGAGCCACGGTCGCACCCATCCTGATCCACGCCGGCTCGCCCGAAACAATCCGTTTTCTGCGTCACGTCAGGAAAGTGTTTCATGGATCGAGCCTCCGCAAGGACCGACGCTGGAGCAGATCGCTTCAAGCCTTCGGCGTCTCGACTATCGCGCCGCCATCGTGGGGCCCAAGGGCTCAGGTAAAACGACTTTACTGAAGGCGCTCGAACCGATGGCGGTTGCGGACGGCCGACAGATCTGGAGCTGCACTTTTTCGAGAGATTTATCAGAGCAACGGATTCAGTTACGCGAGGCTCGAAAACAACAATCCGAAAATCGCATCCTGTTTGTGGACGGCATCGAGCGGTTATCTTCGTGGCGGCGAATATGGCTGTTAAAACGCCACGGATTTGGCAAAACGAGCTCTACATCGGGAGGCATTGTCGCCACCATTCACCGCAGATCCCGAGCACTTCCGACTTTGGTGGAAACGGAGCCAGATTTTGAGACTTTTGTGATCCTGCTCGGGCGATTGGATGTGGCGACGAAAGACGTCGTTGGTCAGTCAAAAACGCTTTTTGAACGTCACAACGGGAATATCCGGCTTGTATTGCGTTCGCTTTACGATCAATATGCCGCAGGTCGATTTCGCGATATAGACGCCCAGGTTTGCCCCCGCCCCTAATTCATCTTGGACGCGGTTTGAGGTAAACTTTAGACACATGTAAATTGCATTGAAGCTCCGAGAAAAACATGCCTAAAGATAAAGATACAGAACAATCCATTTTTGATATTGGCCGCCTTCGTGAGCTGATCGAATTGATGCAGGAGCACGAGCTCAATGAAGTCGATTTGAAGCAGGCTGAACAGCGAATCCGATTGCGTCGCGGTCCCGACGGTGTTCCCGCCGTCGCCGCCTACGCTCCACCAGCGGCAGCCGCCCCGGCACCTTCTGCACCAGCAGCACCCGATGGCGGAAGCGATTCGGCAGCGGACGACAATTCGGTCTACATCCTGAGCGAAGCGGTTGGAACTTTTTACGCTCGCCCCAAGCCGGACAAACCAGCTTTCGTTAACGTCGGCGACAAAGTTTCAGCGGACACAATCGTGTGCCTGATCGAAGCGATGAAGTTGTTCAACGAAGTTCCCGCCGGGCTTTCAGGCACCATCAAGGAAGTGTTGGTCAACGACGGAGATCCAATCGACCACGGCATGAAGCTTTTCCGGGTTGAGCCGTAGGCGTCTGTCCCGTTTCCGTGAGTCCCCGCGTTATCGGTCCTCGCGGTATTGGTCGCCGATTGCCTTTTCGCGAAAGCAATCGTTCAGCATTTGTGCTGGACATTGCGAGTGCGAAGTCCGGATTCCGTGCCATTGGAATCTGGATTCCTGTTAATTCAATCTTCTTCGAATTGTCGTCATGTACAAAAAAATTCTCATCGCCAACCGGGGCGAAATCGCACTCCGAGTCATTCGTGCCTGCAAGGAAATGGGGATCGAGACGGTCGCTGTTTTCAGCGAAGGAGACAGAGGCGCTCAATATCTTGAGCTTGCGGATCAAGCGTTTTGCATCGGCGGGGTAAAATCGCACGACAGCTATCTTAAGTTTGACCGCATCATCAGTGCGGCTGAAATCGGCGAAGCAGAAGCCATTCATCCGGGCTACGGCTTTCTTTCTGAGAACGCTGAATTCAATCAGGTGTGCCGCGACAGCGATTTTGATTTTATCGGTCCGACTCCCGAAGCGATGGAGATGCTGGGCGATAAAAATCAGGCTCGCGAACTGGCTCGAAAGGCGGACGTTCCCGTCGTACCCGGTAGTGCGGGGCTGGTGACTGATGTTGATCAGGCAATCAAAGACGCAAGAGAAATCGGTTATCCGATTTTGATCAAGGCGACTGCTGGGGGCGGCGGAAAAGGCATGCGGATCGCAGCGACCGAGGGCGATCTGAAAAATGCGATCGAACAAGCCGGACAGGAAGCTCAGGCAGCATTCGGCAATGGTGGCGTCTATCTTGAAAAATTTATCGACAAGCCGCGACACGTCGAAGTCCAGGTCCTTGCCGATCATCACGGCAATGTGGTTCACTTGTGGGAACGCGATTGCTCCACCCAGCGACGCCATCAGAAACTGATCGAAGAGAGCCCATCGTCGACTTTGCCTGCGGACGCAAGGGCCGGGATTTGTGCGGCTGCGGTTCGGATGGTCAAAACGGCGAACTATCACAACGCCGGCACCGTCGAATTCATCGTCGACAAGGACAACAATTTCTACTTCATCGAAGTCAACGCTCGAATCCAGGTGGAACATCCGGTTTCCGAAATGGTGACCGGGATTGATTTGATCCAGCAACAAATTCGAGTCGCCGCTGGCGAGAAGCTAAGTTTTTCTCAGGACGATATTCCTTGCAATGGTGCGGCCATTGAGTGCCGAATCAACGCGGAAAACCCGGACAAAAACTTCATGCCTTCTCCCGGAAAGATGACTCAAATTCACATCCCCGGTGGACTTGGAGTGCGTTGGGATTCCCATGTTCACACCGGATACCACGTCCCGCCTCATTATGATTCGATGATCGGGAAACTCATCGTGCACCAGCCGACACGCGAGAAAGCGATCGCCTGCATGATTCGTGCTCTGGATGAATTGAGAATTGAAGGCATCAGCACGACCGCCGGCTTCCTTCGTAAGGTTTTGGCAACCGATGAGTTCGCATCGGGAACCATCGACACCAAGTGGGTCGAGCGTGAGATGTTGGCGCAGTAGCTTTCTTGGGCTTGTTGATTTAATGAGCCGTTTGGGCGATAGCCCCGGTTTTGTGCGGGGAACCGTGGCTATCGCCAAAACGGCTCACCCTGCAATTGAGTTGTCACGAACCAATCGTTCCAATTCAGCCATTTTTTACGACTTGGGTTCCAGCGAAGCCGTTTCAAGTTCCAAGGTAATTCTACCCTCACTACAAATACCATGAGCAAGCAGAGAGTTGTCGTCGTCGGTGGTGGTTCGGGCATGGGGCGTTCAATGGCTCGCTTGCTGGACGCCACCGGGAACTACGATGTCGTGATCGGCGGTCGCAGCTTCGACAAACTAAAAGAGGCAGCATCTGAAACGGGCATTCAATGCATCCCGGTTGATGTCTCCGATCGTCAAAACGTCGTCGACTTTTTCGCTTCCGCCAAAGAGCAACTCGGCGGGCCGATCGACGTGATGATCAACGCAGCGGGCATCAACATTCCCAACCGAAGCATGGCGGAAATGTCTCCCGAACAATGGGACCAAATGATCTCGATCAATTTGACCGGCGCCTACAATTGCATCCACGCGATTCTGCCAGAAATGCGGCTTCGAAAGGACGGGTTGATCATCAACATCTCTTCCGTGGCAGGCAAACGTGCAATCGCCCTCGCAGGAATCGCTTACTCGGCCAGCAAATTCGGAATGACCGCCCTCGGGACCTGCGTTGCCAATGAAGCTGCAGTTGATGGCGTCCGGGTAACGAACGTCTACCCCGGCGAAGTCGATACTCCACTGCTCGCCCAACGCCCGAAACCGGTGACCGAAGAACATCGCAACCGAATGCTGCAAGCGGATCACGTCGGAGAACTGGTCGTGTCGCTCATCGCGCTTCCCAAAGCGGTTCATGTGCCCGAAGTCGTTGTGAAGCCACTTACGCAAGAGTGGTGTTAGCGAGTGTGGGCGCGTGTTAGCACCAAGCCAACATTAAACACAGCTAACGGGACGGATGTTGCCACAGAATTCAAAACTCTGATCGCGTATTGAATTTCTCGCAGGTTGGATAAAATCGTGCTCCTGACGGGCCGTCTTGGCCGATAGCTCAAGGCGATCCTGTGGACCACCTTTCAAACCATCCGACTACTCATCGAGGCTCTTTCGTGGCAAACACTCTTTCTCCTCCTGCGCGGCCTGATCACCATTTTAAGCGTGTCGCAATTCTGTTTGCGGGTGGACCTGCACCTGCAGCAAACGCCGTCATTTCTGCTGCGGCGGCATCATTTCTGCGTGCGGGCGTCGAGGTCGTTGGGATCAAGCACGGCTATTCATCTTTGATCGAGTTCGATGGTTCGAAAGAACTTGTCGAAGACAAAGATTACATTCTGTTGACTCACAAAGTCTTGCGTCGCACGAGAAACTCGCAAGGCATCATGATCGGAACGGCTCGCAGCAACCCCGGCAAAATGATCGGGCACCCGTCTGATCTGGACGACGCCGAAAAAGTTGCTCCGATGCAACGAGTCTCCGACGGGCTGAAGTCGCTTGGAGTGGATGCGTTGATTTCGATTGGCGGAGACGACACGCTCAAGACCGCAAACAAATTCAAGCTGTTTCAGGAGAAGTACAACGCGGACAAAGTGATTCCTGTTGTGCATTTGCCGAAAACGATCGACAACGATTACCACGGCATCGATTTTACGTTTGGCTTCTTCACTGCGGTCGACTTTCTTGCGACCGAAATCCGCACCTTGATGCATGATGCGGAGGCAACGCGATCCTATTTCCTGACTGAAACGATGGGCCGTTCCGCAGGATGGCTTTCCTACGGTGCCGCAATCGCTGGTGAAGCCAGCCTTGTGATCAGCGTTGAAGACGTCATCGCAGACTACCTTGTCGAAGAGGAATTCACAGACGCTCAAGGGACAAAAAAGAATCGTAAATGCATGGACATGGATCGAGTCTGTGATCGAATCGTGAAAACGATTCTGGCTCGAGAAAACGAAGGCAAAGAGTACGGCGTCATCGTGATGGCAGAAGGTTTGGCCGAGTACCTTCCGTTCAGTTTTGTCGAAGGCGTTGAAAGAGACGATCACGGCCACATCAATATTTCTCAAGTCAGCCTGTTTTCGATCATGTCGAAAGCGGTGCAGCAAAAGTACAACGAGCGAACTGGACGCGTTCGATTAGTCAAGGGTTTGCAGCTTGGCTACGAATCTCGATGTGCTCAACCACACGCATTCGATGCCATGCTTGGTAGCCAACTTGGTGTCGGTGCCTTTCGTGCTCTGACCGAAGAGAAACTCAATGGAGTCATGGTCAGCGTTTCTGGCCAGCTCGATTTGCATTACGTCAATTTTGAGGAACTCGTCGATCCAGACACGCTTGTCACAGTCGTGCGTTACATCGACCCGAAAAGCGATTTCCATCGGCTAGCCCGATTCCTCGAAACGCACGTCAACGATTGATTTTGCGAAACTTGCGGCATGCAGCTCGGGATGAGATCGCTCATTCCGAGCTCTTTTCTTTTTAACAATACCAGTGAAACACCTTTCCCCTGGATGGAAGATGATCGATCTTCGCAGCGACACCCTCACGCAGCCATGTGAAGCGATGCGACAGGCCATGGCCTCCGCGCCGGTTAACGACGACGTGATCGACGTTGACCCGACCGTCGCAAAACTGGAACAAAAAGTTGCGGACATTCTTGGCAAAGAAACCGCCATGTTCATGCCGTCTGGCACGATGACAAATCAGGTCGCGCTGCGGCTGCATTGCCGACCGGGCGATGAATTCATCTGCGAATCTGGTTGCCATATCTACAACTACGAACAGGGAGCCTTCGCTCAACTGAGTGGCCTTGTCGCCAAAACAGTGTCCGCACCCGGACGATCCATTCAGGTTGATCACGTTCGCAATCTGGTCAATCCGGACAATGAACACGCGGTTTACACGCGGCTGCTGTGCCTTGAAAACACGCATAACAAGGGAGGCGGGATCGTCCTTCCGTTTGACGATGTGAATTCAGTTTGCGACTGGGCTCACGCCAATGGACTTTCGACGCATCTCGACGGCGCGAGGCTTTTCAATGCCGTCGTTCAATCCGGAATTTCTGCCAGCGATTGGGCTTCGAATTTTGACACGGTCAGTGTCTGCTTCAGCAAAGGACTGGGAGCGCCGGTCGGGTCCGTTTTGGCAGGACCAGCTTCAATGCGGAAAGCAATGGTACGTCATCGAAAAGTTCTCGGCGGCGGAATGCGGCAATCAGGAATCATTGCTGCCGGTGCTTTGTATGCACTCGAAAACAATGTGGATCGCCTTGCCGAAGACCACAAAAACGCACGCAGTTTCGCGAACATTATCGCTCAGCATGATCAACTTTCAATCGACATCAAAACGGTTCACACGAACATCGCTATCTTTCATGTCGACGAAAAACTGGGCACCGCTGCGGAACTGGTTTCCCGTTGCCATGACGCGGGTGTATCGATGTATCCCTTCAGCCACGATACCGTTCGAGCTGTCACACACTTGCACATCAGCGAGGCCGATGCGATTCGCGCTGCGGAAATTATCTGCGAAGTGGCTGGTTGATTCGAACGTCGGTCGGGGCGAACCAAAAAAGGCAGACTCGTGGTCGAGTCTGATGGAGCGAACCAAAAAAAGGCAGACTCGTGGTCGAGTCTGATGGAGCGAACCAAAAAAAGGCAGACT
>CAYZPA010000019.1:37308-76528 GCA_964479855.1 uncultured Pirellulaceae bacterium
AAAAAAGGCAGACTCGTGGTCGAGTCTGATGGAGCGAACCAAAAAAAGGCAGACTCGAGGTCGAGTCTGCCTTAGGTGCAATTCACGGATGCGAATCAAAGGTGAGAATCATTGGGCTCGTGCGTTCGAGTTTTCACGAGCTACCTCCGTGTTCTATTCAGAGTCTTCTTCATCGTCGTACTCAGTGTTGAGCGACTCTTCTTCGACGACTTTCTTGGCTTCTTCGTTTGGATCGTACATCAAGTCTGCGGATTCGGCGACCTGTCGGTAGCCCAACTTCATCAGGACTTCAAGGATTTCGCTGCAAGTAGGAAACATTCTTCCCGACTGCTGCTTGTAATCATCCATCGCCTGCATGAATTCAATTTCTTGCTCGTTGTAGTCCCGCTCGCAAGTCGTTGGATCAATTTGACGGCGACGCTTACGACGCTCAACCACAGGAGCGACGTTTTCCTTTCGTCGGCCAGTCTCATTTAAAAGCTCCAAAGTCTCCACATCACCAGCAGCTGGTTTGGCTTTTTTTGATTTAGTGGCGACCTTCGATTTAGAGGTCGTTTTAGCCGCAGTTTTGGCGGTTGTTTTTTTGCGAACTGCCTTCTTGGCGGATGACTTTGCTGCGGTCTTTTTTGCGGGAGCTTTTTTAGTTTTCGACATGGTAGAGATTGCCTTGTGGTTGGGGGAAACCGATCCAAGATTGTTGATGAGTTCAACACCTCCGTTGTGTCGACGAGAAAAAATACACGCCTAGGTGAAACTAGAGGGACAAATCTGAAAATTTGTCCTGGATAAGAGAATCCGGTCCGGAAAGAAGACCAGATGTTCGGGTCGTAAGGATCACGAAGGGCCTGAGGCTGTTTCGAAACCCCAAAGGGAGAAAAGGGAGCAACAGAATCGAAATCTGGCTCACCTATCGGACCTGCGCATCTTCTTTTGCGCGAGCGATTTGAGACGTGGCAGGACGACTTTGAAAAAGATGCCTCGTGCCAATGGATTCTATTTCTACGTCGACGTTACCTGACTCCACGATCCGCTGCACGTTCTCGCTCGTCGCGACGATCGCGCTTGCCGGATGCTGACGAAGAAACTTCTGCATGTCCGGCAGATTCTCTTCCCGAACATGCACCACTTCGCGACCCGGCAAATACATTTTCGCTGCGAAAGAATCGCGCCCAAAATAGACGACGGGAAGCGATCTGAAATTGTCGTCGTCACCTTTCGCCGCCAAAGTGGACAAAATCGATCTCTCAGTTGCGATCGAAGGTACCAGTTGATTGATGCCTGTGGACACGAATACAACGCAGATCAAACCAGTCGCCAGCCATGCGACTCCACGTGGCGTCGAACGTCGAACCGCAATCATCAGCATTCCCGCCACCAAAGCAGCAAAGAACAACCCCAGCAAAAACGGCAGCTGAAAATCGTCGTATCGAAAAATAACCACACCAGAAACGGCCAAAGTTAAAACGGCCATGCCGATGGCGATACGTTTCGGAAGTCGGTCGATTCGGTTTCGCACCGCAACGCTCGAAAAGTGCAACGCTCCATTTGCGTGACCGCGACGAACCAGCATCTGGTCCAGCACCACGCCGATTAACATTCCAATCATTGGGAACGCTGGAAGGATGTAAGCAGGAAGCTTGCAATCCGAAAGCGAGAAAAAAACGATGATCCATCCAGCGGAAATCGCCAACACACCATGCTCAGGAGTTCGCGTCAGCCGGACTTCGGGTTTCGATGACGCAAGGAACTTGATCACTCGCGGAATCAGAATCGACGCCGGAAACATAAACAGCCACAGCACGGGCAGGTAATACCAAAACGGTTCCTGATGGTTGAATGCTTCGGAAAACCGAACGACATGATGCTTCCAAAAGAAATGCAACAGGAATGCTGGCGTGCTAATGGCCGTCACTACGAACCAGGGAAGACTGACCAAAATCATCGGTAAACAGAATCGCTTCAAAGTTCGCCGCGTCAATTTTTTTGTTCGAAAACGGTGCAACAACAACCACGCAAGGACTGGCACGGCCAAAATCACGATGCACACCGGACCTTTCGCCAACACGCCGAACCCAGCCATCACTCCCGCCAGAACAACGCTCCAGCTTCGTCGTTTTCCATTGGAACCCACGCCATACAAAACGCACAGAAATGCGATCGTGACGCAGCAAGTCAGAATCGCATCCATCGTGACGTAGCGGCATTGAAACAGAAACCCCCACCCAAGCATCGTCGCGGCAACGCCAAGCCATGCAGCCCGGAACCCAATCAGCCGACGCCCAAGCAGCAGCATGACCGCCATCATGGCCAGACTGGCGATCGCCGAAGGCAAACGAGTCGCAAATTCGCTGAGGCCAAACATTCGATAGCTTGCCGCAGTCAACCAGGCCAACAAAGGCGGCTTATCCCAATAGGGCTGGTCATTGAGCGAAAGCGAAAACCAGTTACCGGACTCGATGATGTTCAACGCCAGTTGAGCATTGCGTGTTTCGTCGGGCTCAAGCAGAGGATAGCTTGAATTGGAGAGCAACAAAAAGGAGGCGATCAGCAGCAACAGCGTCGAAGCCACGAATTTGGACAGCGTTGAATAGGCGGCTTCATGGACCCGAGATGACTTTTTCGTTACCAAATCACTTGACGCCGGAAATGCCAAAGCGTTGAACCAGAAAGCAATTCCTCTAAAAATGGAACGCTTTAATGATCGTGATTTTGGAAAGTGCGGGTCCGACGAATTTGCTTTGGTCCATTGAGTATCAGGCTGGGGCTCAACACAAACATGCTCATTTACGGGGAACTGACTCCTTTTGGCTAAAGCGAGGATCTGCCCGATCGAGTCCGGTGACTGATGATCGACATGAGTCAAATTCAGTTCTTTGAGTTTTGATTTTTCAATCAGGACCATTCCCGGATTGATGCGAGTCTTCCGAACTTTCAAAGTCAAACGCAAGATGATCAAAAATAGCCAGACCATAATCCGTCTGGATCGAGGCGGACGACAATGCCGATACGACGATGACTGGAATGGAACTCTGCCCGAATCCTGCACGAGCAATTCATACTGTTTCGAATTGAAATCGTAGTTGCTGTCAACAAACAGCAGACTTGGATATTTTGAAAAACGAATCGCGGCATCGATTCCTGTGGCTGCCTGAAGTTGTGGACAGTCTGACAGAGGCGTCAATTGCGGCCCGGTCGCATTGATGCTGATGATTTCAAACGGCACCTTTTGCCGATCAAACCACGCACAGATTTTTCGCAGCGCGTCAGCTTGATGTAACGCGTCCTCAAAAAGCACAACCGAAACACCGGACGCAGCGGTGGCAACGCCAGGACCAAGAGGACTCGATCCAGTTGATTGGGAGTGTTCGGTGGAATGCACGATTCGGAAACTCGTCCTTGAGGGATAGCGTCGGCCGAAGATTTTAGGGAAAGTAGGTAGACCAGCGTTTACTGTCAATTGCAGTCCTTAACCCCGGATTATTCACGATGCGTGGGCGTCGACATGAAGAAAGCTTGTTTCATTGGGGTCTTGTGGCCGGTTTGCGGTTTCGTGGAGTCACCCACGACGTGAAATTGACGAATTTGCAAAACTTTCCTCCGCGTCCGCAGAATCGCTTCAAAGGGCAAACCAGACGCCTGTCGTCGTGAATAATTCCGGTTAACAGCATGTCAAACGAGGCAGTCTGCGATATCGCGGTAACGCACATTTTGCCTATCTTGCTCTCATGACAAAAAACGAGCCCAAACAACCAATTTTCGGCACGATTTTGGGCGCGGCACTATCGATTTCCGTTTTCATCCTGAGCTACTGTTTTTTCGACGACAAGCTTCTGTTCCTGGCTGAGGACGGCCTCCTCAAAGGCGACCTCGCGAAGTCGATCAATCTGACGGAGCTGTTTGGACATGGAACCGGAATTCTGCTGGTGGCCCTGTTGATCTTTTTTCTTGATCGCAGCCAGTCCATCAGGTTCCTGGCACCAACAATCATCGCAGCGTCCGCCGGCGCCCTATTGAAACTGTTTTTTCTTCGCGTGCGACCGTCGCAATTGCCCGCGAATCTTCTGGACGACACCGACCGCCGCATCACGTTTCAGATACCGTGGCCGAGTTCGGTTTCGGACGAACATGGGCTGATCCACGATGGAGTTCACTCTTTCCCATCCGGACATGCGACAACGGCCTTCGCGATGGCAACCGCTTTGTCCGTGATTTACCCAAAAGGGCGTTTTCTGTTTTTTGCAATCGCAATACTTGCCTGCGCCCAGAGGCTGTTCGCGGGCGCCCACTACCTGTCAGACGTGATCGCGGGTGCGATTTTGGGCTACGTGTTGGCGACCATCACGATTTGCATCAGCGGGGCAAAGGGTCAGAAGTAAACCGGAATGATTCACGACGACAGGCGTCTGGTTCGATGTTTGAGGCGATTCTCTTGAAAGTGGCGACAGTTTTTGCAAATTCAACAATTCACATCGTGGGTGACCTGTCGAAACCACAAACTTGGAGCAACATCCCAATGAACAAGCTTTCTCCATGTCGACGCCCACGCATCGTGAATAATCCGGGGTAAACCAAAGCACCGGCAACTGAACTTACGCCCACGCGAATTTCGATCCCGTGATCCGCTCGAAAGCATCGATGTACTTGGCTCGAGTTTGTTCCACGATTTCGGCCGGTAGCTCAGGCGGATCGCTGTTTTTATCCCAAGTCGTCGTTTCGAGATATTCGCGGACAAACTGCTTGTCAAAAGAGGGCTGGTTTTTGCCAGGGCTGTACTGATCTGCTGGCCAAAAACGCGAACTGTCGGGAGTCAGCACTTCATCAATTAGAATCAGCTGGTCCTCGAACCATCCCCATTCCAGTTTCGTGTCTGCAAGGATGATGCCGCAGGTCTTCGCGTGCTGAAGCCCTTTCTGATAGACGGCGACGCTTTTTTCACGCAGCTCATCGGCCACGTCTTTTCCAATAGCTTTTGCCATTTGGTCAAAGGAAATGTTTTCGTCGTGACCTTCGTCAGCTTTTGTCGCGGGCGTGAACAGCGGAGCAGGGAACTGCGCGCAGTTCTTTAATCCTGCTTCCAGCTCGATCCCGCAAACGTTTCCGGTAGCCTGGTAGTCTCGCCAGCCGGAACCAACCAGATAGCCTCGGACGACGCATTCGATCGGGACGACTTTGCACTTCTTGACCAACATCGAACGGCCGACGAGGTCCTCGCGGACCAGTCCGTCCGGAATTTCAATCGTCGAAACATCGTCGCTGATGAGGTGGTTGGGCACATCAAGGAAATCGAACCAGAATTTGCTGATCTGCGTCAACACACGCCCTTTATCGGGAATCGCAGTTGGAAAAACCCAATCGAATGCACTTATACGATCGCTGGCGACCATCAAATAGTGTTCACCGCAATCGTAGACGTCACGAACTTTGCCTTGCCGGATCAGCGTCATATTCAAATTCAGATCAAAACAGGATTCTTGATAAGCCAAGTGTAGAAACTCACGATTTCTAACCGATTCACGATAACCGCCGGACCTGCAAATCAAAACCGGGTGTGCTAGAATTTGGAATTCGGGCTGTAAATCAATCTCGCGGCCTTCACTTTCTTCTGACGACTACGAAATTCCATGGGCGAATTCAGGTTCCGACTTCCTTCCAACTGGGAGCCGACCCAAGGTCAGGCCAAATCCATTCATGTGATCGGGCTCGACGGTATGCCGTCGCCCTGCCGAGTCAACGTTGCTGACGGGTTAATGTCGATCGTTCGCAATCGGGACGAATCTGGAAAAGTCTTTATGGCGTTCCCTTTTGAGGAGTATGGCGACTATACGGTCGGCACCGGCACTCTGCCCGAATCTCAAATGCCGTACCAATTGTTGATCGAGCTGGCACGTGGAACTTTGAATCGACTACGAAATCAGATTTCCATCTGGCAGGAAGGAGGGCTCGATATCGCGGACGAAATCCACCAGCACATCTCTCACGCGACCCGGCTTCTAAGCGAGGCGATCATGCAAGAGGACCCCGAACTTGCAGACCGGGGAGCAAACGAAGCACTCGAAGCTGCGATGGCTGGCAATTTTGCGGTTAGCGAACAGTTCGGTATCGAAGTATCCAAGTTTCGAGCCCAGCAACAGGATCTACCTCGATTCTGGTTCGCCAACACGATCGGAAACGTCGACGTAATCACAGAAGAAAATTACTCAAGCGACCCTTTCCATCTCGTCCAGGTTCAACCGGAACAGGCAGAAGCCGCCGCAAAGGTTGGAAACAAACGAATGATCGTGGGTCCTTTCCTTGATGCCGCGCCGGGCGGTATGGGGCAGGAGATCGTTGAGCTCGATGACTTTTATGCTCGACGGGATTTCATCCTGAACAAGTGCCGCAAAACGGTTCGGCAGCTTGACCCTTCCAGCTCGCTTTTGCATGTCGTCAGCGGACTCAACGGGATGGGGCATCGCCATCTTAGCTACCCACAGCAGACTCAGATCACCAGTGAAATGCTGAACCTGATTGACGAAAGTCAGGTCGACGTTCCGATGATGGTCAGTTTTGACTATCCGTGGGCCGAGCGTTTGGCGACCGCCGTTGGAGGTGCTCATCCATTGCAGATCGCGGATTCGCTCCTTCGGCAAGGCGTCCCGATCAACTTCATTGGTCTGGATATCAATCTGGATTACTGGCCCTGCGGAAGCGTTATTCGTGATCCTTTGCAGTGGATCGATATGCTTCACACCTGGTCTCAATTGGGATTGCCGTTGATTATCTGCTTTCGCATGCCAACGATGGCAACCGAAACTGCTGCCAGCTCTGGGCAGATCGTGAACGATGTGAGGAGCAATTTGGTCGACGCGCAGCGGCTGGAACTTTTGAGCAAACTGTTGCCCATGTTGATTGCAAGGCCGGTGGTTCACGGTTTCATTTGGCGGCAATGGAATGATGCCGATGACCTGCGTTTTCCGGGGGGCGGGTTGTTCACTGAAAAGAACGAAATCAAACCCGTGTTGGATATCATTCGAGCTTCAGCCGCACATCTGACGGCCGAGTAATTTGGAAATCCACTGATCAGTTAGAAGTCTTTGAAGCTTCCAGCAGCGTGAGGTTTTAATGCTGCGCAGTTTTTTTAAAATACAAAACACGAAACGCAGCAAGTGCAGCGTTTCAGAGTCATTTCGGGCTTCATGAACAAGATGCTTGAGCTCAGGCGGAGGTCGAAGTACCACCACACGTCGGCATTCAACGAGGATTCTCTCGCCGACCAACCTCTCACCTTCGCACCAGCGCAAACACTCGTTAGTAGTCTGGCAGGTGAGTGACACCCCCGTGTCTACGGACTTGAAGTTGTGATGTCGAGTATTTCGATGGTTCTAATCGGCATCATCAGTTTTACGTCCTATCCAGAAGAAAGAAATAGGGCCGAAAACAGCCAACAGCAAGGCGCCGGCTATTAAGATCCCCGAAACAGAATACACGAGTCCGACAATGAAAAGGCCTGCATTTGTTTGTTTTGCAAATTCAGCCACGCCAATCAGTGCACACCCCAACTGGAAGCAGAAGATAGCAATTAACCAGCAATTGCATCCCAATCGTTTGCGTGAAGCTCGATAATTCGCAATTACTGTATCAAACGACATGCCGCGGCAGCGTTTATTGTTTGATTTGACGGATGGAGATTCGTACGGGTTTCGCTGCATCTGTCTCCGGGTGTTTGACCATGCATGAGTCATGAGTCTAACAGAACGAGCCGCATAATGAATTGCGATGTTTCGCGAAAACATGGCACCCGAGCAAAAAAGCTCAACCAATCGTGAACCGAAAGCGTGGCCACGACGGGATACTCAACCGCAATCGTGATTAAATTCAACGATTAAGCTTCAACAATTACGCCTCTTTGCCGACGCAAACCATGCAGATATCGTCGATCGGTTGGCAGAATCCCATATGCTGTTTGACCAATTGACAAACCGCCTCGCCGACAAGCTTCGGCGTTTTGGCCTGCCCCTGAATAAGCTCTTCTACAATGGCCTCGGAGGTAAGTTGCTCATCCTTGTCGTTCATCGCTTCGTTGATGCCATCGGTGTACATGACCGCAACGTCGCCGGGCTGCAGAACCGTCGCGTAGCTTTCGTATTGATAGTCATCCAAAATTCCGATCGGAAGCCCCGACTCTTTCGTGGCCACCGTTTCAATGGTCCCATCTTTGCGACGAATAATTGGAGGCATGTGCCCGGCATTCACGATCACCAGTGAATCGGTTCGTTTGTCCAGCAGACACAGCACCATGGTCACGAATCGGTCCAGATTCATGTACGAAAGATTCCGATTCATTTTGCAGACAGCCTCCTCGGCAGATTCAGAGGTCGCCAAAGCAAAACGAGCTTCTGCGGAAACCTTTGCCATCAACATGGCAGCTGCAATTCCATGCCCGACGACATCCGCCACTATGATCCCAAGTCGATTTTCATCCAACGGCAAATAATCAAAGTAGTCGCCGCCGACCTGCTGCATCGGTTGGTACCACGAGAAAAACTCGTAGCTCTCAAGCTCAGGAGCTTTTTGAGGCAAAAATCGCATTTGCAATTCGTTAGCCAATTTCAAATCGGCCTGCAACTCCTTCGATTGCTGTGCCTGCTCAAAAAGGTCCGCCTTTTGGATCGCAAGGCTGGCCTGCATGGCGATCGTGACGAGCGTTTCGACATCCTCTTCTTTGAACACGATCGAACGACGTAGCGAATCCAGTTGAACGACTCCGATCGATTCGTCTTTGCTGTTAATCAACGGAGCACACATGATCGATCGAATCCGAAAGTCAAACACGCTCTGGCTGGTGTCAAAGCGATCGTCTTTACCGGCGTCACGCGAAAGAATCGGCTGACGTGATTCCATCACTCGTTGACAAATCGTTCGACTGATTCGAATCTCTTCGTCATCCTGATCGTAGCGAGTTTTAAAGCCCAGTGGTTTCAGGTTTCCGTTGGGATCTTTCAGCATGATGAAGCCGCGGTCGGCTTCAGTGAACAGCTCGAACAAAAAGTCCAAAATGCGGCTCAACATTTCGTCACGATCAACGGCTTCGCTCAACGCATGCGTGATTTTTGTGATCGCATTTAACTTTTCTTCTGCACTAACCTTCGTAGGACGCAGGTTCTGATGAGACGGCGGTTCCAACTGCGACATCACGTGCGACTGCGAATCATCAGCAAGAATGACCGAACTTCGTCGTCCAAGCAAATTTCGAGCAGAGCGTTCCTCAACCGTTTTTCGCTCCACGCCACTGATACTGTCTCCTGCGTGAAAATTAAAGGCAATATCACAAATTTTGATGATCGCACCATCAAAAAGTCGAGTCTGCTGCTGGACCTGAGCGCCGTTGAGAAACGTTCCGTTTCGGCTATCCAGATCTTCCAGAAAATAGGCTCCCGCGTTGTGCACGACTCGCGCATGATGACGGCTGACCGAAGCGTCATCAATCTGGATGGAGCATTCCGGATGACGTCCAATGACGACTTCTTCATCAGTAAGCCGAAAGTTTTTTTTAATTACCGAGTCGTCGGCAGAGGACAGAACGGCCATCAGCCTACCTGTGAAATGAATCGGATCTGCGATTTTCAATATGCCAATCCCGATTGGCTTCCGCACCACCATTCTAGACTCAATCGACCGAATGCCAATTGACCTGAATAAAATCGAACCGAGTAATTCTGGACCGAAACGGGACAGCGCGAAAAAAAAGCCTGCGCTGGCGAATGACCAGGGCAGGCTGTAAAATCTTTGATTTTAACGACGCAACAAAACGCTGAGCAATTCAGAGTCAGGCTATCTCGTCCAGCAGTCGGCTCATCGCAGCGTCCATTTTGTCGGGCGTGTCGTAAATTCCGCTGCTGATTTGCGCGCGAATTTCACTGACACGATCGGCTCGAAAGTCTGTTCCAGTCTGGCTAATCGATTGGGCCTCGACCGAAATATCGATCTGGTCTAACGGTAGCGACAGGTTCGTGTCAGTCGATGAAGTCGCGTTATTTGCATGAAGGTTAACCGACGAAGTCGATTGAACATTTGTGGTTGGTCTGATTTGCATTTTGATCTCTCCCGGTTTCGGGGTTTGAGGCTTCAACTCGTGAATGATTCATTCACGCGTAGGAAACCATTATTTTGGATTTAGCACAATTCCATTTCGCGAATGAAAACCGTTTTTTGCACCATCCATTGGTGAAAATGTGTCGCGGTTTTCAAAGCAAGTCCAGTCGATGAGTTGTGCCGTCCATGAGTCAAGCGACCAAAGCACTGCGAACTCTAATGGGGATCGACTGTTTTGCTAGCGGTTCTGGAATCCAATATTTTGAGTGACTTATTTTCGAATCGCGTAACGACAGCGATTTGTATCGTTTGATTTATTGATGTCATCAACAACTGGGAGTTTTTGTCCCGAATTTGGTTGACCGAGCATAAGTACGTGCTGCGCCAAAAAAGGTTCGATCGAAACCAAATTCTATTTTTTTTGTGACAGAAACTCTTGCAAAACCCATTTTCCAAGGCGTTGCAAAAAGCATCGAGCCAAATATTGGTCTTTTTGATGAACAGTTGGATGGGTTAAAACGTTTTCTGATCATCGCAATGATTGCGATTTTGCTGCCACCAGGGACGACGGCTTTGCCTACTGGAGGAACCTATGCGAAATCGAATTTTTCAACCCGCACCTAAAACAACACCTGTCAGTCCAGTTTTTGAAACTGAAGTTCTCGAACACTGTCAGCGGCCCACGCTTCGCCTTACCAATCACACGACCGACCGCCCCATCACGGTCGACATGGAACGGTTCTTCGATTTCAGCTTCTCTTTCGCCGAAGCCCTTGTAGACCTTGAGGCCATGTACGCCAGCGACGTCACCGAGACGTCGCCGCGAATCGACATGGATCTGGAGAAACGCGAATCACAACTCGACGCGGAACTCGATTTCGACATCGATGCTCGCTGGATGTAGACGAAGCGAACAAAAAAGCACCTGCCCAGAAAGACAGGTGCCGTAATGATTCCGAATGCTTCGCCAACCGTTTATTCGGGCTTATTTGGTTGCGGCTTTGCCACGTCCAAATTCGCTACGTCGGGTTCCGAGCTGATGCTGCAGACGCTGCACGATGCTCGAATGCATCTGGCTAACGCGACTTTCGCTCAGATCAAGCGTCGCTCCGATCTCCTTCATCGTCAATTCTTCGTAGTAATAAAGAATGATGATCAGTCGCTCGTTGCGATTGAGGCCCTTGGTCACCAAACGCATCAAATCGTTTTTCTGAATACGACGCGTCGGATCTTCGCCTTTTTTGTCTTCAAGGATGTCGATTTCGCGAACGTCCTTGTAGCTGTCCGTTTCGTACCATTTCTTGTTCAGGCTGATCAATCCGACCGCGTTAGCGTCGCTGATCATTTTTTCGGCTTCGGGAACGGTCATTTCCAGTTCCACAGCCAATTCCTGAATGGTTGGCTTTCGCCCAAGCTTCGTTTCCAAACGCTTGGTCGCGTTACCGACCTTGCTGGCTTTGGAACGAACCAGACGAGGCACCCAGTCCATGGTTCTAAGTTCGTCCAACATGGCACCGCGAATACGCGGCACGCAGTAGGTTTCGAATTTGACGCCGCGTTCCAGATCAAATGCGTCGATGGCGTCCATCAAACCAAATACTCCAGCGGAGATTAAGTCATCAAGCTCGACACCATCGGGCAGTCTTTGCCAGATTCGTTCGCCGTTATACTTTACGAGCGGGAAGTACCGCTCCATGAGAGTATTCCGCAGCTGTTTGTCGCTGCAGTCTGGTTTGTACTTTTTCCAGACTTCAAGGATTTCTTCATTTTTTGCAACCGTTGTCGCCATTCAATCCTCCGTGATTGGCACGCGATATTTTGTAGATGAGTTGGTGGCTACTGGCCCATCTGACATTTGTGATTTTTGTTTGACCACTTCGTCAGGTGACTGACAAAGATCGTCTCGTTCATCGAAAACAGCTTGGTGCCTCATTCCGATGGGGCGTAGTTATCAAAAATCGCTTCATCACGTCAATGAACAAATTACAAGGTTCGTAATCTTTTGCGAAAAACCGCGACGGGAAGCCTTTGGTGAAAACACGCATCTTTGCTCGTTGCGCAGCATACGACCGGCAACCAACACATTTGCTTAGATGATCTATCGGCGGAAGAAAGTTCAAACAATCGTGAAATATTTGCAATCCGCACATTGCGTAAAGTTTACGGGTAAACCGCATGCACTCTCTTGTTTGGCACAGGAAATGCCGGAGCAGATTTACATCACGTCGACAAACACTCATAGGTTTCGAAATGCGAAGCGTTTCAATACAAGCACGACGCGCAAGCGAGTGAGTGAGTTCGGAATGCGGGAAAGGCTCACTCGCTTGCGGGCTTGTCGATTTATTGAGCCGTTTGGGCGATAGCCCCGGTTGAAGTGTCGTTAACCGAGGCTAACGCCTAAACGGCTAAACGGCTGGCACAAAATTTCAATTCGCATTAAATCAATAATCCGGCAAGCGAGTGAGTTCGGAATGCGGAATGCGGACCGCCTCGGAAATACCACTCGCTTGCGCGTCGGGCTGGCATTTGCAAACTTCAAAACCGAATGCAAGCCTCACTTGCTGCTGTAGACGCCTCACACGTCAATGAACCCTCGCACGGACGCCCACATGCGTTGCTTTGAACTTTCGCCGCTTTCGATTGCTCCGCCTTAACTCATCCGGAATTATTCACGACGACAGGCGTCTGGTTTGATGCTTGAGCCGATTCTCCTGAAGTGGCGACAGTATTGCAGCTTCACCAATTTATCTCGTGGGTGAACTGTCGAAACCACAAACTTGGAACAATGCCCCGATGAAACAAGCCTTCTCAATATTGACGCCCACGCATCGTGAATAATCCGGGCTCACGCCGCTTGCCGTTCCATGCGAGACAATTGCTCGCTGGTAATTTCTCCAAACACATTCACTTCGATTCCTTCGATCTCCCGATCACCCAGAACGAAAAACTGTTCCAGCATTTCAAGCTGTAGATGCGCAATCGCAGGACGGATAGACTGATCAACCAGAGCAATCGGCTTCAAACCGGTCGCTGACATGCGAGAAGAAGCATCGCTCATCGCGACAACCAACATCTCGATGATCGACTGTGGCATATCAAGGCGGATCTCGTCCGCTTCATCACTGAAAGCACATGCGATTCGGTTTTGAAGTTCTTCCTCGATCGTGAACACCATCACCTCGTTGCCTGAATCACCGGATAGCCGACTGGAAATATGCCTTGCAAGCTTGATCCGAATCTTTTCAACCAACGCGGAACGTGTTTGGACTTTGGTCGCGACCTGACCAATCGTTTCCATGATCAGGTGAAGCGGCCGGATCGAGACCCCTTCCTCCAACAACGACTGCAGCACCCGCTGCACGCCAGACATCGGAAGAACATCCGGAATCACATCGTTCACAATCGCAGGCGACGTCTTTTTGAGTTCATCGATCAGTTGCGCTGTCGCGTCTCGAGTCAACAAATCGTCTGCGTTCGAAATAGCGGCCTTTGTCAATTGTCCGCAGAGCACTTCCGTACACGAACGGACTCGATATCCCGCAAGCTCCGTCTGCTCCCACGCCGTCGCATCGATCCAGTACCCGGGCTGAGCGATCGTTTCGGCGGCAAGCCCGACAACGACACCGTTCTCCAGCGGCTGAATGGCTTGACCACAGTCCAGCGCAAGCAAATGATCGGGCTCCAACACCGCTCGATCTACCGCGTTACCCTGAATCAAAATTCGATACTCTTTCCGGCCGATTTTCAGGTTGTCACGAATACGAATCTTGGGAAGGATCATTCCCATTTCCGTCGCCAGCTGTTGCCTGACCGAACTTACGGCCTGCAAAAGGTTGCCTCCCTGCCGAGAATCGGCCAAGCGTATCAAGTCGACTCCTAACTCAATTTCCATCATGTCATTGGTTAAAAGCCGATCGATTGTGTTCTCAGTCGGAGCCGCCGCTTTCTCAATGACGGCAGGTTGTTCTGGCTGGTTTTGTTTCTCACGATTTCCATTCCAGGCAAACACCAAACAAACCGCAGCGACCGTCAACAGTGGAAGCATCGGCAGTTTCGTCAGCACCAATAACCCAAGGAACACCGCAGCCATCACCATCACGATCGGGCGAGACATCACCTGGCGAACCGCTTCGCGCGACAGATCTGTTTTTCGATGCGTCCGCGTTACCAAAATTCCAGCCGACATTGCAATCAACAAAGCAGGAAGCTGACTCACCAACCCATCGCCGATCGTCAGTTTCGTAAAAGTTCCCGCCGCAGCCGTTAAAGACATTCCGTTTGTCAAACCGATGAACAGCCCGCCAAAAATATTGATCAACGTGATCAACACACCTGCGATCGCATCGCCGCGTACAAATTTACTCGCTCCGTCCATCGCTCCATAAAAGTCAGCTTGCTCAGAAACATCTTTGCGTTGTTCCCGAGCCTGTTGCGCATCGATGGCCCCCGAGTTCAATTCTGCTTCGATGGCCATTTGCCGTCCGGGCATTCCGTCGAGCGAAAACCTTGCAGAAACTTCACTGATCCGAGTCGCCCCTTGAGCGATAACGACAAACTGAACGACAACAATGATGGCAAAGATCACCAGCCCGATAGCGATCGAATCACCGGTGACAAAGTTTGAAAAACTGGCGATCACTCCGCCAGCCGCTTGCTCGTGGTCAATATGTCCTCGCGAAAGGATCAGTCGCGTCGTTCCAATGTTCAGCGCCAGTCGCGTCAAGGTAGCGCCTAACAAGAACGCCGGAAACAGGCTCAACTCCATCGGCGATTTCGCGTAGATTGTGCTCAGCAACATCACGACGGCTAGAGTCAAGTTGGCAGCCAATAAAACATCCATCATTCCGGGCGGGAGCGGAACAAGGATGACGGTCAAGCAAGCGATCAACCCGGCTGGAATCAAAAAGTCCGGCCATTGTTTTTTCAGGTTCATGGTTCTGTGCTGGTTGGATCTGGCGTCGCGCGACAGCGAGACATGAATGCGAATCGTGTAAGTTTTTCACGATCTGTTTTGTGGAAAGTAGTAAGTTCGCGGTTACGGGTCCAGAGAAGTCCCAAACCGATAGTCGTGCCTCGCATTCGAGCCGGCCGCACAAACCTGACATCGTTGCGACAGACTTCTTTGCGGCCAGCATGCCAACCACATCGCCTGTCAAATTCCCGAATTCACAATCCAATACAACGCAATGGCTAGCGGAACTGATCTTGATGGATGCAAGCGTTGTTCTAAACTCCGTCCGGATATTTTCTCAAACCATGGATGGATTGAAACGATGGCTGGACTTACTGGAAATCGCAAAACTCGGCTCTGCTGGCTGCTATCGCTGGCGCTTTTGATCAGCAACTTCGCAGCACCAACACTGTTGGCTGTTCAAGTCTTCGATGACCCAACCCCGGTTTTGCAAGCTGAAAATGACGTCAGCCAAACCATTCCAAACCCGGATGCGACTTCGCCTGCTCCAATCGAGCTAAAATCATCTGATCCAAAACTTCCTCTTTCGACGCTTTTTCAGCGGGCCGTCAAAGGGGACCAAACCACGATCAACCCACTGATCCAACGGGTCGTGGTCCCGGCTTTTCTGCTCCTGGCCGCCCTCGTTTTGACTTATACGATCGCGTCCGCGGTTGGACGATCGATCGGAGGAGTCGTTTCCAGGAAAGTCGATTTGACGTTAGGAAAATTCCTGACCAAAGCCATTCGCAACGTCATGATGGTCATCGTCGGCATCGCCGTTCTGGAATACTTTCACATTAGTATTACCGGCTTCGCTGCAATTTTGGCCGCTGTCGGTTTCGCTGTCGGTATGGCCCTGCAGGGCACGCTCGGCAATTTCGCATCCGGCATCATGCTGTTGATCTTTCGCCCTTTCAAAGTCGACGACTACATCGTGGTCGCTGACACGCAGGGGAAAGTTGAAGAGATCGATCTTTTTACTACGCGAATCAACACACCCGACAACCGCCACATCATCATTCCCAACAGCGAAATCTTCGGCAGCAAGCTTGAAAATTATTCTCGCAACCAACTGCGACGAGTCGACGTCAACGTCGGCGCTTCTTACAACTCGGACCTCGATCACACGCGAGCCGCACTTGAACGAGCGATCGCCCAAACCGACTGCGTTCAGGATCCTGCAAGCCAGGTCTACCTGAAAGAACTCGGCGCCTCATCAGTTGACTGGCAGTTGCGAGCATGGTGCAAACCTGCAGACTACTGGGCGGTTCGTGAACAGCTGACCATCAACGCAAAGAAAGAATTGGACAAAGCTGGAATCGGCATCCCTTACCCGCAGCTCGACGTGCACGTCGGTGGCAAGCTTCTCGCCAAAGCCGCCTAAACTCCAGAAGCACGCGAAAGGAACAAATCTTTGATTCCAAAGCTGATAACGCGATACGTTGTCTGGGAACTGCTCAAGGTTTTCATTGTCTCGTCCGCAGCGTTCGTGCTGCTAATGCTGCTGGTCGGCTTGGCGCAGAAAGCACGCGAACACGGCATCGGTCCGGATATCGTTGTCCAGCTGGTTCCCTTTCTAATCCCCGAAGCTCTGATGTTCGCGATTCCGGCAACATCCCTGTTTAGCGTTTGTGTCGTTTTCGGTCGCATGGCATCCGATAACGAAGTCACCGCTCTGGAATCGCTTGGTCTCTCCAAAGCCATGGTCGTTATGCCAGCGTTGGTGATGGCATTCGGATTGAGCCTGTTCGCAGTTTGGCTCAACGACATCGCGTACGCGTGGAGCCATTGGGGGATCGAGCGAGTTGTTCTCCAAAGCACAGACAAGATCGTCTACAGCGTACTAAAACAGGAAGGCAGTTTTAAATCGGATCAGTTTTCGATCGAAGTCGACGGCGTAACCGGGCGTCGATTGATCCGCCCGACGGTCACCTTCAGTGGCAAGAACAACAAGACAATCCACATGACCGCGGCCTCTGGAAAAATGGCGATTAACCTCGCGAACCAGAGTCTTGAATTCCGGATGGAGCAAGGAAAAATCGCCAGCGAAAGTGGCATCACGTTTGTTGACGAAGAAAGCTCTCCTCTGGAAATTCCGCTAGGCTCACCAGACAAACTGGCTCGCGAAAATGCCAGCCCATCGAACCTGTACCTGAGCCAAATCTCCAGCGAAATAAGCGACCAAAAAATCAGGCTCAACGAACTTCAGGAAGAACTCGCCCTCGACGCCACAACGCAGTGGCTTACGGGAGATTTCGTTGGTTTGACGGATACAAAATGGCAGACGCAAACTGAAAGACTCAAGGACTCAAAGAACCGCTACAACCGTTTGCACGTCGTGCCACATCGCCGTTGGGCGAACGGGTTCAGCTGCCTTGCGTTTGCGATCATCGGTGTTCCGGTCGCGCTGCGACTGCGAACGGGAAACTACGCCACAAGTTTTGGCGCCTGCTTCGTTCCGATTCTGCTGCTCTACTATCCGCTATTCATGTTTGGGCTCAACGGAGCCAAAATGAGCACGTTGCCGCCTTACGCGGCATGGATGGGCAATATCGCTTGCGCGATCGTGGGGCTCGTGTTGCTTCGCCGAGAATTAACGCGATAATCTGACGGCAGCGGCGCATCTTTTTCTCGCGCTGCATCAATGATTATCCTTCATTCAATGGTCGTTTCGGTATGTCGTTTATTAAAATCGCGGGTGTCCAAATGGACATCAAAATTGCGGCCCGCGAAACGAATCTTCAAAACGTCAAACGCCATTTGGCAACGACGGTTGCAGCCGGCGCTGCATTGACGATCTTCCCTGAATGCACGCTTTCTGGTTACTGCTTCGAATCCATGGAAGAAACACTCGACGCATCCGAAAAGGTCGACGGCAGTTCCATTTCGGAATTGTTAGGCATTTGCGCGGACCTGCAGACTCACGCCATCGTTGGCTTTCTTGAGCGAGATGAAACTCAGGATGTGGTGCGAGTATTCAACACGATCGTTTGCATCGGACCTGATGGAGTTGTTTCCAAATATCGCAAAATTCATTTACCAACACTCGGTGTCGACAACTTTACCACGCATGGCGACCAGCCCTTTGAAGTGTTCGATTTAAAGCTGCCCAATCATGAAACACCGCTTCGAATCGGCATGAACATTTGCTACGACTGTTCGTTTCCGGAAGCCGCTCGCATCCTGACGCTCAAAGGAGCCGACTTGATCGCGTTGCCAACCAACTGGCCGCCCGGATCTGGCTTGGTAGCCGACATTATTCCCAATACTCGGTCACTGGAAAACAACGTTTACTTTGCCGCCGTGAATCGAATCGGACAGGAACGTGGGTTCGAATTCATCGGCAAAAGCAAAATCTGTGATCCGCTCGGACGTGACCTCGATTTTGCAAATCACTCCGACGAGCAGATCCTTTACGGCGAAATCGATGTCGCCTTTGCCAGAAAAAAACACCTGGTTGCCGTACCGGGAAAGCATGAGGTTCACCGTATCAACGATCGGCGCCCCGACGCTTATGGTCCGATCATCGATCCGCTCCGGTGATCAGCGACTCAAATTAACCCGGATCATTCACGAGGCGTGGGCGTCGAAATGGAAAATGCCTGTTTGATCTGGGGATTGTTCCAAGTTTGCGATTTCGACAGTTCACCCGAGACATGGAATTGAGGAATTTACAAAACTTGTCGCCACTTCAGGCGAATCGATTCAAAGGACAAACCAGACGCCTGTCGTCGTGAATAATTCCGGATCAATTCAGGGAAAAACGCGGCTTGACCGAAGGGCAGGGCTACTACTAAGATACCGATCCAATTCGACGCGGACGTGGCGGAATTGGCAGACGCGCTAGACTAAGGATCTAGTGGGATATTACTTCCCGTGGAGGTTCAAGTCCTCTCGTCCGCACTGCGTTTTTGAAGGGTTTCTATCGATTTCGATGGAGACCTTTTTTCGTTTCCCAGCTTCCAAAATGCGTTTGGGGCAATTTTGGGCAGAGTTCGTTTCGCATCGTGCTCGTGTCGTTGGTCCCTTCAATCTCTAATTGGAAAGATTAATCCATGGCTTAATTAGAAAAACGAAACCAAACTTACCAACTTGTCTTTCGGATCGACGGTAATAAATTCAGCCGATCGGCAAAGACTTCCGATCATCGAACGGCCAAACTTGCTTTGGCAAGGTTGGAAGATGCCCTGCGCCGCGGCGAGATGGGTTTGAGTTTTTCAACGTCGCGAGTGCTCACGCCGTGCATCAACGCGTTCACGATCGAGTCTTTAAGTTGGCTGGGATCCTGAGCCGCTTGATACGTCGAGAGCACGACTTCTTTGCTGTTGCCGTCGTCGGTGCGTTTCCGCACGCGAGGGCGTACGACGGTTTCTCGTTTTCCTTCTACGAGCACGCGGCCTGAGATGCTGCCGGCCCGCACGAAGTCGCTGTTGGAGGGCTTGTGTTCGAGCCCGCAGAGTTCGCTGACTTCTGAGGCCATCACTTCGCTGATCCATGCCGATCAGTCATGAAAAAAATCAGTACAACTTGCACCGAATCGCTAAAGGGTGCGAAAACTGAGTGTTGCTGAGCTCTAAGTCAGTGAATTGGCCGACCAAATGACTCGAACTCGGGTTTCGACTGAGGATTTTCGAGACTTGCCAATCAAAATTGAACTGTTCTCTATTGACTCTCGTAGCGATTGAGTAAGACTGACTGCGTCGGGTCGCCAGAACCTCTATCGATTTGGTTCATTAAATGCGAGTTAATCGCTCTTCAATTTGGTTTTTGCTGGGTTATCTGACCCTGCTTATGAATGTTGGGCCGTCCGTACACCACGCGGATTTCTTCGGTCTCCACAGTCATTGCGGTGCCGATTCGTCCATTGATAAGGTATCCAGCTCGCAGAACCTCGATATCTTCGGTAGCGGGTGCTGCTGCGAACATCACCAAGTCGCGTCGCCACCGGCATCTCAATCAGAAAATCTCGCCGGCAATGAGGAAACGCTGCGTGCTGACGATCGCTGCAGCGACTGTCTTTTCTGCCAGTATTTTGACCACCTTTACGCGGTCAACTGCTCCACCTACTTCGATCTCGAGGAAACGCCAAGTTGCGACTCTCTGGCGACACCTGTCGAGGCGATTCTCTTTCGTCCTATTGCTTGTTCTGCTCGCGGTCCGCCCGCCATCTTTCTGAGCTAGTTCTGTTTTAGGTCAGCGGTTCGCCAACAGTTGTTCTGCGCAATCGATCCTGAAACTCCTCCTCTCGTGATTCCGCCACGACGTTGCATTCAATGATTCGTGGAGCACCGGTTTCACATCCTTTCGAACAAATTTCAATCCTGTTTTGCCGTGGTCGCGATCTCCGAATGAGGTTGCTCCGAAAAGCTGAACGTGACTGTACAAAGAAAATCCGTCTGGGTAATCGCGACATTCTGGCGGCCCGACAATCCGTATGAACTAGCGCTTACCCCGGCGGTGTTTTATTGATTTATTGCTCAGATGACATTTCGCGTCTGAATAAAGTGTCCATTTAGATTTCAAGGGATTTCCGATGTTGGTCAAAGGAAAAATTCAAAAGGCTGGTTTTACACTGGTCGAGCTTCTGGTGGTGATTGCAATCATCGGGATTCTGATCGGCATGTTGCTGCCTGCTGTACAGCAGGTTCGCGAAGCGGCTCAGAGAACGGCTTGTGCCAACAAGATTCGGCAGGTTGCTCTCTCGGTTCACAGCTTTGAGTCTGCTCGTATGAGATTTCCTGTCAGTCAGATGGGTCCCGGCTCATCCGACGGCAATGGCGGTTATCGAACAGGGTACTACAGTTGGATGGTGCCGCTGCTCCCCTACGTCGAGCAAAACAACGTGCACTCAATGTTTGATTTGCAGATCAGCAATGGTGACGGCAGCGATTTCAGGGTCAGTGATACTCATCCGAATGCAGAAGCAGTTTCGACGTGGGTAGATTTATTCCTTTGTCCGTCCGACAACCCGTCAACTCAAAACCGCATTATGGGAACGGCAAATCCGGCTCCAAGCAATTATGCCGGTAATATCGGGTGGCCGTCTTTGGCTTCCGGGTTTGAGGGGGAAGATCGCCGAAAGAGACTCAATGGAGTCATTCCACTTGAGAGACCTGCCGATCCGGCTCCTTGGCATGGAAGTACGAAGATCGGTTTCGGAGATATTTCCGACGGGTCTTCGAACACGGCACTTATTTCCGAACGCCTGATTCAGTCAGGTAACTCCGTTGAGGAAGTAAGAGATAGCGATGAGAGGCTTCGTTCTCGGCATATTGTCCCTTCCGGGCCTGAGCCATTGACGTCAATTGCCGATCGCATCGTGCGTTCTAACGATCCACACATTGTTGAGTCGGCTTATATCGGTCGATCGTGGAGTTCTGGGTATCCGCTTGCGGGCCCCACATATGTTCACATTTTGCCGCCGAATTCGAGACTCGCACACTTTTCTTCTGTGAATCGAGACGGCGACTTTTTGGTAACACCTAGCAGTAACCACTCTGGAGGTGTCAATCTTGCTCGTGCCGACGGTTCTGTCTCGTTTGTCAGCGAAGACATTTCCCGTGAAGTCTGGTGGGCTCTTGGAGCCCGCAACGACGGCCGAGCGTTATCGTACGACAACTAGTTTTTACAATTGGAATTTTGAGATGAGAAAGTTTTTGTTTGCGGCACTGCTCGCGTTTTCGTTAAGTTCGGTCGGTCTTGCACAAGATGATGAGGGCCACTCGGATATTGAGTTTGGATTTGAAACAGACGTTATGGGTAACGTTGACTCTTCAGCCGTGGAAATTGAGGCTGAGGAGTTCAACGTTGACAACATCGCGATCTTTGAAGGTGAGTTTGAGAATCTGGATTTCTCTGGAACTAATCCCGACCTTTTCACTGACAACCCGGGCTTTATTACTCCTTTGAATGAAGGATTGCAGGTCAACGTCGGCGATTCTGTTTCGATTCGTTTTCTCGATGCTTCGAGCTTGCCTACGGTCGGTGCAGGCTACGTTAATTTCTTCGATCCAACCATGTCTGGCCTTGGAATTCAGGAGTTTGGAAGTATCGAAGTTAGTAACTCAGGTGGTGATTCGATCACGCTAGATAGCTCAACAGATTCTGATCAGTCAATCTTTCTCGCTTTGGGAGATGACGGGACAGGACAGAGCAACCCTCCAGGCGGAGAAGACCCTGAAGATTTGGCTCCCGGAGAGATCCACACACATCTCCAGTTCGACTTGCAGGATGAAGGTTCTACTCCGCCGGGCGCTCTTGGACTGCTTGCTCAATTCGACATTACGCTTGCCAGTGACGGCTCTACAGTTGTTAGCTCAAATCCGTTCTTCTTGATCCTTAACGCGGGCCTTAATGATACTGTGTTCGAAGGTCAAGCCGTGCCTGCCTTTGGGGTCACCGCCATTCCAGAGCCTGCGTCTGGAACGCTCATTTTTGGTGTCGCTGGAGCAATCTTCCTGCGACGTCGAAAGAGACTTGCCTAACGCGTTGGCGTGCAATGTTAAACGAAACGAACTCTGCCCATCGCGGCAGAGTTTTTTCTATTGGGAACTCAAGCTGAATGATGTTGCGAACCACATTCATGGCCTTGGCGTTTTTAAGTGGCTCCGCTGCGTTATCGCATGAGCTGCTTTGGACGCGGCGGCTGATTGATCTGCTGGGCGCAACCGAATGGGTCACAGGAAGAGTTCTTGGCCTGTTTTTTCTTGGGCTCGCCCTTGGTGGCTGGCTCGCTGCACGCGGCTCCGAATCGAAGCGAGATCCCTCGGTAAGACTTGGTCTGGCTGAATTCTCAATTGCGCTGCTTTCAATACCCGCATTACTGTTGCCAATGGTGGCGGATTGGACAATCGCAGCGATTGGTCCAGAGTTACTTCTTTCTTGGCAAGGAAGCGGTATTAAATTGCTGCTTTCGATCGCCGTCGTCATGCCGCCGGCAATTGCTATGGGCACGACGATGCCACTGTTCATATTGATCAGCACGGAGCTAGGTGGAGACATCAAACAATCCGGAATCCTGATGTATTCGATCAATATGCTGGGAGGTGTTTTCGGTTTGTGGCTGGTTTCCACTTTCCTTCTGGAGCGAGCCGGAGTTCAAGGCATGATGCTTCTGACTGCGATGGTCAACATCTTCATTGGATTGACATCAATTCTCCTGGCCTGGAAAGTACGTCAATTCCGCGACCAACAGGACTCCAAGCATACATCGGCGCAGCCAGACGTTTCAGCTACCAATTCGGCCTCATTTAATCGCTGGGGGCTGCTGGCTCTTTCGTTTCTTTCGGGCTTTTTCATTCTTGCCGTAGAAGTTCACGTCCTGCGATTGCTTTCGCTGGTCGCACCTTCATCTTTCCAAACCACAAGCGCTTTACTTGCCAATGTGATCCTGTTTCTATTTCTTGGCTCGACCAGTGTCATCTTTCTGAATCGAACAGGACTGTCTCACCGGGTCCTAGTTATCGTCGGGCTGGCAGGAGCTGCAGCGGCATGCCTTTTTTGCCCCGTTGTTCTTTATCATTCAACCAGCAAGCTGGTTTCACTGCGATACATTGTTTCGCTTGATGGAAACACGATCGATTCGTTGATGCAATATTGGTTATTGCTCTTTAAAACGATTGCGACTGCCGGCGGCGCGGCTTTGCTATTTGCCGGGCTGGTTTTTCCTACCATCATCTCGATGAGTTCCGAGCGCGATCCGGCAGGAAAATCTGTTGGAATGCTACTGGCGGTGAACGGGATTGGCGGACTGCTGGGAGGCGAGTTGGCCAATGGAATCATGCTGTCGAGTTTCGGGATCTATGGAGGATTCGTTGTACTTGCGGCATGCCTTGGCGTGGCTGCCCTGGTCCTTTGCCTGATTTTTCGCTGGGGGCTAGGAAGTATCGTGATTGTTTTTGTAATGCTGTTGTTGGCAATCCCTGCGACGAATGGCTACAGCGATCTTCGATACATTAGCCCGAAATCGAAAACCAAGTACGTTACTGAGCACACTGTTTTTGGACCAGAAGGCGCTTTACTGGTCGTCAACAACCAGAAGGGCTCAAGGAGCCTGCTACTAAATAATCAATACGTTCTGGGAAGCACTGGCGTTGCGACGATCGAACGCAGGCAGTTGTTACTTCCGTGGATGCTGCATCCTGACGCCCAGAAAGTATGCTGTCTCGGATTGGCGACAGGGATCTCTGCCAGCGGCCTTGAGCGACTGGAAAATCCACCGTCGGTGACCGCGGTTGAGCTTTCGGGGAAAGTTGCCGAAGTGGCCCGCCAACACTTTTCGCAGGAGAGTCTTGGCTTTTTTGACAGGCCCGGAAACAGGGTCGTTGTTGAGGACGCAAGAACTTTTGTTGCAGCCAATTTTGAAGAATACGATCTGATTGTTGCCGACCTGTTTCGCCCTCACGGAGTCGGCGAAGGGCGGCTTTTTTCGGTCGAGCATTTTCAGAACACAAAACGTGCTCTTTGCGCGGGCGGAATGTTTTGCCAGTGGCTTCCTGCCCATCAGTTGAACGAGAAGCAGTTCAAAATGATTGCGGCTTCCTTCCAAAGTGTGTTTCCAAATACCCTCGTCGTTCTCGGCGGAGAAAAGACTCGCACGCCGTCCATTGGGCTTTGCGCATGGAAGAATGACAGGCAATGGGAAACACTGGAATTAAAAAAGAAAATCCAACAGATAAGAAAGAGAAAAAACGTCTCGGATAAACTGGTCCTGAACGCGCAACTGTTGACGTGTGGCGTTTTGAAAAAGGAGCCTTTCAATTCGCAGCAATTGAACACGCTCAACAATTCACGACTGGAACTTGAAGCCGGACGTTTCTGGCTTCTGAAGGATTTGCGTAAGGATCGAACTCCGGACAATTTAAGCAACGGATTTCTGTCAGGACCAAACTTCAAACGCTTTCTGGTTCGTCTTTTTAAGGACACGACACCGGTGCTTGACCCGGTCCATCGAAAACAACTATTAGCCAATTTGAAATAACACGTTGACGAAACGGCGATTCGCTTTCGGCGATTTACTCATAACCAGCATCATCCAGACGTTTTTGTTTCTGATCAAAGAATTTCGAACCGAATTATATTGATACTCGTAGCGTTTAATTGAGACTACAATGGTGTTAGGCACCGTAAAATATCGTTTTGGCACTTTCATGCGTCGATGCACCCTGACAATCTGGTTTTTGCTCGGCTACTTCGCCTTGCTCGTGAACCTCGGGCCATCGTTGCATCATGCCGACCTTTTCGGTTTGCATTCTCATGCCAGCGACAACACCAATGCTGACATGGAAAACGATGCGGCAGTTTCGTGCTGCTGTTGCCAACATCATTCCGCTGCTCAGAACGAAGGTCCATCTGAAACGACAGGCTCGGCCGGTTTCGACGTCGACACGGCTTGCCATGACTGTGCATTCTGCGAGTTCTTCAAGCACTTCAATGCGTTTGACCATTCGTTCGAATTTGAAGAGCGCGAAACTCACGCGCAAGCCGTCTCTTTCGACAACGATTCGTCGGTTGACGACGAACCAATCGCCAGCACTGCTAGAGGTCCGCCCTCCATCACCATCTCCATCGCCATCTAGGCTTTGTCTCTGGAGTTGCTTTTTATTCTGTGAAGTTGTGCCAAACAACTGCAACTTGTGCGGAAGCGCCTAGGACCGTTTTGGAACAAAGTCTCGTGCTGTCTAAAGCTGCTTTGCAGTATTGAAGCCGACCCGCAATGTGTGGCAAACGGATTCTCTGCTTGAGCGAAGCATCCTTAAGCGACTGTCCGTTTCACAGCACGACAAACGATCTTGTTTGATCTCGAGACGTTGAGTTTTAGCAAACACGTTCAAGTGGTTTTGCTAAGTCAATTGGCCAGTTGCCGAAACAGCAACACGTGGCAAACAATTCGTTTTGACAGAACGATGAACATCCTTCGATGGACAAGGTGAACTGCCAGACGATCAGGCTCAGCACATTTCCGGGCTGAGTTCAAAAGTGCTCAAACATTCTTCTTCGAAAAAAATAACATGGTCAAGCAAATAAAAAAGCTGGCAAGCAACGTTCTAGGCGCTGCCAACTACGACTTTTGCCCATCTGCCAATCACTATGTTCACTGGATCAAGCAGCCTATCGGTTGGGTGATCGGAGCGAT
Source organism: uncultured Pirellulaceae bacterium (assembly GCA_964479855.1). Taxonomy (GTDB): domain Bacteria; phylum Planctomycetota; class Planctomycetia; order Pirellulales; family Pirellulaceae; genus Mariniblastus. The sequence continues at coordinate 63,468 of CAYZPA010000019.1, forward strand.
TGGGTTCTCGATTCTGGTCGGGCTATTCGTCGGGCCACAAGGTTACATTTTGGCCGCTGCGTTCGGATCGCTCCTGATCCTTGGTTTGGTTTGGCCGTGGCTATCGATGAAAGGGCTGCGGTGCACTTTGATCGTGCCTGACCATCGACTTTGGGAGAACAAGCAGTTTGACATTACGTTCAAAGTTCAAAACTATTGGCCAATTCCCGTGTTCGGCCTGATGGTCAAAGGAGACTTTTTGCAGGAACTGGGAATTGATGAAGAGCCAATCGTTTTTTCTTTTCGTCGAATTCCAGCATGGGCCGATACAGAGTTTCGCATCCCGGTGACCGCTCGACGAAGAGGCGTTTTGCCTGACGGAATCATTGAGGTTTCCAACGGCTTCCCGTTTGGACTTACCGAGATTTCACGTGAGGTTTCGGTCCCACAAACCACCACCGTCTGGCCGGCTTGCGAAACCCTTGATGGCCAACCGGAATCAATGAATGGAATTCAAAACGTATTGGGAACTCTCTGCGACCGATCCGGCAATGACGGCGACACCATTGGGGTCAGGACATGGCAAATGGGTGATCGCCTGAAAAATATTCACTGGGCACAATCAGCGCGTTCGCAAAGGTTGATGGTTCGCGAGCGACAGACTTTAGCAGCCACGACGACTCTGATCATCGTTGATTTGTCACCTCAAAACCATGCCGGTGAAGGCGTGCAGAGTAGCTACGAGTGGGCGATTCGTTTGGCTGCTTCCGTTTGCTGGCAACTTCACCGCAACGGAAATGATATTCAAATCGTGTTCACGGGGCTGGATTCACCTGACAACAAACGGCTCGACAATCGAACTGGCGTCGAACGATTGATGAATTCACTGGCGAGCTTGCCGTCGCTTCAAGAACTCAATACAACCGAAGATCAAAACTGGCGAGGCCAAATTCCAGTTCATCCTTCTGGTTCGGTTTTTCTTATCGGAACAAACAGGACTGAACATTGCGGCGGAGTAAATCTGAAAAGAATCCTGATCGATTTGAAAGGGTTCGAGCCTGATGATGACCAACCGGACACCGCTCGACAAAGCGATCGGAAATCTTCGGAAGCCAGCGTTCTTGTGACGGCGCCGGGGCTGGCAGCGGACGAACTAAAGAGCGATTGGAGCCGGAGCTTTTCCAATGCAACTGTCTGAAGGCCAAACCAAATCGCAAACCTTTCGTGCTTCCAGTCAATCGACAGGCCACGGCACCGTCGTGTCAGCATTGTTTGCGGTTCTGGTTGTCCAGTTCTTTCGCGTTGATCAACATCGAAGCCTGCTGCTGATGTGCAGCGAAGTCGTTTTCCTTGCGGCGTTGATAGTGTTTGCCTGTTTCATGGCCAGACGCTGGTATTTCAATAGCAAGGGAAATCGAAGTTCGGTGCAAGCGATCTTCGTTTCACAACTGTGGGCCGCCGTCGTGGTCGCTGCTTTCTTTTTGTGGCAGTTTTTCGCAAGACAATTTGGGCTCGGCGACGCGAACGAAGTGGCGGCCTTGTTAACGCTGCAATACCTGGCACTGTTTCTTGCGTTGATTGGATTCGTTCCAGGCTACGACCGTGCGAGCCTGGCACTGAGTGGTGCTTTGGTCTTTTTCGTTTGCTGCATGACTCAAAGGTTCGAAGTGTTTGTCCTGGCGGGCGCGTTTGCGGTAGTGGCACTCTGGGGCTTGCTTGGCCTCTACTGGAGCCGACTTGACTCAAAGGCAATTGACGGACAATCGAAAATGCTTTCGATTCACGGTTCAACGATCGGCATTTCTGGCTTTCTAATGCTTTTGGCGGTCGGGATAGCGTGTCTGATTCCCATGTCTGATACTGCGACCGCACTGCGCGGCTTTATGCCGTTTTCCGGTGGCGAAGACGGATACGAAGACGAATTCGCTCGCGATGGTGTCGGCGATGGACAGATGCTGACCGGCGGCAACAATGCGACCACAACCGGTGCGGTCGAAACGGATCAGTTTATCGAAGACCACAAGCCTTCGATCTACGACGTAATGTCCGAAAAGTACGACGGACCGGTCACCAAACGACCACGTAACCGGGCGGTCGCGCTGGAGTCCGTTTCCAAACACCTGCATGAATTGAAGCAATCAGAAATGGCGGGAAAGACTTTTCGCACGATGCGAAAGTCGGGAAAAACGTCGGACAAGAAACTCGAAAACCGAACCACCGATGCGCTATTCTTCGTTGAAGGTTCAGCACCGGCACGCTTTGCGACGACTCACTTTCAACATTTCGATGGTTGGGACTGGACAACCGTTGAGTCGAATTCAGCGTCGCCGAGACCAGCCAAAATCAGGCTCAAAAAGCAAAACGGAAAACCAGTCTTCTCAGTCAGTCGAAGTCGTGCGGCCTACCTTACCGGCAGTCGAATTCACCGTCTCAAGCTAATGCGGCTTGAAACCAACAGCCTGCTGATGGCTTCCTGTCTTGATTCATGGCACATCGCGAATGTTGATAAAGTCGACTTTTTTCAATGGGATGAACACGGACAAATTCGATTTGACGGCGAATTCATTCCGTCTCAGACTGTCATCGACATGAAGGGCCTCGTTCCCAACTATCACGCGATGCGAAACCAGGTTGATCTGCAAAAAACGGCGATGTCTGCTTCCAGATCCAATGGTGTTAAAAGCTCACCCTACCTCCAAACCCCAAACTCCAACCCAAATTCCTCGCTTCGGTCACGCGTTGACGAATGGACAACCGGAACCGATCCGGGTTGGGATCAGGTCGAATCCATCGTCGCTCATTTGCGAAACGATTTTGAATTGAACAATTCATGGGAGGTGGATCAGAGTGTCGAAAGTAGCATCGACCATTTCCTCGACCATCAAGGAGGGCCTACCTACATGTTTGCTACAACCTGTGCGGTTGCTCTGCGACATGCGGGCTACAAGACCCGTTTGGCAAGTGGTTTCATCGTGACAGACGATGACTACGACCGGCTTTCCAAGCAATCCGTTGTGACAAGTGATAACGTGCACATGTGGCCAGAAGTTTGTCTTGATGGGAGATTCTGGATTCCAGTCGAGCCGACACCGGGGTATCCCGAACCCTACAACATCGAAACGCTCTGGCAAAGATTTGTCGCGAAAGTATTTTCAGTCTTCCGTTGGATCTACCAGCATCCGTTGTTGTCGATCACAGCGGTTGCCGGCTCCATTTTCCTGATCGCATTTCGGATTCGCCTGATCACCATCGGGCTATTGATCTGGTGGCATCTGGTCAGACTCCTCTGGACGCCGGGCTTGCTAACGGCAACACGACGATTGATCGACGCTCGTTTCTGGGCTGCCGGCTTTGCTCGTCCAACTTCACGGACAATCGGAAGCTGGTACTCACAAGTCGACCCGAATCTTTCCGCAAGCTTTATTGAGCTGTGGAATCTTCGCAACTTCAGCGAAACGTCACTGCCGGTCGGCAATGACGAGGTGGTTGCCAGTTGTCACGAACAGGTTAGGTCGCTGACGTTTCAAAAAATCAAAAGCTTTCAAAGCGAAAATAGAATGGGTGCACGATGATCTTCAAAACTCAAACTCAAACCAACGAAAAGCTAAGCCAGCTTAGGGAGCGGCTAAACGAGGCTCTGGTTGGCAAGGCAGATGTCGTAGAAATGGTCATCGCCTGCATTCTTGCGAAGGGGCACCTGTTGTTCGACGATTTGCCGGGACTGGGCAAGACCACCCTGTCGAAGGCGCTGGCGAACTCGATCGGTGCAAAATTCGCTCGAGTTCAATGTACTCCGGATCTGCTTCCCAGCGACATCTCCGGATTCAACATCTTCAATCAGAAGACTCATGAATTCGAATTCCGTCAGGGACCGGTTTTTTCAGAGCTGCTTTTGGCAGACGAAATCAACCGGGCAACTCCTCGAACTCAAAGTTCACTCTTGGAAGCGATGGCCGAACGGCAGGTCACGATTGACAATCAAACGATGACGCTGGCCAACACATTTTTGGTCATCGCGACTCAGAATCCGATCGAAAGTCATGGAGCGTATCCGCTTCCAGAGGCACAGCTGGACCGTTTCGCGATCAAGTTGAGCATTGGCTACCCGGCGCGACAGGACGAAATTGAAATGCTGGGTCAAAACATCGGACAGGGAAAAGAAACGTCTGAGTCGACTCCTGTCCTTGGCCTCGAAGAGCTTGAGCGAATGCAAACCGAGGTTCAGCAAATTGAAGTCAAAGAAAACGTACGGGGCTACCTTGTAGACCTGGCTACGGCGACTCGAAATCACTCGGAGGCGGCGGTTGGCCTAAGTCCTCGCGGGCTGATCACGTGGCAACGCATGTCGCAGTCCTGGGCATATTTGCAGGGCAGGGGGTTTGTCGTTCCTGACGATATCCAAACTGTCGCAAAACCGGTACTTGGCTTGCGCATTCCTGGCAAGCAGCAAACCGTCAACCGAGTCGTCGAAGAAGTCATCAACGCAGTATCCGTTCCTGGAACCTAAGGTTAAAGAAAATGAAAAACTGGCATATTATCAGTCGTCGTGAAATTTCTGTTCGTTCACTTTTATTGCTGGCTGCAGCGTTCTTGATGTTGTCCGTCGGCTGCGATTCGGCGCGGCAAACTGCGGACACTGCTTCGGACTCCCAAACGGCCGAAACGGCGGATCGCAAGATCCCAAAACTTTCATTGCACCGTCCTGACAACTGTGACGAAGCCGTCTCGCGCATGAAAAAGCTGGTGGACACAATTGCCTCAGAAGGTCCGCTCCCGCAACCGCTGAAATACAAAGTCCGAGAAGTCATCCACGGATCTGGTGCTTCTGCCCATTCGCATTACTACCGAATTGATGAAAATGGAAAACAAATCGACGAAGAAGATAACGACGGCCACGAGCACATGGAGAGCTCCGAAAAACAACATGAGATCGAAGTTGAACCGTACACAGAGCTTCTCGACATCGCTCAATGGCTTCCACACATCGCCGCCGACGCGGATATCGACGAATCTACATGGAACGAAGTAAAAGCGACCTCGAAAGAAATGGCCGATGTTTTGAGATTGGTCAACGGCGAATCGTCCGAAGAAAAGAAGCGTGAACTATTTCGATCCAAAATCGACAGTTTAGAAGGTTGGATCGAAAAGCTGGAATCCAGCCTGAACATCGAATCCTCGAATCCGGACTCAAGGAAAGCGGAATAAAATGGCAGACTACTATCTGGCGGGTGCGGGTTTACGCCTGTTTCAAACGGTTGTATATGCGTCGTTGTGGATTGTCATTGGCTGCTTCATTGCGGCGATCTTCAGACGCATGATTGGGGCACAGCAAGTCCGCAAAATGTTTGCCGATGAATCCCACTTCGGACTTCTTGCAGGTTGGCTGATCGGAATGCTGTTACCGGTATGCTCGCTGGGTGTCATTCCGATCGTTCGAGAATTACACCGGGCCGGCGTCAAACGAGGGACGATCGTCGCGTTCGGGCTAACGGCCCCTTTGTTCAATCCTATGTCGATTTTGTACGGCCTGACGCTTTCGGATCCTATTGCCATTTTGTCGTTCTCACTGTGCGCTTTGGTGATCGTCAGCTTCCTTGGCGTGATGTGGAACTGGATGCAACAAACCGAGCCCGACAGGCACGATGTTGACACCGTTCCTTCCGCTGGAATTAAACGATCGATTGCACTGTTCCATTCCGCTTGCCGGGAAATGTGCGGGCCATCAGCAATCTATATCGCGATTGGTATCGCAGCCTCAGTTGCGATTGCTGTCGCGATTCCAAAAGGACAATTGCAGCACGAGGTCGAATATGGAAATGCGTTTGCTCCCATATCAGTCGCTTTGATCGCAACTCCAATTTACTCGACGCCGTTATTGGCGATGAGCCAAATTGGTGGCATGTTTCAACACGGCAATTCCATCGGAGCAGCGTTTTCATTGTTGATACTTGGCGCAGGAGCCAACCTTGGACTGCTCGCATGGATCGCCAGAACTTATGGCGTCCCCAAACTGGTCGCGTTTTACGTTTTGCTATGTGTGATCACGGTCGGATTGGCCTATGCCGTTAGCGAGCCACTCTACCCCAAGGGCGTCGAACCAGCAGGACACACTCATGCCTTCGATGTTTACACGCATCCATTCCAGACCAATCAGACAGATCCGTTCTCAATCGCGAACAAACAAAGCAAGGATTTCTGGATCGCCAACGAGTTCGGAGGAACCAGCTTACTTTGTCTGATGTTTGGGATCGGGGCATTGACGTGGATTGCCGAGAAGAAATTTGACATCGAAGCGTGGCTGATGAAGGATGACGCCAAAAAAGAATCTGGACTCGAACGAGAAGTTCCTGCCCGGGTACTGGGCGTGATTTCAGTCGTCGGCCTGATCGCGGCCAGCGTTGCAGGATGCTTCATTTACTATCCCGCTCCAAAAGTTTTGCTGCGAGATTTATCAGCAGTGAATACTGACGCAGTCATTTCAGCAAAGACTCTGCAGTGGGAGTCCGCTGACAAATGGATTCGATACTGCGATGATCTTTCGCGCCGACTTGAAGTCGGTGTTTATCTCCGAAACGGTTCGATCGGAGAATTTCAGAGCACCAAAGCTAAGATCTATCGCGAGAAATTGGACGAGCTAAGAATGGTGGTCGACACGCGAGACAAATCAAGAGCGGAAGAAACCGCGATGGACGTCGCGAAAGCCTACCTTCGCTTGTCCGCTGCCTTCGATGAGCCTTTGCCCGCTACGAAGTAACAAGCGGCAAAAGTTGCAAAGCACCTTTATTGGGAAACGTTAAAATCTGATTCTTTGCCGCGAACTCGCGAAAAAGCGTCAAACCATGCTGAACCTCAATTCAGGAACTTTGCACCATGCAGGTGACTACCGCAAGAACGCCTCATGCAAGCCGCCGTCGACGTTGATAATCTGACCAGTCGTTTTGCTGGATTTGTTGGAAGCCAAAAAGTAGATCGCTTCGGCCTGATCTGCAGGAGTGATCGGCTGACGAGTCAACGTTCGCTGAGCGTAGAAATTAGCCAACTTGTTTCGCAGATCGTCGTCGGACTCGGATTCCTCGAACGGAATGTCGTACTTGGTCAGCGAAGCAATCACTCGATCGCGTGGAAACATGGTGCTTCCGGCGACAACCGTAGCAGGTGCAACAGCGTTGACCCGGACAAGCGGAGCCATCTCGATCGCAAGCTCGCGCACAAGGTGATTGGCAGCAGCCTTGGATGTATCGTAAGCGACGGAACCTTTCTTACCGACAACTCCATTGACACTGGTTGTGAGCACGACGGCTGCATTCAGGTTCTGCTGCTGCAATACGCTGCGGAATTCATCGACAACGTTGTAGCTACCGCGGACATTGACGTCGAAGGTGAACTTCCACTTGTCGTCGCTGAGCGAACCATCACGCTCAGGAGCCACAAACACGCCCGCAGTGACGATGACTCGATCGATGCCACCGTAAGCCAACAACGTTCGCTGAATCAACTCGCGGATGGATTCGCGTTTTGTGATGTCGACCGTAGCCCCGATCGCTGGGCCGAAGCCAGAAATACCGCTTCCAGCAACACCGATGCCCTGGCCGTAGATTTCGGTTAGCTCGTCAGCAGTCGCTTGTGCGGCGTCGCCAGAAAGGTCCGCACAAACCAGGTGAGCGCCTTCTTTGGCCAGCCGATGGGCAACTTCTTTACCGATTCCGTTACCAGCACCGACGACCAGAACGATGTCGCGAGACATTTCCTTCTCTGGCGGCTTACGCTTCAGTTTGGCTTCTTCGAGCAACCAGTACTCGATATCGAAGGCTTCCTGTTTCGGGAGAGCAATGTAGTTACCGATCGCCTCGGCCCCTCGCATGACTTCGACGGCACAGTTGTAGAACTCGGCCGTGACGCGAGATTCGCTTTTGTCTTTGCCCCAAGCGATCATGCCGACCCCGGGAATCAGGATCACGGTCGGGTTAGGGTCTCGCATCGCAGGCGAGTTGTCGTGCTTGCAGGATTCGTAATAGGCTGCGTAGTCCTTGCGGTATTGCTCAAGCCCTGATTCCAGCAGCGATTTGAGAGCCGCCAATCCGTTGGGGTCCTCTTCCGTTGACTGCGTTGGATCCCAATCGACGTAGAGCGGTTTGATTTTCGTTCGAAGAAAGTGATCCGGGCAACTGGTGCCAAGCTCAGCCAATCGCTCGGCGTCATTGGAGTTTACAAATCGCATGATCGCGTCGCGAGTTTCCACGGTCCCAACGAACTTGTTTTGTTGCGAAACTTTGCCGCGAAGCCATGGCAATAGCTCAACCAACAACTCGTTGCGATTATCGTCAGAGAGCGTTTGGTATTTCTCGCCGCCAAAAGTCTGATCGCCTTTGTCTTTGGAGTCGATATAGGCTGCGGCTTTGTCAATTAACTCAAGCGTTAGGTCGTAGCACTCTTTGTCGTCATCGGCCCAATTAATCAAGCCGTGTTGGCCCATGACGAGCCCCTTGAGCGACGGGTTGGCGTCGACTTCACGCTTCATCATCAAACCAAGCTCAAAGCCTGGACGCAGCCATGGCACCCAGCCGATGTCGTCGCCGAAGATCTCTGCTGTCAGCTCTTTGCTGCGATCGCAGGCCGCGATGGCGATCACGCTGTTGGGATGCATGTGGTCGACGTGCCGGGCGGGCAAGAACCCGTGCAAAGGCGTGTCGATCGAACTGGCTCGGGGATTCAAGTTAAACGTACAGTGCGGAAACTGCCCCACCATACTGTCTTCGGCTGGCGTCTTCGGGCCGTTGTCTGGCGCATTTTCGTAGACGGGGATCAGACCAAGCAGCTTGTCCATGTAAAGCGACGCAAAGTTCGCCAGCTTGGCCGTTCGCAAGTCGCCGCCGGAACCCTTGACCCACAACACATCGACTTCTTCGCCGGTGAGCGGGTCTTTTTCGAGCACTTTCGATGATGTGTTTCCGCCGCCGGTGTTGGTGATTCGCTGGTCGGCTCCCAAACAATTAGAACGATAGGCTAGTCGCTCAGCTGGCGAAAGCTTTTCGGCAACAGCGTCATCCCAGTGGCGATCGACGAAGGTCAGTGATTTCAAAGTCGACATATCTTTTCTCGTTGTGTTTCTATTTTCTGAGTTTCGTTTTTGCGCGACATGACAGCCAAGCACAATTTATCCAGCTCTTCATTATTCAGCTTATCAAGGAAGTCGTAACGACCGCCGCGATCAGGCCGCTTTATCGCGTCCCATCCACGTTGGCGTTGAGACAAACCAGACGATGGTTCCCGCCAGAGCAATCCACTTCATGGATTCAATACTGATCATGCCCGAAAAATAGAGCAGACTTGGTGCGACGGTGACAACCAATGCGATGAGTGATACCAGCTTGGCAGTCGAATTCATGACACAGCCCCTTTTGCTTTGACGCTTTTTTGCGTGCACTTACTCAACACCAGATAAAGTACCCCACACGCCACCCAGCATGGCACTACCGCGTACGCCGCAAAAATGCCTTGCCAGAAAATCAGATACAGTCCAACGCAAACCGGCAGTAACCACGCAACCAACACCGGAATACTGATCGATTGATTTGTTTTATTGGAATACTCATCCTCGAGCCCAAACTTTTTCATCAGCCAAAAGTCAACAAAGATCACAGCCCCCATTGGGCCCAGCACAGTGCCGTAGGTTCCGACAAACCCCAACAACTGTGCTGACAAATTCGGGAACGCTCCCGCAACCGTAGCAACAGCTCCGGCAATCAAAGTCATTACCGTTCGTGAGCTCTTGGGAATCATCGCCTGAAATGCGAGGCCGGCTCGATAGATCGTCGGATTCGCAGTCGTCCAACCGGCAATCACGACACAAAGGATTCCCGTCCAACCGAGTGCTCCCCAAGCGAGGGCTCCGGGATTGGCCGACAGGTCTTGTGAAAGTTTGATTTGGGCAGCGAGCAACAACGCAGCAGCGATCCAAGCCATGTAGTGGCCAAGGAACATGCCGATTGAAGGTGCCCAGCCAGCATTAGGGCTTTTTGCAAAGCGGAAGATAGAAAGGTCAGCCATACCGAAATGCATCGCTCCGTTACAAAGCCACGCGAAGACGACGATCTGCCAGAATCCAAACTTCTGCTCACCTTCTTTGGACTGCACGAAGTCAATCGCATCTGTCCACCATTTGCCTTCTGAGATCGTCGACCAATCCGTGGCTCCCATTTGAGCCATTGAAACAATCCCGCATGCTGCGAAGATTCCGATCATCCATGGAGCCGCGATGTTGGCGAATCGGGCAACCGTAGAGTAACCCGCTGCGGCGACGACAGCGATCACGATCCCGACGAGTACCACAAGGCCAGTAAACGAAGGTTTTCCCAGCCCAAATGTGGCTTCCGGAACGGCGTAGTCGATTCCGAAGGGAATGCCGACAGCACTGGCCGAAACGGTGATCATTGCTCCCGCGAGAAAACAGAACAACACTCCATTAATGAAGTTGTAAAGCTTCACAAGGGCTCCACCAGCGATTCGTTCCAACTGGTAGTACAGCGTCATCCGCTTAACAACCGCGATCGGTGCCACAAGAAATCGCCACGTCAGAACCGCAAGGATATTTCCCAGCAACAAGCCGATCAGCAGATCCTGCAGGCTTGCACCTGCCGCCAGAAACAACGGCCCGATCATGAACTCGGTGCCGGCCGCGTGTTCCCCGGCATACATTCCCCAAAACTTGCCTTGGCCTAGCAAAGCGTTTTCAGGAACCGTTTCTCTTTCGAACTCACCGCCAGATTCAGATTCGTTTTCAGTCATAAAGTTTCGGTGTTGGAAGTGCAGTTCACTTCAATGACAAAGTTTCGGTGATGGAAGTGCAGTTCACTTCAATGACAAAGTTTCGGTGATGGAAGTGCAGTTCACTTCAATGACAAAGTTATATGGACGATGGAGTCAGTTTTTCATCCGGCCTGCAACTTGCTAAACGGTCTCAGAAATATCGCTTCGATGCGTTTGCACGTCCTGTTCGTACTTCTTGACAACATCCAGCCATTCCATTCCAACCGGAACGCCGCTTTGTCGGCAGTAATAGTCCCAAACCGCTCCGAATGGCATCGTTTTTAACTCTTCCATCAGAGCGAGGCGACTGGTGTAATCGCCTTCTTCTTCAAACTGCTCAAGACGAGACGTCGGCTCAAGCATGGCGGTAAGCAGCGCCTTGATCATGTTTCGCGTCCCGATCGCCCAAGCAGCCACCCGATTAATACTGGCGTCAAAAAAGTCCAATCCAACATGGACGCGATCAACGTAGTTTCCGCGGACGATTTCCTGCGCAATCGCCTGCAGATCATCCGTGTAAGTCACGACATGATCGCTATCCCAACGAACGCCTCGGCTAACGTGCAACAAAATTTCGGGCAAGTACATCATCACGCTGGAAATTTTATCCGCGATCGACTCTGTCGGATGGAAATGGCCGGCATCAAGGCACAGCAATTTATTCCGGGACATCGCATACCCCAAGTAAAACTCATGGGATCCAACGACGTAGCTCTCAGACCCAATCCCGAACAATTTGCACTCAACCGCATCAAGATTGTACTGAGGGCTAATCTCACGTTCGAAAATCTTATCAAGCGAAGCAGCAAGTCTCTCTCGCGGCTTCACGCGATTGGCAGGAGTGTCCTTGAATCCGTCAGGAACCCAAAAATTGGTCACACATGGACTTCCCAACTCGCGCCCAAACTCTTCAGCAATCTCACGCGAAGCAATACCGTGCTCGATCCAAAACTGCCGGATGCCCTTGTCAGGATGGGCAAGCGTAAATCCATCAGATGCATGCTTGTGGGAAAAAAAGGACGGGTTGAAATCCAAACCGACTTTTCTGTCACGAGCCCAATCAATCCAGCCAGCGAAATGATCCGGCCCGATCTCATTCCTGTCCGTCGGCGAGATGAACTCGCCGTAGATCGCATGCAGGTTCAGTCGATGACTACCTGGCAGCAATGAAAATGCCGTTTCCAGATCCGATCGAAGCTCATCAATGCTTCTCGCCTTTCCCGGATAATTCCCGGTTACCGCGATTCCACCACCGAGTTCTTCGCCATTGTGCTCAAAACCCTGAACATCATCTCCTTGCCAACAATGAATCGACACAGGGATCGACTTGAGCCTCTGCAACGCGGTGTTGACGTCGACACCCAATGCAGCGTAGCGATCCTTGGCAAGTACAAACGCGTTCTCAATGGATGCGTCATCACGAAGATTGCTCATCTTTACCCCTGTTTTTAAGACAACAAAAGAGCGTTGTCATATTCTCGTAAGCGTATTCTCACTCAGCTGAGCAATACCAATTCCGCAACACCAATTCCGCAGTACTCAAGCAAGTCTTCTGTGCCTCAATGCAAGAGAACCTGAAATCAGATTACTCCGCATCAAACTCCCCGTCGATTTCAGATTCATCGGGTCCGGCGTCTTTGTTTGACGCCCTGCCAGTCCACATCCGATCGTATTTTTTCGCATCGCTAACCTCGAGAATCTCGTTATTCGCCAATGCAACTCGCCGCATACCGTCAACACCAACGTCATCAAAAATCAAAGGAGAACGATCCTCATCCAGCTGGATTTTCAACCCGAAGCGAATCTTGAAAGGTTCACCGTCAGCATCACTAATGAAGATCGAATCCAAATCCTCTAGGTCACTACTGGACATTCCCAGCCTTGGCGGAACCCGTTCATCCGTTTTGATAAAGTTCTTTAATTCGTCAGCATCTTTAGGGCCCACACCGCCATTCACACTTGCGAACATCACGTAAGAATTCGTGAGCTTTTGCATGTTGAGCTTGTTCATCTCCCGAAATGCATCGGAAACATCGTCGCCACCACAACCAAGGAAGGTCAGACTGAATAGGCAAAGGACCAAACACTGACAGCGAAAAAAACCTAAATTCATATCAAAACCCTTATCCATATCCTGCTAGAAAGTGAAACGACGGAATACGTCGCTGGTAGACCTTATCGATCAACGAGACTTACCCTGAATAGAAGCGAACTCCCCAAAACACTGTTAAGCAAAGCAGAAAAATTTCCGCCCGCCGGTTTATGAGCCGACCATC
>CAYZPA010000019.1:76628-78758 GCA_964479855.1 uncultured Pirellulaceae bacterium
ACACTGTTAAGCAAAGCAGAAAAATTTCCGCCCGCCGGTTTATGAGCCGACCATCGCATCGGATGACCCTGAACAAAAAGTCTAACCCATAAACCGGCAGAGCCAACCTCTTCAAGAGCTTGGCACTGCACGGCGATAGACTATCCAAAACCATGTCAGGTCAAGAAGAGTATCAACAAACCAACTGTGACTACAGTTCGTTGATGTTGGTGATATCCCCATCGTTTCTGATTCCAAGACGGACAAAGTCCAGACGCAGAACGTCCATGGAAACCGTGTGCGTGGATCCATCACCCAACACTACATTGAAAGTGCCTGGATGAGCCGAACCGAAACCTCCGAGCTGTGGAAGCCCCCGGTCATTGTCCGGGAATGCAGCCGCCCCATTGCCAAACACGCCACGTGCGTTCGCGTGGAACGGACCGACAATTCCTCTAAGCTCAATATTGCTAAAGAAATTGTTGCCGTTGGCGTACCGGCTGTTTTGAACCGGATTGTAATTCGTAGACCAAGCTCCCTTTTCACCAAACATCAGCGTGTTCGAGGAACCATCAAGCAAGCTGCCGTAACCGACATCGCCGTAGCGCTGAAGCGCAAATCCGCCTGGAGCAGTTGAGTCAGAAACGAATTCACCACTCGGAACGATCAAGCCACGAAAACGCGTTGTCTGCCAGTCGTTGCCGGGCTGTGCAGCGACAAGGTTCGAAGTTGTTGGAGTTTGTGCGTTTCCGGTCAACAAAACGGCATCGTTATTAGTTGTCCAATAACTACCGTAGTCAGAAATGAAGTGACGACCGGGCTCAAGTGCGATCGTAGTGAAGAATCGAGCTCCACGTGAAGGACAGCTAAGGGGAGGAACTGACTCACCTACAAGCGACTGGCCATTTGCGTCCACTCCAAGTCCACCCGTTGTCGCACGACGCCTGTGAAGATTCTGCTGCTCCATGAACGGCAAAACCTGATAGGCCCAACTGAAGTTCTCAACGCCACGCGTGGGACGATCCAACCCGCCTCGAAAGAACGACCCATTGATCGCACCTTGCGTAGGGAAGTGCATGTGAGCCGACTCAAAGTTGATCGCCGCAAGGCCCGTCTGACGCATGTTATTCATGCACTGAGTTCGGCGGGCCGCTTCGCGAACCTGCTGAACCGCAGGGAGCAACATCCCGATTAAAATGCCGATGATGGCAATCACGACGAGCAGTTCAACCAACGTGAACCCGCTTCGCCCCTCCTTTTTGGTGAATTCGCTCATTTAACTCTCCTGAAATATTATTAGGCAATGGTTAACTCTTCGCAGAGTAGACAACCAATAATAGGAGTTAAACCACGAAAGTGAGCCCGTTTTCAACTGTCAATATGCGACAAAAAAACCACTGTTACGGCCGCCTAAAATCAAATTGAAGCAACTTAAGGTAGGATCGAACACCATTAATTAGCTTCTGCCTTAAGCTCGGCGAATCGTTTTCGCATCTCGGTTAATTGCTGTTTGAAAGCGGGTTCAGAGGCAAGATCGTTTTCTTCGATAGGGTCGTTTGACAGATCAAACAGCTGCTCGCGATCGAATTCTGGCCAGTAAAAGTATTTCCATTTCTTACGCACCAATGCTTCGGACGCAGGGATGAAATCGGTGCTTTTGAGCATCGGATGCTCGTAAAAGAACTCGGTTCGCCAATCGGGCTTTTCAGCAGCAAGGTAAAGCGGACTGATATCAGAACCTTGCATTGCAGATGGCGCTTCGATTCCCGCCGCAGCAAGAATCGTCGGAGCCAAATCAACGTTCAACGTAAATTCATCGTTGGTTTTCCCAAGAGTACTTTCCTTCATTCGAGGATCGTGAACGATCAAAGGCACGCGGATGCTTTCTTGATGCGGATACCATTTGTCGGCAAGGCCATGTTCGGCGTGGTAATAGCCGTTGTCGGTGGTGAAGATCACCAGCGTGTTTTCATCAAGCCCTTGCTTCTTCAGCTCTTCCAGAATCTTGCCGCACGTTGAATCGACTTCCGTCGCCAACCGATAATAGTTCTTCATCATCGTCTGGAATTTTTCCGGCGTATCAAAACGCCAGTGCCATCGATTACGGCCTTCGTTCTTTTCGTTGCCAACGAAATCAGGAAGTCGATCAAA
>CAYZPA010000020.1:0-78721 GCA_964479855.1 uncultured Pirellulaceae bacterium
ATTAAAGGTTATTTGCAACTTCCAGCACTAGCCTCTGGGATATTGGCGGCAATACTCGTAGACCGCCATCGTAGTCGCTGTCACGACATTGTAGCTATAGGGTAATCCGTAAACCGGGATCTCGATGCAGTCATCGGTGATTGCCAGTTCATTGTCAGGAATTCCGTGGCGTTCATGGCCGATCAGCAAAGCAGTTTTGCGAGGATACTGGTATTCGAAAAGGTTGCACGAATCGTTGGTTTGTTCGAGCCCAACAATGTGAAAGCCATCTGTTTTCAGCTGCTTCAGCACGGGCAGCAGCGTTCGCTTTCGGACGATCTCAACATGGTCGACTCCATCACGAGCGATTTTTGGATCCACTTTCGGATTGCCGGAAGTAATAATTTTGGTGATGCCAGCACAGGAAACCAGTCTGACCATTCGCGAAAGGTTGACCTGACTTTTCAGAGCCGGGCAAACGACTACGATTTCTCTGGGACGCTCGAGTTCCGTGCCGGGTTTTTGCCGCACTTGTTCTGTCATCAGGTTGGCTCCCTCATGCCTTGCGCAACTGGTTTGCGACTTCGCGTGGCCATGAAAGTGCTGATGTGGGTGCTCAGTTTATCGCCTCCGCCCCAGCCGTCTTCGTAGCAACCAACGATCTGGAACCCTGCATCGATTTGGCCTCCGATTAAATCGGATAGCGAATGTCCGAATTCTCGCGGCCGATCTTCGCCAAGCAATTCGGTTTGTGCATCGCCAAGGTCTGCATCGCAGTAGGGAATCTTGTGGCGGACATCAAATTGATTTCGGTCCATTTTCGCGGCATCGAAAATGTAATGCAGCGGATTGATGAACCCGCAAACAAAGTGCCCGCCCGGAACCAGCGTACGATACACTTCTTTCCAAATTGGAATCACGTTGGGGCTGTAACAGACGCTGCAAGGGTTCAGCACCAAGTCAAAAGAGGCGTCGGCAAACATTTCG
The DNA here is from genome assembly GCA_964479855.1 of uncultured Pirellulaceae bacterium. GTDB lineage: Bacteria > Planctomycetota > Planctomycetia > Pirellulales > Pirellulaceae > Mariniblastus. The sequence goes on from CAYZPA010000020.1 coordinate 967, forward strand.
AGGTTCGCCATGTCTCCCGAGGCGGTTTGGATTTCATAACCTTCACGGTTTGCGATCTCGATGTCGCGAGCCAGCTGTTTTTCGCTCAAGTCAAAAACGGTTACCTTCGCGCCAAGAGCGGCGAGGATCGGAGACTGTTGACCGCCTCCGCCAGCCAGCAAAAGGACGTTTCTGTTTTGCAGCGGTTGCAACCAGCTTTCAGGGACCGGCTTGGTCGGAGTAATTCGGATTCGCCAATCACCGTCACGAGCTGCCTGAATCTGTTCAGCAGTCATGGCTCGATAGTAACGATCGCCTTCTGCGGCGACCTTGTCCCACGCATCTTTATTGAATGCAACGATGTTCGTTTCGTTGGCTTCGTTTGTTTCTTTATCCAGATCGTCATCGGGTTTGGCAGGTTCGATCGGCATTAGTAATCCAGAAACCCAAGGTGCAGCTGAGCGTGAATCAGATTCATTTTAATGCGTACTTCGTCGGAGACTTTTCCGAAAGCGGGGCTGTCGTGAATGGCCGGTTCAGATTGCATTCGCAGAAGTGCCGCTTTGTAGCGTTCGATACCGGCTGTCAAATCCATGTCTTCCTGACCGTAAGTGCCACCTTCGACGCCCGGGATGTTCATGCCGGGGGCCATCCCATTTGCCAAAGTCTTCTTTAGCATTCGCTTTAGAATCCAGCGAACGAAAAAGGGCGGCGCTTTCATTGGGAAACCGTCGTAACCGTATTCAATCCAGGCCGACAGGTGAGCGAGAATTTGTCCGGGAGTCCAGTTGCCCGTTGCTTTCAAATCACCTGATTCATCGGCTTTGGTAATTCGATCCAGTTCCGCAATGACGTCGTCAACGGACGCGAAATTCAGTTCGCGTTTCGCTGCCGTTTTCGTGTCGATATTAGTCATTTCATTCGCCAACTTTGAAAATCAAAAAGGAACTGATTGATCCTTAATCAGATCTCCGATCCCTGTTCTAATGTTGAGCGGCAGACAATTCAAGGTAAACGACAGACTGAATTCAAGATGGCGAAACTGTATTTCTATTACTCGGCAATGAACGCCGGAAAAAGCACGACTCTGTTGCAGGCGGCTCACAACTACGAAGAACGCGGCATGCAGGTTTTGCTGTACACGCCGCGAATCGACGACCGCGATGGAACCGGAATCATTTCGTCAAGAATCGGTTTGAGTCGAAACGCCATTGCGTTCGATTCGGTCTTTGACTTGTACGAGGATGTGAGAGGCCGCCAGTCGCTTCGGTCGCAACCGTCGCAAGCTGCAGTGGGATGCGTTTTCGTTGACGAGGCTCAATTCCTGACGGCGACTCAGGTGTTGCAGTTGTCTTTGGTGGCAGATCAGTTGGGCGTACCCGTTCTTTGCTACGGTTTGCGAACTGATTTTCGTGGCGAACCGTTCGAAGGAAGCAAATACTTATTGGCTTGGGCGGATGAGCTTGGCGAAATCAAAACGATTTGTCACAGCGGAAAAAAGGCGACCATGAACGCGCGGCTCGACGAAAACGGAGAACGAGTTTGGGAAGGCGAGCAAATATCGATTGGCCATCACTACGTGTCGCTTAGCCGGAAAGAGTTTCGTTTGGACAAAGTTTCGCCGGTGGGCTACGTGCCCAAGGATGAGTGAAACTTGTTGCCGCGGAATGATGGGCGTTTGTCGGGCGTTCGTCGGACGATCGTTTAGTGATCTTCAGATTTAACGCAGGTGTCTTGTCCGAAGGCAGCTTTCTTGATGTGTGTGCGTGACGCGGGTTTTGGGCGAAAACGCGACTTTGGGCGGTGTTTTTGGCCTTTCAATCGCTGCATGCCGCAATATCGACCGCGAACCTCAACTGGTAGCAGCTGTCCCGGTTTAATCAGCTATAATCTTCCAGCGTCTGTTTTTGTGACGGACGATTTATTTCTTCAGGTGCGATGAATGAACCATCGCAGCAACATGACTGAAGCGACAATTCACATGACCGACCCGAACATGGCGCTGCCTTTGTTTGGAGCTCGCGATCAACATCTGCGAAAACTGCGAGACAAATTTCAGGTCAGTATCACGCATCGCAGCGGCAGAATCTTTATCAATGGCGATGACGAAAAGAATGTCGCCGATGCCACCGAGGCGATTGAACAGCTCACCGAGATTGTGCGTGCGCGAGGAAGTTTGACTCCTGCGTTGTTTACTGAAACGATCGCTCGCGTGACCGGTGAAGCGCTGCCGCGGGCTCAAGCGGTCTCGATCGAGACGTTGCAAGTCGGCAAAGAGATTCGCCCACGTACTCCCGGCCAGGCGAACTACGTGGAAGCCGTTCGCAAAAAAGACCTTGTGTTTTCCGTTGGCCCCGCAGGATCGGGGAAGACCTATCTGGCTGTCGCGATGGCAGTGGAGGCTCTCAAGAATCACAGCGTTAGAAAAATCGTGCTGGTGCGTCCTGCGGTCGAAGCGGGCGAATCGTTGGGTTTCTTGCCGGGTGACTTGCAAGCCAAAATCAATCCTTACCTGCGACCGTTGCTCGATGCGATCCACGAGATGATTGGTTACGATCAGTCGATTGCATTGATGGAGCGGGACGTGATCGAAGTCTGTCCGCTGGCTTATATGCGAGGCCGTACGCTGAACGATTCGTTCATCATTTTGGACGAAGCTCAGAACACGACGATCTCGCAGATGAAAATGTTTCTAACTCGGATGGGACACAATTCAAAAATTGTTGTCTCCGGTGATCCGACTCAAGTGGATTTGCCTCAGAAATCACAAAGCGGTTTGCTGGATGCGGTCGCTCGGCTCAAGTCGATTAAGGGCGTCGCGATCGCCCGGCTGACAGCCAAAGATATCGTCCGCCATCGTCTGGTAACTGATATTGTTAAAGCCTACGATCATCCGGAGAAAAGTTAGCCAGTCCTTGCGTCGCGTCGAATGCGATTGCAGGAACTGTCTGATCGATCAGCCATGTCGAATTCATCACTTCAACGAAAACGCTGGACGCTTTCTCCGCCGAAAGCTCCGTTTACCAAAGCAACTGATTTCTTTCGTCGCAGCGACGTTTGGGTTCGAGTCGCTTTGTGCGCTCTTGCGACGTCCATTTTATGGGTGGTCATGGCCGGGTGGGCTCCAGCGTTTCCGTATCGGGTTCGTGAAGCTCCCCTTCGTGATTTGCATGCGAGAACGACGTTTGAGTTTCAGGATCTTCAAGCGACCAGCCAGGAAAAAATACGCACTCGGCGAAACCTGTTGTGCTACTACGTGCATGACCAACAGGCTCTGGAACAGGTCCGGCAAGCGTTGGTGGATGATGTCTTCGCAATCAAAACCACGCCATTTTCCGAGATCAAGGATTTTGAAACGCTCAATCGTTTCTTTGCCGCGAAGCCAACCATTCCAGTTGCGGTGAAGCCCGAAGCCGAAGAGCCTGAGACTAAAGCCGAAGAAGCGGCTCAAAAAAGCGAACTGGAAGAGAACTTCAACCGGATGCTGCTGGCGTTGGAGAAAGATGAAGAGCTCATTGCGTTTCGTGATGCGATCGACAAAGCCTTTCTTGATATCGACAAAACCGGGTTGCTGGACCAGCTGACCCATGAGTTCGGTGAAGGCAGCATGAAAGAGATCGATGTTTACATCGGTGAAACGACAAACTCGCGGAGGGTGCCGGTCTCAAGTGTGCGGATTGCCGAGGTCAGCGGTGAGTTGAAGAAGAGGCTGACCGAAGAGCTGACGCTAAAGTCGGAGGTCATCCTTGAGCCAGAATTTGTTGCTGATGCCGTGTTTCGGTGGCTGCGTCCGCGACTACCGATCACGCTTTCATGGGACAAGCGAAGCACCGAAAAGCGAGTCAAGGATACGTTGTTGGCGATGAAGCCGCTGATGAAAACGTATCAGCCGGGAGAGCCATTGGAACGATTCACGGAAAATGATCGCAGTGGAATCAAGGCAGGAGTGCCCATCACCGATGCCGATCTGGAACTTCTTCGAGCCGAATACGATGCGCAGGTGAAGTCTGAACATTGGTCTGCTCGACTGATTCGGTCTTTGTCTTTTATCGGTATGTTCGCGGCCGTTTTTGCGATGCTTTCGCAGTATCTGTATTATCGCGACCGTCACCTGATGGATGATCTGCAGTCGTTTTCACTGCTGTTGCTGCTGATCACGCTGACGCTGATTACCGCCTGGATATTGACGATGTATCCGCAATGGCGTGCTGAAGTGGTTCCGATTGTTTTGTTTTCGATGACGATCGCGATCGCCTATCACGTCGAACTGGCGCTTTTCGTGAGCGGGCTGGTTTGTTTCGCCTTTTGTGCGGCTCACGGGTTTGGTTTGGATGAGTTTGTGATTCTGATGGCGGCTTCATCGACGTCGGCTTTCTACTGTCGAAAGATTCGAAGCCGGACTCGATTGGTGAACGTAGGGCTGACGGCGGCGGCAATTGTTTTCCCGACCGTATTGGGAGTCAGGTTCATGCTTGGGCAGCCGCTTCATTCGGCGTTGCTGACCGATGCGATTCTGTTTTCAGCAGGAACGTTCGCGGCGGGATTGCTGATGACGAACCTGTTGCCATTTCTTGAGGGCCTGTTCGACATACAAACCGATGCAAGGTTGCTTGAGTTGAGCGACGCCAATCATCCATTGTTGAAGGAACTGGTTCAGCGAGCGCCTGGCACGTATAACCACAGTATCAATGTCGCTTCGATCAGCGAGGCTGCTGCTGACAAGATTGGAGCCAACGGATTGCTGTGCCGAGTCGCTGCCTATTTTCATGATATTGGAAAACTCAGGAAGCCAGAATACTTCATTGAAAATCAGGCGGGCGGTGTCAATAGGCATGATGACCTGACGCCAAGTATGAGCACGCTGGTAATCACGGCTCATGTGAAGGACGGCGTTGAAATTGGGCGGAAGCATAAGTTGCCACCAAGGATCATTGACTTGATCGAACAACATCACGGAACCACGATGGTGGAGTACTTTTATCGGAGAGCTTTGAAAAAAGCTGAAGCTGAAAACGAGGGCTCATCGGCAAGCATCGATGATGCTGATTTCCGCTACCCCGGCCCCAGACCTCAGACTCGTGAAGCCGCCGTGATGATGTTGGCCGATGCGGTTGAAAGTGCCAGTCGCGCTCTTCGTGAACCGACGCCAGCGAGAATTGAAAACCTCGTGATGGAGATCTCAAAGAAAAAGTTCGACGACAATCAGTTCGACGAGTGCGATATCACGATCGAAGAACTGAAAACGATTTGTGAAAGTCTCGTGAAATCGCTCAACGCGATGTATCACGCTCGGGTCCAGTATCCTGAACAGTCGGCCAAGCCAACTTGATACTGCGAATTTCAAAGGGGACTGGCATCTGAAACGAGATTATTCACGACGACAGGCGTCTGGTTTGCCCTTCGAAGCGATTCTCCGGACGCGCAGGCAAGTTTTGCAAATTCGTCAATTTCACGTCGTGGGTGACTTGTCGAAACCAAAAACGTGGAACAATACCCTAATGAAACAAGCTTTCTGCCTGTCGACGCCCACGCATCGTGCGTAATCCAGGCTGAACCGGCTTTCTGGAAGAGGTTTGATTCCGTTTTTGGGAGGAATCAGCCATGGAAACTGAGGCTTTTCACGGAATGGTTGATAAATGTGAAATCCCTGGAGGACGGTGAATCGACACGTTGACACTCTGGGCCGTCGGCCATAGTTTCATGGGCTTGCTACCACGTTTAACAACCTGTTTTTACTAATTCGAGGAAGACCCATGAATCGAAATTTGGGATGGATGGCGAGCCTTTCGTTCGCAATCGTGTTTGCTATGTTCAGCATGGCAACTGTTGACTCCGCTGACGCTGGTCTGCTTGGCAATCGCTGCAAGGCAAAGTGTGGCTTGTTTTCAAAGTTGAAAGCTCGCACCGCTCGCTGCCCTGCTCCAGCACCTAAGTGCTGTCCTGCTCCGGCTCCAACATGCTGCCCGGCTCCAGCCCCAGCACCTGTTTGCTGCCCGGCACCAGCACCTGTTTGTGCTCCAGCACCGGCACCCGTTTGCTGTCCAGCACCAGCGCCAGTACCGGCGCCCGTATGCTGTCCAGCACCAGCTCCAGTATGTGCTCCAGCACCGGCACCAACTTGCTGTGCAACTCCAGCCCCGGCTCCAGTTTGTGCACCGGCTCCAGCTCCAGTTTGTGCTCCAGCGTGCCCAGCACCTTGCCAAACTGCTTGCAAGCCAGCTTGTCCTCCACGACCACGTCTATGCCCACCAGCACGACCAAAGTTGTGCAAGCGAGCTCCACGTCGTGGCGGCGGACTTTTGGCAAGGCTTGGAAATCGCAACACTTGCCGCTAGTGCGAATAACTGGAGTGGATGTTTGACATCGTTCTTTGCTTTTTCACTCGCAAGAATCCGATTTCAATGTTTCCTTTCAAAGGTTGTTTGCAGCTTCAAGTACTAGTCGTTTCCAAAGAATGACATACGATCGGGCGGAGGATTTTCCTCTGCCCTTTTTTATTGCACTGACTGGGTGGGTCAGGATTCGCTTTCGTTGCAAAATTTGATATCGAGTAAAGAACGTGAACGACACAACATGGATGCAGATGGCGATCGACCTGGCTCGACGAGGCGAAGGACGTGTTGAGCCAAACCCGATGGTTGGCTGCGTGCTGGTCAAGGAAGATCGCTGTGTTGGCAGAGGCTGGCACGCAATTTATGGAGGCCCTCACGCCGAAGTCAACGCGATTTCGAATGCGTCCGAGTCGACCGAAGGTTGTACGGCTTATGTCACGCTTGAGCCATGTGCGCACACAGGCAAAACCGGCCCGTGTGCTGATGCGTTAATCAATGCAAAGGTTGCCCGCGTCGTCGTCGCTGTGATCGATCCCAACCCGGCGGTTGCCGAAAAGGGAATCCTTCGTCTTCGCGAAGCTGGAATTGTGGTCGACGTCGGAGTTCTGGAAAAGGAATCTCGTGACGTGTTGGCTCCCTATCTAAAGGTTGTGGAAAAAGGGAAGCCGTGGGTCATCGCGAAATGGGCGATGACGGTCGACGGGAAAATTGCGACCTCGGCAGGTGACAGTGAATGGATTTCCAATTCAGAATCCCGAAAAATCGTGCATCAAATTCGCTCTCGAGTGGACGGCATCATGGTCGGCTCAGGCACCGCGAGAGCCGACAATCCAAAACTGACGGTTCGCTTGTCGGGGTTGGAGTCGCACCAGATGGTCGATCGGCCTCGAGTGCCGTTGCGGATTGTTTTTGATTCGGCTGCGGCAACCGCCGTCGTGTCCAACCTGGTTCAGACCGCCAATGAGGTTCCTACTTTGATCGCGGTTGGTCCAAACCACGACGCAAAACAGGCTCAACGATTTGTCGACCATGGCGTCGATGTTTGGGTTGGAGACGCCCACGGTCACCATGAACGTTTGCTTGAGCTGTTGATTTATTTGGCTGATCGTGGCGTGACGAATCTTTTGGTCGAAGGCGGCGGAATGTTGCTTGGCCTGTTGCATGATTTGGGCGAGATCGATGAAGTGCATGCCTTTATCGCACCAAAATTGCTGGGTGGAATCGGATCGGTCACTCCTGTCATGGGGCTCGATCGAAGTCGAATTGTCGACGCGAAACAGATGGAGCTTCGTACTGCCCAGCGGATCGGCGAAGACGTTTATGTGGTGATGAGGTAGCGTGTTGTCCGTGTTGGCGCCAACGAAAAAAAAGCCCTCGCCGTTTCCCGCGAGGGCCTGATTCAGAATCGGTTGATTCGTCATCGTTTCAGTTGTGTCTAGAATCGGAATGTGATTCTTGAGCTTCCTCCGCCGATTGAAATTCCGACTCCTCCGCGATTTCGATTGTTGCGATGGAAGCTCTGACGATTGTGCCCGTGACCGCCGTAGCCATGGACTCTGTCATGTCCGAAGTTCCTGTTGTATCCATGTCCACCGTAGACACCGCCGTGATAAGGCGTGTAGCCACTGGTGCGGTGGATCGTTGCAGGCCGGTAAGTTTGGGCTCGACTTAGGGTCGCAATGTCGTCCTGCAGGTGATGGATGCAATCTTCGATCGCGTTCAACAGAGCTTTTACATGAGCCGTGTTACCGCGGATGCATTCTACGCCCAACGCTGCTTCGTGCTCGACTTGATCGAACAGACTTTCGACGCGATGGAAGACTCGGTCAAGTTCGTTGACGTCGTGCCTCAGTTGTCGCAGGTTGCCGGAAAAGTGAGCGATGGTGTGCAAGTGAGTTGCCAACCCCTTGAGCTGATAGGTCGCCCCGATCAGTTGGCCGTAGCGTGTAGTGCGTCGGTAGTTTTTGACTTCCGTCGTCAGGATGGTGGCCTTGCGTTGAATCTTAAGAGCAAGGTGGTCGATGTGATCGCGCTCGTTCGCGTTGGCTTGTGAGGCAACGCCAACCAAAAGAGCGAATGCCAGAATTGTTTTGATTGAATTGCCAGTCATTTGGAACTCCCAGAATTGTGCTTGTCGCAGAAGCATCGTTGCCTCTGTTTGACGATTACCAACAGTTGCACTGGGCGTGCCAAAGGGACCGTTTGCGACGGCGAAAACTGTATGGCCTCGATTTTTGCAGCGTTTTTACGGTAAATTTCGAGTGTTTCTTTATCTTTGGGCCGAAATCAATGTGACACCATAGTGACGACGTGCGCAACCAGAATGACTCAGGGCTGGCGTCGGGATTCCACCAGATCGTGATAGAATCCGTTGGATAACGACGATGACGACAGGAAGATTCAAACGCAGCCGCTTGGCGAGGGTTCACTTTTGAGCGATCAGATTCCCGTTCCGGGAGAGAACAAATTGAGAGTCTATGTTTTGTGTCGATTTGCGGCTCAGAGTTCGCTGTATTTGCCGTGGATGAATCGCTGCGCGCTGCCGGTCACGATCGTTTCTGAGAATTTGCACGCTTGGGAATTGCCGGCTGATGCAGGAATCGTGATTACTCACATGCATTATCGGCACGAGGAAATCGCGAAGCTGCGTGAGATTCAGGGCCGTCACCAAGTCCCGGTGTTGATTCTTTCGGACGGGATTTTGGAATATCGAAACACGTGGGAGCACCCTGATTTGCCGGACGCTTCCATTTTTCAGCCACTTTGCGGCCATAAACTCGCTTGCATCGGTCGGGGTCAGGCTCGCGTTGTCGAATCATGGGGCAATGTCGGCAAATGCGAAGTCGTCGGACTTCCAAGGCTCGACGGCCAAGCTGAAAACTGCAGCCCGGTGACGAAGGAGGGCCCTTTCCGTTTGCTGATCGCAACTGCCAACACGCCATCCTTCAATGAACAGCAGCGAAAAACCGTGATCGATTCATTGACTCATATTCGCAAGCGGATGGACGACAACTCGAAAGTCAATGGTCGTGACTGCAAAGTCACATGGCGCCTAACCGATGGGTTGGAAGACGAGATTGGATTGGCAAAACAGAAGACCCATGAAGAATCGGGTTCCCGAGAGCCGCTTTCCGAAGTCATCGATCGAATGGACGCGGTGATCACGACGCCATCGACTCTTTATTTGGAAAGCATTTTGAGGAAACGCCCGACGGCTGTTCTGGATTTTCACAATCGGCCGCACTATGTTCCCGCTGCATGGACGATCAATGCTCCGATTCATTTCAATTGGACGTTGCGAGAATTAGCTGACCCGCCAGGGCACAAATTGCTGTTCCAGGATTCAACGCTCCACGACCAGTTGGAATGCGACAGTCCCGCGACAGATCGGTTGCTTCAGCTGATCGATGCAATGGTTCAATGCGGTCAGGAGTGTCGGGCCGCTGGAGAATCGCTTAAGCTTCCCGCGCGGATCTTGCCGGATGAGCGATGCGGTTTCAGTATTGTTCCTGCTTCGTTCGACTTGGAGAAGTTATACGAAAATAATGAAGTGTTTCAGGTGCAGGACATTCAGCGATTGCAAGTTGAGTTGAATGCGGCGATTGACAGGCTTGGACAGATGCCAGCTGAGCTGGTCGAAAAGAATGAGCTGATTGTTCATTTGACGACCGCGTTGGAGGCGACTCGTCTGCGCGCAAACCGGATGAAGGATCGAGTCTATGCAATTCGTCAACGTTTGGGGATCAAGCCAAATCCGAATCGGTCCAACGAATCCCAAAAGTAAACGCGACGATCAATTTCGGCGGTCGCCAGATTTGAACCGGAATGATTCACGACGACAGGCGTCTGGTTTGATGTTTGAGGCGATTCTCCTGAGGTGGCGACAGCTTTTCAGATTCACCAATTCACCTCGTGGGTGAACTGTCGAAACTAAAAACTTGGAACAATGGCCCGATGAAACAAGCCTGCTCAATTTTGACGCCCGCGCATCGTGAATAATCCGGGTTGAACCTGTGGCCACGATGGCAGGAAATTGCAAACGGCCTATGATATAGGCGTCATGAGTTAGTTGAGGAACGCCGTGCGGAAATACGATCCTGAAAAACCGATTCTCTACACGCACATCCCCAAATGCGCCGGGACGAGCGTTGTGCGATTGCTGCGGAACTGGTTTGGTCGGTACTACCACAAACTGAATCAGGACGAGACCCGGGACATCGTGCTCCCGCGTGTCGAGACGCAGGATGATCGTGGATGTTGGTTGAAGGATGTGAAATGCGTTCACGGACACTTTGATCATGGCCGCGGATATGGGCTGCCTTACTTTTATCCGGAAGTCGACCAGTATTTTACGATCCTGCGGGATCCTTTTGATCTGGTGGTTTCAATGTACTTCTTTGCCAAGGGCCGGAGTGCGAGGGGACAGTTCTGGTTTCGAGGCCAGCCGGTTGATTTGCGGGTCCAGTTCCCCAACGTCGAGAGCTACGTTCGAACCTATCCGTATTGGCTCTTTAACCATCTCCCCCAGGATATCACGCTGGCAAACTACAAAGAAAAGCTGGAACAAAAATTTGTGTACATCGGAATTTTTGAGCATCTGCAGACTTCGATCGACAACTTGGGACTAACGCTTGGCAAGCCGCAAACTCAGCTTCCACGATTCAATGTTTCGACCTACGATGAAGTTGTGCCAGAGTCGCTTAGGGAGCAGTTTTATCACGACTATCCCCTGCTTCATCTCGTTTACGAATTCGCGCTTGAACGATTCGAGCATCCAAATGTGATGCCGGAACAGACCCGCCTTGCGATTGAAGAATCGGAGCGGCTGCAAGACGAGCCTGCTGGCGAGAATTCCAAATCGGATTGCGGAGTCGCCTGAGTTTCCTGGTCTTCGTGTCCACATTCCATAACGAGTTATCGCGTGAAGTTCGGTTTCTATTCCTGTATGAGTGGCATGCCCTGGGGCGGTAGCGAGGTCCTTTGGTACAAGGCGGCGAAGCAGTTGCAACGCGAAGGCCACGATATTGCGGTTAGCTTCAAGTGGTGGCCCTACAAAGCGTTTCAGCTGGAAGATCTCGAAAAGGGCGGCGCTGTGTTGAATCTGCGAAACGCTCCAAAATCAAAATTTCAGGGGTGGATCAGCAGCTTCAAGCCCGACCCGGACACGCCAGATGCATGGGTGGATCGAACCGGGCCAGACGCCGTTTTGGTTACGCTGGGGTATCACCCTGATCGCATTCCGATCGCGGACGCGTGCCTGAAGAACAAAATTCCGTACGCGATCAATCTGCAGTGCGCGAGTTCGTTCTTCTTCATTCCGGGGGACCGCCTTGAAGACTATCGCAGGTGGTATAGCGGTGCCGAAAAAGTCCTTTTCGTTTCAGATGAAAATCGTTTGAAGCTGGAAAACAATATCGCGATGAAGTTGGATAACGCAGAAATTGTTTCCAACCCATTCAACGTCGACTACGAGATCGACGTGCCGTGGCCGGAACCGAAGCTGGATTCGGCTGAGCCAGTTTTCCGCGTCGCCGTCGTCGGGCGAGTGCACTTTCAGTCGAAAGGACAGGACATCGTTGTGGATGTCATGAAGCAGGATAAGTGGAAGAACCGTCCTGTCGAAATTTCCTTTTACGGGCACGATCAGGGCAATAAGGCTCAGCTCGAATCGTTGATCGAAATGCACGGTTTGCAGGACAAACTGAAATTTGGTGGATTCGTCAAAAAGGTGACTGATATCTGGGCTGCCAATCACGCCCTGCTGCTTCCGTCTCGTTACGAGGGAGCTCCGCTGGTGGTCACAGAGGCGATGCTGTGTGGCAGGTTCGCGATCACGACGAACCTTGGCCGAAACGCCGAATTGATGGATGACAACGTGTCCGGATTCATCGCCGAAGGAGCCACCGTTTCACTGTTCGACGAAGCGATGGAGCGTGCATGGCAAAAACGGGATCAGTGGCAACAAATCGGGCAACTGGCTCGACAACATATCCGCGAACGTTATCCTGAAGACCCGATCGGTGAGTACGCCGACAAGGTGCGCTCGCTGTTGGACGCACGGGGCTGAACCGGTCGGTTTCGATCCGTTGAAGTGCTTCGTTTTTGCGAGTCGTGGTTCCAGCTTCATTTGAGTGTTACATCTGAAAGCGGTGCTGCGAGCGTTTGTTTCTGCTCTGGCGATCCGATCATCCGAAGAGCAATTTTCACCCTGAAAAGAATCCGACATGAACCGAACTTCCGTCAAAGCCGCTCGTCAGGAATCCGCGATTGGAACCACCGCCAAGGTTAGTGGTTGGGTGCGAACGCGTCGCGATTCAAAGGCTGGTTTCAGCTTCATCGAAATCAATGACGGTTCCTGTCAGGGAAATATCCAAATTGTTGCTCCCGGCGAACTTGAAAACTACGAATCGGAAATCAAAAAACTGACTGCCGGCTGCAGCCTTACGGTCCACGGTGAAATCAAAGAATCTGGCGGCAAAGGGCAGGCAACGGAAATTCTCGCCAGTGAAGTTCAGATTCACGGTTGGGCTGATCCCGATACTTACCCGCTGCAAAAGAAGCGACACTCGATGGAGAAGCTTCGCGAATGGGCTCACCTTCGTCCGCGAACGAATACTTTTGGTGCGGTGGCGCGGGTTCGAAACAGCATCACCAATTCCATCCATCAGTTTTTTCAGGAGCAGGAATTCCTATACGTAAACACTCCGGTGATCACCGCCAGCGATTGCGAAGGTGCTGGAGAAATGTTCCAAGTCACGACGATGGACCTGAAGCAAATTGCGAAACAGCAGATCGAGGAATTGAATTATCGGTTTGATTTTTTTGACAAGCCTTCATTTCTGACCGTCAGCGGACAGCTGGAAGCCGAAACGTACGCTTGTTCGTTGGGTAAGGTTTACACATTTGGTCCTACGTTCCGAGCGGAAAATTCGAACACGTCACGTCACCTTGCCGAGTTCTGGATGGTGGAACCGGAAGTCGCGTTTAACGAGCTGACGGATAATATGGATTTGGCGGAAGCTTTTTTGAAGCGGATGTTTGTTGACGCGTTGAAGAATTGCGGCGACGACATGCAGTTCTTTAATGATCGCATCGACGAGAGCCATACGTTGATTTCAAATCTGACGTCGATCATCGAAAGTGACTTTGTTCGTTTGCCGTACACCGACGCGGTTGAAATTCTGAAGAACTGCGGGCACAAGTTTGACTATCCGGTCGAATGGGGAACGGATTTGCAGAGCGAACATGAGCGATTTTTGACGGAACAGCATTTCAAAAAGCCAGTCATTCTGTTTGATTATCCTCGTTCGATTAAGCCGTTCTACATGTATTGCAATGACGATGAAAAAACCGTTCGGGCAATGGATGTGCTGGTTCCCGGAGTCGGCGAAATCATCGGTGGCAGCCAGCGTGAGCATCGGCTCGACGTGCTGGAAGGCCGCATGAAGGAACAGGATTTGGATATCGAAGAGTACTGGTGGTACACCGACTTGCGAAAATTCGGCACGGTGCCGCACGCCGGTTTTGGCTTGGGGCTCGAGCGGGCGGTTCAGTTCGTCACTGGAATGGGCAACATTCGCGACGTCATCCCGTTCCCTCGCACGCCGGGCAACGCGGATTTCTAGAACGGGAACGCCGGTTTCGGCTGATGTTGGGCCGGCTGCTATCGATCCAGCGGTTGATCTGCGGCAGCTGCAGTTGCGTGCATGCCTTACAGGCTTGTTGATTTAATGAGCCGTTTGGGCGATAGCCCCGGTTGAAGTTCCAGGGATTACGGCAGTTTTCGTACGCGGATGTTGCGGTAATCGACGGGAGCTCCTTCGGCTTCCAGAGCGATGAAGCCGGTTGCCGGGCTGCATTGGTTTCCGCCTGAAACCTCATGTCCATTGACCCACAGCCGAACTTCGCCATTGATGGCCCGAATGTAGTAATGATTCCATTGGCCGAATCCATTCGAGTGTTCCGCCGATGGAAAACTGCGTTGGCCGTTTGGAGCCGCTGGAGCGAATGGCTTCATCTTTGCGACGCCGCAAGGGAAAACGTCGCCATGAGTAGTGAACCAATCTGATTTCTTACCCTGGTTCTTTTCATAGTCTTTTGCGTAGCCGTGATCCAGAATCTGGATTTCGATTCCTTCAGGCAGTTGGCCGGGCTTCATTTGATCAACGACTTCTTTCGGCGACCAAATGAACACACCTGCGTTGCCACTGCGTCGCAGGTGCTTCCATTCCATCACCATTTCGAAATTGGTGTACTGCTCTTTCGAGCGGAAGCCACCATTGCAATTTCCGTTGCACTTGATCAGCCCGTCGGAGACGCTCCATGTGTCGTCTTTGCAGTTGATGTTGACGAAGTCTTCGAAGGCTAATTCTTCCCATCCCGGTTCACTGCCGTCGATCATGGCCGGCTTCAGCCCGCTTTCTTCGCGTGCTTTGTTCTGTGTGAAAAACCCGGTGACCGCAACGGAGAAGGCAGCAAAAACCGAGACGATTGCCATGCGATAGGTGTTCATAGTTGTCCGCCGTCGTGTTGGGGCCGAAATCGTGTTGGTGCAAAAATTTACCAAGCTGGAAAATCGTACTCGGGATTCTTGATGTCGAAGTCGATGTCTTTCAGACCGCAATTTAAGTTGAGGTCGGTGTAGAAATAGCGTTCCAGCAATGGCGGCTCTTCACCGGGTTGCTCGGGCCACAGATAGCCCTCGTAGCCCGTCGGTATCTGATATTCGTTATCGATGTAAATTTTCGCGATGTGGTAGTCGAAGTGTTCACGTTTGACGGGATGAGTGATCATCAAGCGTGTGCACTTGCGGCCGTCGACTTCAAGGCCGCGATCGATGTTGACTTCGCATTCACCGTACTTGCGATCGTTTTCGCCAAACTCCTTCATTTTCACGATCAGGTTGCGGAATCCAATCTGATAAATCGGATAGCGGTTTCCTCGCATCGCAAACGAGCTTGTTGGAGAAAGAGGGATGACTTTGATATTCATCAAGCCGGTTGCGTGGCCGAGGATCATGTCGTCGTTCTTTCCGCTGACCCAAATCGCTTCCTGACCAACCATGCCCTTGGGTTTGAGGAATCGAGTGTAAATGCTGAACGGAATTTCGTTGACCACGGGTTCTTTCGCAGCGGCGTCACCTGCATCACCGTTTTCTGTTCCCGAATTTTCTGAAGTTTCTGACGCTGGCTTTCGAGCGTGACGAACTTTCACCAACATCAGTCGTTCCGGGTTCAGGGTTCCACCGGTTTGAACCTGAGTCAGCATTTTCGAACTGTAGTCGAAGTATTTTTCGTCAATAATTTTCAGGCTTTCGTCAGCGAGCTCCATCAGTGGGTCCAAAGGATGTTTGGCGTTGTTCACTTCTTCCATCGAAATGGAGTCCGTGATATTCATCGGGCCGGTGGCAGCAGTTTCTGTGTCGCCACTTTTCGTCTCCATTTGATCGCTGGCAGAAGTATCGCTTTCTTTGTCGTCGATTGGATCTGACGGATCTGCCTCTCGGATCGTCAGAACTTTGTCGTCTTCGACGTCAACTTTTGGGGCCATGAACGTTTGAAGGCCGTATAGAGCTACTGCAAGGATTGCCAAACCGATGATCCCCTTCAGAAAGCATCCATTTCGCGAGCCGGTTTTTTTTGAATCCTTGGGCGTGGAGTCAATCTGGGTCGCATTGTGGCTGGTTGGGGAATTGCTGTTCGACATCGCTATATCAATCACTGCGTTGTTGGATTATGGACTTGAATGTGGCGGATGGAAGCCTTTGGGGCAATACGTTTGTATCCAATAATCAACGTTTTTCGGTGCGTTCCCCGCCTAGACCAAACTGGAACCGATTTTTACGATAGTGTTCTGTGTATGGACGCCATTGAGGAGCGTCCCGGGCATTCAAGGTCGAACAAGAAATTTGGGGAATTGCGATGGGAAGAGCCACCCCCGAAAACTCGAACGAGGCGACGCTGGATCGAATTCTTGGTTATCTGAATTTTTCGTCCGGCAACCACGATGTAAATTTCTTCAAGAACCTTGATCAGGTATTTAGCCAGCATTCGTTTCCTGATCTTTTGCTGTCGGAACTGCTGGATGCTTCTGAGCACCATGTTGGACGAAGCAATAAACGGTCCAATGCCGAAACGTCCATCGAGCAGTTGCTGGACAAAAACGATCCCTTCGAAAGTCAGCTCTTCGATGTCGCAGCCGAAAACGTGCCGGCATGGACAGTGGTTTATGTGACATTGAGAGATCGACTCGATTTCCTTGCTGAATCAAACGAGACGTTTCGCGAGCCCGAACAGGCGCGTGAGGTGCTGCATTTTGTTTTTGAGCAACTCTTGCCGGGGTGGTTAAAGTTTCATCGCGACTTGCTGTTTCACCAGCGAACTGACTTTCTTTTCAATTCCTTTTTTGTCGCTCGAGCGATGGAGTTAACACTTCAGCTCAACGACGTTCCCGCTGCAAAGAAACTGAAGGCGGTGCTGGGCCAGTTAAACGATCATCTTGGCCATCGTCCGATCGCGTCATTGGAATCACAGCAGATCGAACCCTATCAGCATGAGTGGATTCGACCGATTCCAGTGTACGTTCGTGATGCCGGCGCGGCGGTTGGCCCCTATCAGCGGATCGTCGCCCGGGCAGTCGAATTGATCGGCGATACTTCGGAAGATATTTTGCGTGCGGCCCGGTTTGATTTGGACAAGTTGGATGAACTTGCGATCGACCCAAAGGCTTTCGATTTTGATCATCCGATCAACAAACGTCCAAACCACCATTTTGGAACTTGGGACGAACAGTGCATCGGGCCCGATGGCTACTATCGACGATTCATTATCCATCAGGTGACTCTGGACGGTTTGTTGCAACGGGTGACCAAGGGTGTCGAATCTGAATCGATCCCTGTAGAGGAGCTCGAAACAGAAGCTTCTGCGGTTCTTGCGTGCACGATGCTGATGGCTTCAGCGATCTCAGGCGATTTTGTTGGCGCTTGGGATTCGGAGACAACACTAGGGACGCTGTTGCCGGTGATTGCGGCCTATCGCGATCGTTTTTATGAGGACTTGCTTGGGCGGTTGCCGGCCAGGCATCGTGACCGCTTGCGTGAGGAAGCTCTGCAGCGTCATCAACCGCTCGGTGCTGCACGTCAATCGCTTAATGCAACTCTTTCGCAGCGTCGTGCCTCGCAATTGGTCAATTGTCGGCTGGCTTCAATTTTCGCAAGGATGGGATTTCCTGTTGCGGCTCAAATGCAGCTGGAAACGGTACCCGTTGCTTCGGCGCGAATTGTTTGCCGAATCGATTGTCTGTTGGCGGCTTCGTTTCAGGCGATCGACTTGGGGAATTTGGAAGGCGCTTTGAAGGCGGCTCAGCGGATGGTCGAACTGTTGAAACGCGGTATCGAGTGCGGAGCCATCGTCGACCCGTGGAACATCATTGGATTCGATGCGAACTATAGCCTGTTTCCGGCTTTGGAAAATTCCGTTCGTGACCATCGCGCTTTTGAACTGGTCGACATCGTCGAAAGTATTTTGGCGTTGTATTCGAGGCTATGGAGCCAGGCGGCAGGTGAAGATCAGACTGAAATGTCAGTGCGAGTGCGAACCGAGTTTCTCTCTGTCGTTGAGTGGTGGCGAAAGTACGCGGCTCATGAAGTCATGTCCGTTGACGCGGTCGATCCACTGGAAGTTTTCGATGCAGCGGAGTTGGTTTCAACGGCGTTGAATTTGTGGCACAAAGGTGGCGCGGAGACGGGAGACCTTCAGTTTTGGGCAAAGCATGCACAGCTGTTTGATTCGCCGAAAGCTTACAAGTTGGTGATCGATGCGTTGATGCAGCGAGAGGACTACAAAACCAGTACTTCGCTGTTGATTCACTGGTTAAGCCAATCGTCTTCGGTTGGTTTGCAGCAGGGAGCAAGCTCGTTTCATGATTTGATGTTTCGGTGGATCGCAGAACAGAAGCGCAGTTTGCTGGAAAGGCTTGAAGACGCCAAGCTTACCAACAGTTCTGCTTTGATCGGAAAAACGTGGACCGAGATCAGCAAGTTTTATGATTTTCTGGAAGCCAACGCCGAACAGTATTGGGAAGTTCCAAATTTCGAGCTGAATCGAACTGATAACGGAAACGCAGGCTTGGCCGATGCGTTGCGCGATCCCGATGATCCGCTCGACGATTCCGATGGAGACGGTGAAAAATACGATCTCGGTATCACCTACGTTGACAGTGCCAATGATGGTTTCGAAGGTGAAATCCATGACGGTGGAGGCTATGCAGAGAGTGACGAGACTCTGACTGCAGAAATCGATCGCGTGTTGAATCGGTTGGAATTTCTTGGGAATCTTGCCAGCTACTGGCGAATTGCGGCGACCATTCCGTTGTCCTCATCGGCAGAACCTTTGACGGTCGGGAAAGTCGACGCTGCTGATAAAGACCGTTTGGACAGGCGACGCGATACGGCCAGAAGTTGGGTCCGCCAGGCGGCCATCAATCGCACAAGATTGCTTTCGTTGTTGGATTCCGTGAATGCATATCGGCTGCCGGATACCTTGGGTGATCAGGAATCGATGATGGTTTACGATCAGCATCGACTGTTCAAGGAATCGTTGCTTGAGCAGACGATCAAGACCTGTGTTGAAACAGAGAACGCGATCAGGTCGCTGCAAGCGGTCATCGTCGCGATTGGTCTGCTGCTGGGAGACGAAGAAGAATTCGATGGCCAGTTCATCGATGAGGACTCCTCTGTGGACTTGGTGCCCTTGGTCAACACCTTGGCTGGATTCGTGATGCAAAATCCGGATCATATTGCGGACAGCTTTTATGACCTGGTCAAATATTTCGAAAACCAGCCGATCCTGTACGTCCCGCTAACGCGAGGTGGAAATCCTCGTTCGATCGTGGCGGTTCGTCTGGTGCAGACGAACATGCTGGAACTGCTGCAAACGTTGCCCTCGATTGGCATGTTCACAGAGACCTACGTTTTGACGCAAGCCGTGTTGCACATGGAGCAACGGAATCCGGTCGCACTGGGAGCGGTTACCGAGTTCGATGAACTTTTCAAAGTCGCCTACACCTCGATGGTCAGCGCCTTGGCAGACGCAACGGAAGCCGGTCGCGCCGACAACGATGGAGAAGCTGAGGAAGGAACGCTGTTCGCGTGTCTGCGCGAGCTTACCGAATCGATGCTGTTTCTGTGGTTGGAGCATAGCAAAACGTTGCGGCTGAGCGTGCTGGAGAAAGTTCATGACAAGCCTCGCTGGCAGGCGTTGGTGGATTTTGTTGAAAAGTATGGCGACGGTCTTCTAACGCAGTACTTTTTGCACCTCGGTAACGTGCGGGGGATCTTGCATCAGGGCGTGGATCAGTGGATTGAGCAAATCGAAACGTCCGGCGAACTGGAGCATTTGAAACTGTTTCGCGATCTTGATGTTGGCGCAATTTCACGACCAAGCGTGGTGGTGCATTTGACGATGATCCTTGAAGCGGTATTCGAAAACTTCACTGAATATCGTGATTACAACACGACGACCACCCAGTCAGATCATGGCGACAAGCTTTACATTTTGCTGGATTTTCTGAGGCTTCGCAGTCGCTACGATCGTGTGCGATGGAAGATGAAGCCGGTCGTTTGGGCCCATAAAATTCTCGTCGACAAAAAGCAGAATAATGTGGCTCGAATGTGGCGGCGGGAATTGAACAAAAAGATATCGCCCAAGGCTGAAAAGTACGTTGAATCACTGCATGGGCTTCGAAAAAAGTATTCCATTCAACTGGAGTCCGTTGGTCGGCGCATTGAAGGGAAGTTTGAATCCCAGATTCAGATCGATCGACTGATTGCACTGGTCCAACCTGCCGTTAGCAAGCCCAGAACACATGAGTCGTTGAAAGCGTTTGATCTGTTGCAGCATGAAGCTCAGGCGTTTTGTAAAACGACAACGGGTGTCGGCATCGACCTGCCCCCTTGGCTCGCGGCGCTAGAACATGAAGTGGAGCAAAATCAGCTTCCTGCTCGCTTACGTTTGAAGACCAGTGCAACCGATTGGCGTTGTATTTACGTGCCCAATATTCGTAGTCTCCAAGAGCAGTTGGAAGAGTTGCCGCGAAAAAATGAGGATTGATTTACGGCAGCGCTCGCGTAGCTGGGCTCGCCAGAGTTCAGGCTCGATATGCATGGGCTCGCCAGAGCTCAGGCTCGATATGAATGGGCTCGCCAGAGTTCAGGCATTGACGTTGTCCCATTTGTTCGCGTTTTGCACCGGCTTTAGGCCCGAAGTCTGGCGACATCGGCTACTGAGAATCGGCCCAACCGTAGCTGGGCTCGTCAGAGCTTGTCGCTTTAATGAGCCGTTTGGGCGATAGCCCCGGTTGAAGCTCGCGAGAGTTCAGCTCGATACAAATGAGCTCGCCAGAGTTCAAGTTTCCCAAACGCTGCTCACTCAACCCGCAGGCGATACAGCAACACGTTGACGCTGATTCTTTCCGCGTCCTCCCGGCGGTAACCTTCGCATTGAGAAACGACCGCATTTTCCATCGCACAGCTAATGTCGTGAGGCGAAAAGACCACAGCCAGTCGGTCGTTGAAGGTGGCTCCTTCAAGCTGCGGAGGGCCTTTGACTTCGTCGAACTTTCCCGTGTCGCCCCGCTTCTTTCTGAGCGTGACGGTGTCAACTTTGAACAGGAATTTTCGATCGTTCCAAATTGGATGCGACGGAGGGATGGGCTGCAAAGGAATCCCCATGATCTCTCGCATTTCGTTGCGAAAGCTCTTTGTGAATTCAGGTGAACTGCAAATGGAATCGGCAAAGATAAAGCCGCCAACTTCCAGGTACATTCTTAGCGCTTCGCGTTCCTCTTTTGAGAAGGAAAACGCTTTTCTGCCGTGCATGAAAACAAACGGGTAGTCGCCCAGTTGTTCCAGGTCTGGGCTGACAAACTTCTTTTGGAAATTGACCGAAATACCGGTCTCCGCGAACTTTGCTTGCACATTTCGCCATGCGTTGGGCGCCTCGTCGTGGCCGCCGCCGTGAATCAACTTCGGCAGTTCAAGCGAACGGTTCACCAGAACGGATTTTGCTTTGCCTTCCAGTTTCGGTGTATCGCCTTTATCTTTCAGTTCGCGACCCGTTGCGTAAGTCGCTACGTTGACGCCGACTTTTGTGGCATATTGAATTTCGTCCAGAACTTTGTCGTATCGCGGAGCGAGCGCTTTCATGCGTTTTTCGATTCCGGGCCGATCCACATTCCAAAAGCAGCTCAAGTTGCGAGGGCAGTAAATCACACTTGTCTTGCAGCAGGCCTGCAGACCAAACAGCGGTCGCTCGTCAGGCCGATCGAGACTGTGGTGTGCCGTCCAAACGGGATGATTGAGCGGAAGCAATTCAAGTTCGCTTTCAGGGAAAAGTTCAAACATCAAAGTGCGAAACGATCGGTCAAACGCAGCGTTCCCACAACCGTCTCCCTGGCAGGCTTCTGCAAAAAGAAAGCCACCGTTTTCCAGATATTTCTTCAGCTGTGCTTTCTGGAAATCGGTCAGTGTGAACGAATCGTTTCCGGACATGAAAAGAACGGGAGTCTCCAGCAAGTCATCTGCTGTCGCGGTGACACCTCGGACTTCTTGCCAGTTCAGTTTTTGGTTCCACGCTTTTTCCAGATTGCGGGAAAGGTAGTGAATGCCCTTGCGGTGAAGTTCGTCTTCTTCTTTTTCGAAAAGATATTTGCCAATAGCAATTGGGCGTTTCCCTTTCGACAGGAACAGCAACGCCATGGCGGTTGCGATGGTTGGCTTCTCCGAGCCACCTCCGCCCGTCCACAAACCAGTCGTTTTGTCCTGGCGTGAAACGAGAAAAGAAGCACCTTCGCGATACCAGTCGTGATCGCCGAAGAAGCGGCGCCCTGACAAACGCCCTGCCCTTTCGAGACCGTACATAAAATAGAACAGATGGTTTCGGTTGCCGGCAGCGCGGCCTCGGATCGCGAAATTATCCCCCAACCAATCCGCTGTCAGTTCAGCATGTCCGTCTGCCATCCCGGCGCCGCAGCACTGAACCCGTTCTCCCTTTAGCAACAAATCGATATCGGGAAGGTTTTCTTCAATGATGATCATCGACGCAAGGCCGGCCGCTGCCATGGTCGCTCGACGGTCTCGACCTCCGCCAAAATTGTATGAATAGCCGCCGCCCTGAATCTCGCTGCCTTGCCAGTAGGCTTTCGTTTTTCTCCAAACATCATCAGGAATTTCGGCGCCAACTTGAGCCGCTTCGTGAAGTGCCAATAAAGCGAATTGGCTGTTCGATGCGTCGGCTGCTCCAATTCCACCGCCGTAAGCCCATCCGCCTCCTCTGGCACCTTTGATCTGTTCCCTGATCAGCCAGTCGATATCGCTCTGAATCGCACGCGCGTATTTTTTTCCTTCCGGGTCGATCGTGGCCAGAACCATGATCCGCAAACCAACGACGTAAGTGCTGCTAGTTGGGACCGTTAAAAGCTCCTGGACGCCAGCCTTGATCGCAGCGTCGTCACCCTCGGTGGCATTGAGCAACGCCAAGGTGCAGAGAGCCGTGACACCTCCCTTGTAAGTCCCGCCTCCAAATTCGCTCCACGACCCATCGGCTTTCTGAGAACCCTTAATCGCTTTGACACCGTTTTCGATTGCCTTTCTAACTTGAGCTGCAGAAACGTTTGCAGCAGGTGTGGCGCGGACATTGCGGCCTCGTTGAAAGATGTTTTGAGCCGCAAGCGAATCAGCATGAAAGCAAAAAACGATTGTCAGAAAGGCAAAGAATGTAACGCAGTGGAAACCGCTGGCTTCTTGATTAAGGATGGTCGATCGACTCATGTTATCTCCCGGATTAAGGCAAGATGTAGCGATGCTGCCCCCATTTACCCCGGATTATTCACGATGCGTGGGCGTCGACATGGGGAAAGCTAGTTTCATTGGGGGTATTGTTCCGGGTTTGTGGTTTTCACAAGTCACCCACGACATGAAATTGACGAATTTGCAAAACTTGCCTCCGCGTCCAGAGAATCGCTTCGAAGGACAAACCAGACGCCTGTCGTCGTGAATAATTCCGGTTTACACCCATCTTAGACTGTTTTCGGCCAAATTGTGTCAGATGCTTGTCCGTTGCTGTAAAGCGGTCCGAAATTTACAATTACGATGTAACCACGTGAGGTCGACGTATGGCATTGACGATTATACCGCGAAACGTTGCGATGAAAGCGACTTGGCGGCCGGTTCGGAACAGGAACTCAGTCGGGATATATCGAATTGCGATCTATCCGGTCTGGCCAAGATAGCTTGCGGTTTTTTGTTTTTGCTTGTGGTCAAAGCGGATAGGCCGTGCGTTAAGCTTTGGAGCGACACGGTGTGACGGAAGTATTTGATAAAAGTGGCAATGCGGAATCAATGCGATTTCGAGTTTCCTTCCATTTTGGCAAGGGTCCATACGCACGCCGACCCAAGGACACCGTTTTCCAAAGATGAAAGCAACTCGATTAAGTTCAACGGAGAGAATGTGACAGGGAAACAGCGAAGTCTCGGCGACGTACTGCAAGAGTTCAGCCAGCATCGAAAGCTGATGGAGGAAGAGCTTCATAAAGTCATCGTTGGCCAGAATGAAGTCATCGAGCAAGTTTTCGCCGCCATTTTTACCCGTGGACATTGCCTGCTGGAAGGTGTTCCCGGTTTGGCCAAGACGCTGATGGTCAGCACGATTGCCAAGATTCTGGATGTGAATTTCAAGCGTATTCAATTTACGCCGGACCTGATGCCTTCTGACATCACGGGCACGAATGTCCTTGATGAAGACGAAGACGGACGTCGACAGTTCCGTTTCGTGGAAGGACCAATCTTTACCAACATTCTGCTGGCAGACGAGATCAACCGAACGCCACCAAAAACTCAGGCGGCTCTTCTTCAGGCGATGCAGGAACGCGAAATCACAATCGGTCGAACGACCTACAACCTGGAACCACCCTTCTTTACGATCGCAACGCAAAACCCGATCGAACAGGAAGGAACCTATCCTCTGCCCGAAGCCCAGCTTGACCGGTTCATGTTCAACATCAAAGTCGGCTACCCGACGGCGGAAGAGGAAGTCAAAATTCTGACCGCTGCCAGTCGCGGCGAGAAACAGGAAGTTCGGAAAGTCCTTTCCGCCAAGGCAATCGTGAATCTGCAAAAGCTTGTCCATTCGGTCGCGGTAAGTGACTACATCGTGGAATACGTTTCGCGAATCGTCAGAGCGACTCGTCCGGCGGATCCGCAGACTCCCGCTTTTGTGAAAGAGCTAGTCGATTGGGGTGCGGGGCCTCGTGCGGGACAGTTTCTGATTTCTGGCGGCAAAGCGATGGCTGCGATGGAAGGACGCTTCTCGGTTGCAGTCGACGACATCAAGAAAGTCGCGCTTCCGGTTCTGCGGCATCGCGTCAGTACGAACTTTCAGGCCCAGGCGGAAGGTATGACGACCGAAGATGTGATCGAAAGATTGCTCAAGGAGATCCCGACCCCAGAAGTCAAGAAGTTTGAGGATTGAAGTATTCGTGTTCGTTTTTCGCGATCGCCGCAACTTCTGAGGAGTACCTTTCGCTAGAAATTACCCTCGCCTCGAAACACGCTCGCGTAGGAACACACTGATACTTTCAGTTCAGCCCCGCCCACTCAAGCTCAAAAAATGTCCGTCGAAAAGTATCTCAAACCGGAAGTCATCAACCAAATCAAAAGGTTGGATCTGCGCGCCCAGTTTGTGGTCAAAGGTTTTTTGCACGGACTGCACGCGAGCCCCTTTCAGGGTTTCAGCGTCGAATTTAGCGAGCATCGAAAATATTCCCACGGCGACGATCTGAAAGATATTGACTGGCAGGTCTACGCGAAAACGGACAAGTACTACGTTCGTAAATTCGAAGCCGAAACGAACATCACGGGCTACCTGATGATGGATTTGAGTAGTTCGATGGGATATACCTACGAACAGACTTTGACAAAGTTTGATTACTCGATTTGCCTTGCCGCAGCGTTGGCTTACCTGATGACGCAGCAGCAGGATCCTGTCGGCATGGTGACCTTCAATGACAGGATTCGTTCCAGCTTGCCGCCTCGAAGCAAACGGACGCAGCTTTCAAACATTCTTTCGCTGCTATCGAAGATGAAACCCGATGGAGTGACGGATTTCAAACACAGCATGGGGCAGTTGGCGGCGATGCTGAAGACTCGCAGCCTGCTGATGGTGTTTTCCGACTTTTTGGTGGACGAACAGGAAACGATCGACGCGCTCTATCGCATCCGTCATGGCGGACACGATGTGATTTTGTTTCACGTGCTGGATGAGGCGGAAGTTTCGTTTCCGTTTCGCGGCCTGTACAAGATGAAAGATCCTGAAACGGGCGAAGAACTGAAAATCGATGGCGATGGTTTTCGCAGTGACTATCAGAAACAGGTTCAGGAGTTTCGCGACAACCTGGCTCGCGAGTGTCGAAAAAGTGGCATCGATTACGTGCCGCTGGATACGAGCATGCAGTTTGATCGCGCGTTGATGGAGTATCTTCTCAGTCGCAGAGCGAGAGGATAACGCATGGCTTGGGCGAATCTGGCGTTGTTGGGGATTGGCGGTGCGATGCTGTCGGTTCCCATTCTGATTCACTTTTTAATGCAGCCAAAACCGGTCGAAATCGTTTTTCCAGCGATGCGGTTTTTGAAGCAGAAACAGATGATCAATCGGTCGCGGACCCGATTGCGACACATCTTACTGTTGTTGCTGCGTTGCATCCTGATTGGTTTGCTGGTTTTGGCGTTGGCCGGTCCGGCGGTTGCGTCACAGCAATTTGGAAAGTGGCTTACGTTTGGCGGAATCTCTTTTGTCGCAGCGATCGTTGGGCTGGTTCTGCTGTTTTCGCTGTTTTCAGGGAACGCGAATCGGTTGCTCAACGGAATCCTTGGTGCTTTCCTTGCCGTCACGCTGTTGTTCGCTCTCTGGTACGGGCTCAAGCTGTTCGATGATGACGAAAGCGGATTGATTCTGGCGGACGATGGTGAACCGGTGGCCGTCGTGATCGTTTTTGATTGCTCGCCCACCATGCAGTACGAATTGGAAAACGAAACGCGACAGAAGAAAGGGACTGAGATCGCGAAATGGATCGTGAATCAGTTTCCTTCCGGCTCCCAGATCTGTGTTGCTGCAACCGACGGCGACACTCCTTTTTTCTCGGTCGATGGTGGTGCAGCGAACCGTCGAATTGAATCATTGAAGACCTGTTTTTCACCGACGACCATTCCGGAAACTCTGGCGGATGCGTTGCCGCTGATTGAAGATTCTCCTTTGGAACGGAAAGAGGTTTACATCGTTTCCAATTTGACTCGCAATGCTTGGGCGATGCCGACGTCTGACCCTGCGATCAATCGTTTGGCCAAGGATAAATCGATCAACCTGTTTGTTGTCGACGTGGGAGTTGAGGAACCTACCGATTTCGCGTTGGGAGGCCTTGATCTGTCGGCGCGACAAATTACGTCCAATGGTTCGCTAAAGATTCGTACCTCGATTCGCCGTCTTGGTGCGGCTGCTCAGCGAAATGTCCGTTTGTCGATCGAGAAACCGGACGATTCACTTCCAGTGGTTCGTGATGGGAAAACGATGGTGCCAGAAAAAGCATGGACGCTGACAAAAACGGCAGACGTTCGCGATAACGGGACGGAACCGTTAAGTTTTGAGTTTGAAGAAACGCTCGCGCCGGGCACCTATCACGGCAAAATCGAAGTGCAGGGAAACGATCCGCTTTCACTTGACGATGAACAGTATTTTACGTTCGAGGTGAATTCGCCGTGGCAAGCATTGGTTGTTCGGCCGCGCGACGTTGATTCCAGTTTTGTAGAAGGTGTGCTTGCTCCGATGGAGCGGGTTCGAGCAGGAAACAGCGCTTTCGAAGTTACGGTTGTCGACCAGGCTGATTTCAATCCTGAAACGGACCTTGAACCCTATCAGGCGGTTTTTCTGATTGATCCGGGACCATTGGCTGATGAAAGTTGGCAACAGTTGGACGCATGGGTCAGCGGTGGTGGCGGACTTTCGATTTTCCTTGGACCCGCTGCCGCAGACCGAGATGGATTGCCGCGTCCGGAATTTCAAACAGAAGCAGCCAGCCGAATTTTGACGGGTTCGCTGCTGAATCAGTTTCAATGTCCTGATCGAATTAAGGATCCGTTTCTCTGGAGCCCGCAAAACTTTGACCATCCCGTGTTGTCCATGTTCCGCGAGGTTAGCACTTCGATCCCGTGGAGCAAGGTCCCTGTCTATACGTTTTGGGGTCTTGAACCGGACGAGAATGGTGAGTCCTTGCCCACTCAGGTTGTTTTGAATTACAACAATTTTGAACCTGCGATGATCGAGCGACGGATTGGTGCGGGCCGAATCATCGTTTCGACAACTTCGATTTCTGAGCCTTCGTCTTCTAACGAACGGCTGCCCTGGAATCAGATTCGTTCGATCGAGACCTATGTGACTTACGTGATCGTTCGGTCGATTTCACGATTCATCGTTCAAGCGGATTCCAGTTCATTGGATGTCCGAGTCGGACAGATTGCTTCGCTGCGAAACGACTTGAAAGTCTACCCGGAATCGTGGCAAGTGTTTTCTCCGAATCTTGAAAAGCCACCAGCGAAAGTGGTGACCGTCAACGGAAGCCTCAGTTATCGCTTTACCGATACGCCCGGGCACTATCGATTCAAAGGGAAACTTGACGGGCCGGTTTTGCGAGGGTTCTCTGCAAACATCGATCCGGCGACCGTCGATCTGACTCGTGTGTTACCTGCCGAACTGGATAAAGTGCTTGGAGCCAATCGCTACCAATTGGCAAAACAGCAAAACGAAATTACTCGCCAGCAGGGGCAGGCTCGGAAAGGACGCGAGTTTTATCCGTTGTTGATGCTGATGATGTTTATTGCCGTCATTATCGAATATTTGGTTTCAAATCGATTTTATAAACACTAGTGCAGATTGCCCGCTTCAAGGCTTAACATTGTTTGATGTTTTTTTCACAATCAAGAATTTGATTTCAAGGTTTCCCATTTCCCAATAAGGGTTATTTGTAACTTCCAAATTTAGAAAATTGTCCGCATGAATACGTTTACATTCCAACCCGTTACAAGCATCTGGATCCTGCTGATCCTGTCGCTGTGCGCGTTGTTGATGCTATTCGTGCGACCTTCTTTTTCGAGCGTGAATGTGACGCAGCGGCGAACGCTAAATGTTTTGCGCACCGCAGTCGTATTGATGGCTTTGCTGGCATTGTTGCGTCCCGGATGTGTGCAAACGGAAGAAAAATTCCAAAACGGAGTGCTGCTTTTCTTGATCGACACCAGTCGCAGCATGGAGCTTCCACATGTGAAAGAAAACATGTCTCGTTGGGCAACCATTGTGAGTGCCATGAAGGAAAACGAAACGCAGTTTCGAAAGCTTCAAGACAAGAAGATCGAGGCCCGTTTTTTTGGATTTGACAACGAAATCGTTCCACTGGAATTCGATGGTTCTGTTCGTCTTCCAAAAAAACCGGAAGGGGCTGAAACAGATTTGGGGACTCCAATCTTCAACAGTTCGCTCGAAACACGTGGTGAAAGACTGATTGGTGTGTTTTTGCTGTCCGATGGCGTAACGACGGTGCTCAATCCGCCAGTCGAACTTTCGCAAGCGGTTACGCCGTTGGTCGATATGGAAACGCCGCTGTACAGCGTTCCGCTGGGGAGTGCTGCTGCGTCCGATCAAATCAAAGACGTCGAAATCAAGAACTTTGCAGAACAACATGTCGTGAACGTAAAAAATCGACTGTTGGCGAAAGCAACGGTTGTTTCACGCGGCTACAAAAATGAGCCGATCCGTGTTGAATTGGTGATCATCGATTCGATGGGCCGCGAGAAAGTGGTCGAGCCGGCTCAGATTGTGACGCCGCGACGGGCGTTCGAAGAACAAAATGTCGAAATCGTTTACAAGCCGACCGAGCCGGGCGAATATCGGATGCGAATTCGCGCCGTTCCCATGCCGGGAGAGCAGGCTCTACGCAACAATGAGCTCGATGCGTTTCTGACGGTCAACGACAAGGGGCTAAGCGTTGTCATGATCGAAGGTGGTATGGGCTGGGAGCAAAGTTTTATGCGACGTTCGCTGGCCACGGCGGAGTTTTTGGATCTTCAGTTCTATCCAATTTACCCTTCCGAACTGGAAGCTGGTCCGCGTGATGATTTGGTGGATGTGTTCGAGGACGATTCGGTCGACGTGTTTATCCTTAGTAACATTGATTCCAGATTGCTGTACGATGAAGTTCAGAGCCCATTTGCGTTGGAAGCGTTGCGAGACGCGGTTGAAAAACGCAACAAAGGTTTGCTGATGCTGGGCGGCTATCACAGTTTTGGGCCAGGGCTGTACCACTCGACACCGCTCGACGGCATCTTGCCAGTGATGATGAATAAAACGGAACGCCAGGAATTCAATTCTGATATTCGGCGGGAATATCACGTTAAAGACAACTTGAAAATAAAGCCGGCGATGGACCACCCGTTGACGAATCTCGGATCTGAAAGCCTTGGTTGGTCAGAGCTTCCGCCACTCGTTGGCGCGAATCGTTTCGTTGGTGTGAAGAAAGCTGCCGCGGTCCTGCTTGAAAGCGATGACGCAGCAAGGCATCCGCTGCTGGTGGCGTCGATTGTTGGAGGGCGAGTTCTGGCTTTCGCGGGCGATTCCCTTTGGCGATGGAACATGAAAGGGCAAAAAGAGCATGGTCGAACGTTCAAGCCCGAGTACGACAAATTTTGGCGACAGGTGATTCTTTGGTTGGCGAACTGGGATTCGCGAAATGATGAATCCATCTTTATCGATTTTCCCCAGCGGCGATTCGCGCCCAAAGGTCGAGTGCGGTTCGGGGTGAGTGCTCAATCGGTCACTGGAGATTCACTTGATGGTGTGACTTACAGTGCGACGCTGATTCAACCCGGAGGACAACAGCAGATTGTTTCGGTAACGGCAACCGGTGAAGGCAATTGGTCAGAGCTGGACCGAGATTTGGTTTCGCAACCGGGACTCTACATGTTGGAAGTCAAAGGGGAAAGAAACGGTCAGTCTCTCGGAATCGCTCAGCGGCAGTTTGTGATCATGGATCGAGACGTAGAAAAATCAAATCCGGTTGCCAATTGGGAACGCATGGCAAATTTGGCCAATCGGACACAGGAATTCGGAGGTGGGCTGATTGACGTTTCGGATATCGGTGAGAAACTTGATGCCATCATCGAGGACCCACCCGTCGAGAAAATTCAGATTCCCACGAAATGGAAATTTGGTGAAACCATGTCTCATTCAGTCGGGTTCCTGCTAATGTTTGTTGCTTTGCTTGCGACGGAGTGGGTGCTAAGAAAAAAATGGGGCTTGGTTTAAACCCGGATTATTCACAAGGCGTTGGCGTCGACATGGAGAAAGCTTGTTTCATTCAGGTATTGTTCGAGTTTTGTGGTTCTACAGTTCACCCACGACTTGAGATTAACGAATTTGCAAAACTGGTAGCCATTCTTGGAGAATTGCCTCAAGGGGCAAACCAAACGCCTGTCATCGTGAATGATTCCGGTTAAAGAACATTAAAAAAACAACACGGGAAAGAGACTCGATTTGTTGTCGATGAAAAACGAGTCTCGATTTGCACGAATAGATTCAAAGACACAAGGAAAGACAATGTCAGAAACAAATCCATTTGAAGCTCAGTACAATCCGGGACAGGGAGCTCCACCGAAGCCCGTTCGCAGCTTGCCGATTGGCGTGACGATCATTGCAGTCATCTGTTTGATCATGGGTTTGATGAACTCGATTGGCGTTTGCGTCACGATACCGGCCTTGTTCCTGGATGTGTCCAGCAACATGCAGCCAAACGAAGAAGCCAAAGAGGCTGCCAGAGCGGCGGCATCGGCAAACTTTCTGCCCAATCTCCTGCAGCTGATTGTTGGATTGATTTTTGTGCCGATGATCATCGCTTCGTCCATTGGTGCCTTGATGAGCAAAGAGTGGGGACGCAAGTTTTTGGTCATTTCGCTTTTCGGATTCGCAGCATGGGGCTTGTTCGCGATTGGCAACGTCGTTTACACGTGCGTTTTCCAAATGGATATGGTTATGGCGCAAGCGCAAGCTCAAGCCGGCGGTGGTCAGGCGCCGAATCAGCCGAGCGAAGAGATGATGAAAAGCATCATGATTGGAACCTTCATCGGCATGAGTCTGCTGTTCGCAGTGTTTGTTGCCTTCTACGTTTTTTCTGCGTTCTATCTTCGCAAGAAAGACATCGTGGATTATTTCGCTTCGAAGTAATCGGGCGAATTCAGGCTTGCGGGTGAAGAGGCTTTACCTCAACACGCCGTAAAGAAAGCCAGCCATGCAGGCGGTCATGCAACATGCAAGCATGCCGCCGAACATCGCTCGAAGGCCAAGCTGAGCCAGATCGCCGCGGCGTTCTGGAGCGAGTGGTCCGATGCCGCCGATCTGAATGCCGATGGCTCCAAAGTTCGAAAATCCGCACAGTGCGTACGTCAAGATGACTCGTGTGCGTTCTGAAATTTCGACAACTGATTCCTTGCCGTTGACCAGCATCGTGAACTTGCCGTCAATGATGGCTCCCAAGTCCAGATACGCGACGAACTCGTTGACAGCCATTTTCTTGCCCAGCAACAATCCGGAAACAGAGCAATCCGAAGTCTCAATTCCCATGATCCACGCCAGCGGATAGAAAACGGCACCTAACAGCCCGTTGATCGACCAGGAAATGTCGATTGGATTTTCTGACGTAAAAAGCTTGTTCGAAGCGTATTGAACCAGTTCGCCCGCGCCCATCAACAACGCGTTCAGCATCGCCAGCAACGCCAAAAAAGCGATCAGCATCGCCGCGATATTGATCGCCAACTTCATGCCCTCGCTGGCTCCGATCGCCGCGGCTTCGATTACATTTGACGCTGGCCGCTCCAATTTTTCAGTGGTTTCGACAATGTCGGCAGTCTGTTCCGTTTCCGGCTGCATGATCTTCGCGATCACCAAAGCTGCTGGAGCTGAAATGATTGAAGCTGTTAGCAAGTGTCCGGCGCTGACTCCAAAATCAACAAAGATCGCCATCAAACTTCCGCTGATTGTCGAAAAGCCTCCCACCATCAACGCGTTCAATTCGCTGCGGGTCATTTTCGAAATGTAAGGCTTAATGACCAAAGGAGCTTCGGTGTGACCCACCAAAACGTTTGCCGCCGCCGCCATGCTCTCGGGGCCGGAAGTTCCCAATGTCTTTCCCATCACCCATGCCATGCTGCGGATCAAAATCTGCATCACGCCAAGATGGTAGAGAATCGCCATCAATGAAGCGAAAAAGATAACCGTCGGCAGGACGCCAAACGCAAATGTCATCAGCAGCGAACCCGGTTCACTGGATTCATTCGCTGTGAAAACAAAACCCGAACCCGCTTCGACGAATTTTTTAATCGAGCCAAACACCGCATCCAGTGCCGCAAACAGAACTCCGTCCGGGTACTTTTCGTCCATCGTCCATGTTTGTGACGTGAAAAAAATGGCCGCCAGTGCAAACTGTAAAAGCAGCCCCGCAATGATGATGCGGAAGTTCAATTTTCTTCGATTTGAGCTCACCAGCCACGCCAAAAACAGCATCACGAAAATGCCACAAAGGCTAATCAGGTTAAGGTGGCTCATACGAAAACTCTTGGTGGAAATGAACTATCGGACGGCAGCTGGCCAACGAGGCTGGAAAATCGCGGCTACAAAAAAGTGGCGGTGAACTCAATTCGAATTGCCACTTCCGGAGTCTTCATCGGAAGTCGCAGAATCGGCTGTTTCTTCGACAGGTTGTGGCGTCTGAACTTGGGGAACTCCGCGTTCATCCGACTTGAGCGGCGGCAATTCGTAAGTCCGTTTTTCGTCAACGATGTAGATTTCATCCATCTCCGTATCGTCCACGTCTTTCCTGAGCAGCAAATAGACTGCCGAAGCCATGCACCAGAAAAGGCCGTACAAAAACGCTGCGGCCGCCGTGCGAATCAAACCGTTCCAAAAACCGATCGTATTTTGAGCGAATGAAAGCATGCCTTCGGAGGAAGTATCTGCTGGAACGATAACGGTTTGGCCATCGGCCTCTTCCGCAGCGGCAACTTCAACGACTTGAGCGCTAATTCCGTGAAGCACTTCGCTGCGAGGCACTTCACCGCCGCCTACATTGGCTCCCCATGATGTCGACCAGTATCCAAGTTCGATGACGCTTGCTGAAAGGTTGGCCACAATCAACCAACAGAAACCACCGAAGAGCATCGCGATCACCGAATAAGCAACCAGGTGAAGTGGACGTTGAAAGACGTAAGCGAAAGCTCGCGTCATCGCGTCGAAAGCGTTTTGTCCTTCGCAACCGGCGCTGGAAACAACTAAAGGCCACGCGAACGTCAAGCCAAGTAATAATAACGCCATGATGGTTGAAATCACCAGCACCAGAATCCAGACGACACTGATGACGGCAGCTCCAAAATCAAACGTCATAAAAAGGCCCAACAGGAAAGTCGGAACGCACAGTACGAAAACGGCCGCCAGCGGAATGCTGACTCCGCCGAAACTGGCCAGCCAATGGTCGCACGCGTAGTCGACCGCGTCATCAATGCCGATCGTTTCGTTTCGAGTCAATCGCAGCAGGCAGACTCGCGTGATCGCCAAACCGATGAAGCTCCAGATCGCCAGCGACAATGCGGAACCAAACAAAAAGTACAAGAATCCGGAGCGGCCCAGTCGGACGGCTCTTCCGTTGCTCGATGCGATGCGGCTGGCGAACAGGTATCCGATTGGCCGCTTGATTTGATTGAAGACCGCGCGTGGTCCACTGATGTTGGTGCCCATGATGCTAAGGGCGTTTTCATCGGTTCCAGATTCGATGAACACACCGCTGAAAGGGCTCGTGTTTTTGTCAATCAGTTCAACAAGTTTGGCGTCTTGCCGCAACGGCGAATCGGCTCCGATGAAAATCGTTTCGCTCAACCACCACGTGAATGAAGTCGCCAGAACGCCGACGATCGCCAATGCCAAAACCGTAACGCTGGCTGCGACAGGTAATGTTCGAAAGATAATGGTCCATGGGCATAAATCCGCCCACGAAATTTTTTTGACGATGACTGGCTGGTCGCTCATTGTTGCTCACGAAGTCTTAACGTTTCTAGTGAGCCGGTATTATAAAACCACAGCGACGGCATTACAGCGGTGCTAATGGAATTGTTTTCGAGACGGTTCGGAGTGATTTCGATCTGTCGCCGAACTTGAGCGGCGTTCGCAACATCGCGGTGGAATCAAGTTTGAAATTAAGTTCGGAATTAAGTTTGGAAGCGCGATCCAGCTATGTGGCGAGGTGCGGAGCCGGGAGTCAGAACGTCGAGAGTCAGAACGTCAGGAAGGAACCGCGTCCCGGAAACGCTATTCTTCGTCGAGCATTTCTCGTTCGCCTTCGCCGTCCCATGGCAGGCCGTAAGACTCATTGAGCCAATTGCCCAAATCGATTCGGTGGCAGCGGATGCTGCAGAACGGCATGCAGGGCGATGATGCCCTTTCGAATTTGGTGCCGCAGTAGGAACACCGATGCAGGGTAGGCTTGGACGCAGCTTTAGGCGATGCGACATTTTCAGATGCCCCACCCTGCCGATCTGACTTGGAAGAATCAGAGTTTTCGTACATCGAGGTTACTTTTTGGCCAAGCCCATGGAATCGATCAAAACTTTGTAGCCGGGAGTCATATTTCGCAGCTTGTCCGCGATCACTTGCTTTTCCGAGCCGGTTGCCTTCGCAGCGCGAGCTCGCAGGTGAGTGATCTGCTTGCGACGCTTGCGGCGTCTTTTGATTTCCTTTTCACGTTCGCTTGCCATCTTATCGAGTCCGTATTTTCTTTGTGAGAATGAGTTATATTTTTGGGGTCCAAGCCCTGTCGTCGATCCCTTGAATCGATCCAAAATGATAGTAGATCGTCTTCGTGAAATCAATCGAAACGTTCGTTTTACCCGGCGATTACTTCGATCCAGAATAGCCAGCGTCCGAACGGGCCTGCTGGTGCTGGTCGCGTTTTGTGGGCTCGCAGGCCTCTCAGGGGGAGCGACCAATCTCTGTTTCGGTCAGACGGACGCCGAATCTGACCAGAAAGCGGGCTCAAAGAGCAAATCTTTGGCTGACGAGCCCGTGAAACGCCAGAAGCCGCTGGTGGCGTTGGGAACGATTCGAGACTCGAAAATCGTCGAAAGCAGCGGACTGGCTCTTGCCCAATCAAGTTCTGAATCAAGTCCTGAATCGAGTTCGCAAGGGAAACCAAGTTCGGCTTTTTGGACGTTCAACGATTCGGGTGGCAAACCTGAACTCTATCGAGTCGGCTTTTCTGGCGAAACGGAAGCAGTATTGCGGCTCGAGAATGCTCGAAACAAAGACTGGGAGGCGATGTGTCAGTTTCAGGTGGAAGGGCGTTCGTTGCTGGCGGTCGGAGACGTCGGAGACAATTCCTTCAATCGCAAGTCGTATCAGATCTACGTGGTGGTCGAACCGTCGGTGAAAATTCGCGATGACGAAAAACGAACCAAGCCCGAGAAGCTGAAGGCGAATTCCGGAGTGATCGATTTCGAATACGAAGACGGTTTTCACAATTGCGAAGCGATGAGCTTCAACTCCGAAGACCAGTCGTTTTGGTTCGTGGAAAAAGTCTATCTGGACGACCGCCGCAAACAGGATCCCGGAATCTATGTTTTGTCGAAAGCACTCGATTCATTGGTTCCAAAGGAAGCCAATAAAGGAGGCGGCGGGAAAGAAGACAGCGAGAAAAAAGGCAGCGAAAAGGGGCGGGATGCCGAGGACGCGCCCCAACAAAAACTGGTCGCTCGGCGAATCGCTGGTCTGCCAATGAAGAACGTGACGGGAATGGCATTTTCGAATGACAATCGCCGGCTCGTGATTCGCAGCTACTTTTCTGCTTGCCTTTTTCAAAGAGCGGATGACAAAACGTGGGCAGAAACGGTTCAACAAACCAAGCCATCCCAATTGGCAATGCCGCTGCAGAGTCAGGGCGAAGCGATTTGCTTTTCAGAGGACGGGAAATCGGTTCTGGTGACTTCTGAAATGCAGTCATCAACCATTTGGCAAGTTCGAATTGATCAGAGCAGTGAAACTGAAGATAGCGAAACCGAAGATAGCGAAACTGAAAATAGCGACCGCAAAGATCGCGAGCAGCCTTCGGACGAAATTAGCGATTCCTCACCGCCAAAAACAAAACCGACCCAAGAAAGAAAATAAGATGGAACTGAATCCACAAGCGAACGAATCACTGAGCTGGCTGGACGACAAACAGGATTCAATGTTGAACTTGATTGTCGAGCTTTGCGATATCAATTCCGGCACGAAAAATCTGGATGGGCTTGCCCGCGTTTGTGATCGGTTAGTCGAAGAATTTTCCGTGCTAGGTGGCGAGCTGAAGATTGTCGAGCCCAACACCTGGCAGACGGTTGATGATTCTGGCAACGCCAGCGTCGAAACAGCGGGAAAAATCATCCACATCAAAAAGTGGCCCGAAGCAAAACGGAAAGTCATGCTTTGCATCCACATGGATACCGTTTACGGCGTCGACCATCCGTTTCAAAAATGCGTCACCAAAGAAGACGGTACGCTTAACGGTCCTGGCGTGATTGACGCAAAGGGTGGCATTGTTGTGATGCTTAACGCGTTGCGGGCCCTCGAAGCCAGTCCGCTTGCCGGAACGGTCGGGTGGGAAGTGATTCTTAATGCGGATGAGGAAATTGGTTCGCGAGGAAGTGATCAGTTCATTCGCTCGCGAGCGCCTCACTGCGATGCCGGTTTGCTATTTGAACCATCCCTTCCAGATGGAACGCTTGTTTCCTGGCGGAAAGGTTCCGGAAATTTTGCATTTGTGGTCCGCGGCAAGTCGGCTCATACCGGTCGCGACTTTGCCAATGGAAGAAACGCGTTGGCTGCTCTTTCGCGGTTGTGCGTGGAAATCGACGACATGAATGTCGATCCCGAAATTACTTTCAACGTTGGGCGAATCAACGGAGGAGGCGCGTTGAACATGGTCCCTGAAATGGCGGTCGGACGAGTCAATGTTCGTGTTCGCGACACGGACCAACAAGCCAAAGTCGAATCTCAGTTTCAGGAATTGGTGGATCGATATAACGAGTTGGATGGGATCACTGTTTCGATGCAAGGAGAATTCTCGTCGCCGCCGAAACCGATTGACGATGGCG
Organism: uncultured Pirellulaceae bacterium; assembly: GCA_964479855.1. GTDB lineage: Bacteria > Planctomycetota > Planctomycetia > Pirellulales > Pirellulaceae > Mariniblastus. The sequence goes on from CAYZPA010000020.1 coordinate 38,536, forward strand.
TTCGAGAAATGCAGTCTCGGATTGAAATTTGCGGCGGAAAACTTGGGATGGAGATCAAGTGGCGTGGAACGGGAGGGGCGAGCGACGGGAACCGGTTTGCTGCGGCGGGTTTGCCAAACATCGACACAATGGGGCCCTGTGGAAACCATATTCACAGCGATCAGGAGTTTCTGATTCCCGAAAGTCTTGTGCCGCGAGCGAAACTGACGGCGTTGGTGCTGATGAGCTTTGCTTAATCAAGCCCCGGCCGAACGAGTCCAAAGGGAGGCATCAAGTGTTGGGCCAACGCTGCTTACCAACGCACACCGCTTTTGAACATTGAAATTTCGGCGAGCGAGATTGCAGAATGGATTACCAAATATCACTGGAATCCTTCGGTCAAACTTTAACGGTTAACGAATCGCTTTCTCTGATACTTGATTTTCCCATCGCGACCGTTGTATCGCGACGATAACGAAGGAGACCCTTGTTTCGTCGGTAAATCGATATGAATTCTCGCATCTTCTACGTTTGTCTGATCGGTTCGCTGCTGGCAGTTTCGTCCATGTCGGTCGAAGCTCAACAGTCGGAACGCAGCCTTTTTGTGATCAAGGCTCCCGTCGTTTCGGGGTTGAAGTACGGCGAAAAAGCTGGCTTCACCCGCACGGCCAAGGTTCAGGATGAAACTTCTGACAAGCCGACCGAGGATCTTGATCCTCCAACCCCTGATGCCACATCGAGTTTGTTGGAATCCGGCGACGACGATGCGAATGATGAATTGATGGACGAGCTGGAAGATCTGGACGAGTCGACTGAGCCCGAATTTGATGATCCGGCCTCGCCCCGTAAAATGACAGAGTGGAACCTGAAGCCAATGACTTCGATTCAGCTCGGTTTGAATCCGACGAGAGGCAAGGTGCCTGATGACAGTTCGTGGCAGCTGACAAATCGAACTGCATCGCTGGCTTTCAGCGACAAGCTATTTGCATGGGCGGCTCCTGACATCAGCTACAATCCGCTGTTCTTCGAAGACGTTGCACTGGAGCGTTACGGCCAAACCAAGGGGCTTTATCGACAGCCGATCGCGTCATCGATTCACTTCCTGAAGTCCGCTGCCCTGTTGCCGTACACTTCGCTTCACGATCCGATCGATTCGTGTGATCATCCGTTGGGCTATTGCCGACCCGGAGATTCCGTTTCCTGCATCAAGCAAAAGCACTTCTTTGGGAACCCTTGGGGAAGACGGTAGTTTCACAGCACGGCGTCGTTTGACAAGAGCCTTCGTTTCTAACGCGAATGACGAGTTGAAATTTCCGTTTGAAGTTTCAAATCGCCTGCCGGTTGGCTGTTCGCTGCAACTGAAACCGTTTGAAGGACCGAACCTGCCGATCGCCCGACTGCGGAATACTTGATTGTCTCTGTTGAATTCGCTGCAAGCGATGGGACTTGCCAAGTGATGGTGCGATTCGAGCCGTCAAAGTTGGCTTGCCGATCAAGAACCGTGACGTCCATTCTTTCAGAGACCTTGAGCTCAACGGTGACGTTTTCAGCCGCCGATACTGAGCGATTTTCGATCAACAGTTCGAACTCGATGGGCTGGCCGACCTGCGATCGTTTTGGGCCTCGAAGTCGAGTCGCGATTTGCGGAAGTGACGATTCTGGCGACGTTGGTTCGGCCAGTTTTCCGCCAACGGGATCTTCGTAGCTTGCAAGCTGAATGGGCGATCGGCGCGGCGCTACGCCGTGAGGTTGGTCCGCGTTATTAATTGGCCCAGCGTTTTGAATTGGCTGATTACCTGGAAGCTGAACTGGCTGTCGAGTCGGAGTGCTCTTTTGAAGCGAGATCAAGCCATTGGCGGCCGTGTCAAGTTTTGAGTCCAGCTCGAGGGATCTGAGGAAATTGTCTTTGGCGTCATCGACTTGACCCGTTTGCGACTGGAGAAACGCGACAGAAGCAAGCGATTCCGCTTCGGAGTTCGACTGTCGAAACAAATCCATCGATCTGGCGAATTGCTTTTTCGCTCCCGCAACAATTCCAAGGTTGTTCAGGATTCGAGGATTCTCAGGGCTCTTTTTAGTTGCTTCGGTTAACGCGGATTCTGCTTCATCGAGCTCGCCCTGCAGATAGTAGACGTAGCCGATGTCGCCCAATAGTTCACCGGACGGTGTTTCTGACGTGGAGGCCTGCTTCAACAATTTCAATGCGTCATCCAGCATTCCCCGTTTCGCGTTTACGATTCCCATGCGATGCAATGCGTTGGCGTGGTCCGGGTGCTGTTCGAGAATCGCTTCGTAGACTTCGATTGCTTTTTCGGTATTGCCGTTTCGTTCTGACAATCGCCCGATGCCGTAAAGCGTTTCTAGAGAGCCCTCGTTTTGCGCGACCGACGTCAGCAGGTGGCTGGTGTCAGTATCGACGAGCAGTTTTGCGCAGCCCGACATCGCCAGCGTGATCATGATCAGCAGCATTGGAGTCGTAATTTGTCTGGCGCTTTTTGTCATCGTTTTTTGAGTTAGTGTCCCGCGTTAATGTCTCAGAGTTAGCGTCCCAAATTCCCATTGTTTGTCATGCCTCGAGAATTCTGCCAACCATCAGCTGCCTCTGCGGCTGGAAGTCCTTCAGAGAATGCGGGTCCAACAAACACGTATTCATCAGCGTTGAAGACGCCCAGTCGAGTCAACAAGGCAACCACGGTTTGGCGGCGAGCTTCATCGAGTTCGGCGTTGAAGTGAACCGGGTATCGATGTTTCGTATCCCAAAGTCGGCTCGATTCGCTACGTTCGACAATGACTTGCGGCAGCAAACTGTTTGCATCGGAGCCCTGTTCCTGAAATCCGATGATCGAGTCCGCGATTTGATAGACGTGATCTTCTCCGTAGGGCGAAAGTTGAAATCCGCGAACCCGTTCGGTGGCTCGAAACTCAAATTTTTCCTGTTGAGTCATCTCTGTGGCATGTCGCAGCGGCACATTGAGTTCAAATTCGTGGTTGTAGATAACGAACTTTGCCGCGTCGGCGTTGGCTTCCTGCTGTTGGTTGATTTCGTCAGCGATCGAACCCAGCATGCGTGATTCGATCGCGTTTCCGCCCGGTGACTGAACGTGGCAGCCCACTTGGAAGACCACCAATACCAAGGCACAGATGGCGACTGCAGTAATCGCGTTTGGCGTTGAACGGATGACATGAGCTAAGTGTTTTATCTGGATGCCGATGGGGCTCATTCTGAAAACCCCGACGGACCAGAAATGTAAGCTTGATTTAGCCTCATCAAGCGTCGCACGCGACCGCTCATTTGAGTCTTCAAGGTATCCGCTTTGTAGCCATTCAAGTGAGCCTGTCGTTCAGGGTGAATCGTGCTTCGATGGTCGAACCCACGGTATCCTTCAGTTTGATGGCGGAAAAAGAAGTCGTCATCGGTCGGATCGGTCACCTCCATGCCGGGAAGGATCAGCGGCACCTGCTCAGCTTCCAGCGGATGGACCAATTCCGGACTTACCAAAACGATCAATTCGGTTTCTGTTCGCGATGTGTCGTGGGATCCAAACAGATTTCCAAGCACAGGTAGATCGCCAAGGAACGGTAAACGGGTTCGTTGTCCGCCCTGTTCGTCCTGAATCAAACCGGCGATCGCGAGCCATTGTCCTTCGCGAAGATCGACCGTGGTGTCGATGCTGCGCAGATTCAATCCCGGAACACCGCCAACGGTTGCGTCCGGGTTGAGTGTGCTGAAGGAAGGGGAGACTTCGAGCCGAACGAGGTCTTTGTCCATGATGGTCGGAGTGAAAGAAAGCTGAGTGCCAAATCCACGGAAGGTCGTGTTGGTTCCTCCGCCGAAGCCAACATTGTTGGGGACTGCGAATTCGCCTCCCGCAAGGAACCGGGCGGGCTTGCCGCTGATCGTGATCAGAGTGGGTTCAGCAAGGATCTTTCCATAACTGTGATTGCCGATCGCTCGCAGAAAAAACGAGACGTCCGGATCGTTCAGGATCGCCGTCGTATTGCCGCCGCCGGAGATCAAATGGCTTAACTCAAACTGTTCGAAAACAGCCCGAATGTCGGCACCGGCTGACCGGCGCGAACCACGAACCAACTCTGCGACGCGAACCTTCAGCATGACCTGTTGCTCGCCCGTGACTTTTAGTTGGTTAATGATGTTTGAGGGGTTGATGCCTAAACCATTTCTCAAATCGAACTGCGAAATGTTAGCGTCGCCAGACGATCCGGCTCTGTCCGGTGGAGTGCCAGACGGAAAAGCGTTTGCGCTCCAAAGTCCTCCGTCAAATCCGTTTCCTGCGAGTGCATTTCGGGCGATGCCGCCGCCGCTGCCGCGCCCTCCAAACCCGCCCGAGTATTCGAACGCACTGCGGAAGCGACCGTTGTTCGTGCCCTGATTGCCTGACGAATAACCAAGCAGCTGCAGGATCTGTTGAGCTTCCTGAGCGTCCCTTGTTTGGCCTCGCACGATCAATTTGTCTTCGACGGGAAACAGCTGGACCTGGCTGTTGGGGAACAGTTCATTGATGCGCGACTGAAAATCGCGAATTCTGTCTTCGCGAGCCTTTTGTTGTTTCTCTTCGTGGCGGACTTGAACCAGATAGCGAATCGCGCGCGTGCCTACGCCGGGCTCTTCGAACCAAAATGTGAGCGTGGCTTCTCCTGTTGTTTTGCCGATGATCTCAATTTCGTCTGCATTGAAGGGTTGGACGTCAACAATGTTGGGATCACTAATGGCAGTTCGGCTGATCGGGAAATTGGTCACGATGATTCGAGACTGCGTCGGATAAAGCCGCAGCAAAAGTTCAGGTTCGACGATGTCCCGAATGAGCGATTTTTCTTTCTTGATCGTGTTGGCGGAAGGCGAAAGAAGGCTTGAGATTCGATCCTCCGGTGGCACATCTGACAGAAGTTGCGAATGAGCCATCGGAGTTTGCGATAGCAGAAAAGCCAGGCAGATCCCGAAATGAATCATGACAACGCGCAGCAACAAAACGCTTTCGCCGCCACTGCGATGATTCATCGTGAGTGCATTTGCGACGAAGCGATCAGGCTTCAGCGATTGGTTTTTCCAAAGGAAGGTCAAATTGAACCGACTTTTTGTTGGTCATGATTTTCGTCGGAGTCTTCAGGAATTCTGAAAATTGAGCCAGATCAGTTGGTGTTTTTTGCCTCGAAACGCAAACCTTTTTCCAAAAAGACTAAAGTTTCCGATCGCCAAAATAGTGCTATCACATGGTCGCATGCGTTTCATGGCAAGCTGGGTTAAGTCAGCAGCAAAATTTGGCTAGAGACCAGAATCATCATGGTGCGTAAGTTTCGATGTCGAAACTGATAAGGGGTTACCCCATTTTGAACCACCGGTTTTCAACCGCTTCACGCTGGCAGAAAAATGACATCAAAAATCGTGCGGAATCGATTAGGCCGGATCAGTAAGCCGGGCGCCGGGACGTGTTCGAAAACGCTATTGATAGTCGCAACGGTGTTGGCATTCGCAATGGATTCGAGCGCTACCGTTGCCGACGCGCAGGACAGCGTCTGCTGCGGTTGTGGATTGATTCGAAATCCGCGCTCAATCACGTTGCGCGATATGTGGGATCGTGATCATCCAGACGGGGCTGATCATGGGCACCACACGTACCAGTCGACTGGCACTTACTACTATCACCGGCCATATAATTCTTCGCACTACCATCAGCATCGCCTTCGGTTTCAACAGCGGGCCGGTTCAGAGTCGTTGTCACAAGAGACGATTCCGGACCGACAGTTCGTCGAAGGGTTTCAGTACGCCGACAGCAAAAAGAACCATCTCTTTCGACCGCTGGTTCGCGAAGCGACCGATTCGTTGAACCGTGTTCGCCGCCCAAAAGATTCCGGCGTTTTGGAATTTGCCGATTGGCGACGGCATGAGTCAGCCAAGTCCGAGTGGTCGAAAAATCAGGCCCACGAGAAAGCAAAATCGACAACAGCGTTGAGCGAAACACTTCGCGTGACTCCTGCTTCGAATTCCGCAAAAATCGTAACCAGTCGCGGGGAATGAGCCGTTTCAGCTATCGGGGCTATCGCCCAAACTCCCAAACGGCTCACGCTTCTGGAAAATTGCGTCAGAAAATTCAAAGTCTCGGCGTGAAAGTAAACCGCTTTCGCCGATTCAGCTGGTCGCTCAAATTTGCGCGAATGAAAAATCACTGACGATCGATGTTGAGCTGCAGTTCCGCGTCGTCGGGCGTCTTTGAAACGACACCGTTTGCAGGTACCTCAGCGTGAGCGGTCCACAGGATTCCGTTTAGCACCAGTTTTCGGATCTCATCGTTGGCCCATGTTTTGTGAAAATGGGCTCCGGTGAAACCCATTGCTCGACCCGCCGAATCGCCGCCGCGCTGGTAAGCCCATGCCACGTGTTGAGGCTTCTTTTCTTCTAGCACGGCTTTGCGAACGTCCGGATTGTTTTCATGTGGCCCATCTTTTCTGCTGAGTGAGTCTTTCGGTGGAAGGGCCGACAATAGCGGGGTCACGCGAGCCATTTCAGGAACAAATCGCATGTGATAGTAAAACTCATCTTTCCATTGAAACGGTTTGACGCCTCGAGTTACCGGGTGTTCAGGAATCGATTCAAAGTTTGCTTCCCAGATCGGGTTCACTGACCAGTCGGTCTCGAAATATCCACCCAGCCAGGTCATCATTTGGTTGCCATAACGCTTTTTGGGAACTTCGACGCTGTAGTGAATGCAAACCAATCCTACCCCTCGATCCATCAACGATTCAAAAGATTCCATGTTTTTAAGAAGGTAGTGGCGACCACCTCCATCGAGAAAAAACACGACCGTGTCGGCGTTGTCGAAAGTGGTCGGATCCTTTGGCCAGCCACCCTCGTGACGTGTCGACAGAACGGGAAGTTCGTTGGGATCGCGTGAGATTCGTGCAAGCCGATCCTGCAGCAAAATGCATCCAGCCCGGTGTTCGTGCGAACCGGGCTGATGAGATGGCCCGCCAGCAATGAAGACGGCTTTCTTCTGCCCGTTGGCCAGCGGTAATCGTTTGAGTTCAATGTCTTTGAATTCGACTTTCATCGAAGGGCCAGAATGAACCTGCAACGCAAGTTTCCCAGTTCGATCAAACGCATCGACTTGCTGATCCGTCAGGTCAGCGGTGGTGATTCCATTGATTTTCAGAGTGATTTGATTTCCGTAACAGCGAATGTGGTACTCGTTCCAGTCGTCTCGTTTGATGGATGAATTGAACGTTTCGGCGGAGGTGATTTCGGTGGCGGCTCGACTGCCATCTTTTGCGATGGTGACTGAATTGCCACGCGGGCAAAGAACTTTTCTGCCGGTCAATTCATCGTAGACGATGCCGGTGTATTTCATCGCTCGATCGATATCGGCTTGATAGCCAATCAGTTCGCCGTTTTCGCCGACGCTGCTGCGGATTTGGATTCCGCTATTGGCTGAGTCGCTGCCTGTGATGCGATATTTGAGTTTGAGTTCAAAGTCATCGACTTCGAAGTCCCACAACAGAAATGTGTTTTCGTCGACCGGATTTTGTTCGGTTGATTCTCCAACGATGGTTCCGTCTTCGACTCGCCAAACGTTCGTGTCTCCTTTCCAGCCCTCGAATGATTTGCCATCAAAAATCTTTCGAAACGATGACGCGTCGTCCTGACCGAAAAGGCTGGCGCCCTGAACAAGTAACGTCGCCATCAAAAACAAACAGGTGAACTGGAATCGGTTGAACGAATCGTTGAACATCAATCTACCTTTTGAACGGTGGTTCATGACGAAGGTTTTGCGTTTGGAGTGATGGTTACTCGAACCCGCCGAATCGTTCGACGGTTCGCCTCAACAATGCGAAAGGTGACTTGATCGAAGGCGATTTCGTGACCGGGGCGAGGAATCTCATTAAGTTCGCTCATGATCAATCCACCAAGGGTCGCGAATTCTTCCTCGTCTGGAAGCGTCAGGCCCATTTTCTCGTTCAAAACGTCGATCAGCACATCGCCGTTGACGTCTGCTTCCAGTTGACTGACTCGGCGGATTTGCTGCGGTTGAAGGATGTCTGTTTCGTCTTCAATTTCGCCGACGATTTCTTCGAGCACATCTTCGATGGTGACGACTCCCGCGAGACCGCCATATTCGTCGTTGACAACCGCCATGTGCATTCGCCCAGCCAGGAACTTTTTCAGCATGGTATCCAGTTGAGTCGTCACGGGAGCCACGATCGGCGTCCGCAAAAGCTTCCCCAGGGGCCGACGCTTGTTTTCCTTGCGCATCGATTCTCGAAGCAGGTCTTTCGCATAGAGTATCCCTTTGATGTTGTCGATGTTTCCATCGAATACCGGAATGCGTGTCCGTCCGGATTCGACGACGAACTTGATCATGTCTTCCCACGACGTCGAAACATCCAGAGCATCAATGCGCGATCGGGGCGTCATCACTTTTGTGACATCGTTGTCATCCAGATCCATCACGCCTTCGATCATGTCGGCCCGATCCGCTTCCATCACGCCGTCATTTTCTGCTTCGCTGAGGATGGTCAAAATCTCTTCTTCAAAAGCCTCTTCTTCGTCTTCCTGGACTTCTTCCTGTCCGCTGGCTCGTTGAAAAATGGTGTAGACAAATTTTTCACCAACAAACAGAGGCCATGCAAGCACCGCCAACAGCCACCACCATCTCCACGTGTAGTACAGAAAGTGTTCGGCTCCAATTTTCGCGGCGGCCCACGGAATCCATGTTGCGCACGCGACCAATATGATGGACGTCAGAACAATTTGGTTGATCAACGCGAAAGAGTTGACCGACGCCGGCGAAGAATTTCCCGGTAGCCACAAAAGGCCGCAGCATGCGGTTGCAGAAATCGCGACCGTTTGGACGATGCTGACGGCGAATTCAAGTTGTTCGCGAACGTCAAAAATGCGTCCAAACTTTTCAGGTTTCTGCTTCTGTTGGCAGAGGTCTTCCAGTTCGTGCCACGCGACTTCAGAAAGACTACGCATGGCTGTTGAAGCCAACGTCGTGACGACAATCCCGGTCAAAGTTAGTACCGCCAGCAGCACCGAATCAGCCCTCCCTGTTGAGGCAAGGGATGGAAAATCGTTCGAGGTACTCGCGTTCGGCTGACTTCATCTCGGTGATTGAGTCTTCGTCCTGATCGTCGTAGCCAACCAGATGCAGTGTCCCGTGAGCGACGTAGAGCGCCAGTTCGTTTGCCAGCGTGGATCCAATTTCGTTGGCGACTCGCGAGGCCGTATCGGTGCTGACGATCAGTTGCCCCGACATGGAAAAGCCGGCATCACGATCGTCCGGATCGACGGGGCTTTCATCCAAAACGAAACTGATGACGTCAGTTTCCCAGTCATGATCCAGGTACTGGGCGTTGAGCTTGCGGATCGTTGGATCGTCGACCAGAGCAATACTTAATTCCGCTTTCACACAGCCGTGATCTGACAGGATAGCTTCGGCTATTTTTTGGAGCGTATCCTGATCAACCGGTAGTTGCTGCTCGTCGGCAAACTCGATTGTGTAAGGTCGCGAATTCAATCCTGTGTCCATGATCAGAGAGTATTTTTCGAGGCCACAATTTAACAGAACGGTTCGAGAAAGTCCTACAAAAACCTATTGAACCCGGATTATTCACGATGCGTGGGCTTCGAGATGGAGAGGCTTGTTTGATTGGGGGATTGTTTCAAATTTGTGGTTACGACAGTTTTCCGAAGACTTGGAGTTAGCGAACTTGTAGTCCTTATCGCCGCTTTTGGATCATCGCCTCAAAGGGCAAACCAGACGCCCGGCATCGTGAACAATTCCGGTTGAAACGAACGGGGAACCGCCCTTCAGGACGGTGAAAAGATATGATTTAAACAAAGAAAGCGGGAAAAAAGGGGGGCGAGGGCTTCGGTCTGGTTGACTTTAGTCGCCAATAGGTCACTCTTTTAGGTCAAACATTTGTGCCGCTCTCGGGCCCGAGGGCGGATTTACTTTTACCGCAGAAGAACTCTGTGGTTGACCAGATACGGGAGTATACACGTGTCAAAAAATCGATTGTTCCTTTCTGTTGTCGCGGTTGTCGCGGTTTCTTTTATGGTTGCTGAAAGCGCGAACGCTCAGCTGTTCCGTGGACGCCTTCTTGGCCGTCGCAGTGCTTGCTGCACACCAGCTCCAGCACCTTGCTGCGGTTGCAATGCTGGCGTTGCTGCTGCTCCAGCTCCAGCTGTGATGGCTGCTCCTTCCGTTGTGACGACTGCTCCTCCAGTTGTTTCTGTTGCTCCAGCTCCTGTCTACAGCGCACCGGCTCCTGTCTACAGCGCACCGGCTCCTTCAAGCTGCTGCGGTGGTGGTGTTGTTACTGCTCCCGCGATGGGAACTTCAGTCATGGGCTCACCCGTGATGGGCTCACCCGTGATGGGCTCACCTGTGATGGACTCATCTGTCATGAGCACGCAAGTCATCGGCCAGCCAGTTATGGAAACTGCTCCAATGGCAACTGAAGGCGAAGTACTTCAGGCTTCTCCATCGGACACGCTTGAAACTGCTGGCGAAGCGATCGCTACTCCAGTTGTTGAAGCTCCAGCAGTCGAAGGCAACTAAGCTTTCTCGCTCGATAGCTTGAGTAAAACTCAGCTTGAACTGAAAACGAAACGGCCCGCAAGTTCATTGAAAACTGCGGGCCGTTTTTTTGTTGGTATGTCTTGATCCGACCGAGTCGCCGCGACACATGACTCGTAGCGGGATACGCTGAGGATTGCGGGAAGAAAAACTTGGGTGTTTTGCGTTTTAAAAAATCCGTTAGTGAACCCGGAAGTTATTTCCCCCCCTGATCCTAAGCAGCCTGGATTGATCGCGTGTGTTGAGCGAACGAAATCCAGTCCGTTATTTCCGCAAGATCCGGCTTCTTTCCGTTTCGGATGATCTTCATACCTTCTTTGGTATCCGAAAATGGTCCGACTTTTTCAAACAATGTCTCGGGACGCATCGTGGCAATTTCTTCTGCATCGATGATGCCGCAACCGACTAGCAGTTGAGCATCGTGGCCTCGCAGATTCGGGACTCGACAAACGAGCCTTGTTTGGTGTTGCCATTGTCGCAGCACGTTGGCGCTAAGCCGTTTGTAGTCCAATTTCTCTGACATGGACTCTGCGGTTTGTCGCAGGAAATCCGATACCGTAACGACGCCAATGGCCTCGAATCGTTCCGCTGTTTTCGGACCGATGGAAGGGGCCGCTTCGATATGATCCGTCAGGTCCAGGTAGAATTTGAGTTTGACTTCGTTCGCCATCGAACTGGATCTTGTCGAATTGGAGTTCGCTGAACTGGATCGAGAAACAATTTCTTGGCGGTTTGGCGTTTGACGAACCGCGTCTGGTTTTCGAGTTGATTCCTTCCGCGAGGACCTTGGAGATCGAGGCGGCAACGCGGGTGCGAAGCTGTCCGATCGTTCGTGATTTTCGCGAGCTTCTCGGGGTTCGCGTTCGCTGCGTGAATATGATCTTCGATCGCGATCGTCTCGCCGATCGCGGTCCGTTCGTCGTTGGCGGTCGGCTCGATCGGCTGGCGTCTGCATGCGAGAACTTCTAGCCGGCATGCGGGCGGTTCTTTGTTCACGAGCGCCTCGGCTGCGCTCTTCGCGATGCGAGTTGTTTTCTCGTGGTGAATAGGCTCGCAAAGAAGGCTTGCGAGAATCACGTTGAAAGCTGGACCGCGGGTAAGGACGACGCTGATTTCGATAGCCGCGATTTGATCGGAGCTGATTCTGCCAGTTGAATATTGAATCTCGTGACAGCGGATAGCGTGTTGAATTGAATCGTCTTCCATCTGGAGAACGCAAGAATCGCGACAAACGTTCAAACAGGCTGTCGACATTCGAGGTCAGCAGGTGGCTTGGTTCGGAGATGCCGCACGCAACCAGTGCTTGGGCGGAATCGGCCATCAGCGACGGAACCCACATCATAAGCCAAACTGCAGCTTGTAACTCTGACAGACTGTCGCCAGAAAGGTAACAGCTTGAGAATTCTTCAGGCAAACCGTCAGAGTCGAGCTCAAGGAATTGTTGGACTCGAAGGATATCGTGTTGATCAAGGCAGCGAAGTTGAGTCGCATCGAACATGGATACGGATTCGATCAGCGTGTCCTCTGAGACAGCCGTTACTTCCATCTGATCACCGAATTCAGCCGCCGAAACACTGGACGCTTTCGCACGTGATTCTTCGCGAACCGAAGTTCGTTTGTTGGGGACGCGATGTTCATACAGTTCTGCGGTTTCAAAGTCTTCGTGGTCGACAAGAGTTTCGTTTCTCTGCCGATCCGAAGTTCGCGGGTATTTCGAAAGCGGGTACGGTCGCGGCAACGGGCTGCGCGGATATTCTGCAACAGGTGACGCGCTGATGGCTGTTGAAATGGGATACCAAGACCGAGCGTGCGGTTGCTGGCGATCTTCTCGATTGACGGAAACAATGTCTCGTGTGACCGGCCGCCACGCTTCGGTTGGTTGGTCAGATTTCAGTTCCAATACTGTCGCGCCGGGAACGCGATCGGCAAGGAAACGATGTTGCGTCAGGACAATGACCTGCCGCTGATTCTCCTGACTCCACCGAACAAGGGTTTCCAGTGACGAATCGATCCGCTTTGTTTCCTGGTCTGCAAACAGGTCATCCAAAATCAGCGGCAACTCATGTTCGGAATCCGTTTCATTGGTTGCCAATACAATCGCCAATTGCACCAGCTGCGAAATACCGTTTTCCGAAATCGCACTGGTGGCGATAGAATTCCCTTGGCGATCCAGCACTGAAAACTCTTCGTGGGTCTCGCTTAGCCAAACGCGCGAAAAGTCTCCGCCGGTCAAATGCTGCAACACATTGCTGGCCGAAACGAGAATTGGATGCGGTGTCACGACTTCAATTGAAAGCGTGCCCAGTTTTCCTTTCAGCTGAACCAGTTCTGATTCCAATGTAGCCCGTTGCGAGTCGATCTGTGAAAGACGAGCTTGCCACTGGCTTTCCAGAAGCGAAACACTTGGCTCTTTCTGCAAATTCAGTTCAGTGATTTGTCGCGAAATCAGCTCGCATTCTGATTGTGACGAGCTCAGCGACGAACGCAGCGTTAGCAAACGGCTTTCGTAACTCGCAAGCTGTTGTCTGATCGTTGCAGCATCGCCTGGGGTATGAGTTGCAACGGTCGAAGTCGATTGTAGGTAGCTTTCGACGGGCAATTTGCCAACGAAACGTTCTCGTGCGACGAGGTTGCCATCGTTCGCTGCGACCATCGAAAATTCGGCGGTCGCATTGTCGATCGCAGCCGCGCCTTGCGGATCGGCGCTGCGGAGCTCTGCAAGGATCGATTCGCGACGATCGAGTGTGTTGCGGGTCACGTCAGAGATTTGGTTGTAGTTGTATCGCAGCTCTTTCAGTTCCTGAGTCGCGGAACGATGTCGGATCTCCCGATACCGATCAGAAAGCTCCTCGCAAAGAACGCTTAGGTCTTCCCGGATAGCTCGGCAGGATTCGTCAAGAAATCTGGCAGCCTGTTGGGCGTCCACGGTGCCATGGTCGTCCACCCATTGATTGGAATGAGCTTCGACCTGATCAATTCGACCTTCAATGATTCGAAGAATTTCGCGAGTCCGATGGTAGGGATGCTGGTCCTGTTCCAGCGTCAACTGGTTCCACATCTCCATTTCATTTTTTAGCCGTACGCGATGTTGCTGCACGTTGGACTGGACGCTTCGAATTTCACGCGTGTGTTGTTCGACCTCATCCAGAAGTCGATACAAAGTCGGTAGGTAAGGTGATTCCTGCGTTTTGTGAACGACGGTGGATAGTTGTTGCAATTCGATGTTCAGGCGGGCAATTTCCCTTTCGACGGTTTCGATTTCCAGTCGGATCCTTGTCGGGTCCAGCTCTGAAAGTCTTGCGGTCAGCGTTCGGATTTGTGTTTCAATTCCATGCAGTGTCGATTGCGAAGTGGCTCGATGACGATCAAGGTCGGCTGAGATCGACAGCCTTTCTCCGTTGAGTGCCTCCAGCGATGCGGTCAATTGTTCGATCTGACGTTGGAGCTCAAATCGCTCCTGTTGTCGCTGAAGAGACTGAGAGTTATCGCCTGCAGCCGTAGCACCGGATGGGACATGAAAACGAGTCTTCAGCGCGCGGTAAAGCCTGGGCATTCGCGACACAGGATCGCTAAAGCCTGGAAAAGAAATGTTGTCGACGAAATCGCGTTCGACTTGAGGCAACGCCGCAAAGTGGTTCGATTTGGCGATTGATTCGACGGGGCGGTAGGCGTTGTAGCTGGACGTGGCGGTCAAGCAGGAGACCTTGTGCTGTCCGGCTGCATCGCGCGAGATTTGGTACTGATGTGTACCTCGCTCAACGACGATTGAAATGGCACCGCAATTCGGAGAAAGGTTAGCGACCTTTCCGTGTTTGGCATTGATCAGCAGTTCGCTGATCTGTTGTCGCAGCGTTGACTTTCCGGCACCGCGTTCGCCATAGACGAAATTGAGTCCCGGGTTGAAAGGGCCGATGCCGAGCTCGCGAATTGGGGAACCGTCGCCGCTTTGAGCCAATTCAACTTTAAGATCCTTAATCTTCATTCTCATACTCCATTACTCGTTCCCGTGCGGGATTGGGATCGCCTGCGCCGTCCTGGGCAGGTTCTTTTTTGTGCGGATAGTCCCCAAATTTAATCCATTGATGTGTTTTCCACCTAGGTCAGTTTTCTGGCCGTTCGTCCAGTGCGGTGGTGATGGCACGTTTTGAAGGCTGGTGGAGTGAATTTCAGTCATTTTTGAAGCGGAGAATTGCGTGAAATTCGTGTTTTGAGCCTATTTTCAGGAACTTCTTTGACACGTAAGACACGCGACCTATCTTTGACCAGCCTGCTTGTGCTGGGGAGCAACGAGCAAGCTTGACGGCAAGGGTTGGCTAGGAGCCAAAAGGGGCCTTGCCGTCTTTTTTTGCGCGCTGACTGCAAGGTTCGCAAGGTCGTGCCTTGTCGGCAGGAATCGTCCGGAAGAGCTGCTGTTGACGATCGGTGAGCAGTAGGAGCCGTGGCCAGGTGAAACGTTCGGCTAACGTGGTCGCAAGTCGAGTTTGTGCATGGGTGGAGCTTGCGCGTTTTGAAGTTGCACTTATACCAGCACGACGCACAACGGCTTGTTGATTTTACGAGCCGTTTGGGCGATAGCCCCGGTTGAAGCGTCGGTAACCGCGGCTAACGCCTCAACGGCTGACATGAAAATCTCGATTTGGACTAAATCAACAAGCCTGCAAGCGAGTGAGTCTTTCCCGCATTCTGAACTCACTCGCTGCCGCGTCGCGCTTGTGCTCCTGCCATCAAGCTATCGTATTGCCGCGGTCGAATTGCCGCTGAAATCGCCAAACCCAATTTCGCGATCTATTCATACCCATACGCTTTCGCGCTAGACTCGAACGCTTCTTCGTCTGCCAGTCGCTGGGAAAAATACTCGTCTGGCCACGATTCACGGCACGGTATATCCACGGGCTCGCAACTAAACTGAACGTCGTAAAAAGCGTCGTCGTAAAAAGCGTCGTCGTGAAAACGCGACTCCGGCAGCAACGCGTCTTCGATCCAGTAAAAGTCCACGTTTTGCCGAATGCGCTGGAGCAGTTCCGGATCGCGCTGCCTGATTTTCCGATACCGCTTCTTCTTTCGAGGAAACCGCTGTCCGATCGCAAGCACAATCTCTGCGTAATCACGCAGTGACGAATCCTCAATGTCGAAAAAGCTCTGGATCGTTTTCAGGTTTTTTGCCGAAATGTTCTTCTGTGTCAAAAAGTGACCCAATCTGGCTTTCGCATTGCTGATCGCCAAACAGCGTTGATTTTCTTCTTTCGGTCGATTCAAGCACTCGTGACACAAGCCTTGATTACGAATCGCACTGTTGCAGCAGTACTTGCAGATGCGATATTGGCCGCGTTTTTTTCCGCTTCGTTTGCGGTAGTGAGCGTGAGGATTCATCGTCTTGGAGTTTTCAACTTACCGGTATTCCATCGTGTCGCAACGATGCAAAGGGATGCAAAATCAGAAACGTCAATCAATCATCCAGCAATCGCGCCAGTGATTTGGCAAGGGTTCGCAGGATGGTTGGGTCGGGCAAGTCAATCTTTAGCTGCATTGCGCCAGTTGATTCGTCACGGTCAACGCATTGTTCCAGTTGCTGCGCCAAGCGGTCAACTTTCGCATTGGCCGCAGTTTCGTGTTCCGCGTTCGGGCTGTCGGCGTCTGGCTTGTCGGCCGCGCCGCCGTCGAGAAGTTCTCCTGCCAGGGACAATGCGGCGGTGACCAGTTGACCGGTCGCACGCGATACTTTTTCGCGACGCTGCGACTGAATCAATGCCGAATCGCCCAGGTTTTTCGCTTCGGCTTCCACTCGACGCTGTTGACTTTCATCGACCGCTGCGACTGGCGGAGCCAACACGACTTCCAGACGCTGTTTGAGCGACTCCATGCCGCTGACCATCGCGACCTCGTTGACGTCGCTGTCCAAATTGATTGACGCATCGGCAAGATCCTGCTTGGATGCCAGTGTATCAAGCAATCGTTCCTCAATCGTCTCGCCGCGTGGCGGGCCAACCGTCACCAGCTTGTAAACGTGAACCGGATTCTTTTGGCCCATCCGATACGCCCTCGCTATTCGCTGTTCCAGCACGGCAGGATTCCATGGCAAGTCGACATTGATGACGGTGTTGGCTGCCTGCAGGTTCAAGCCCGTTGAGCCCGCGTTGGTCATGCAGATCACGCGGCACTGGGGATCAGTTTGAAAGCGATTTACCAGCGGCCCGCGTTTCTTCTGCGGCACGCTGCCGTCGAGTCGAACAAAGTCTGCGCCGAATTCGTCCAGCTGAATCTCGATGCGATCAAGCATGCGTTTCCATTCGCTGAAGATCACGATCTTTCGAGTCGGATCCTCTAGCAGCGATTCCAGCAATTCGTTTAGCCGTTCAAGCTTGCTGCTGTATTCTTCTTTCTCCTGATCCAGCAACCATGTGCTGTCGCAAGCCATCCGCGCGTTGCTCAAGCAGGACATCAGCACGATGCGGTCGATCTCGGTCATGTATTTCTTGGCCGCGATTTGAGCCGCCCGAGCAACATTTGCGTTCTGGATATCCAGTTGTTCCTGCGTGCCCATGATTCGAACTACCTCGTCAGTTCGCGACGGCAGTTGGTCCGCGATCTCACTTCGAGTCCGCCGCAACAGAATGCGCGAAAGTTTCTGTCGCAGTTCGTCCAGTCGATGGTAAGCCTGCGTCTTGCCGCGATCGTCGACGATGTGGTGGCGATTGAAAAACTGATAGGCCGGTCCAAGCAAGTCGTTGTCGACGAACTTCGTGATCGTATAAAGTTCACCCAATCGGTTTTCCAGCGGAGTTCCCGAAAGCACCAATCGAAAGGGACTTTCGATCTGCCGAATCCTGCGACTAGTTTTGCTTTCCCAGTTTTTGATCCGCTGACCTTCATCCAGAATCACCAGATCCCAGGGCACCGTTTCGATTGCCGTGATGTCGCGAAGCACCTGTTCGTAATTGCAAATGGTGAAAAACGCGTCGCTGTGATACTGCTGCGCCCGTTCGGCTCCTGAACCAAAAATCAACTGCGTCGATCGGCCGCAGAATCGCTGGATCTCACTGCGCCACTGGCTTTTGAGCGATGCCGGACATACCACCAGCACTCGCGAAATGTCGGCCTGTTTGGCGAGAAGTTCAGCTACACCGATGCCCTGAATCGTTTTCCCCAATCCCATGTCATCGGCAAGGATGGCTCGTCCGGCACCGACGGAAAACGCGATTCCGTCCAGCTGATAGGGCAGCAGCGTGGCGTCGAGCAATTCCGTTCGCAGCGGATGATCGGCTGGCGATTTTCGCACCGTGTCGGCAAAGGATTTTAATCGCTGTTGAACGAGGCTTCGCTGTAAATACGATTCTGCGTCAGAAAAAATCTTGATCGGATAATCAAGTGACTCGATCGCCTGGATGATTTGCAACGACTCTTTTGCGTCGGTCAGTGGCCGATGGTCTGCGTCGCCTATCAGTTCAATCAACCGCGTGTCGGGTTTGTGCGGCAGGTTAAATAGCACGCCAGTTTCGGCGCCGTAGGCAAGCCTAACCGACAGTGTCTTGCGGCGATACGGACGCTGCCGCTGTTTACTGGTAAACCATTTTTTGATGCGAGTTCGCACCTTTAAAATGTGCTTACAAAAGCCCAGTTGGTTGGTGCGGTAGTCCGGGCAGCTGCAAAAGCAATCCGCGTCTTCCATGCTGCGGATCGACACGCGGTAGCTACTTCCAGACTGCTTGCTGGTGACGACGTAGTCCGTCCATGGCGTTTTTCGATTCGTCGAACGAACCGTCATCTTTTCACTGGAAGCACGTTGCTTTCTTTCGTCGACCGCGCGGCGATAAAGTTCGACTTCGGTCAAGTGTTCCAGCGGCACGCTTTCGTCCGGCGGCATCGCCAGGCCGAGCACCGTCTTCGCTTGCATCAGATAATCCAGCATCGCGCCTTGATGAGCGCAAGGCACTGAACACTGGTCGCAGGAAGCCAGCAAGGACTTGCGACGTCCTGATTCAATGGTCAGCGTCGTGGTCGCCGTGGGATCGGTCAGGCCGTGATCGGTGATCGTGACGCGGAACACATCCCGGCCCAGATAGACATCGCGATCGAAATCAATTTCGAATTCGCCACGACCGTGTTGCATCAGTTTCGCACCTTCGTCGCCCAGCAGATTGCACGCTTGCCGAACGGTCAGGCGCCCCAGTCGCTGGCGAAAGGATGGCTTCTTCCTTGACCGCGATTTGGCCGCAGGCGATGCTGCTTTCGTTTTGGAGTTGGACTTGGGTTTCGATTTGGACTTGGTTCCAGTCGCCATGGCTTCCGTTCCTTGGGTTGTGTTTTGATGATGCGCAACCATTCAAATTGATGTTCAAGTTTAGCAAAATTTGAGCGCCGTTTCTCTGGCGAGTTTTTGACGGGGTTGGGCGTTGCAGTCGTGGGTGACCTGTCGAAACCACAAACCTCGATCAATATCCCAGTGAAATAAGCTTTCTCCAGTTCGACGCCCACGCATCGTGAATAATCCGGATTCAAACGTGCGGGCAGAATCGATTTTGGTTAGCGTGTCGACAGCCGAGACGCTGGCCTTGGCTGTCAATCAGGCAGATCGAATTCGATCAGGAACCGCGGCTCAACCAGTCGAGCCCGATGTCAAAATTTAACGCAGAATGGGTCAGAGCGCCGACGCTGATTCGATCGACTCCTGTTGCTGCGATGCCGCCGATCGTGTCGATGTTCACGCCGCCGCTGGCTTCCAGTAGAGTCGCGGGAGAAGAAGCGTCTCGTTTCGCAACCGCTTCGGCGAGTTGATCGGTGCTCATGTTGTCCAGCAACACGATGTCAGGGCGACTTGACTCTTCGGTCGCAAGAGCAAGTTCGAACTGCTCCAGCGTGTCGACTTCCAACTGCAGAATCGTCGACTCGCCGTTGGGTAACTCGGACGCATGATCATTGATCCATTTTCGAGCCAGTCCGAGAGCTTCGGGAATCGTATCCGCCGAATCGGAAACTAGCGAACGGTAGAACGCGAGGTGGTTGTCCTTGATCATGATCGCATCGTACAGGCCCATGCGGTGGTTGCTGCCACCACCGCAAGCGACCGCGTACTTTTCGATCCGTCGCCATCCGGGCGTCGTCTTTCGAGTGTCCAGAACTTTCGCTTTGGTGCCGCTAACTTTCTCGACAAAGGAATGCGTCAGCGAGCTGATTCCGGAGAGCCGACACATAAAATTCAGACAGGTGCGTTCGATCGTCAGGATGTCGTGAGCCGGTCCGGAAAGGATCGCGATCGTCTGCTTTGGTTCAACGCGTTGGCCATCGGCAATTTTTTCCTCGACGGTCACCGTTGACGCGAAGTGGCCTGCAACAAGTCGAGCGATCTCGACACCGCAGACGACGCCTGTTTGTCGACTGACCAGGGCAGCCGATGCGGTCGCGGTTTCCGGAATGATGGAGTCCGTCGTACAGTCGACTCCCGCGTCGAGCTTGCTGGAACCGGTGTCCTCAATCAATGCGAGCTCAATCAGTTTCAGGCAGTCTCGCTTCGTGGCTTCATCAAGACTGAACACGGTCGTCTTCCTTAAGCTTGTTTAGAAACGCATCGATTCGACTTTTGATCATGTCGGCAACGCTTTGGAAAACGGCCATCCGTTCCGCTTCGCTGCCTTCGGCGTCGTTCGGGTCTTCGAAAGGCCAATGCAGGACCCGTTTCGCTCCGGAGATCATCGGGCACTCGGATTTTGCGTTGTCGCAAACCGTCACGACAAGATCGAAATCCTGATCAACGAATTGGTCCAGCGACTTGCTTTCCAAATTCGAAAACGGAACCTGCATGTTTTCCAGAGTCTTGATCGCCATCGGGTGAACGTAGCCCGCCGGTTTGGAACCCGCTGAATGGGCTTTCCATGAACCAGCCGCGATTTGATTCCAGATTGCTTCTGCCATTTGTGAACGACATGAATTTCCCGTGCACAGGATTAGGACAGTAAGTGGATTTTCGTTCAACGTTGAGGTCCCTGCTTTAAACACTTGTTTGGCGGAAAGCATATCGGTTGGTGATTCCTCTGTAAACTTGTGCGGCTGCTTTGTGTTTACTTGATGTGTGTCATCGGGACCTTGTTGTGGTGCTGGGTTGGCGAGGTTTCCGTTACGCCAGAGACGACTTTTCGTGGCGCGAAAGTCATCGTCAAATTCAATCGATCGATGCGGGAATGGGACTCTGGAGCCTAGAAAATCGGGTCAACGGTTGATATCATCTGGCTCAGGCGAGTCACTGCCACGACCTGCTTTAACTCAGACGAACAGGCAGTATCAGTACCCTGCGGCGGCCACCGCGATCTCATTATGTGGAGTAATATTTAAAGATGAGCAAGTCGAAACTCGAGTACATCTGGCTTGATGGATATCAGCCAACACAGTCTCTTCGCAGCAAAACAAAAATCGTTTCAGACTTCAGCGGAAATCTGGCTGATTGCCCGCAGTGGTGTTTTGATGGAAGCTCTACTGAACAAGCCGAAGGAAACTCCTCTGACTGCCTACTTGAGCCGGTCTCGATCATTCCTGATCCGGATCGTCTCAATGCGTTCCTCGTTATGTGTGAAGTTCTTAACGCGGACGGCACGCCACACGAATCCAATGGCCGAGCCACAATCGATGATGATGACAATGACTTCTGGTTCGGTTTCGAGCAGGAGTATTTCCTTTGGGACACCGAAACAAACCGTCCTCCAGGATTCCCGGTCGGTGGATACCCGGGCCCGCAAGGTCCTTACTACTGCTCCGTCGGCGCCGCGAATGCTCACGGTCGCCACGTGATCGAAGATCATCTTGACCAGTGCTTGGAAGCTGGCTTGAACGTTGAAGGTATCAACGCCGAAGTCGCTGCCGGTCAGTGGGAATTCCAGGTCTTCGCAAAGGGTGCCAAAGAAGCTGGCGACCAGACATGGTTGGCTCGCTACATCCTTGAGCGAACTGGCGAAAAGTACGGCATGGGAATCAACTACCATCCGAAGCCGTTCGGCGAAATGGACTGGAACGGTTCAGGTATGCACGCGAACTTTTCAAACTCAACGTTGCGTGACGCTGGAGACAAAGCAATCTATGACAAGATTTGCGAAGCGTTCGCACCTCGTGTGAAAGAGCACATTGCCGTCTACGGTGCAGACAACGATCAGCGTTTGACCGGTAAGCACGAGACTCAGTCAATCAATGAGTTTAGCTATGGCGTTTCGGATCGCGGAGCATCCATTCGTATTCCAGTTGCGACCGTCACCAACGGTTGGAAGGGATGGTTGGAAGACCGTCGTCCGGCGTCGAACGCAGATCCTTACCGCGTCGCAGCCGAGATCGTGAAGACTGTCAAAGGCGTTCTGTAGTGTTTGATCGGCCGTTCGTTTGATCGGCGATGCGGTTTGATCGGCGATGCGTTTGGCAACCGCCGTTCCTGTTGAAACAATAAAAAACCCTGCTCGTTCGAGCAGGGTTTTTTAGGATCACGGGATAAGTTTTTGAGCCTTTGACGATTCGATTTCTATTTGGAAAGGAACTTCAGCCAGCTTTTCTTTTCCTTGTTTTCGCCTTCCGCTTCAACCGGTGCGTCGCCTGACAGTCGCTCACCCAATTCGGTAATCTGTTGCGTGATCGCGGCCTTCGGTGCCTGCTCCAATAGTGGCACACCATTGTTGCGGCATTCTGAAACCACAACATAGTTGTTGGGGATTCGACTGAAGATTTCTCCACCAATTGTCTTTTCGGCCTTCTCGAGGCTGATCTGGCTTTTCTCCAAACCGGCACGATTGACCACCACACGAACTCGTTCTGTCAGGCCATTGTGCCGTTCAAACGAAGTCATCAATCTTACGACGTTTCGCAAGCAAGGAAGATCCAGCTGTGTCAACAAAACGACGTAAGAAGACGCATCGAGAGCGACGAGATCGAGTCGGTTGTACGACTTCGACAGGTCGACGATGACGTGAGTGAAGGATGCCTTCAGCAGGCCGAGCACCTTTTTTAGATCGTCTTCTGAAATCTCGGAGTTGTCTTCGATTTGGACTGGTCGTGGTAACAGGTAGACCCCTGAATGGTGTTTGGTCAGTGACTTTCGCAGCAACGCCAAATCCAGCCGCGCGATGTTCTGGGCGACATCCAGCAGCGTGTAGTCTGCCATCAGATCCAGCAGGATGTCTGCATCGCCCAGCGAGAGATCCAGATCCACCAGCACGACACTGCGTTCCGGATTTTGAGCCAGCGAGACCGCCATGTTGACAGCAATCGACGTGGTTCCGACTCCGCCTGAGGCGCCCGCGACAGGAATGATGACTCCGCTTTTGGAACGCTGTCCCGAACCGATCGATGCAACTGAAACGCGATCGAGCGCGCCCATCAGTTCTTCCAGTTGGACCGGAGAATTCAGGAATTCTCGAGCCCCCGAACGCATCGAACGAAGAATCAATTGTCCGTCGGTCAAAGAGCTGACGACAATGACTCCACACTCAGGATGCTCGCGTCCGATTTCTGAAACCAAACCCAGAGCTCGATCTACGTCGCCGTCAATCGCGATAATGGCGACGTCAGGTGTCGTCTCACCCACGATTTCTCGAAAGAACTCATAGCGTGAGCAGTCTGCTTCGAGCCAAATTTTGTCCATCCCGATCAGGAATTTTTTAAGATTCTCCCTGGACGCTTCGTTTGGATCGCAAATTGAAATTCGCAGTGTTCCGCTCATTTCGGTACCATTCAAAAAGTAGTGATCTAACCTGGATGCAAGTCGCCTGAAAAGCAGGAACACGAGCCGACTTGGACGTCAGCGCGGTTCCTGATGATTCTTTTCTAGCGTGTCTGATTGTTTGAAGGCCAGAGAAATCCGTTGTTAGCCTGGCGGGGCTCAGCAGGAGTGTCTCGTCGTGAGGACTTCATAAAGTTAGGAATCAGGCTCTTCAACGACTTCTTCGAAGCAACCGTTGGCTGCGGATACGGATCAGACATTGGTCCCTGATTGAAGTTGCCAGATTGAGGCTGCAAGTGTTGCTGGGGAGCGACACCCGGGTATCCGCTGCTCATTGGATTACCGTTGGCACCGAGTTGGTTCATTTGTACTGCGGCACTTCGAGGATCGTTGATTGGGCAATCTTCGTTGCAGCGAGGAACCTCAAGGTAGCCATTGCGATAAAATTCTTCGTTCGAAGGCGGAGCCGTCATCTGACCAGGGCCAAGAGCCGGCAAAGTGCTGGGGTCAACGTCACTGATGAATCGTGGCGTGATCAGGAAAACCAGTTCAGTTTCGTTTCGGTTGTCAACAACGTTTCGGAACAGCGGACCGAACACTGGATTGTTCATTAGCCCTGGAACGCCCGTCTTCGAAGCGTTGTGGTCTTCGCGGTAGTCGCCAGCAAGTGCCAACGTGTGACCCGCTTTCATTTTGACACCCGTGTTGACGCGTCGAACCCGGAAGCCGGGAACGCCGTTTGAAGAAGCAAGGTCTTCAGCGATTTCGGAGACCTCGGCTCTGACTTCCAGTGTAAGTTCTCCGTTGCCATGAACGATTGGAACCATGTCCAGTTTCGTACCGAAGGCTCTGAACTCAATGGCGTTCGTACCCAGACCCACAGCGATTTGAATCGGAATCTCACCGCCAGAGAGGAACTCTGCTGGGCGACCGTTCTGAGCAACCAGTACGGGCTGGTCAAGCAGCTTTGCAACCGTGTGCCGCTCGAGTGTGTTGATGAACGCATTGAACTGGTTCTGTCCATCGACGACGCCGAACGCGAGCGTATTCGCTCCCACCTGAGGGCCAGAGGTTGTGTTGAATGCCTGAATGATTTGAGAAACGCTAGAGACGAGGCTGAATTCTTCGCCCAGGTAAGACCAGTCGATTCCCAGTTGACGAAGTTTCGTTCGAGAGACTTCGTAGACTTTGACTTTGATTGCGATGTTCTGGTTGCCGTTGACCTGCAACTGGTTCACGACGTTGGTTGGGAAGAAGTCGCGTGCAACCGACATGATGTTGGCAACCTGATCGGCACGAGCAACGTGGCCGGCAAGAATAACACCGGTTTGCAGTGGGTGCACTTTAATCTGCGAATCGGGGAAGTAATTCCGAAACGCCATCTCAAGCTTTCGCGTGTCGACTTTGACTTCGACACTGATCATTTGCACGTTCTTGTCAGGATCGCTGACCGTGAAAGTGGAAACGCCCGGCTTGAGACCCGAGATCAAAATCTCATTGGGAGACACCGGAGTTGCCTGAATGACTTCAGGATTCTCAACCATGATTTCCGGAATGTCGTAGTTAAACTTCAAACGGCGAGCTGATCCGGCGATGATCTCAAGTTGATCGACAGAGTCGTCAACCTGAAATCTCTGGCCGGCAAAGGTGGCTTGCGCTGAGGCAACCTGTCCAGAAGAAACAAACGTCGCCATCGCGACAATAACGCTCACGATAAGGCTGTAGTGCAGACTCTTATTCATCCATGAATCCCCGCGGTGAAACCACAAAACGTGGTTAAGGTTCAATTTGGGCCATCGAATTCCTTTCGGTGGCCCCCCATTCGTCACACCCTGGGCGGAATGCTTTCCTGGGTAAAATGGGTGTCACTGCTGCAAACAACATGACACCTACATACCCTGCAAATCGAACCTATTCAGCGGAATATTGATCTTCATCTTCACCGACGGGAATCTCTTCTGAACCGTCAGAGTCTTCGTAGTCTACCGTGCTTTCCTGGCTGGGAGCTCTTCGTGGGGCAGAACCACGTAAGGGTCCTCCCTCTGTGACGTTCACGACGTTGTCGTTTTCGTCGAAGAAGATCGTTGAAACTCCATCGCCCTGATAAACGACGGTTTTATGAGTCGCTTTTGGAACTTCCGGCTCAAGGAGAGCGATGTCATCAACCGGATCGGGCTGGGAACCGTCATCGTAAAAATCGAAATCGCTATTTTCTGCGACGTCTTCCGATTCGCCGATCAATGTCAGGCGGATATCGCCGTTCTTCTTGGCCCAAACAATGGTTTCAGATTGTTTTTCGGTGACCAGAACGCCGACGATTCCGCTACTGCCGCCGTTTTTTCGCTGGTCCTGAGCCGACGTGTTGCTGCCGATGTTGAAAACCCGGATGCCTCGCAGAATGGTTTTCGTCTCTGACCGACGCTCGCCATTGCGATCCCGTTTGTTGAAGACCGCGATGATGTTAACACGATCGCCAGGGGACATCAGGCCGTTCAACGTATCTTCTGGTGGAACTTTCAGGTTAATGACGTTGTGTCCAGGTGGAATCGCCAAACCAGGCAAGTCTTCTTTATTGAAAACGTCTGCCAAGATAATCGCTTGGCCGCGACGCAAACGCGTTGTGATGTGCTTCCCATTGACCTCAGCCAAATCACCTGCGGCGCCCTCGGGTATCAGGTTTACCGGCCAGTTCTCGAGCTTTACATTCTCTTCGGTGAGTTCGGCTTTGTGATCAAGATGATCGCTAGCGACAAGTACCGGGCCCATCGGGATGGTAGGCTCTACGGAACCTTTGTTGCCCATGGCCTGGATAATGCCAATCGCGGATACCAAGCCGCACAGCAGTGCGATTGCGACCAGAAAGAGTTGTTTTGATTTCATGGTAATTCCTAAGCAGATTTCCAGGAGTCGATTCACGTGAGGTTGACCATTGCACCATCCTGAGTGCGTCGCTCTCCATCCTGGAGACCAAGCCTTCGAACTCGCGATACTTGCGAGATGCTAGCTTTGGTTGATAGCATTTGAGTCTATCGATCGGATTCGTCACAAATGTCGATCAAGGTTGAAGGAGTTCCTGTTTGTGAGCATATTCGTTTCATTCGAAATGATCCGATATCGATCGTTTTTCGTTTCCACACACCAAAAGCCGACCTCAAAGATGCGAGGCCGGCGTCTGGGTATCTGTTATCGGCAGCTGTGGGTCCGCAAATAATCATCAGACAGGTAGTTCGCCGTTCCAGCCCATGAATCCCATGTAGATCAGTGTGCCGATGCACATTGGAATTCCGTAAGGCAGTAGACGCATTGAGCTTTTACGATCCGATGCGATATCGAAGAGGGCTTCGGGGTCACGCACGGTTGTGATTTCATTGATCAGGAAAAAGAACTGGTTAAAGTGCTTTCGACCTTCGCCAGATGTTGCAATCATGATGACAGCAATGACTCCACCGACGACTGCTCCAACGCAGAAGCTGTAGAAGACGATCGCGACGTGAACCCACGCTCCGATCGCAGCCATCATTTTGACGTCGCCGGCGCCCATACCGCCGATCGAGTAAAACGGAAGCAATGTCATGCCACCGACGAAGGTGCCGACGAGGCTCCACATGAGCCCGTAATACCAACCGTCACCGGCGAAGCCGTAAGCAAAGCTGCTGTAAACCCAGCCCGCGATGATCATCGGGAAAGTCAATTTGTTTGGAACTCGAAGCTCTTTTCCGTCAATGTAGGCTGCTACAACGGCAAAGACTGCGACGACCCAATAAACCCAGTGGTCGGCCATGGTGGCAATGATTTCGCTCATAATGTTCTCCTGAACCTTGTCGTGCGATCTGTTTGTTTCGATCGGCTTTGTCTTGTGGATGTCGTTCGACTGAGCGGCAAGCGTCGAACCGGGGAATTTAGCCAGTGGGGATGGCTTGGTAATTTGTTCTTTAAGTGCGTTTTGGGCGGTTTACCCTCGCAACGTCAAAACGTAGCTCGCAAATACTGCGATGAGAGTGAAAAAACAGCAGATCATCGCAAATCCCTGCTGGTAGACCTCAGGGGAGATTGAATAGGGCATGATCCAGTTTCCTTGTTGACGAAGTCAGGTTATGCAGAAAAACGCCCCAACCGGAATTCCGGTGGGGCGAGTTTTGCATATTCGCAATCGATACTAGTTGACAGTACCGGTACGAGCATCCTGCAGGTCTTGCGAGATGTCCTGGAATGCAGAGTTAGCTTGTGTACCTACAGACTGAATCGCTGCAAGGCAAACAATGATGATCAAGGCAAGCATGATCGCGTACTCAACAGCTGTTGGGCCATCTTCAGACTTCAGGAAACGCTGTACTTTTGAAACGATGTTCTTCATTAAATTTTCCTCCGACGGAATTATTGCCCCAAAACGGGGGCTGAGCCAAATGGCTCACAAGTAAAATAAGGACGATGCCGACCAGATGGATGAGATCTGTCCCTGCGATTGTCAGCTGTCCTAACAAAAGGTTGACTCAACAAGAGTCTTGCAGGATGAAAGCGTTTGCTTTCAGCTCCCTTGCGAAACTTTCGTTTCGGGAACGCTTGAAACTTATGACACAGTTGAGGAGAGTCAAACTTTGAGGGTCGAAGAATCTAAAAAAACCTGAACGGCAATCCGCTTGAGGCAAAACAGGTAGACTTCGCGGCCAGATTCGTGCAGCTTGTAGCGACTGTAGCGATATTTCCACTGGGCGGAGCGATCAGCAGGAATGACAATGCAGGCTGCCCCTGAGAACCGGGCTCACTTCGCTTTCGACTTTTGCACGCGGATTATTCACGAGGCGTGAGCATCGAAATGGAGAAGGCCTGTTTCACGGACGTCTTGTTCCAGGTTTGTGGTCTCGACAGTTCACCCTCGACGTGAAATTGACGAATTTGCAAACTTGTCGCCACTTCATGAGAATCGACTCAAATCGCAAACCCGACGCCTGTCGTCGTGAATAATTCTGGTTAAGAAGCCGTCTGAATTAGAGCTTCGCCTAAAAAGCGTGACGTTTCTTGCCGCCCTCTTTTTTGCGACGCCAGTATTTCAGCCCAGCAAAGAAGAAGCATCCGCCCGACAGGACGCCAAATTTGAGCATGCCGTATTCGGGAGATACGGTCATCAGAATCGCGGTCAGCAGCATGATCACGGATTGCACATAAAACGAGCCGGACAGAATTCCAGCTTTGACCAGGAAAACCATCGCCGCGACAATCGCCAGCATCGGAGCAAGCGAAAGGACTTCAAGCCCCAACGCGGCCTCCAGTGGAAACAGAAAGATCACGATTCCCATCGCGCTGGCCCAAACGTGTGCGATTTGCCGTTCAACGAACGTGACCGGCCCCATTCGCCGCCTCACGAACCAGAACACCACCGCCCAGACGCCGACTCCAACAGTCCACATCAGGATATAGGGTGTGCGGGCGCGAATCTGCATGTGCTGGAAGAATACGTAAGTCATCACGCTGGCGATCAAAAGCACAAGGCTGTGCCACATCCACAACATCCCCCAGTTTTCGAGAATCTCCGCGTGATGCGTCTCCCGAAAAAGATTTGCGATGACCTGGTTCAGCCGGCCTTCTCGAGCACTAATTGATTTACCGCTCAAGAATGCATTCAAGTCGTCTCGAAGCTTCATCGCCGTCGCATAGCGAAGGTCTTGCGGTTTTTGCAGGCAACGCATGGCGATCAATTCCAGCTTGCGATCGACGCGATGGTTGATGACTCGCGGTGCGATCGGATCCTGTTCCAGCACCATCAACACCGTTTCCACGGGAGTCGCTCCCAAAAAAGGAGGCCGCCCGGTGAGCATGTTGTAGAGGATCGCACCAAGGCTGTAGATGTCGCTGGCCATGCCCGCAGTGCCTCGCGATCCAGAAGCCTGTTCGGGAGACATAAAGGACGGGGTGCCGATAACGGCGCCTGTTTTCGTCAGGCTGGTCATATTCGACGAAGCCTGTTTCGCCAAACCGAAATCAACAATGTAGGGATGCCCGTCACGGTCAAGCAAAATGTTCGATGGTTTCAGATCCCGATGAAGGACTCCCTGTTCGTGAGCGTAGCCGATCGCGTCACTCAAACTGGCGACAATGCGGCCTGCTTGCTGAGAGAACATGGGACCACGAGTCAGAGCGGCCGAAAGCGTCTGCCCGCGGACCAGCTTCATGCAAAAATAGGGCAGGCCTTCGTGTTCGCCGATGTCGTAGATGGGAACGATGTTCGGATGATTCAACCTTTTCGCAGCATCCGCTTCGGCACGAAAACGATCGCGTTCGATTTTGGTGGCAAAGTCACCTTTCAGGATCATCTTGATTGCGACGATCTTTTGGTCTGATCGTCGAACGGCTTCGTAGACGACGCCCATTCCACCACGACCGATTTCTTTTTGCAACAGATAGTCGCCGAGCTCGAACGGAAGTTCCAAACCGATAATCTGTCGGTCGATTTCGTCAGCCAGAATGTTGCGCTGCTCGTGACCGGCGGCTTGAGTCACGACGATTACTCCCCACAACTCGCGAAGATCGTCTGCGAAACGGGGATAGGTGCGGACGGCGTCTTCGAGCAAAATTACTTCACCCGCGATGATGCGGTCCGAGATGCTTGCGATCAGTTCAGCCAGTTCTTGCTCATGGGCATCCAGATCGTCATCGTTGGTCGCATCGGGTTTAGCACTCATGAGGCCGCGGGATCCTGCGAATCTCCAGAACTGTCTTCCTCCTGCATCAGAACTTTGAGACGTTTGATCGCTCGCAAGTATCTCATGCTGGCGGCGGGTTCGGTCAGGTCAAGGATCTTACCGATCTCCTGATTCGAAAGATGCTCATAGTGTCGCATCGTGATGATTTCACAATCCTTGTCATCAAGTTTAGCGATCGCCGTTTCGACTTTTCTGGCCATCTCCTTTTGCAGAGCTGCGGCGGCGGGCGTCAACTGACCGTCGCCCAGCAACGATGCCAACTGGATCGAAGAATGATCGTGACCGCGAGGAATCACCATCCCCTGTTCACGGTCAACAGACCGCTTGGCGGAAACACGATGCCGGCGATGAGCATCAATGATGCGATCTTTCGCGATTTGCCGGAGCCACAAATGGAACGGCATGATCGGATTTTCCATGTAACGGCTCAGACGCCGGTTGGCCTCGATAAGCACGTCCTGGACAACATCGCTCACGTCGATGCGTTTTTGGATTTTGGCATCAAGCCTCATTCGGATCAACTGTCGCAACGAATTGCGATGTCGATCCATGAGTTCATTGACGGCGGTGTCGTCGCCGTGTTTCGCTTGAGCTAAAAGTTCTTCGGTTGGTTGTTGTTCTGGCCACATATTTTCATTATCGCTGAAGAGCAACAATTTTGCCATCGCCAAGCCGTGACAAAATTGTCTTTGGGTGCTCTACGATGAAGTGAGCATTTTTAGCTCGCTGGTGAGAAACTCCAGCTGACTTTTCGTGTTGTAGAGGTGACAGGAAACGCGAATCCACCAGCGTCCGTTGAGCTGCCAAATCGGGACTTCGATACCGGATTGGACCCACAATTCATTTTGAAGTTCTGACCAGTTGCCGCCCGGAAGTGGCACATGAGCCATCGAGCCGTACCATCCCTGATTGCGATCGGCGACAGGTTCAGTCCCAAATAAATCAACCAGCATGGCTTCTGCAAGTTCGGCAAGGTAGTGAATTCTTGACCGGACGGCGGACACGCCCACTTTTTCGAAATAGTCGATCGCGTAGGGAATCGCAAGAAAGCCAGAGACATTCCGTGTGCCCAACCAAATTTGCTCGTCGCTCCACGTTTCGGGAGCCGCAGGGTCGAGCCGCCCCCAGCCCGTTATTGGCGCGTTCATCATTGAGTGACAATTATGGTTTGCGTACACGAATCCGGTTCCAAGCGGTCCACAAAGCCATTTATGACAGCTGGCCGTGTAGAAATCGCAGCCCAATTCATTCAAGTTCAATTCGATTTGAAGAGGAGCATGCGGTCCATCGATGCAGCTCAAAATGCCCTTCTGTTTTAACGCGTGACAAATTTCCTGAACCGGAAGGATGAGCGCGGAGACAGAAACAATGTGACTGAAAACGACGATCCTCGTTTTGGCCGTCGTTGCATTAACGATCGTATCGATCAATTGTTGTTTCGATTCAATTTTTTCAGGAAGTTCTGCAACACAAATTTTCGCGCCGGCTGCAGAGGCTGCCTTTTGCCAAATTCGATAAACGGCACCATAGGTTTGTTCTGTTAAAAGGACTTCATCACCGCGCTTTAACTCTACCGACGAGGCCACGACATTCATGGCGTAAGTCGCGTTATCGACAAAGGCGAGATTGCTCGCATCGGTTCCAAGAAACTCAGCCAGTCTGCAACGCGCTTTTACCAGCAACGGTTCCATTTGCCGAAGATAAAAATCCATCGGCTGAGTTTCCATTTTTCTCAGCAATAAATCGCGGTGGTATCGCACCGTATTCAGGGCCAGTCCAAACGAGCCGTGGTTCAGATAGGTCGTGTCGGTCCTGCAGCGGAACTCATGCAAGAAAGAAAGCCAATGGCTTTCGTTGGCCGGGTCACGCACGCCTTGGTGCGAGTTGGTCTCTGTTGGTGTTTGGCTGTCTTTCATTCGAAAAGTATAAGCGAAACTCGCAACAAGTTTACCTGTCGCCGACGAACAGATTTACGCTTCAATGGCTGAACCATTTCTTCCCGTGACAAACCTTTGCTACACTGGAAAGTCATTCTTTCACCGCCGGAAATCCAATGAAACATTTTGCCAGAGCTCTTGTCGCGATTTTGTTTTTCAGCTTAACCATTGGCTGTCAGCAGAAGCCCGTTGGCGTTGACGTAAAGAAAGCGAACGCTGAGCGAGAAGTCGCTTCAGTGCGACCGGTCGTTGAACAAAAACCGGCGCCAACGACGACTTCGGAAGCAAACCAACAGGATGCGGATCTGAAGGAAACGGAGACAAAACAAAAAACTGCAGCGGATCAAGAAGCAGGTCGAGACGTCGAAAAACTTTCCGATCCATCCGTGCAGTTGCTCTTTGATGGAAAAACGCTCGATGGCTGGGAGAAGATTCAATTCGGTGGAGAAGGCGATATCGAGGTCGTCGAAGGTGAGATTCGTATGCAATTTGGAGATCCGCTAACAGGAATTTGCGTACCCGAAGACGCAGACATACCAAAAACAAACTACGAAGTTTCACTCAAGGCGATGAAACGAGACGGCAACGATTTTTTCTGTGGACTGACTTTTCCTGTCAACGACTCGTTTTGCACTCTCGTCGTGGGTGGCTGGGCTGGTACCCTGGTCGGGCTCTCGAATCTGGACGGGGTGGATGCTTCAGACAACGGGACCAGAGTCATTCGAAAGTTTGAAAAGAATCGTTGGTATTCCATTCGGGTTCGCGTTGTCCCCGATCGAATCACTGCCTGGATCGACGATGAGAAGTTAATCGACGAATCGATCAAAGGCCGCGAGGTTTCGATTCGAAACGATGTGATCACGACAACGCCACTGGGAATCACCAGCTTCATCACCGAAGCTGCTCTCAAGGATATTGCAATCAAAACGCTTGACGTAGCCAGTTCGGAAAACGAATAGTGCAAAAACTGAGTCGAGCTTTAACCCCGAATTATTCACGATGCGTGGGCGTCGAAATAACGGCGGCTTGTTTCATCCGGGTTTTGTTCCAGGTTTGCGGTTTCGACGGTTCACACAAAATATCCAAAACGTGGAATTGACGAATTTCCTTGCAGCTTTCGGCACGGGCGTTTTGCATCAACTCGCTTTCGGAGCGATGCCCGTTGCGATGTGATAACGTCGACTTTCGAACACTTCGCAGTCTTCCAGCCATGTTCCAAGGTTGTCGCGATACCATTGAGGTTTTCGAGTCACCAGAACCAGGCGTCCTCCCGGCCTTAATGCTCGAACGCCAGTTTCGATAAAGTGCTGAGCGATTCGAAAATCGGCGTAGTAAGGCGGGTTCGCCAACGCCATGTCAAACTGCCCTGCCCTTTCGCCAAGCTGCCCGTCGAAGTTCAACTCGGCTTCGACATTCGCCAGTCCATTTTCTTTCGCACCACGCTTGATGCAATCGATCGCGCGGGAATAGGAGTCAATCGCGAAAAGCTTGGCAGATGGGTCTCGTTTGGCGAACGCCAGTGACATCGCTCCACTGCCGCATCCGATTTCGATAATCGAACAGTCCGGAAAAACTTCGATGACGTCGAGGATCTGCCGTGCCCCATTGTCGAATTGACGATGTGCAAAAACGCCTGGACGAGTGATCAGTTTGATCAGGTTTCCCTCATCCCGAAACGCGAGCTCGCAATAGAAGTCTTTGAGCTTCTTTAGCGGTTTCTTTTTGATGACGTAGTAAACGATTTCTTTCTTGAACTTTCGAACTTTGACCGACTTGTCGAACCCCTGCATTTGCTCCAGAAGCCATTTGTCTTTTGGGTTGTCGATCGAGACTGCCAACGCGCCGCCGATCTTCAAGTGGTCATAGCCGGTTTGAAGCAAGTCCCGATTCAGCTCTGCTTCGCCACCTTTTTGAATCGCGATTGCAACAATGTCGACTTCTTTGGAGACGTTTTCCGGCCAATCAGCATGGCAGCTGAAAAAAAGATTGTCAGCAGGATCGTGATATTGTTTGGCTAGATTGCACCGGTACCCATCCAGGTACCATGCGGTAACGGTTGCTTTGGGACGTTCTTTCGCCAGTAGAGCGGCGGATTGCGCACGGCCGTTTGAAACGACAACGATGTGTTGTCCTGGTATGTCGGAGACGACGCTGTGAAGTCGTTTTTCAGCCGGTCGAATTTCGATTTTCGTTTCCGCTGGGGCAAAAGCTGGATCTGGTTTCGGTTTGGAATCTGTCACGTTGGAACTGGTCATGGTTGGGCAGCAGTTTAGGTCGTCGCCATGGTAGCAACGAAGCTGTAAGTCGTGACGGCAGAATTCGGTTCCAAGCCTTGATTCAACCGGAATTATTCACGACGACAGGCGTCTGGTTTGGCCTTTGAGGCGATTCTCCCGAAGTGGCGACAAGTTTGAAAATTCGTCGATTTCACGTCGTGGGTGACCTGTCGCAACCACAAACCTAGAACAATACACCGATGAAACAAGCTTTCTCAAGGTCGACGCCCACGCATCGTGAAAATCCGGGTTCAATGGAAAATTGACCATTGGGTCGAACGTAAACCAAATCGAAGCGTTACCGTCGGAGGCATGGTCGAGGCTGCCTTAAAAATTCCGGCAGGCGGCGTCCACGGTTCGTTTTTTTCGGAAAGTGGCAGGCAACAAGCAGTGTTGAAGGAGATGTTGCCGTCTTTTGATGTTAATTGAATTGCAACGCAATACTATTCAAGCCGAAGTTACGCAGCCAGTTTTTCGTACAGGAACCGTTGAAACTCGATAAAAAGTTTTCGAATCACATCAATCCCACCCAGCATTTTTGCAGCATCCGCGATCGCATCGTATCTGAGTTCCAATAGCTCCGGCAACACCGACTGGTCAAGAACATCGACACCGGTTTCGATATATCTACTCAATACGAATTCAATGAAATCTTTCTGTTCGTCCGTAAGATCTTCGAACGCTTTCTCCTGAGCAAGCGAGGCGCGAAACTCGCGGGTTACCGGGGCGACCGCGTAAGCGACATATTCCAGCACATCGAAAAGATCGCTTTTCTCAGCGTCGATAAGCTCTCTCAAGGCATTCAATTCAGTTAAGCCAAACCCGGCCTCGTCCAAACGTTCAAGCAACGAAGTGCGGGTTGATGGTTGCGACCAAATTGCACGCAACTCATCCTCGCTTTTGAAGAAGGTAGGAAGTTCGCCATAAAGCTTCTTCAGGAACTCCGAAGCTGACATCGGCGTGCCGTCGGGATTCCAATAGGAAACTGCGGTCATGGATTGGATTGTTCGAACCTTTCCGTCAGCAAGTTTGACCTTGATCTTCTCCGGCCTCGGTTGCGAAGGCTTCCCATCGCCTCCTTCGTTTGTTTCGTAACCACCCTTGTCTTCACCAACTTTTGGACGAGGGTCTCCTTCTGGCGGATCCGGTTCGCCATCCCATTTCGGGTCCAAGAAGTTCTGGTACGCATCTACAAAATCGTAGATCGTGAAATAGTCCTTGCCATCGTAGAGCCTCGTTCCGCGACCGACGATCTGTTTGAACTCGATCATGTTGTTGCAGGGCCGTAGCAAAACAATGTTTCTCACGTTCCTCGCATCAACGCCGGTTGAGAGCTTTCGAGATGTTGTCAAAACGGTTGGGATTGTCTTTTCGTTGTCCTGAAATTTTGCGAGCTGCTCTTCGCCAAGCTTGCCATCGTTCGCGGTCACCCGGCAACAGTACATCGGATCATCGCTGTCGCTATTTTGATTGATTAGGTCTCTTACT
This sequence comes from uncultured Pirellulaceae bacterium, assembly GCA_964479855.1. Taxonomy (GTDB): domain Bacteria; phylum Planctomycetota; class Planctomycetia; order Pirellulales; family Pirellulaceae; genus Mariniblastus. The sequence goes on from CAYZPA010000020.1 coordinate 74,194, forward strand.
AACCCAGCATGGGCCTGAGTCGCACAAAAGACGATGGCCTTCTCGTTCTGGTTGGCTTGTTTCAGATACTCGTTGACACGGGCTTCCTCCCGTTCGCGAATTTCGATGATTCGGTTGAACTCTGATTCGGTGTATTCTTTCCCAGCCTCGATATCACCTTGCAAAACCGTATCGTCGGAAGTCCACGTATAGTTGTCCAGCGTCGTTTGAACTCGTTTTACTTTGAACGGCGTCAGAAAACCGTCATTGATCCCTTCTTTCAAAGAGTAAACGTAGACTGGTTCCCCAAAGTAGGCGTAGGTGTCAACGTTATTGTTTCGTTTCGGCGTTGCGGTCAAACCGAGCTGAACCGCTGGCGAAAAGTACTCCAAAATTCCACGCCAATTGCTTTCATCGTTGGCACCACCGCGATGACACTCGTCGACGATGATGAAATCGAAATAGTCTTCAGGGTACTGGCCAAAGTACGGCTCGTCATTGGGTCCGCTCATAAACGTCTGGAAGATCGTAAAGAAGATGCTGCCGTTGGTCGGGACTCGGCCGTCTTTCTTGATCTCGCCGGGACTGATACGAACCAACGCATCTTCAGGGAACGCCGAGAACGAATTGAACGCCTGATTCGCGAGGATGTTGCGATCGGCCAGAAACAGAATTCGCGGGCGTCGTGATCCATCACGGCGAAGATTCCAACGAGTGTGAAACAGTTTCCACGCAATTTGAAACGCGATGAACGTCTTGCCTGTTCCGGTCGCCAACGTCAACAGAATTCGATCACGCTCTTCGGACACCGAATCCAGCACGGCCTCGACCGCATTCTCCTGATAGAACCTTGGCGGCTTGGTTCCACTTACATCGTTGTAGGGTTCGGTGGCAAATGTGTCTCGCCATTGATTCTGCGTTTCGAATGTGTGATTCCACAATTCCTCAGGCGCCGGGAACCGATCAACGGTGCCTTGCTCGCTGGTCTCCATGCAGATCCGATAGATCTCTTTGCCATTGGTGGAGAAAGTTGTTTTTATATTCAGCCGCCGAGCGTATTCAATCGCTTGGGCAACTCCATCGGCGGCTTCCTTTTCATCGCTCTTGGCTTCAACCGTCGCCAATCGTTTGCCGCGATAGGTCAGGATATAGTCTGCAAACAGGGGGCTCGTTCGGCGTCCTCCCGTTTGAATTCGTCCGGGACAAATCTGTTCACGCCGAATACGAGAGTTTTCAACAACACCCCAGCCAGCGGCAGCCAATGCCGGGTCGATCAATTCGGCTCTGGTTTCGGATTCGTTCATTCTTCACCGTTGTCGTTGAAGAGCTGAACAAAAGCTTGGTAATTGAATTTTCGGTTTCGAGCCTGCCCGGTGAACTCGTGCAGAATCTCTAGTTCGTTGAATCGCGTTACCAAGTCATTTGCTGCGGGGTAGGCAGTTCCAATAAGTTCTTGGACATCATTGACCGAGACAATTGGCTTTTCGTAAAGGTGTTCAAGCAAACGGTGGCCGTTGGCTGCTGTGCGTGGTAGGGCATCCGTAATCGCTTGGCGATGACGTTCACGAAGCTCGAGAATTCGCCGAGCCGTTTCGGTCGCTTGTTTACTTACCTCGATCACACCTCGTAGGAAAAACAACAACCACCCTTCCCAATCGCCGTTGTCTCTGACCGCTTGCAGTCGCTCGTAGTATTCGCTGCGATGCCGTTTGAAATAGTACGAAAGATAAAGCACAGGCTTGAGTAAGACTTCACGCTCGCACAGGAGAAACGTGATTAATAATCGGCCAATCCTGCCGTTCCCGTCAAGAAACGGGTGAATGGTTTCAAATTGCGCATGGGCCAATCCAATTTTCAACAGCAGCGGCAAATCAGTTTTAGCGTGGATGAAATGCTCTAACTCCGACAGGCAGCGGCCAACTTCGCTGGGTGGTGGTGGGACGAAGGTCGCTTCGTTCAGAGTGCAACCGCTAGCGCCGATCCAGTTTTGGCTGGTCCTAACTTCGCCGGGCGTCAAATGAGATCCGCGCACGTCGGCGAGTAGTTTTTCATGAATCTCCTTTAGTAGGCGGACGCTGATCGGCAGTCTTTCAAGACTGAACAGACCATGATTCATTGCACTGACATAATTGACGACTTCGCCAACGTCTTGCGGCCGATCAGGTGATAGTACTTTCGCTTCAGCAGCCAGAACGTCCTGTAGCGAGCTTTGGGTGCCTTCGATCTGGCTGGAAAGAACGGCTTCTTTTCGTACGTACATGAACACGAAAAGATCAGGATTGGGCAGCGTTTGAATCGAACCACCCAAACGTCCCAGTGCTCGATCTGCTTGCGAAAGCAACACTTGAAGTTCGCTAGAAACTTCAACAGCGGGGTTGGGTGGCAACGGCTCTGGCAGAAACGCATGGTAACCCGTTGGCTGACGAAGATACTTGCCAGCTCGGCGCGATTTCTTCGAGGTTTGATCTGAATTCACTATTAATGACTGCCGTTAATACAAGGCGATAACTGTGCTTATATTAATGGCAGCCATTAATAAGAGTCAAGATTCGCAAGTATCGATTGAGCAGCCGTTAATAAGAAAAATATCCCAAGTCGCCTAAACCAAAAGCCCTTCGGCGGCGGTCAGTTGGCCGGTGAAGGGTTTTGGGAGGAGCGATTGTTTGAGTTCGTCGAGGTTGGCCAACTTTTGGGTGTAGATGGTTTCAAGTCGCCCCGTTTCGGCTCGAAGCTCGTTGAAGCGTTCCACGATTTTCCGTTGCTGCTCAAGCGGCGCGAGCGGGAATCGGTATGCCTTCAACTTGGTCCCGTTGATGTTCGCTTGGTTAACGCTCTTGCTCATCACGGTCTTGCCGTGATCGCGTGCTTCGTCGCTGTTGAGGTAGTAGTTCAGGTACTCGCCATCGACTCGGTCGCGGTGATATCGAATTCGAATCAGGTAGCCTGCGAAGATGGCCGGGCGATCACCGCGATAGATGCACGTCTTGCCAACGTGTTCGGCACTATTGGTTCGATTGAAGAGAACGTCGTTTGTTTGCAGCTCGTATTTGGCGATGTCTCCGGCGTTGTCTGTGTAGACCAGTCCCATGCCCCAATCGACTTCTCGATTCTGCATGTTGCCCATACGGAGGACGGGAATTTTGCCCGTTGGTTGCGACTTGGTTGCTGTTCCGTATTCAACCTTTTCGCAGATCTCACCGATCGTAGTCTCCTGCCATCCGGGTCCTTGTTGTGTGAAGACGCGATTGAGATAGCTTTCAAACAGCTCGCGGGCGTTGGCGAGATTCTTCTCGGCGTTTTCTTTCGCCTTGGCGATCGCCGAAAACGCCTCATCCAAGATCGACACGATCCGCTTTTGTTCGGCCTTGGGAGGGAGGGCTACTGGAAAGCCTCTCAAGTATTTGAGGCTTACGAACTTCTGTGTGGTGCCTTTGGCTTCTCGCCACATCCTTTCCACGACAGAATCCAAATAGTATTTCAAGAACGCTCCGTTTTGACCTTTCGCAAGTTTAAAAAGAGCGACATTCTTGATCGCGAAGTCGGGCTCTTGCTCCACAAGCGTAGCGTTGCCGATCGTGCCGATCATTGCCATTAGGACATCGCCTTTACTAACCGCACTTCGCTTGTTGGCTTTGTCATAGTCCTCTTGGGAAATGAACTTTGCAGACTCGAAATACAACCCCTCTGGCTTGAGGTTTTTTGAAGTCATAAGCCGATAGCCGGTCGCATGATATTTCGGGGAATCGTGTGTGCCGTCACGAACATCGAAAGCATCGCCCAACGTCGTCTCGTCCCAATCAACGAGGCTCATACCAAACCTCGGATCGTTTCCAGAACTTCGGCGGCCTCGGCGTCGAGCGACTCCATCTCCTCCAAAATGACCGCACTCATCAGCCGCAGGGCGTTAGCCCCGGTTCCTGTGCGACCAGAACGGTTCAAAACCGGGGCTAACGCCCAAACGGCTAATTGTTCGGCAACCGAGGCTAACGCCCTGCGGCGGTTTGTGCGGATGTGAACCGGGGCGAAGGCCCTGCGGCTGATTCGATTACTTGCCACGATCCATCCTCTCCTGCGCTTCCCCGGCGTAAAGGATGGCTTGCTCCAAATCATCCTCGGTGTTGATGCACTTCCAATCTCCGCCGGTTGTCCAGACTGGCCGATCGACGAATTGAGGATCGCTTTCTCTCAACACACGTGTGCAATTCGCTTTCATCTGATCCCGAACCTGTTTCCCGGAATGGTCTTTGGCTGTGGCAACAACGTGCACGTGATTTGTGCGAGCGTTTGCAGTCCAAAGCTTCCAGCCGCGATGACCGCTGAGTCTGGCAATCTCGGCGTCAACTTCATCACGATGGTTCTCCGTGAGCAATAAAAATTCGTGCTTCAATCTGTCTCGATGCCACTGTTCAAGCTTTGGCTGCGGCAGCTGTGAACCTCTGCGTTTAGCTCGCCACCAACGAGCGTCGCCCTGAAGAAACGTGCCGTAAACAGTCCACGTAATAAAGTATGCGAGAGGATCGTCGTTCATCGGCCAACCCCAATCAGCCGC
>CAYZPA010000021.1:0-1114 GCA_964479855.1 uncultured Pirellulaceae bacterium
CAACCCTCGGTTCCGAAGACCGATGCTCTATCCAGTTGAGCTACGGATGCGTGCTGACTTATCATCAAGGTTCAGATGATACCGAATCGTCCTCGAATTGAAAAGCATGTTTCCAAAACAAGGAAAATTCAGAAGATCGCTGTCATAACTTGAGCTGCGTGACGCTACAAAAACTGGAGTTTTCATCCTCCCATCCCCGCAGCCCCAACAATGCCCGAGACGACAAGGTGTCTGGACTGTGCGGATTTTGATGACGCCAATTGGTATCGCCAAGCCGGAGTTCATCGTGATTTTTTGCTTCCAAAAGAAACGACCCCGATTTCAACGGTCTTTTGTGGTAAAATGCAGGTGAAGGATCTGAAACGAATGGAATGGAACCAAAGCAAGATTCCACCCCCGCCAGCAACGACAGCCGAAGTCGGCTACCCCACCTGCTGGAGATCGAGAGCTTCACCAGCTCGCACACAGGGCATCATACGTATGACGAAGATAACGCTTCGAGTTCTCGACGGCGCAAACCGCGGTGAGACGTACGAAAATATCCTGCTGCCCGTGACCATCGGGCGTGAAGAAGGCAACTCAATTCAGCTCAACGACGAACGGGTCAGCCGTGTTCACGTTCGCATTCAGCAGGATCACGACGATCTGGTTTTAACCGACTTGGATAGCACCAACGGATCAAGGGTCAACAACGAAGAAGTTCAGCTTCGGATACTTCGCTATGGCGATTTGATCACTGTTGGAAGAAGCACGCTCGTCTACGGATCGCGAGAACAGATTCAGGACAGGTTGCAATCGAATTCCGATGCCCCAGGTAGCAAGCCAAATAATAAAGCGGAAGTCTCGCGAAGAAACGAGGCGGAAGTTTCAAAGAGTGGATCAATTTTTCAATCCACTCCACCGAAACTTCCGGAGCGTCTCTCACCCGGACAAGCGGCACAGCTTTCAGAAGTGATCGAGTACCTACATCATCACGTTCGAGAGATCGTGTCCGAAGCCGAAATCAAACCGCGACAGCAATCGATCGAAATTTCCGCCGAGATGTGGCAGCAGATCGTTGAAGTCCAAGCCAGACTTGCAGAGTATCTTGATCGCATCGGTCAGCCGTCTTAAC
>CAYZPA010000021.1:1214-77614 GCA_964479855.1 uncultured Pirellulaceae bacterium
TAAAAAGCCGAACAACCCACCGAACTAACAGACGTCTTGGCGAGCAACCTCCTCTGCGAACCACTGTTCGAAAGGACGGCGTTTCCAGAACTCGCTCAGCTCGCGATTCGGGCTCGTAGAATTACTTCCCGTTGCCAACCACCGCCAGCAAACTACTTGCTGCCGGCTTCTTCACCGTTGGCTTTTTCCATGTATTTCTCAACGAGATCGCGATACTTTGCCGGAAGCTTTTCCTTGATCGCATTGTTAGCAGGGTCGCGACTTCGATCCCGGAGCCGACTCCATGGGCTTGCGGGCGTGTCTTCGTAAGTCTTGACAATCGCTTTGCCGTCCGCAGCTTTCGCATCCTTACTGCTTTGGCTTTTCTTGCTGTTCTGAGGCTTGTTGTTGCCCGCCTGCTTTTTACCAGCCGAAGGTTTCGAACTCGGTTTCTTCGAATTCTTGCAACTTCCGCTGCACTCCTTTTTCTCAGCTTCCTTGATCAACTTTGAAAGCATCTTGACGATTTTTTGCTGCTCAACCTGAGTCGGCTCGTCCGTCTGCTCCAACTCAAGTCGACGCCTTGAATAGTCCATTCGCTGATGGACGTCATCAAGCTTGCCATCTTTGATCGCCTGAAGCCGCTGCACCTGCCGCCACGCGCTGACTCGCAAACGTTCCGGAGCGTCCGGGCTGCTCTGCAAAAACTTTACAAAAGAATCGATCGCCGACTGTCTGTCCAACATTCCAGCATGAGCGACTCCTGCGAAATAATCGCTGACGCTGGAGTGCACTGTATTGTCAACCAAATCGTCCTGCAGCCGACCAAGCAACGGCAATGCTTCTTCAAATTGCTCATCCGTCATCAAGGTGCGGGCCAGATAAAACGAGGCGTCAGCCGCAAGAAATTTGTCATCCGATTGAGTGAACGGCTTGAGCAATGCAACCGTCTTCACGACATCGTCTCCTTCAGAGGAATCAATCGCCAAAGCGTAGTCGGGGTAAATCTTGATCAGGGCTTCGGTAATCGCATCCGAAGGCGAGTCTTTCGCGAAAGAGTCAAGCTGCTTACTGGCCGCCTTTTTCTGATTTGCGTTCGCATCGAGCGATTCGACATGTTGCCGAAACGAATCGATCACATCAACGTCACCCGAAGTTGCCGCACTGGCACCTGAGGAAAGCGAAAGGCACAGCGACACCGTGAGGATGGCCACGGAGAAAAATTGCAGAGTGTTTTGAAAATCGCGTTTCATTATCGCACCTAATTCACATTCACTTTTGGAAAGTATCTCTTCGGCCGGCGGCATTTATCATCTTACCAGTGTGTTAACCGTAAAACCACGGGAAAGTTCTGCTGTCAGGCCCTACTGTTGGCTATCTTCCATAATGCGTTCTGTCATTTCGAGAATTTTACGTTGAACTTTCGCCGCATCGATCGCTTCTTTCTTCAAAACGTCGGCCAAATCGACGTTCTGCCGCATGTCTTCGATTTTCAGGGTTCTACGGTTTACCCGCCTTTGATGCATTCGCAACATCTTCAGTTCCGCAGATTTTTTTAGTAGCGGCTGCTTGCCACCTCCGCCGCCGCCTCCACCGCCACTTTGCTTTGCATCCTTTTTTGCTTCCTTTAATGAGTCGATCAAATCCTCGATCGTCGTTTCGATCTCTTTCTGAACCAGCTGAGTGTACTGATTGGTACGTTCCGCCTGCAGCAACTCACTGGCTTCCGTCAAATCCGTTTTTAGTTCATCAACGATTTCAGGGAACACAACGCTGGTTCCATCTTCGACCAGCAAATCATAAGCCTGTTGGCCGAGTTCCTGAATTTGAAGTTCCTCCGTCGCGAGCCGCAAAATCAACAGTTGGTCGCGGCGTCGTATCTGGCCAAGATTCACTTTTTTGTCTTCCAGCTCAATCGTCATCACGGAAGCAATCTGCTGACGTTCGAGCATCTCTTTGAAACGGGACTCGAGTCGCGAAAGTTTCTCTTCACGAGTCTCTTCGCGAAGTTGCTTCAGCCGCTCTTCCAGTTCCTCGATCGCTTCCTCAAGTTTCTTTTCTGCTTCTTTCTGGTTTTGCTGGGCTTTCTCGGAATCATTTTTCTCAAGGTCCTCAGCAGCTTTTTTCATCGCGCCACCAGCGTCTTCGGTCGGCTTCTGACCGGCTTTCGAATTTTGATCGCCCGACTGCTGGTTTTGATCCCCATCGGGTTTTGATTTGGGCGCCTTTTTCAGTTCTTCCAGCACATCCATCGTTTTAGCTCGCTGCCGACGTTGTTTTTCAGCCAACTGTTTGAGCACCTCGGGCGGAAGGGATTCGAGACGACGTTTCTCTTTCTTCAATTCCTTGAGCGCGTTTTCCATTTCCTTTCGAGCCGCTTCTTGCTGACGAGCCGCATCTTTTGCTTTACCACTGGCCAGTTTTTCCTCGGCGCTTTTCTGATGTTCAGCTGCCTTGTCGAGAGCCTTCGATCCGGGTTGCTGCTGCTTTGGCTGAGGCTTTTGCGAGCCTTGCTTCCCGCCTTGTCCTGGCTTGCCTTGCGAAGGTTTGGATTCGCCAGATTTCCCCTGTCCCGGTTTCCCACCATCTGACTTCTTTGGCTTTCCATCGCCAGATTTCCCATCGCCGCTTTTTGCATCCGCAGGCTTGCTGTCAGAAGGTTTTCCATCAGAAGGTTTTCCATCAGAAGGTTTTCCATCCGTCTTTTTACCGTCGGCAGTTTTACCAGCCAATTTTTTCGCAGCCTGTTTCTTCTGATATTCCTCTTTCAGCTTGTCAGCCTTCTCTTTGAGGGCTTTCAGTTTTTGTTCGTCATCGTCGGCCTTTTCACCGCCTGACTCTTTATCGTCAGCCTGTTTTTTGTCCGCAGGTTTGCCGTCGCTGGGAGAGTCCGCCTTTGCCTGATCGCTTTTAAGTTTCTGCTCTCGAATAGACTTGGCAAGCTCCTCTGTCTCACGGCGAATCTTGAACTGTTGATCCGCAATTTTATCCAGCTTCCGCAGCCCCGAATTTTCATTGGACTTCGTTTCAGAAGCCGCATCGTCCTGCTTCTTGATGAGCCCTTCAAGCTGCTTGATTTGAGCTTCAAGGTTCTTGATTGCTTCTTTTTTGTTCCCAACTTTTTTGTTTTCGCTGGTCTGTTCGCGCTGTTCTTCGAGCCGCTTTTGAATCTCTTTTTTTATCTGTTCAAGTTTTTCAATTTCTTCTTTCTTGGAAACCGTTTTCTCTTTCTCATTCGTCAGCAACCGAATCATGGACTGAAGCACCTGAATCACTTCGTTCAGCTCCTGATCCGCTTCTGCAAAACTGCCTTCGTCCAAAAGGGAGCTGACGTTGGCCATCTTTTTGGAAAGAGATTCTTCTTTGGACTTTTGATAGGTTTTGATGAGACGCTCAGCCCGCTTGGGATCCTTTTCGCGAATTCGTTCGGCCGCTGCCGTGAATCGTGCCTCAAGCTCAATCATCTTTCGCTCAACAAGTCGCTGGCGAACCGCAAGCTCCGACTTTTGATCCGCCTGGCGAACGCCGGCTTCATCCTGAACCGCAGGCGCAAGACGGGCGGTTCGAGCGGCAGCTGAACCGCAAAGCAAACTGGCAGAAACCGTCACCGCGACCGAAAGGACGACGCATAAACGAAGTGCAGACTGAAATTTCATCGCATTCTCCCTGGGACTTTTATTGGTCGTCGTCGAAGATATCGGCCGGATCGGCATCGTCAAAGATATCTTTCTGTTTCAACTTCTTTTCGATCTCTTTCTTGGTCTGCTCTTCCAACGCTTTGATCTCAAGCAAACTGTTGAGAAAATCCTGAAACGAACGTGAATCATTCATCGCTTCGAGGATGACTTTCATGCGTTCGAGAATTTGCTGTTGAGTTTCACCGGTTTGAGCAACCGCTTCGGTAAGTTCGTCCGCGTTAGGCTCAGCACGTCGGCAGTTATCAAGATTTTGCGTCGCCAACGTGATTAAATCCGAGTCCAACTGACGGATCGGTTCGATGATCCTGTCGGCGTACCGCTGTTCAATCGAAGGGCCCTGTAATTCTGCTTCTTTTTCGGCCTCGTCGAGCCGATTGTTGACGATCTCGACAAGGAACTCTTCGAACCGGGTCGCAATACGATCGATCGAAGTGCCGACCCCTTTTTGATCACGCACTAACCCCAAAAGTTTCAACTCTCTTTGCTGATGAAAATCCTTTTCGGATTGACCTTCAGCAGGCAAACTGACCGACAGCGCTTCCAGCTCCGTCGTCAACGACAACTGAATTTCGTAGGCTTGTTCGAAAGCCTTCCGTTGTTCATCTTCGCGGCGGAGAAGGTCAGCCCGCAGTTCATCGTCGCTGACGACTCGCAGTAGAAACTCCTGCGATTTACCCTCGCCGGGATTTTCGGGTTTGGCATCGTGAGCCACGATCGCCAAACGAAGACTTGTCCCCGGCGTCAGTTTCAACGGCAGAATATCAAAAACGGCGACGTCTTCACTTGATCGCCACGGTTTCGATTCTTGCTGCTGAACATTGGAGATTGGTTTTACGATCGAAGCGGGTTGATCCGTTTCGGGCTGCTCCGTTTTCCAGTTTGCTGAAAACAAAATGTCCACCAAGCCGTATTCATCGGCTACCTGATATTCGGTTGGCAACATGGCTCGCGATGAGACCATGCCGCTAATCCCAAGCAGCTCAGCCCGAACTCGCGGCGGAGCATCTTCTTTCAACGTCAACGTAAATTTGGACTTTCGGGCGTTTTCCAAATTGCCTTCGTCTCGCAACTCAAACTCGTACGGCCCGCTCAGTAACGCAATCTCTGAATTGCCCGGCTTCGCGGAAAACGACAAACCGTCATCCGCAATCTGCATCGGAAATTCGACTTCCCCCGCACGAAGTACCGCACTCGCAAGCGGCTTGTTCGTTCTCGCATCGATCTGCAACCAGCTGCCGGCCAACACTGCGTGCGGCCCTTCTCCAATGAGCGTCGTCGGTGGCGAGTTCGTGTACGGGGGCAAATTGGCTTGCAATTGCAGATCAAGAATCGCAGGCGGTTCGACCAACTCGACCTCGACCCATTCCGTAACATCGTCTCCGCCGGTCGCGCGAAATCGAAATTTGGACGAAATATTATTGAACACGAAAGCGTGCTGCCGGCCGTCCAGTTTCCCGGTCGGTTTCATCGCATAGATCGTGCGTGCTCCACCAGCTCCATCGATTTCAAGGTTCAAGTTAATATCCGTCACGGTGGAGTCTTCTGTGATGTTCACAAACTGTCGATGATTCACACCGCGAGGCAACGTCAAGACGCCATCGACCGCGCCCTGGATTTCCAGATAGGTACCTTGGGGCCACTGCCGCGAGCCCAACAGGATATTTCGATTGAACCATGTGCCTAAAAAGTCCGTCGAAACGACTCCGATCCCCAACATCACAAAGGCCGCAACACCTGCTGCCAGAAGAGCAAGATTTTTCCGGTAGCTGGACTGATCGATCACAGCGCCGAAATCGATATCGCTCGCGTCTTCAATCCCTTTGTCGATCGTGACCTGAGCCAACTGTTTTGAAACGCCAATCGATTCAAGATTCTCCGCGCGAGACAACTCAACGCTACTGATCAGACTCTCTTTTAACTGCGGGTTGCTTTTTTCGATTTCGTAAATCAGCGCATCGTTGGTCGGTTGAGCGGCCAGTGGTTTCAGCAAGCGCCAAATGAAAAACAAAACGGCAGCCACGATCATCACGCCCAGCATGATCAGACGTTGGCTAAAGTCCATTTTGAACACGCGGTCAATCAGCACGTCCGCCACCACGATGCCGAGCATGATCAGCAACCAGCGTGACAAACCGCGCACCAGAATCCAACGCGTCAGCTGAAGCCGAAGCGAATTCAACCGTTTCAGGACGGTGACTGGAATGGCTTTATTTTTCACTTGGGGTGACATCGAAGATGGGGTTGAAGGACAGACGACAGGAAACAGGAAACTTGAGATTCACGGCAAGGCTGAGGTCACAAAAGTTTGTACCACTTTCGAACTGCCCACTCGATCGTCAGCAAAACGACGGGCAGTAAAAACACGATCCACCGCAAACGCTGACTTGCATCCCAAAGCGGTTCTGGTGGACTATTAAAAGTAAATCGCTCAACAGTGTTCGGCAGTACCTCTGGAAGCTTTTGAATCGAATCCAGCCGCAGGTACTTTCCACCGGAACGATCAGCAATCTCTCGCAACAGTTTCTCATTGAGCCAATACGATCCCGATTCTGCACTCGGCGGCACGACTCGAAAAGTAACCGGATCGATCAGGTCTTCATTCGCTTCGCCGATTTTAACGGTCGCTTCATAGGAACCGACCCGCGTCGCAGGAAACGCACCTTCGTAGCGGCCTTCCTGGTTGGGCAACAGCTTCAATTTCACCGTTTGCTCTCGACCGTCCTCCGACTTGACCACCGCGTCAAACGACGGTTCTTTAGAAGGCTTAAATTGCTCATTCAGCAACCGAGCGACCAGCGTCACGCGTTGTCCAAGCTCATATTCCGTTTTTTCGCGGTCGATGAATCCGCGTCTCGACCCCTGAAGCGAACGCGTTTCAACCAGAAAGCGTACCACCTGAATCCAAAATCGATCAAAGAACTGGGCCTGCAGACCAACGGGACGCCAACGCCACGTGCCCTGAAAACCAAGGTACAAAACTGAGCCCGCTCCGTAGCGTCCGGACACCAGCAGCGGCTGATTGCCTTCGGCGCTAACCTGATCCCCTCGTTCCATCAGCACGCGTGCGGTTGGTTTGGCTCGCAGTGCAGGAAAGCTCCAGTAAATCCCGGGCATCATGTTCCAGATTTTGAGATTTTCCTCGGGCTCGCTGCGGAAGCTCATCACTGGATGATCCATATTAAATGGAACCGTCAACATTCGACCCGCTCGATCATCCGTCGCAGAAGCAAGGGCCTCGTTAACTTCAATCTCTTCGAGATCGCCAAACCGCACAGGAACAATTTCGCGAAACGGTTTCAAACTTGGCTTGGTAAGAAACTCGCTGGCGAACTGAGGTCCAGCCATGAACATGACACCGCCGGCCTTGTATTGACAGAAGTCCCTCAACAAGCCGACCCACCGATCATCAAATTCGCGAGGGTCAGGATCCATCATCAGGACCACGTTGTACTGACCAAGCTCTTCGATCGTTTGCGGCAATCGGGTGATCGGCGAGTTACCTTCCTGCGGTCGCGATTCGTCCATCGATTGCAACCAACAACTCAGATCAATCGTCTGATCGCGTTGCAGCAATTTATAGACTTGCTGATAGTCCCAGCTTGGCAGACCAGAAATCAGTAAAACTTTTACTTTTTCATCGATGACTTCCAGCTGTGAGGAAACCAGTTCATTGTCGTCGGTATCGGTTTCGTCAGGCAGAGTTTCACTGCGAACCGTGTAAACGTACTTGCCCGGTCGATTGGTTGCGTGATCGAAATTGAGCCTGATGCGACCTCCGGCTTCAGGCACATCGACGTCCTGAGTTTTTATTTCAGTGGCGGATGAGAGTTTGCCTTGCGCGTCAACGCGTTGCTCCAACAGAGAGACTTTCAATTGAGCCGGCAGATCGGTTTCGTTTCGACGACTGGTCTGAACGACCGCCTCGACTTCGAACGGCTCGTCAGGATACGCTTTGTTTCGAACGTAAATTTCTTTGACCGACACATTCTTGGGAGGATTTGGATCACCGATACCGATCGTGTAAATCGGTATATCCAGACTGGCCGCTTTTTCAGCCATCTCGAGCGGATCTTCGCCGCCATTGTGTTGCCCTTCACTGATCAGCACGATCGACGAGGGCTGCGCGTTCCCATCGAGCACATTCTTTAGAGCCTGCCAGATATCAGTCGCCGCACCCGTCGGCACCAGCAGGGGCATTTTCGAATCCACATAACTTGATTCCGTTTCGGTTCCGGGCGTTGCTGCCGAGCCATCGGATTCAGGTTGCTGCGTTTTATTTTTGAACGATTCAAGATCCTCTCTGGTGACCGACGGGATCAATTCGTACGGCGTAGAGCCATCCGCGAAATCGACCACACGGACGGGCCCTTTCAAACGCATCTGCTCCAGAATCTCCGGATGTTTGGCGAAGGCTTGGTTCAACAAACCGCTTCGCGTAACTTTTCCGGTATCAATCGCGTCGGCTTCGGCGCCAGTAAGTTTGGAAAGCAGTTTGACCTGTTCATTGTTGCGATACAAATCGCCTCGAGCCAACGACATCGAACTGTCACGAAGCAATTCAATCGGCGGTCGGACTTCGTCGACTTTTTGAAAATACAGAGACGGTTTCAGATACAGCAGGATCAACAGAAGCAGCACCGCCAACCGAATGCCGGCCATCACCATTTTCACAGGCTGTGGACAAGTCTTGATTTCGCGGCGATACATCCAGAACACGCCGTAACAAATCAGGCCCACGAACGCCAACAAAACGAACACGCCCCATGATTCAGGCAGGTTCGCCCACTGAAGCGCAGGCGTACCAGCACGGTCAGGTCGCTCCCCAACAAGCCACTCAAGGAACCCGGAATTTTCAGCAAGCAAAATCAAGTTGTCACGCTTCCAAATGTGTAATTCATTTCTTCGACCAGAAACAGAGCCATCAATCTGGCTTGGGGGATAGAGCGTAAAGTCTCGGTCCACCATGAACCCAAATCCGCTCGCCGTCACTGAACAGGTTTCCGACGGGAGCTTCGGTTCCCAAGAACGCTTCCACCTGATTCAGCACATCCGCTCGACCGTTTTTGGCCCGCAACCCGAACCGCCAAATCGCTTTGCCGACCGGCATGAACACTCCTTGCGGTGTCACCATGCCACGCCCGGTAGAAGCTTCCCCATCGAACATGGGTTCGCCGCCCCAAGCGACACGTCCTTGGCCTTTCAGGTCCAGAGCAATGATCGTTCGTTTGCCGCCCAAATACAGCAAATCATCGTAAGCTCCGATGATGTAGTCGACCTTCGCACCGTAGGGTGAAAGCCCTGTTTTCCAAATCACCGATCCATCGTTTCGATCAACGGCTTCAATTTCTCCGACGTCGCTGCGAAAGCAAATCAGCTCGCGTCCGTTGGGCACAACCGTATCGCTGGACCAACCATCAAAATTCGTGATACCAGCGTTGTAGCCATAGCGACGACTGGTCGGATCTCTGGTTCCTTCACGCTCATAGCGTTTCGCAAATCGAATTTTTCCCGTCGTTGGATCAACCACAAACAGCACTCCAGTTCCGCAACTGGCAAACAGATCGCTCCCATCAATCGAAAGATTCACGGGCGAAGATGCCACCGAACCCGACTCTGGTTCATCGCACAGAAAAGCAGACCAAACCGTTTTGCCCTCGTTTGCCGGATCGATGCCGTAGAGGTGAATGGCTCCATTCTGATTCACTGGCACGATCAGGATATTCGCGAAACTGACCGGAGCCGCCATCATGCCGCCCGTTTGTAACCATTGGTCTTGGGTTTCTGCGATGGCCTCCTTCTTCAAAGCCGGATCGTACGACGGCGATTCAGGTTTGTTGATGCGAGGAAGACGCCACAGCATGCGTCCGCTGTCTTTTTCGTAAGCGGTCAGGAAATTATTTCGAGTTCGTCGAATCGAAGCATTCCATGCGTTGGTCACTTTCGATTTTGCATGCCGGCTACTTTCATCAAACGACTTGCCTTCGATCGCGTACAGGACACCGTCATGGATTGACATCTGCTGATAAATCAAGTCTTCGAAATGATGCGATTTGGTAAAGTAAGTCATCTTATTTCGAGCCGAACTGACACTTCCACCACTCCGCCGTCCCAGCCGTCTGCCGCCCCAGTTCTGGCGAATCAAGTTCGTCATCTCCGTCGCCTGATCGACTTCGAAGACGTTCCGCCAGAGACTACGCCAATTCGCAAAATCGATCGGTGAAGCTTCATTGTCTGCACTTTTTCCGGCGATCGAAGCGGCGACCTTTTCTCGATCGAACGCGACCACATCAGCAGCAGCTTTAAAATAAATGGTTTCTTCATCGAAAAGCAGATGACCCGACGGACGCAAACCTTGCTCGGCCCAATTCTTGATCATCCGTTTTTCAACATCGTTCCGGGTCGTCGCAGTTCGCCCACCGTATGCCGCGTCCCCCACAAGCACTTTCCCTGTCGTGTCGCCACGAGTCAGAAATCGGTCTGATTTGGGCGAGACATAAAACTGCCATCGGGCAACCTGATCGACATTGAATGCGGATTCCGGAAGCTCCGGCATCGCCCCCATTCGAGCATCGCCACCGAGCCTCATGTTCCATTCCCGCATCGCAAGCTGCTTTCGATCTTCCATCTTCAACTGCTCCATCGATCGAGCAACCGCTCCGATCGCTGACGAGTCTGAATCGAACGCCTTGCCAGATTCAAGCGACTCCAGAGCCATCTCCTGCTGCCCCATGAACGCTTCACAAATTGCGATGCGAGCGTAAATTTCATCCATTGGGATCGATGGGTCCGGATGCAAGCGGACGACTTTTTCGAACATCCGCCGCGCTCCAGAAAAATCGTAGCGGTCCAGATAAAGGCACCCCAAACGGTAAGCCGCATCGTCACCCAGCGAGCTCGCAAAATAGTTTCCTGCAACCTGCATCAGGGTCGTCAGATCGTTGGGATCGTCGGCCTGCTTCATCAGCTCTTTCGCTGAAGCATCTGCCGTCACGCGATAGATCGCCAACGCATCCGGCGGTAATTGGGCAAGCTTTCGCTCAACACGATCGCTCATCGAAAAATAGATTGTCTGGTCGTCACTGGATAACGAATCGCCGCTGCGTTCCAAAACAGCCTGCCATAGTCTTGTCGCAACCCGGTAGTTACCTTCTTCAGCGTGGCGATTGGCTTTTTCGAGCAACGCCTCCAGGTCCGGATCCGTTTTCAGGACAGCGCCCGTTGTTTCGAGGTTGCCCTCCGTTTCTACCGGCGCTGCTACTCGGCCATCAACAAGAACCACACCGCCGCGTATGTGAATTTGCGCCGATTCGACGAAACTAACAGAGCTCGCAACAATCAAAACCGAAAACGCAACAACGCAAATCCAATGTTGTTTCGACAAGCCAATTTTTGTTTTCATGATCATCGCTTTCGCCCCCACCACCATGCCAACACCTGTTCGGTCACAAGGATGCCGAACAACACGACCAGAATCTGCAGCCAAATTTCGGTATTGGTTCCTGAAACGGCTTGGTCTGCCAATTCGGCTCCCGAAACCAGCTGCAATTTCTCTCCATTGAACTCGTCCTGTTTTTCGGAATCCGACAGACGCTTCAACGAGCTTTCTTGCGGGTCATAATTTGACGCAAACAGAATCGATTCCGCAGAACCAGAATGGCGTTCCAGTTTCAAATCGTAGAACCCGGCTTTTCCTGTGCTCTCAAAAGACACTTCATGAAACACGCCTTCCGGATTGTCTGGATCGACCGGACGTGCCACCGCCTCAACCGATTCTTTCGCCGGATCACGCAACACCGCCCGATTTTTGTAAGCACTCAAATCAACCTGCTCAACGATCGACTCTCCAAGCACGATCGAAGATGCTTCTCGTGACTGGCCAAGCAAATAATCCATCAGATCGATCATCACCGGAGCGTAAGTCGGGCTACTGGGCCACATGGTCCAGTCGCCATCACCCGGAATCGTGAAAACGATAATTCGACCGTCGCCCAAAGAACGATCCACCATCGCCGCCGAGTTATCTTTGTCGTTCAAACGAAGCGGCACTTCGACAGATTTTCCCAAAAGTTTCTCGTTGAGCGTCGATGTCCACCAACTGAACACGTCGATCTTGCCCAGACTCGAAGCGTCGCTTTCCATGATCACACGGAGCGAAGGATGAGCCTGAGGTGCGGGTTCGAAATTCACCCAGCGGCTCATCGTCGGATCACCCGCCATCCGATCCAGCTTCAGTGGCGAAAGGCCGTCGCCGTCGCGGTAAAAAGCGTCGTTAAACGTGTTGGCTCGAACCCGATTGCCTGGCATGAAAACCAGCGAGCCACCGTCCTCGACCCATTTCGTCAGCGCGTTGATTCGGTCAGGCGACGCTTCATCGACATTGCACATGAAAATGATCGAGTAATCTGCAAGCGACACATTTTCCAGCTCACTGGCGGTCGCGTCTTTCATAAACAGGCCCGTTCCCGGCACTGCCAGCGACTGCAAATAATGCGTTTCGCTACGTTCAGAAATCGCAGAGGGGTCTCCATCGACCAACAGGACCGGAATGCCTTCCAAAACACGAGCCGCATAGAAACGCGAACTGTCTTCGAACAGTTGATCCTGTTCGAGATCTTCGCCGAGTGACTGTCGATCGATTTCGGCACGAATTTTGAAATTTCGCACACGACTATTTTCTTCATCGTCACTCGAAAGCAGATTCTTCCTGTCGGGGCGACTAAAGAAATAGTTAAACAGCAGCGTTTCCGTTTTTCCAGGAGCCAACGTCGCGATCGTTTCGTATTCCGCCTGGCCATCGTTAACCTGAAACAGAACGCTTAACTCATTGACAGTCTTGGTGCCGAAATTGGTCACGTCGACCAGAAAGCTGACCGTTTTGTCGGTCACCAAAAGCCCATCGGGCCGGACGCCGGTTATCGCAAGGTTCTGATCTTTGCCACCTCCGGTGTCGACCACGAAAGTGCCGACCGACTTTTCACCAACCTGTTTCACAAGGTTCAACGGTGTCGTTTCAGCATCCTGATTGGACAGCGGTTTCCAATCACGCTGCCGCATGTCCGAAAACAAATAAACGGCTCGACCGACGTTCTCACGCTGACCTTCCAGGTACCGATCAAGTTCGCCCAGCGAATCACTGTAGTCGGCGACTCCATCGGAAAACTTAATCTGGTCAATGGTTTGCAGAATCTCGGGCAGTGAATTTTCTGTAAGCGGCTTGTAGTCGATCAAACGTTGATTCGGATCACTGGTCAGCCAAACGCTAACCCAGTCTTCCGATTCTGTAGAAGAAGCGAAGCCGCGCAAAAGCTCTTTGACGCCTTCTTTTGTTTTCTGAAGCGCCGGAACCGAATCGACCAAAACCCGCTGCGAAAGCGAATCGTCGATCACAACAATTCGCTCGAGCTGACGCGTTTGAGCAAAAGCCCCAACCACATCCGACGGCAAAAATGGACGGGCGAACATCAAAGCCGCCAGCAACATCGCCAGACACCGCAGGAACAACAGAATCATGTTCTCGACCTGAACACGACGCTTGTTCTTCTTTTCGGCTTCGAACAAGAAATCCATCGCCGCCCACTCGACGATCTTGAACCGCCGCTTGTTAAGCAGATGGATCAGAATCGGAGACGCAACGGCGAGCCCACCGAGCAACATCCATGGATTGAAAAACCAAGTCAACATTTCGCGGTCTTATTCCTGTTAAGTCAGTTTGCGTCGGGACTTGGTTCGAAAATTCAGGTACGACGCAAGGACTCCGCCGAGTGGTTTTGACGTGTCCAGCAAGACGTGGTCAATTCCCGCCGCACCGCAAACTTTCTTGACCCGCGTCATATAGCGATCCACCGCTTCCAAATAAGACTTTCGCAAGGCCCTTGGTTCGGTATGCAACTCCGCTTCGACCTCCATACCGCGAAACAGCGTGTTGTCCTCGAACGGAAACTCCAGTTCATCACTGTGCATTACGTGAAAAACGATTACTTCATGACGTCGCAAGCGAAACTGCTGCAAGGATTTGCCAAGTTCATCCGGATCCAGAAACAGATCCGAGATCAAAATCACCATGCCGCGGGAACTTAGTTGAGCCGCCAACGAAGTGAACACATCGCTTACGTCTGTTTTGTTTTCGGGCTCCGCCTGTTCCAGTTCGTGCAGCATCAATTTCAGATGCGATGGATGCGAGCTATTGCGAAGCGTTTTGTCGATTTGGTTGCTGAACAACACCATGCCAACCGAGTCGGCTTGCTGCTGCATCAGCACTGCGAGACTCGCTGCTGCCGTCGCAGCGTAATCGAACTTGCTACGCCCGGACTCTTCCCCGTACCGCATCGACTTGCTGCAGTCCACCAAAAGATGGCATTTAAGATTCGTCTCTTCTTCGTACTCTTTGATGTACAGACGATCCGTCTTCGACCAGACTTTCCAATCGATGTGTCGCAGATCATCTCCGGGCGAGTACTCCCGATGAGCCGCGAATTCGATCGCGAAACCGTTGAACGGCGAACGGTGCTGGCCAGTCACAAAGCCTTCAACCACAAGCCGAGCCCGAACGTCGAGCCGCTTGATTTTGTCCAGCGTATCGGGATCAAGGTAGTCAGGTTTGGATGTTTCCGTTTTTGCCATATTGTGACTGAAAGCGTGTTATTAAAAATTGCGGTAGCCGCCATGTCGGCGGCTCGGAAGATTTCAGGTTGCCATTTCGATATTGTACCGTCGCGTCATTTCGCCATCGCGTCAGGTCGCAATTGCACGGTCGGCAAACCTGATGCCTAATCAACCACTAAATGCATTCACCAACTCGGGCGCGATTTTGTCGCCATCGGTACGCTCTGGCAACTCTTCAAGCAAACGATTGATCACGTCGTCGGAACTGATCCCGGAAGACTCGGCACTGAAATTCGTGATGACGCGATGCCGAAGAACGGGACGAGCCACGGCCTTGATATCGTCCGTCGTGACGTAGGTTCGGCCTTCCAGAACTGCACGTGCTTTGCCACCAAGCAGCAAATTCTGCACACCGCGAGGACCGGCTCCCCAGCTAATCGATTCCTTGACGAAGTCAGGACAATCGTCTTCAAGGATACGAGTCGCTCGAACCAGTCGCAGCGCGAAGTGAATCACGTGTGCCGGAACAGGAACCCGACGCACCAATTGCTGCAGTGTCAAAATCTCTTCGCCAGTAAGCACCTGAGCCACATCCACTTCGATGTCCGCCGTGGTCGTTTCGGCAATCCGAAATTCCTCTTCGTAAGTCGGATATTTCACGAACACTTTGAACATGAACCGGTCCTGTTGAGCTTCCGGCAGCGTGTAAGTACCTTCCTGCTCGATCGGGTTCTGCGTCGCCAGGACAAAGAAAGGGGCTGGCAAAGCATGACGCTGGCCGCCGATCGTGACCTGCTTTTCCTGCATCGCTTCCAGCAAAGCAGCTTGAGTTTTCGGCGGTGTTCGGTTGATTTCGTCGGCAAGAATCACATTTGAGAACACAGGCCCTTTCAGGAACTTGAATTCTCGCTTGCCGCTTGTTTTGTCTTCCTGAATCACTTCGGTCCCGACGATGTCGCTGGGCATCAAGTCGGGCGTGAATTGGATCCGCGCGAAATCCAGATTCAGAGTCCTCGCAAGCGTGCTGACCATCAGCGTTTTCGCCAAACCGGGCACTCCTTCCAGCAAGCAGTGTCCTCGAGCAAAAATTGCGATCATCAACTGCTCGATCACATCCTGCTGGCCAACAATGATTTTGGACAATTCCCGGCCCACCGATTGATAGGCGGAACTGAGTTTCTCCAGCGCCGCAACATCATCACTGCTCAATTCAGGCTGGCCCGTCTTCTGGTCGTTCATACAGCTCGATTCCTGGTTTGGAAACATTCCCGCAGGGTTCAAAGCGACCGATTGGGAAAAACATGCAAGTTCGTCTTGTATTCTAGCGTCAAAACGCGGTTCGTGCTCGAAGCAAACCCCGCACTCTGTCTACAATAACACCATCAAATTGGCCTCAAGGTTGCAGGTTTTTTGAAACCAGACAGGTTTCGCCAATAAACCGGGATAAATCCGAAACTTGACAGCGATGCGAGGATATAGCAAGCAATTCAGACAGGAGGACTCTTTCCTGTCAAACGTTGCTATAAAATAGAGTACCGTTGACTGGAGTGTCGTGGGTTCGATCGTGCACGAAAGCTCGCGTCGCAGATCGTTTAGCGGCGAATGGCCCAAACCCGCCATCAACCCGGATTATCTCAAATGTGATTGCCCATGTCGGACAAAATCTCAACGCCAACCTCCATGATCGCCTTCGATCGTGCCGACAAGCGTCGCAGCGCGTCGCTGGTGATCTCGCTCTCTTTTCACGGAATTTTGCTGGCGTTGGCAATTGTTCTGTTTTCGTTGTTTCGGCCGGCGCCCCCTGAAGAGCCCGTTCGAAGAGGTAGCATCGTGCTGACTTCGATCGATGAAAACAACGAAGAGCAGTTTTTGACCGAAGATGACGTTGAAGAAGAATTCGAAGAGCAAATGGCAGCGACGGCTCCTGCAGCCCAAGCCGCTCCCGCGCTCGAGATGCCAGAAATTGAAAATCTTCCCGGGCCGCCTCCCATCGAAGCCAACCCCAGCGTAACCGAGATGGCGAACGAATCTCTCACCAATGCTCCGACAGCCGAATATGAGTTGAGCGATGCTGACCTTGCGGAGATCGCCAGAGAACAAAGAAGACTAAAGGCTCGCGCTCCCAAGGGCGACCCAACTTCCGTGTCGATCTTTAACGGTACGAGACTTTCAGGCCGACGGTTCGTTTTCATTATCGATCGCTCACAAAGCATGGGAGGGCAGGGCTTGGGAGTCCTTTCAGAAGCTCAAACCGAGCTGACCAATGCAATCAATCAACTACAACCCAATCACTCGTTCCAAATCGTTGCCTACCACAGCCGCACCGTCACGATCGCCAAGCGAGAAATGCTTCCAGCGACAAAGGAAAACAAGGCGCTCGTGAAGCCATTTTTGCAACGGCTTGCCGCATTCGGATCCACAGAACACACTTATGGAATCAGTGCGGCTCTGGCCTTCAAGCCCGACGCAGTCGTCCTGCTGACCGACGGAGGTTATCCAGAACTCACGGCGGCGGAACTGACAGACATCCGACGCTCGGCCGGAAAAGCCGAATTCCATTGCATCCAGTTCGGCCTTGGATCACAGCAGAAATCGACCAACTTCATGACCAAAATTGCCAGTCAGTGCAACGGCACATTTCGCTACATCGACGTTCGAACATGGGATCAATAGTCTGTTGAATTTTCGACGATCACAATCGCTCGCAATGCTCGGCCTTGCACTGCTGTCATTCGTCTATTTCCTGTCCACTTCAGCGTTGGCCAGTTCGGAAGGTTCTGACCTTGCGCGCGACCGTTCAAACAACGCCCAGCTGATCCAGCTGAAATTTCGCGATGGCACCATCATCACGGCGAAACTCGAAGACCAACCTCTGATCTGGAAGACGGTTGCCAGATCGGGAAAGATCACCGAATCGCGGATCAATTTTTCTGACATCGAATCACTTTCGCTGACAAAGGAACCAGCCAGCGAGGCGATGTCAGCAGTACTAAAACTGGTAAAGCAACTCGACAGTCCAATTTTCTCTCAGCGAGAATCGGCCGAAAGTGAGCTACGTAAATCCGGCAAAGGGTTTCGGGAAGTCTTCTTACAAGCGGATCGACTGGCGACACCGGACGGACGTTTTCGAATGACTCGCGTCCTGAATGCGACTCGAACGCGCAGCAGTAAACGAAACTCTCAATTGTTCGCGCTCGATCGCCTGACTCTGAAATCCGGCAAGGTACTTGAAGGCGACGCTGGAAAACTGGAGCTCAACTGTGACTATTTGGAAAAACAGGTTTCAGTGAATCGATCCATGTTGCAATCGATCGCTCGTCCGAGTCCAACCAAAACGACAAGGCCCATTGACGGCGACAAGCCGATACTGGTGAGCCTGTTCCATGACCAGGCATCGTTTTCCAAATCAGGACAACATAGGCTGCTGGAATTTGAAAACAACGGCGACGGCGTGCCTCTTTCCGAGCACGAAGACATCTCTGAAAGCTATACCAATTTTGGCATTCTGTTGGGAACCGAATTCCCCCGCGGCTTTGTCGGCGAAAGCGGCTACGACTTTGCGTTTAAAGACAATCCAACGGGTGACAATTCCGTTTGCGTGTACAAGTCGCGTGCTGGCACTCAACGATTTCAGGGCCTCATGGAATTTACGTTCTGTGAACCGGGAAAAAAATCAATCTCCAATGGCGTTCATGAATTTGGATGCTTTATCGCATCGGTGAAACACAGCCGCGATATTTTGCTGGAAGCATACGACGCACAAGGACGATTGCTGGGCGTCTGCGAGTCGACAAGTGAGAAGTGTTCTTTCTGCGGCATCAAATCTTCGATTCCGATTGCGAGACTGACCATTCGTTCGAATCCGTGGATGCTGGAGCTTCGTAAGCGTGTCGACATGGATTTTGCGGTCGACAATGTCTACTTTTCAAAGCCGGTACCGATCGACAGCACCGCCGTCACGCGACATTTCTGTGGGACCAATGGAGATTTTATCCCTCTATCATCGATAAGGATTCTGGACGATGAACAGATCGAAGTGCGTGCGAGGCAGCTTCCACTTCTGACGATCGATCCTGCGACGGCGAACTGCCTGCGTCTCCAAACGACTTCACGAGCCAAACCTCGGCGGTCGGGCTGGATGCTACTCCGCAGCGACAACAGTACGCTTCATTGGGATCCGAGCAATTTCCTTTATAGCTCGACCCTGAAGAAACAAATTGACGTGGATGACATCGTTGCCATGTGGCCGGCCAATCGAACGATGCACTTTCCGGTCGCGGGCGATTTCGAACACGGTGAAAACTTGTTGGTCTTCCCCGGATGCCGAATCGCGTCAAACAAAATTGAGCTCAGCGACAAAGGAATTCGCTGGAAAACGGAAAAGGTGTTGCAGGAAGCATTGGGCGAAGACAAAGTCAAAACGCTCGAAGGAAAGCTTTTGCCTCCGGACAACGTTGTTCCCGACGGCACAGATCTGAAATTTGATGACACGTCGCGAAAGAAATTTGAAACGCCCACGGTCTGGCTGAAACGGCCGACTTCGATCACGGCAAATCAGGGCTTCATCAACACAACAACAGGCGAGACACTTGTCTACGGTGATGAATCAAGAATGCAATTGAAGTCGGTAAGCCGCAGCGGTATCACGCTCTCTCAGGATGGCGAAGACATCGAGATTCCGATTCGGGACGTCGTTTCGTTTTACCCTCCGCAACCATCTCCCTAGCTGACGTCTGCCCAAACATGCCAAACGAAGAACAGCTCGACATCATCGCCGTTGGTGCTCACCCGGACGACGTTGAGATCGGATGCGGAGGTACTCTTGCGAAGCTGGCTCAAAGTGGACTTCGAGTTGGAATCATCGACCTGACGAACGGTGAACCAACGCCACTGTGTGATGATCCCGCGATTCGTGTCGCCGAAGCGGAGGCGGCTTCCGAAATCCTCGGCGTGAAAAAACGAATCATTTTGGAGCTACCGAACCGCAGGCTGTTTGACGATTTTGATTCCAGAGTTGCATTGGCGATTCAATTTCGCAAATATCGCCCGAAGCTTGTGATCGGTCTTGGCTGTAAAACTCCGCTGGCGTCACCGGACCACTGGCAGGCAATGCAAATTACCGACGCAGCGATCTTTTACAGTCGCCTGACAAAGTGGGATGACCAATTCGACGGTCTTCCCGTCCACCGAATCGACCGGCAGCTGTACTATTCACTTTTGTTTTCCGGCGACTACAGCGGAACCGCGCCGCGTCAGATCATTCATGACATTTCGGAGACGCTTGACACAAAAATGGAAGCAATTCGAGCTTACAAGACACAGTTTCCACCATCCAAACAGCAGGTATTCGATCGTGTTGAATCTCTGGCAAAAATGTGTGGCAATTCCATTGGCGTTTCCGCAGGAGAAGTCCTCACGTCACCGACCCCCATCGCCAGTCGTAATCTTTTTGAAACACTGATGCTGTAAATCATGCCAATAAAACGAGTTCAATTTGAGTCGCAAACGCCTGGACAGGATCCGGTATCGCTGTCCGGAATTCTGGATCTTCCTGGGGACGATCCTGTTGCGACGGTCGTGTTCGCTCATTGTTTCACATGCACTAAAGACATCAAAGCGATTGCTCGCATCAGTCGATTGCTTTCGAGTTTCGGGTTTGCGATCCTGCGGTTCGACTTCCGCGGTTTGGGTGGCAGCAAGAGCGAATTTTCGGACTCGAATTTCCTGACGAATCTGGATGACATCCGCGCTGCAGTCTCGTTCATGACCCGCGAGATCGCAGCTCCGAACATTCTGATCGGACACTCGCTCGGCGGCGCCGCCATGATGGCGATTGCTCCTGAATTTGAATCCGTCAAATCGATCGTGACGCTCGCGGCTCCTTCGGACACGACGCATCTGGTCCAAACGCTTCTGCGTCTAAATCCGGCAATCGCGGACGACGGAGAAGGGGATGTCGTAATCGGCGGCATGACGCATCACGTGAAGCAGCAGATGCTGGACGTATTGCAAGGCTTCGACTTGCCGGAATGGATTAGAAAGCTCAGCCTGCCACATTTAATTTTCCACTCGAAAGCGGACCTAACAGTCGCTTGGCAGCACGCCCAAAATATCCTCGACTGGACGAACGGCCCGAAGCTACTGGTGATGCCCGGGACCTCCGATCACCTGTTTATTGAAAATCCAAGTGACGTTTCGATGATCGCCGGCCAAATAAAACTCTGGTGGGAACTGCATTCGCACGAGTAAACGGGAAAGGTGGGTCCGCTGCGGCAGCGAAGCCAAAAAGCCCGGTCACAGGACAGTGCAATAGGAGTTGACGTTTGACATCGCTTGTTGCTTTTTCAGGAGCAAGAACCAGATTGCGATGTTTCTCATAAAAGGTTATTCGCCACTTCCAGCATTAGGCACTTCCAGTATTAGGCAGTGCGGTTGAGAGCTTCGTCGGACTGAACGGGAACGCCTTGCAGCACAAAAGAAAGCAACAATTTCTGGTTGTAGCTACTAACTGTGCTGGCCAGAATTTGGCGAAGGCGAAGCCCTCACATCCTCTTTAGTTGGCCGTCCTCTGGGACGCAGTGTTGATTCCAGTCCCAGTCTGGCGGCACTTTGCGTTGCCCATTTTGAATCACCGTAAGGTGAGCCGCGGCGGATGCAGCGATTGATTGCCTCGGCTTCTTTTTCGGTCAACGGTTTGTTGACCAGTGACCGCCAGTTTCTTGGCAGCGTCACCTCTTTTGGCAACTGCAACCACGACGGGCGTTTTGCTTTTGGCAGACGACGAAGGTACGCCGAACCCCATTGCCAATCCTCGGCTAATTCAACAAAGTTCGCTCGTAGAGCATTGCGTTCCACGTATCGCATCACCCCAAGCAGATGCTCATCATCCTGAACGGGAAACGATTTGAATCGGCCCTGATAGAGATGTCCTGTCCCGCTGGTCTTATAGTGCGAATGCCAACGCATCGTATGTGTCACAGAAAGCCGCCGAAAGAACTCGCTGACCTGATTGTCATCGGTGGGTTGCACGACGAAATGCCAATGGTTGGGCATTGCGATCATACTCATGATCGGAAGCGGAACGATCGCGACCGTCTCATCGACCACACGCATAAACGCATCGTAGTCTTCTGGTTTTTCAAAGATTTGAAGCCGGGCAACAGCACGATTGAGAACATGAAAGATCTCACCAGCAGGGCAATGTCGAGGAGTTCTGGGCATTACAGAAGTCTAACAAATGCCGTTTCACGTGAAAAGAGACCTGACCCCTTATCCCCTCCCTTATCCCCTCCTCAATAGCTGGCCTACGTTACCCTCCGCACGGACGCTCAACGCAGCGACGTTACCGATGCCACGCCTCCGCTGGAGGCCGAAGTGATTGGCTAAATCCTCTTCGTAAGAAACTTTTATTCTCTATCCCAAGCCGGTTTTACCCCGGCACTCCCTGACCCTTTTTTATCTTGCCACAAAGGCAGTCAATAATCAGTCGCTGTGATCTTCGTTTTGATTTTCGCGATAGTAGTCAATCAACAAACGGTACATTGTCGCATTTTCCTTCACAGCCTTCGCAACTCCCGTTAACCCGTCAAAGATTTTACTGGCGGAATAGCCTAGCTGGAGCAATCGCTTCATTACGGCAGGAGATTCGCGAATCTGAATTGCGGCAAACTTGAATTGCTTGGAGAAATAGTTGACGTGGTCAATGCTGGATTCGTTTCTTGAACTCTCTGCCACTAGGTCAACGAGAGAACGTCTGTCGATATCCTTTTCTGATAGTTTACCGGAGCGGAAGTCGAGGTGAACTGTGAATAGTCCCGACTGGCATCTCAAATTGGGATTCTCCCAAGTAGGCGGTCGCACCAATCGAATCGGAATGGATCGCTCTAAAAGGTAATTTCTCTGGTGTGTTTCCCTTAGAGCATCATCAAAGTATGACTGATCTGCGATTTGAATTGGCAAAATCCACACGCCGAAAAGGGAACTTGGATCATCGCCGTTTTTCAGCCTACGCAGTCCGCCAGATGCCGCGAAATACATCGACGTCAGAACGTCGTATGTCCAATCCAGAAGGCGAGTTGGGAGCCCATAGTGCTGTGCAAGCGACAATAGTGGCAACATCTCTTGCGGTGGCCATTGGAAGTGGCTGCGGGAGTCAGAGCGATCCCGAACACTATTTATGTCATCGATAAATCTAAAGAACTGAGGAGACGTGGAACGTTCGAGCAATTGACTCTGTAACTCTTGTCTGATAGGCGGGACTTGAATTCCATTCCGATCGGCAAACTGATAGAGATCTGACAGGATGCAAAACTCAGCGATACGTTGTTTTTGTTCGTTTAGGCCCGCTTCATTGGCGCTCGAGAATCTACAATTTGACCAGAGAAGATCAAATGAGCTGGCATCCTCGTTCTCAGTACGAAGGGCAGATGGAACCAATCGATGAGCCACGTTGGATACTCCACGAAAAACAAGAGTATTTTTTAATGCGGGTGATTGCCATTTGGCCGCATGGTCCAGCAAGCCATTCACGAAATCACTTGCGGATTCGCATTCAACGACCTCCTCCAGTTTGTCGTAGTCTGTAAGTTTGAAAGACATCAATTGAGCCTCTGATTAAACAAAGAGTGGGCGATCACAATCTTCCAGCAAATAGACTCGAAGAATAGCCTTGCTTAGACAAGAAGCCAGAATAAAGGGTCAGAAGCCAGAATAAAGGGTCAGGTCCAATAGTGTTCGGCACGGGTATTGCTTTGGGATTGGAGGGCCAGAATAAAGGGTCAGGTCTCTTTGATTGTTCCGGCACTGAAAAAATGCGATTCCCGGTGCCGCCATAGCGATGTCGGGGAGTCCGCTTCAAATCGGTGGATTCAACAAGCTCCCGGCATCGCTTTTACACATCGGTGACCAATCCTGTTGAATCACCAAATCGCTCAAGCTCGGAAACTCCCATCCGATGAGCCATCGTGAGATGCATGTTCGTCAGCGGTGTGGCCTTGTAGTCAACGTAACGACCCGTTTGCAGGTCTCCACCGCCACCACCGGCCATGATCACTGGTAAATTCGCGTGCGTATGACGATTTCCATCCGCGTTTCCGCTGCCGAATATAAATATCGAATTATCGTGCCACGTGAAAAAAGACCTGACCCCTTAAATCCCTTATCAGATAGTCCACCCAATCCTTAACCGTGAAGAACGGCGATGCATTGACTAAACTGGTCGCTCGTTGGCTTTAGTTGGCTCGAGGGGCGTGAAAACATCGCTGACTTTTGTCCTGCTCTATCGTACAATCGTGGAGGCCCGTGCTAAAATTGAGGTAATCAATAAGGAATCGCAGAATGTCAATCACAACCGATGATCTCAAAAGCTTTCACCAGTACGCCGTAAGTATGGTGACGCGCGGTCAGACTGAACTTACCCTCGCAGAGTTGGTTGTTCATTGGCAACAGTCTCAGGAGCGGGCGGCCGCTAACGAATCTATTCGACAGAGTTTAGAAGAGTTCGATGCGGGACAGGGCCAGCCAGTCCGCGAGTTTCTTGACGAGATGAAAAGCAAACACAATTTGACGTTGGAAAATCGTTGAATTTTCAGTGGGAACAAGAAACGGGGACAGGTCCAGTTTACCTCTTTTTGGGTCTTCCCGGGCGTCTCATCGTTGATTCCAAGCCAAGTTTCGTTGCAGTTTCATTTGCCCACTTTTCACTCCCGTATGGAGTTCCTCGTACGCAACTGTGTCGCAGTGCTTTCAGTTCTTTCTCGCTTGCTGGTTCATTCACGTAGGCAAGCCATTTTCGTGGTCGAGGCACTGGCCATTTTGAAAGCATCGCTTTGTGCTTGGCAGTGCCAAACTGGTTAATCCAAAGGCTACTGTACTGCCACAATTCCGCCTTGGTGACAAGGTTGGCCCGCAGAGCATTACGCTCGACGTATCGCATGACTTGGTAAAAGTAGTCTTCGGTTTCAACTGGGAAAGACTTGTAGCGACTCTGATAAACGTGACCGTAGCCGACCATGTTGTAATGCCTTTGCCAGCGAGTCACGTGTGTGACCGTCAACCGTTGCATGAAAGAACCAAGATCGCCATCATTTTCAGGCCAAAGCACGAAGTGCCAATGATTCGGCATCAAGCAATACGAAAGAATCCGCATCGAACGTTTTTCGAGCGTCTCAACAATGACTCGCTCAAAGGCAAGGTAGTCTTCGTCCTTAAAGAAAAGTTTTTTCTTACCAACACCACGGTTGATTACGTGGTAGACCATTCCTCCGGGAGCGTTGCGGGCTGTTCTGGGCATTGAATTACAATACCGAAAGTGCCCATCTTGTCAATAACTGGACCTGTCCCCGTTTCTTTATCGCCCCGTTTCTTTATCCGGGTTTCGATTCGGATACGTATTACCCGATTGAGTTGTCCGGTGCGGTCGGGATTGGTTTCGAGAAAATCAACGTCAAGAATCAGCCGGTCCAATGGCGGCTCGCACTAGCCGTCGATGCTCCCGACGCCGAAACAGATATCAAATGGTTTGGATTCGGCGATTGGCGCGTGGTCGAAGGGGTCGTCATCATCGAAATTCTGGAGACCAATTCTTTTGCCGAATGGCTGATCAAGCAAGGGGTTGAACCTGAAAAGGTATTGAGTGGTACTGCGTTGGCGGTGCGGGAGGCAGGGTGGGGGAAAGGTGTTGCCGACTGCTAGGGTGACTGCTTCGATGCCTGACGATGGGGAACCGGCGACGTACTGCCGTGCTGAAAGTGGAGTGTACGACCTCTACACGCTGACCGTAGAGGAATTTGAGGCGTTGCCGAAGCGACTGCAAACATCGTTGAGACGATGACAAAGGAGTTTGATGAGAATCACATCTTGAGTGAGTTGTCGGATTTAGCAGCCGAGAAACGTCGTCGGTAACACTTGACCCCGACCGATGCAAAGTGCCCCGATACCAAACAAAGTATCGGGGCACATAACATCGCTAGTATCCGAAGCACCTTAGAGTCTATGGCTCTTTGGTGCTTTTGGTTTTAGATGGGCAAAAGAAAAGCCCCACCAGAATTGAAATTCTGATGGGGCATCGTTGCAGTCAATTTTCCATCTTTTTACAAGATGACAGTTGGCTGCTTTGACTATCACCGTGGGCGATGACATCGCTATCGTCACTCAAGCGAAACTTTCGTTTGAGTTGAACAAAGCCTTCGCCACCATCAAATTCGCAATCGATCAAATCGGAAAATCCTTCGGACTTCCAAAACTCGTCATTGTCGATTCCTTGGTTAACTGTACGCTCATGTTCAGCCACCCAAACACTTTCTTGAAGAAGAATCCAGACCAGAAACAGATTCAGGCTCGATAACTTCTTTGAACCGGAACGTGAGCAGATGGCCAACTCTGAATCGTCTTCATTCGATTGAGGAGTGACAGCCAGCCAAACGCCTTCCCTTTCTTGGGAGAAAACAACCCAATCGCTTGGGCAATCGATTCCAAACACTTTTCCGTCAGATACTGACAACGACTCCTCCCAATGAAGCAAGTGGAAACTGGCACCAGTCCAGTTGGCATGCTTCTGGTATAGGTCGCGTAGACCACCGGGCAGACTTAGTGAAGTTGTGGCCGTCTCAGAAGTTGCATCCAGTCCGTGAAACGAAACTAGAAAATCCAAAACTTGATTAAGCTGTTTTCGGCTTTGGTCCACTACTTAACTCCCGTAATTGTGATGCACTGGTTTTTTCCTTTTGCGTCCACCCAACAGACTGTTAGCTTGTGGCCCTTTGGGAGAATGTGCGGGATCGTCCCTTGGCAAAGTGGGCACGGACCATCCGTGTTGTTGATGTGGACCGTAGAGTCCGTCTTTTTGGAAGAGAATAAAGGGTCAGGTCTCTTTGATTGCTCCGGCACGGTAAAAACGCGATTCCCGACGAAACCATAGCGATGTCGGGGAGTCCGCTTCAAATAGGTGGATTCAACAAGCTCCTGGCATCGCTTTTACACATCGGTGACCAATCCTGTTGAATCACCAAATCGCTCAAGCTCGGAAACACCCATCCGATGAGCCATCGTGAGATGCATGTTCGTCAGCGGCGTGGCCTTGTAGTCAATGTAACGACCCGTTTGCAGGTCTCCACCGCCACCACCGGCCATGATCACTGGCAAATTCGCGTGCGTATGGCGATTTCCATCCGCGTTTCCGCTGCCGAACATAATCATCGAATTGTGTAGCAACGAGTTTCCATCAACGTCTTTCGTATCGTTTAGTTTCGTGAGAAACCTGCTTAGCTGCTGCACGTACCAATGGTCGATGCGTTTGACTTTGTCGATGTTCTCTTTTTTGTTTTTGTGGTGTGAGAGTTCATGATGCCCTTCCACCACACCAATTTCGCTGAACGATCGATTGCTTCCATCATGAGCCAGACAAAGCGTTGCAACACGAGTCGAATCAGTCTGAAACGCCAACAGCATTAGCTCAAACATCGATTGCATATGTGCCTCGAAAGAATTCGGCACACCGAGCGGTGTCGCTGCGTCGGTTCGAGCGTCACCCAACCTTTCAGCACTTTCAATACGTGTTTCTATCTCGCGAACCGACTGCAAGTATTCGTCCAGCTTTTGTCGATCCGTTTGCTGCAGTCGCGAACGCATCGTTCGAGCGTCCTCCAAAACGAAATCCAGAACCGACCGCTGTTGCGATCTACGTTGCTGAAGACTGGCAGCTCGTTGATCCGGCCGGCCGGCTCCAAACAAACGTTCGAAAACCAACCGGGGATTCGATTCGGCCGCCATCGGGGTCGTAGGAGACTTCCATGAAATGTTGTACTGGTACGCACACGAGTAGCCGGAATCACAATTTCCACTTCTTCGATCCGTCTCACAGCTTAGCTCCAGCGAAGGCATTCGCGTCAGGTGACCAACCTTTTTGGCAATCACCTGATCAATGGAGATTCCGGCGCGGATATCCGTCGAACTCTTGTTCAGGCGAACACCCGTCAGGAAAGTTCCGCCTCCACGAGCATGATCACCAGCTCCATCCTTTCCCGGCGTGGCCGAATCGTTGTCCAAACCAGCCATGACCTGAATGGAGTCTCGAACCGGCGCGAGCGGCTTGAGCGTTTCGCTAAGTTCGAAATTTTTGCCCGTCGATTCTGGCCACCATGCGGATGGAATCGAACCGTTTGGGAAATAGAGATACGCAGCACGAAGCGGTGCTCCGGTGGCGGTTGTCGCAAGGGAAGCTTCCGATCCAACCGTTCCTGCAGCACCAAACACGGCAGATGCAGGAGATGCCAAAGCGCGTTTTGGATCCAGCGAAACCAAAGTCGGAAGTGCGATCGCTGCGCCAAGGCCACGAAGGAAAGAACGTCGATGCTGATTCATGATGATCCCATTACTCTCTGGTTCAAAATTCTCTGGTTACCAGGTATTCAATTCTTCGACAATTGAGCCGGTTCTTCCCGACGCTTTTTCTGAAACGCGACCGAATCCACCACCGCTCGAATCAATTCCGACCCTTTGCCCTTACTATTTTCTAAACGCTTCACGATCCCATCAACGGTTGGCACGTCGTAGTATTCCAGCGAACGCCCCAACGCATACGTGAGGGTCTTCTCTGCGACGCAGCGATAGATCGCGTGCTGATGATTCGCAACCAGTATTTTTTTGAGCTCGTTCACCGTTTCAAATGTCTCACCGGTAATAAGCTCGCCCGAAACGTCGATCGTCCTGTCAGGACGCTGGCGTCCCATGGGATCGAAATTTTCCAATGCGAGCCCCAGCGGGTCCATCCGATTGTGACATGAACTGCACAAAGCATCCTCACGATGGATCGCAAGCACTTCGCGAAGCGTCGCTTTTTTTCCGGACTTACGGGATTCGGATTCGGATTCCTCAAGCGACGGAATATCGGGCGGCGCCGCTCCGGTTGGCATCCCCAAAACATTGTCCAGCAAAAACAGGCCACGTTTTACTGGCGAAGTTCGGTCAGGATTCGAAGTCACCGTCAGCATCGATCCATGCCCCAGCAACCCACCTCGCAAACTGCCTTCTGGCAAATCCACCTTACGCATTCGGGAACCATCCACATCCGGAATCCCATAATGTTTCGCAAGTTGCTCGTTCAAGAATGTATAGTCGCAATCGACAAGCTCCAGCAAACTTCGGTTTTCTCGAATCAGATGCTCCAGTAACATTTCCGTTTCGCGGCGCATCGCCCGGCGAAGCTTGTCATTCAGCCCCATCCTTTTGGACTGACGGTAAAGAGGCTTCAGGATCTGCCACACAGCAGAACGTTCGACTTTCTCTTCCGGTGTAAGCTCGTCAGATTTTTCGTCCAGCTCTTCTCGTCGCTCCATCGCCTGCAAAACCGCCGGGTCATTTGACTCACGGAGCAACACGGAAAAAGTGTTGATCGCCACGCCTTCAACATCACGAGTCTGCAACCACTGGCCAACAAAGTTCTTTAGAAAGGAATCGAACTTCCTGTCTTGGATCATTCGACCGATCTGCTGATCCATGTTCTTTCGAAGTTTGTTCTGTCCAGCCAATCGTAGCAGTTCTTCGTCCGGCATCGTCGACCAAAGGAAGTAAGACAGTCTCGATGCGAGTGAAAATTCGTCGATCGAACCATGCTGCTGAAGAGTTTCTTTTTGAGGATCTTCTGGCAAAACCATCTGTTCCCGAAAAAGGAATCTCGGAGACGCCAAAACCGCCACCATCGCCTGTTGGATACCTTTTTCAAACGAGCCATCAGGCCCTTGCCAGACCGCCTGCGCCAAACCACAAAGCCGATCAACCGTTCGATCGTCAGCCGGACGTCGGAAAGCTCGAACCAAAAACGGCGCAATCAACTCCCGCGCGTAGGCCAATCGATCCGAATCAGATTCCGGGATTGGTTTGCGAAAAAATTCCGCATGGTCTTTTGGCACTTCCTGAAATTTGTCACCGAGTGGCCCTTCAAGCACCAGATCGTCAATTCGAATCTGCAGCTTTCGTCCCTGCTTCTCTTCGGTCAGCGGTTCAATTTCAAAACGTAAAGCATGATTTCCTGATTCAAGTTCACGCTCAAAAGACTTGTTAAATTTTTTCCATGGATCTCGGCCATGTTCTTCACGAAAAAGTTCCTCGTCATCCAGGAAACAGGAAACACGACAGCGGTTCAAGTCGATCGCGTTTTCGATGTAATCTTCCGCCAAAACAAGTTCAAACTTCAAGCGATACTTTTGACTTTCCTTGACACGAAAATTTAGCTTCGCGATCGTCGATTGGTAGTACGACATCGACAACTTACCGTCACGAATCGATTCTGGTCCAACATCAAATTTCCTGGCGTAAAACTCTTGGCGAGGAATACGCTTGCCGACAAGCGGCACGGCCTCCTCGGCAATCGATTGAGCCGCGTCGATATACTTTTCCATCAAGATGGGCGATATCGAAAGCACGTCAGCCACATTGTCGAATCCCTCGCCGGTATCGTCTGGCGGAAAATTGACCGTCGCGTCGAACTTGACTCCCACGAGGTCCCGAACCGTATTTTGATATTCGATTCGATTGAGACGGCGAACCGTGACGCGGCCGGGATCGGGGTTTTCAGGATCGTGTTGAAAAGCAGACTTCAGGATCCACGATTCGATTTCCTGAATCTGATCAGGTTCAAGCTGCTCCGCATCGACGGGAGGCATCAATCCAGTACGCAACTGCGTGAGCACTCGGTTCCACAGCTCAGGATCGCCCGCTTCCGGATCTTCGCTTTCGAGCAGATAGTCGAATGTCACTCCGCCTTCTTCACCGCCGTCAGCGTGACAATCAAAGCAATGATTCTCCAGAATCGGAATGATCGATTCGCTCAACCTGTCATCGGCCAACACAGTGTCAGCAGAATTCGATGAGCAAATAACAACAAAAACAACGAATCCAAAAATTAGCCGCAGGCTCAAAACCATTTTTAAAAATCACCTATCACTTCGCCGCCATTGACTGTTCCCATCGCGCGCCAAACAGAAAGCTCGATACTGTCAGAAACCGTTCTCGCTGATCCGTCGAGCATACAGACGTTCACCAAACCTCCCTGGTGGTAGCTTCGAGCCGTAATGGCGGCGTAGGTCGCTTGGTCAATTCGCTTGCCTTCCTGAACCGAATTAAAATCGATGTCGTATTCGCGTCCATCGTGTTGATACCGAACAACCGTATTGGGAGTAAAAGCGGTTGTGAAACCTGAGTGATGAACTCGTCCATCTGGCCATTCTGTATGCCCGGTATTTTGTTGAATGCTCGGCCCAAGCTTCAACTGTCCAGACATGCCCAAAAACTGATCTGCTGAAACCGGTGGATCGCTTCCCGGGTCTGCGGTGTTGCGAATGTAACTGGTGAAAGCTTTGACTTCGCTGCCGCACATGGTGTTACTAAAGCCATCACGAATTCCAGCCGAACGGGTTTCACTGTTGACGAAAAAAGGGCCGTCGCCTGGCTGACGATTCACCGGATCATAAACCAGCCACGTCCCCATGTTGAAACCATAGTTCTGAGGATGCACTTTCGGGTTCCCAGACGAATCGACACGAACGAAACTGTTGACTTCGCTCGGACATTGAAAAATCTCAATACGCAACGTCGGAACACCGGTGTTGATCTGTGAATCCCAAGCAAGATCCAAATCCACCAGCTTGCGAGCGTTCGTTTGCTCAAGGAACGGAAGCAGGCGTCCGTGGATCGACCACGAACCGTTGTTTCCGGTAAGCACCGTCCCTGGCTCGATCTCAAAACTGGGCGGAAACTGCTCAAACGCCGCATCGTAACTGAGCATCGCCAGACCAAGCTGACGCAAGTTATTCAGGCAAGACGTCTTTCGAGCGGCCTCTCTTACTGACTGCACTGCTGGCAGCAACATGCCGATCAGGATGCCGATGATCGCAATCACGACCAGAAGCTCTACCAGCGTAAATCCGCGTTTCGTTCTTTTATTTTTGAGCATGGACCTGCGACAAAAGACATTGTTGATTTATTGAAACACTCTGACGAGCAATGAGTTCTTCTTGAAACAAATTAAGGCCCAATTGCTGAAAAATACTACCTTTTCAATCTGGTACACGATTCGCAGCATGTTCCCAGCATGACCAAAACCGCATTCAATCAATCAATTCCTATGCCCCAGAACGTCGCTGCAGACGATATTCCCGGGCTATGTTTCACTGTTCATTTAGTTAGCGATCTCGCTGAACTAGAACACTTGGTTCGACCGTGGGAGCGGCTAGCCGAAATGGCTGTCTGTCCCAATCCCTATTTTGACCCGGATTTTTTGATCCCGGCACTGAATCATTTAGCCGAGCAACAAGTTCAAGTTTTAATCGTAACTTCCTATCCGCTTTCGGACAGCAATGGAATCCCAGTGTTTTGCGGCCTAATGCCATTCATCAAGAAAAAAATGGATGTTCCCGGCAAAAAGCGATACCACCGCTCGGTCACCGGAATCGAAATTTGGCAGCATTCGCAATGCCATGACTGCACGCCACTGATCCGCGAAGAAGTCGCAGCAGAAACGTTGGAATGCCTGATCAACTATGTCCACGATGAACTCGGAGCACAAATCATTCGGACCAACGACATCCAAGCCGACTCTGCCTTCACAGAACTTTTGGATCAAGCTCTGAAAAACCGCCTTGGTCTTTCGCACACAATGGAACAAATCGCCACTGAACCTCAAAAGACGATTGCCCACGCCAGTTCGCGATCAAGCGATTGCCAGGCAGAAACTAAAATTGAGGCCGTCAGCCTGCGAGACAAACTGAGCGCCCGTGGCGAAATTGAAACCACTCATCTTGGCAACCGAACCGATGCCGTTTGGATCGACGAATTTCTACGACTTGAGGCAGCCAATCGCACGACGCCGATCACAAATCACATTCGTTGCCACGCGTCGAACAGTTTCTTTCGCGACATGGCAACACGCATGCTAACAAACGGAAAAATGACTCTGTGTAAAACAACGCTCTCGCAACAGCCAATTGCGATGTCCTGCGATATAAGCCATCGAAGTCATCAAAGCCATCGACCATCGACGTCAGCTGCAGAAACGCGACTGCGATTCAAGGAAGCTTTCGTGACATCGCTTCGCGAATACGTTCCAGCGTTGTTGCCTGCAAGTTTAGATCGCGAACAGACAACTCAAGTCCTGACGTTTTCGACTCACAAAGCAAGCGTATCAAAGTCAGCGGCGACTCCGATGATCAACCGCTTGAAGAAATTCACGTTTCGAAAAACAACAACGACTTCATAGACACCAATCCACACTGCGACGAATCAACACTGAGCCAAACCATGAATGCAATTTGCAATTCGATCTCAAGCACAGCCTTTGAGCTCAAGACGATTTCGACCATCGAAGAGTTCGAGCAACTCCAATCGCCCTGGGACAGCCTGACGAACCAGCCGCTGCGAAGTTTTACGTGGAGCATCGCATGGTGGAAGAACTTCCAACACCTCGGCAAGCTCAACATTCTGGTTCTGCAAGCTGACCAACAGATCGTTGCGATCGCACCATTTTTTGTCGATCGATGGGCGGGGCAGTCGCGGCTCAGATTCATCGGAAGCGGAAAGACATGCACTGACTACGCGGACCTGATCGTCCCGGATTTGTTGCGAGCAACTTTCACCGAATCGATTACCAATTGGGCCATCGAAAGTGGAATTTGCATGCTGGAGCTGGAAGGCGTGACCGGTGACGATCAGCAGGACGAATTCAAAAATCAACTGAACGAGCGATTCTGGCTGTACGAAAAAGAGCTGGAACCCACATGGCAGCTCAAGCTAAATTCGAACTGGGAAGACTTCATCTCAGGGTCGAAAAAATCACTACGGCGCAAGATCCGTAAAGCTGAAAAAAGGCTCGCGTCTGAGCAATTCGATGCCAGAGTCACTTCGGAAGATTTGCCGATCGACGAAGCATTCGACGTGCTTGTCGAATTGCACCAGAATCGTTTCGAGGACAAAGGCGAAAAAGGTGCTTTCAGTGACGACCACTTCAAAGCGTTTCTGTTTGAAGCCTTCACACAACTAAGC
The DNA here is from genome assembly GCA_964479855.1 of uncultured Pirellulaceae bacterium. Lineage (GTDB taxonomy): Bacteria > Planctomycetota > Planctomycetia > Pirellulales > Pirellulaceae > Mariniblastus. Next base: position 34,526 of record CAYZPA010000021.1, read on the forward strand.
CAGAGAAACGAAGCCGAAATTGTCGTCGGTTACGCCGACGGACAGGCCATCGCGGCACAACTGTACTTGATGGGTCCCAACGGTCCTTTGCTATATCAAGCCGGTGTTCGTGTTGAAGCTTTCAACCACGAACCCGGTCATCTTTTATTCACCTATGCAGCACGCAAGGCAACGGAAAACGGTCACCAGATCTTTGATTTCCTGCGAGGCAACGAACCCTACAAGCCTTATTGGGGTGCCGAACCGGTTAGCCTTAAAACGGTAAGATTCGTCTCCAAAAAGGCCGCTCCGACCGCAGTCAATTTTGGCTTCCGTGCTCTACGACACCTCAAATCAAAGCTCCGGAAGAGATAGTGGTTGACCGGCCTGTTCAACCCGGATTATTCACGAGGCGTGGGCGTCGAAATGGAGAAAGCTTGTTTCACTGGGTTATCGTTCCAGGTTTGTGGTTTCGACAGTTCACCCACGACGTGAATTGGTGAATCTGCAAAAACGTCGCCACTTCAGGGGAATCGCCTCAAACATCGAACCAGACGCCTGTCGTCGTGAATAGTTTCGGTTCAACTTTGATGAACCACTAACGTTGACGCCAAGGTGCCATCAGCGTCTCTTCCTCAGGAGCGATTCTGGCCGTTCGCTCATGCCACGATTCCTCGATCGCGACAGGGCGAACCGACTTTGGAACTTCAGGCTGCGATATTTGAGCCTGCAGCGGTCGAGCGTGTAAAGTTTGAGCATTTCGGACCTGAGAGGTCGGCTTCCCAACGCCATCGGTGAACCGAAAGTTCCCTTTAACACTACCGGCACCGGCTGGAACGATTCGGGCTTGGACGTTCGAGTTCATTGAAAACGGAACGGCTCGCAGCAGCACGCGTCGTTTTTGAGTTTCAATCGCTGGAGCAGCTGCCACCTGAGCCGTAGTCGACTGCGAGATAACTGCTTCAGGTTCAACTTCGACAGAATCCTGATTGATCAAAGCAACCGTTTCCTCGACGGCAACTTTTTGATCGACGGAAACCTTCGAATTAGCTACCTGAACCAACTCGTTCACCTTCGAACGTCGTAGATCTCGCAGGTCTCCGCCTGGCACAATCCGCTTTAACTTCGCAGAGATAGCTGGAATCGATCCACGCCGCGATACTTCTTTCGAGGCAGCTCGCCGCACTCGATTTTGGCCAACCGGACGAGCTTTCAACACCAGCCGACGGTCGACCATTTCGTAGTCAACATGGACTCGCGGGGCAGGTTTCAACTGCGACGCCGCAAGCGTTTCAGCTTCTCCTGATGCGACCCGATCGTTTTCCTGACCCCGCTTCAACGGAAAGCCAACAGGAATCGCTTCGAGAGGCGTTGCGGCAGCTGGAGCCGACGTCGGGGAGGAGTCCGAGTCCCGCTCAAGTCTTGCACCATCGCCATTAGGAGACGAATCCAATTGTTCATCTGAAGGCAAATTCCAGTCTGAGTTTGAACTGAAAGGCTCTGGAATCGCTTCCGTGACAGCCTCGGCGTCTTGGTCGGTAAATGGTTCAGAATCAGAGCCAACTACTCGGTCAACAACCGTGGAACCGGTAATCGGCTCTGGCACAGCCACTTCATCGGCAGTCTCCCCTGAGACAACAACGGACTCATCACCGATTTTAGTCTCATCAACATTAGCGGACAATTTGCGGCGGTTGGAAACACTCGCAACGTCTGCCTTGGGCATCATGGTCTGAATTGGTGCAAGCTCATCGGCCGCCTCCTGCAGCGGCGCCGCTTCAATGATTTCAGGGTCGCCGTTTGCAATCGAATTGCTCTCGATGCGAGGAGCAGATTCAATCACCTGCGCGTTTTCGGCGAAAGAATCTGAAACGGCAGGCTGAGTCGTTGACGTGACAACAATCGCCTCACCGATGACAGCTTCATTGCGCAGGCCCTGCGTTTGCCCAACAGCCGTTGAGCCACCAACATGATCGACAACGCAACCAGCGTTACCACACTGGCAGCCTGCCTGCCGCGGCGCGGTTCGACTTTGGCATTTGAAACATTGACACTGGCTTTTCGTTTCACATCTTGCAAAACGGGAGCCGCGTTTGGACGCAACACAACCCGGAAAAGCGAACGCGGCAACAGCGATTACGATCAGACAGACATTCAACAATTTCATCTCAAGCCCTCCGGTAGTGCCACATGCTGCAAGCGTTATTACCAAAACAACGGCAGCAAAGGTTTATTTCCGTAGGTCATGTATCGACGGTCAAAATCGAAACCATCGGACTTAGATAATCTGCAGCGCCAAACCGAGCAACTGTCACATGCGTAGGCAAAAGCAAAACCGCGATCTGTGAAAGAATCAGATCAGCCCGCAAACTTGAAGATAAGCTGTAACGATTGTATCGCCGGGCCACGGCAGATCGGAGTATCAGCTGGATTTGGCCGCTGGCAACTGGTCGATCTTCGCCGCCAAAATGAAGTCATTTTCGCTCAGACCACCGATCGCATGAGTCCAAATTTCGATGGAGACATTGCGGTAACTTTCCAAATGGAGGTCCGGATGGTGAGCCTCCGCTTCGGCAACTTGCCCGACCGCTTCGAAAAAAGCCAAGCCTTCGACAAAGTTCTTCATTTGCCAGTCTTTGCGAATCCTTTGATTCTCGTTCGTCAGATACCACCCGGAAAGCTTCTGCAATTGTTCCTGCACAAACGGAAGCGGACACGGATCAACGCCGCCTTCGCAAGGGACACACTTCTTTGAATTCAGTTCTTCTGACGATTGGATCTTCATGGTTTGACTCGAAAATTCGCGAACAAAGAAACGAAAGCTCGTTGGCTTTCAAAAAAGGGAACGACACAAAACGCTAACTTCTAACTGCTAACTACTTGTCGTCGTCTTTGTCTGAACTCCCGTCGGAATCAGACCCTTCATCGGAGTCAGCTTTGTCATCGGAGTCGCCTTCCTTCTCTTTTTTCGCAGCGTCCTCCTCGGCCTGATTCTCACGCCAAGGCTTTTTACTTTTGTAGCTTTTGAGTTCGTCTTCGAGGCTCTTTTTTTGATCATCGATCGCTTCGATGTCCGCGTCTTTCTCTTCGCGAGCTTTTTCGTTGACCTCGAGCCCTTTTTCAATCCACTCGATCGCCTTGTCGAAATCACCTGCTTCGGCGTAAGCAGAGGCCAGCGTGCTGATGATGTGAGGCATTTTATAGTCCGTGATTTCGCAAGCCTGAGTCGCCAACTCAATCGCCCGTTTTCCGTCTCGGAGTTTATCTTCGGTCGAAGTCGACAGCACCCAAGCGAGATTGTTCAGGATTCCATCATCGCCCTTGAAGTTGAAATCGCCAGGGATCGACGACTGAATTTCTTCAATCACATCGCCAAGTTCCAAGCCTTCTTCGTAGTCTTCAATTGCGTTTTCGTGTTCACCAAGCGACAGAAAAGCGTCTCCGCGAGAGCGCAAAAAGCTCATCCGGGTTGCCGCAATGGCCACCCCCTGACGCGGAGGCATATTGTCTACCGAATCCAAACCAAACGATGGGCTTGAAAGTAGCGTCGAATAAATGTCCACCGCTTCGTCAGGCTGATCGGCAAGTGAATGCGAGATCGCCAGATCCTGAAGCGCCGCAACACTGTTTGGATTTTTCTCTGCGATTTTCTTGGCTGCCTTCAATCCTTTATCGAATTGACCGCGAGCCGTGAAGAAAGCCCTTCGCAAACCAAGCGTCGCAACGCTATACGGATCCAGATTAAGTGCTTTGTCCAGCACCTTTTCTGTTTCTTCGTCGTTGGCTTTATCGGCCAGCAAAAGCTGAGCTTTCATGAGTAAACCTTCAATTGAAGATTCGTTCTTTTCCAGCATGGTTTCGATCGCGCCGAGAGCTCCATCGACGTCCTCCAGATCCTGAAGGATGCGAGCCTGAGCGAGATAAAATTCAGGTTTCTCAGGTGCAAGCACGATCGCTTTGGTGATGTAACGTAGTCCGGCTTCCTGAATCTGTTTGATTTGAGCTTCGAGCTCTTCTTCTGACGGAAGCTCGGAATCGGTTTCGTCTCCGTCCCGCGATTTTACGACTCGCAGCTGCGCCGTTTTTCGATCAAGAATTGCTTTTAGTAAATCCGCCTGAGACGCGTAGATGTTTTCGTTCGCACCCGCAACTTCAATCAGTTGATCAACGTCTTTGAGCCCGTCTTCGATCTTGCCTTCCATCAGCAGAAAATTTGACCGTGTCCGCAGGGCTCTCAAATTTTCGTTATCCAGATCAATCGCTTTGTCCAGATCTTCCCGACCGGCATCGTTATCCGTCTGTCCCACCAGCAACGAACGCATCAGATAAGCTTGTGACTGTTTCTTTGGTTCGTCGTCTGAAATCGAAATAGCTCGATCAACCGCCGTTCGGGCTTCGTCAAGATCTCCGTTGGGCAGCAGGTTCAGCGTTGTGATCATCATCCACGCGTCCAGCATTTGGTCATTCAATTCGGTCGCTTCGCGGAGCCGCTTTAACGCTTCGTTGCGGAAGAACGTTGGATCACGTTTCGCCTGACGAATTCGGATCATCAGCTGCTGTGCGTGGTCAAATAACGCGGAACTGGCCAGCATTTTGGCCTCGGTTTCGCCTTCGCTGTCGAGCCCTTTCTCCAGAGCAGATCGACACAGCTTGGCAACTTCCTCGAAATCGCCAATCGTTTTGGCCTGAGGTTTCAGAGCAAACGCGGCTTCAAGGTCAGCCTCACCACCCTCTTGTGCGAAACACACCGTGGAGGTCGTGAACGCGAAAAGCAAACAGAGACTTAACGCTGCAACAATCTTTGAAAACGTCATCATGGATCCAAACTCAAAAACCAAACAATGTAACCAACGCAAGTTTACTCAATTGAGTTCATTTTAAGAGTGGAGTCGATCGAAACCCGGTGCGGCCCACCCGTTCAATGTCTCCTTTTTCACGGAAGACAAGTTTTAAATTTACGCAATAAACCAACGAAATTGTTCTCGCTTAACCGGGCTTTCTTTTTACTATGAAGCGATGTTTAATAGCCGCTTTTGTACCGTTACAGCATCCCAAGGTTGCTCCAGACGCTAGTGCCAACCTGACAATGCCAGTTTCACCACCATTGAACGTGCTATTTGTAGCCAAGTGGTGAATTCACTTCCATTCAAAGAATTTTCAAGATGTCGAAACCGAACTTCCGGGTGAACTTCCGGCTTATGTCTCTCGCGTGCCTTGCACTCCCGGCGTTGAATCCAGCCATGGTTTTTGCTGCCGACACTCCAGAAAACGGCGGTGCTGAAGCTCGCTGGCGAGGATCTTCAGAAATCCTTTCGATGGAGTACCTGTTCTGGGCCATTCTGTTGTCGGCCTCGTTGGCGGCTTTGTATTTCGCAACGCGATTTTATGGCGTGATGAAGTCGGCCGATCCGGGTAATGCTCGGATGGTCGAAATCGCTCAACACGTTCAGACGGGAGCGAAAGCCTATTTGACACAGCAGTACCGCGTTGTCGCGATCTATTTCGTGATCGTTTTCGTGCTTTTGTTGGTGGCCCAGCAAATGGGAATTCAACAGTTCTGGGTCCCGTTTGCTTTTCTGACCGGAGGACTCTGGTCGGGGTTGGCCGGCTACATTGGAATGAATACGGCGACCGCCGCGAGTTCTCGAACGGCTGCCGGTGCTCAAAAGTCACTTAATGACGGCCTCCAAATCGCGTTTCGCAGCGGAGCCGTAATGGGGCTGACGGTTGTCGGACTTGGAACGCTCGACATGGCGATGTGGTATGCCATTCTTCGATTCGTGTTGCATCTCGACTTAAACACGATCACCGTGACGATGCTCTGCTCACTGATGGGGGCGTCCAGCCAGGCTCTGTTTGCACGGGTCGGTGGCGGAATTTTCACCAAAGCAGCAGACGTCGGCGCTGACCTTGTCGGAAAAGTCGAACAGGGAATTCCAGAAGACGATCCTCGCAACCCGGCCACCATTGCGGACAACGTTGGCGATAACGTCGGCGACGTCGCAGGTATGGGAGCCGACCTCTACGAGTCGTATTGCGGTTCGATTTTGGCAACGGCGGCACTGGGAGTTGCCGCAATGACCATGACGGCTCAACCGGAAGACGTTGCATCGATGCAGATTCGAGCGTTGTTCCTTCCGATGGTCGTGGCGGCGATCGGAATCGCGATGTCCATCCTTTGCATTCACTGGGTGAAAGCTTCTGACGACGCCAGCCAAAAAGCGCTGCTGAAGGTGCTTGGATTTGGCATCGATTCATCGATGGTATTGACGCTGATTCTGGCTTCAGTCGCCACTTTCCTGATATTGGGCTCCAGCCATATCGGCATCGCGGGCAGTATCGCCGTGGGACTTGCGTCAGGCTGGTTGATCGGAAAATGGACCGAATACGTCACCAGCGACGAGTACCGACCGACTCAAAGGCTTGCAGAGCAGGCCGAAACCGGTGCGGCGACGGTTATCATCGGCGGCGTTGCGGACGGCATGAAAAGCGTTTGGGCTCCGGTCATCGTTGTTTGCGTGGCGATGATGTTTGCGTTTGGCTTTGCAACGGGATTCAGTTTCAACGCGCCGGAACTTTTCACGCTGGGACTTTACGGAGTCGGAATTGCGGCCGTTGGAATGCTGTCGACCCTTGGGATCACTTTGGCGACCGACGCCTATGGTCCGATCGCCGACAACGCGGGTGGTAATGCTCAAATGGCAGAACTGGAGGACATCGTTCGCGAGCGAACCGACGCGTTGGACAGCCTCGGAAACACGACGGCGGCAACAGGGAAAGGTTTTGCGATCGGATCGGCGGCTTTGACGGCGTTGGCGCTTCTGGCGGCTTATGTCGAACAAGTCAAAACCGGATACGAAAACTGGGGACGATCGGTCGACGAGGCAGGCATCGTCGAGAAAGCTGACGCTTTCTATCTGATGAATTCGAACTTCATCGTTCGTCGTGACTCGGAAACCAAAAACGTCGAAGGTTTCCTTGTCATGCCAGAATACACTCGCAAGCCCGCAGTTAGCGAACTTTGGAAAGCCGACAATGTGTATCCCATCGAAATGGCAAACGAAACGTTCACCAAAGGCAACGACGGCAGCTGGCAATTCGCCGAAACAAAGGACCCGTTGGTTTCAGTGAAGACCGCAACGATGCCTCAAATCGCTCAGCTTTATAACGCGACGGTATTGAATCCGAGAGTTCTGATTGGAGTCTTCCTTGGCTGCATGGCGACCTTTGTCTTTTGTGCCATGACGATGAAGGCAGTCGGGCGTGCGGCGTTTGGAATGGTAGAAGAAGTTCGGCGCCAGTTTCGCGAAAATCCAGGCATCATGGATGGCAGCGTGACTCCGGATTACGCGCGACCTGTTTCCATCAGCACCAAGGCGGCTCAACAGGAAATGCTGCTTCCGTCGCTGATGGGAATCGTCACTCCGATCGTCGTCGGCTTGCTGCTGGGAGTCGGCGGAGTGCTTGGATTGCTGGTCGGAACGCTTTGCTGCGGCTTCTGCGTCGCGATCTTCATGTCGAACTCGGGTGGCTCGTGGGACAACGCGAAGAAATACATCGAGGCCGGTCATCTTGGTGGTAAGGGTTCTGACGCCCACAAGGCCGCCGTCGTCGGTGACACCGTTGGTGACCCGTTTAAAGATACCAGCGGTCCCAGCCTCAATATCCTCATCAAACTGATGAGTATCGTTAGTGTTGTCGCGGCCGGACTGACAGTCCGATACTCACTGGTAGCGCTCGGTTTGCTGTAAGCTCCTGAAGGGCCACATTTGCTGGAATGCCGTAAAAAGCGAGTCCCAGCTTCGGTTCCGAAACAGTCACGAGTCGATTTTGGATGGCTTGCGGCTGTAATCGTTGAATTTTCGCAGCTTCGGTGTTTGCGGATTTTCTGTGCATCGGGACATTTTCCAATTATTCTGGAAACAAGCTGCAACGGCTGGATCAGCGAATATATTTAAGAAGACGTTTACTCCGACGTGAGCAAGGTGCGTCGGTCAATTTAGGAGTTCTTCTCATGAGAACATCAATGACAAAGTGGATACCCCTCACCCTCGCGGTGACGGCATTGTTAGCGTTAACTTCGTTGACCAATGCTCAGGAAACATCGCCAAATGCCAAAGAGAAATCAGCGGCAGCCAAATTGGCCAAGCAGGAGCAGAAGGAAAAACGTGCTGAAAAAGTACGTACCAGTCGAATCTGGAAAACTGCGGCTCCCGTGGCAGGTTTTGAGTCGGCCGAAATGTTTGCCGCGATGGAAGAAGGCAGCATCGAAGTTGTGATCAAAACGGTTGACGAAAAGAAGTCAAACCTGATGGTCAAGAACACATCCGACAAGCCGTTGGCAATCGTGATGCCTGAAACGTTCTCCGCTGTGCCTGTCATGCGACAGGGTGGATTCGGTGGTGGCGGTCTCGGCGGCGGTGGCCTCGGTGGCGGTGGTCTCGGTGGCGGCGGACTTGGCGGCGGAGGCGGGGGGCTCGGTGGCGGAGGTGGCCGAGGTGTTGGCGGCGGAATCGGCGGCGGCGGCCGAGGCGGTGGTCTCGGCGCCGGCGGAGGGCTCGGTGGCGGACGTGGCGGCGGAGGTGTCTTCAACATTCCTCCCGGCAAAGTTGGAAAGCTTTCTCTGACAACGGTTTGCCTCGAGCACGGAAAGCCAAACCCGCGTGCGGCGATGGATTACGAAATCAAGCCACTGTCTGCAGTGACAACGGATCCAAAAGTGGCAGAAATCTGTCGCATGATCGCAAACGATGAAATTACCCAACCGGTAGCTCAAGCAGCTTCATGGTCGATCACTGATGGTTTGTCATGGCAGGAAATGCTTGTCAAAAACCGCATCGAACGAATGGACGGTTACTTCGAGCGATTCTTCTCTCCAAATCAGGTAGCGTTTGCCCAGCAAGTCGTTGCCGTTGCGGCTCAGCGAGCAGAAGAGCGTCGCGAGGCAATGAAGGACGACGATGTGGTCGTTTCTCCGCCACAATCGACCTACAAGAACTAATGGCTCCTTGAAGCCAACTGTTCTTTCCAGAACTGAAATCAAAGGCCTGACGACTCATTTCGTCAGGCTTTTTTTGTAGCCACTCCACCGCATGCGATTAAAAGCCAAGCCAATAAACCGTTTTCACCAAAAGAAAAATACCCGCTTTTACAGGCCTCGGTTCGCAACTCCTGAATTCTGTTGACGCTAAAATGGTGGCGTAATTTCTTTGCCGCGGTGAGACACATGCAAACCATCGACTTTCGAATTCGAAACATACTCTTCAGCACTTTCTTATTGATCGCATTGCCCGTGTGGTTCGTGGGAGCGACCGCATCCGAGATGGATGCGGCACAAACCAGTGCCCCGATCGTCGACGGCTCACTGGTCTTCGAAGAAGAAAACGGCGTCGTTGCTGTCGAAGCCGAACACTTTTTTCACCAGGAAAAAACAGACAAACGTGCGTTTCATCTTACGACCCCAACTCAGCACCCCAAAGCTGACTCAGATGGAGACCCGGTTCACTGGAAAGGGGCGAGCGGAAATGCTTACCTTGAGATTCTGCCCGACACGCGTCGCAACCACGGCGAAAAACTCGTTCCCGGAGTCAACTTTACCAACGAGCCCGGCAAGCTTGCTGTCGTGCACTACAAAGTCCATTTCAACAATCCGGGCCGATACTATGTCTGGGTAAGAGCTTACTCAACCGGAAGCGAAGACAACGGACTGCATGTCGGCATCGACGGAACATGGCCGGAACACGGCAGACGTATGCAGTGGTGCGAGGGAAAGAATACCTGGCGGTGGGAAAGCAAGCAGCGCACCAAAGAAGTTCATTGCGGTGTGGCTCATGAAATCTGGTTGGATGTTCCGACGGCAGGCGAACACACGATTTCGTTTTCGATGCGAGAAGACGGTTTCGAGTTCGATCGATGGATCATGACAAAAGATCGCGAGATGAAACGTCCTGCAGATGCGGGTCCCGAATCCAGGGTCAAATCAGGGAAACTTCCACCCATCTTTGAAATTCCGCGACAGCCCGATGGCAACGGCGACGTGACGGTCTCTGGCGCGCTCAAAAAATGGCACACGGTGACGCTCTCACAAGCCGGCCCTTTTGCTTACGAGTTGGACGACCAACTAACGGGCAAAGCGAATCCCTTCCGCGACTATCGGATGGATGTCACGTTTACTCACGCTGAAAGCAAATCCCGCTTTAAAGTTCCCGGCTACTTTGCGGCTGACGGAAATGCAGCGGAAACTTCGGCTGACTCTGGCAACGTCTGGCGATGCCATTTTTGCCCCAACAAGGTTGGTACATGGAAATATGAGATCTCGTTCGTTTCAGGAGCTGGGGTCGCGTTAGGCGTTGATACTCCATTTACCAAACTTGTATCTTGCGACGGCAAGACAGGCACATTTGAGATCGCTGCGACAGATCGCAGTGGCGTCGATCTTCGCGCCGGTGGCATGTTGAAACCAAACCGGAAACATCATCTGGTTTTTGGCGAAACAGGTAAACCATTTTTCAAAGTTGGCCCCGACGCTCCAGAAACATTGCTGGCGTATCGTGATTTTGACGGCACTCGAGCCCTGAATCCAAAAAAATGCCAGCTAAAGACATGGCAGAAGCATGCTGCCAATTGGCAGGAGGGAGATCCAACATGGAAATCCGGTAAAGGAAAGGGGCTCATCGGAGCGATCAACTACCTCAGCAACAAAGGCATGAATGCTTTTTCAATGTTGACATACAACGTCGATGGCGACGGCGGCAACGTGTGGCCTTATGTAACCGCCCGAGACAAATCGCATTTCGATTGTTCCAAACTGGACCAGTGGAAAATCGTGCTAGATCACGCGCAGACCAAAGGCCTACTTGTTCACATCAAATTACAAGAAACGGAAAACGACGACTGGCGTACTGGCAATGGGGCCAAGACTAACAAAGTAAAAGCGGCCCTTGATCAGGGAAAACTCGGACCGCATCGGAGACTTTATTTGCGTGAGCTGGTCGCGCGATTCGGACACCTCAACGGGCTCGAATGGAACATCGGTGAAGAGAATACTCAGTCGTTTGATGAACAACTGCAAATGGCTCAGTACCTGAGAGAACTGGATGCCTACAACCACAATCTGGTACTGCACACTTATCCTCAACAACAGGATCAAAAATACGAACCTTGGTTGGGGAAACGTCCGCTGACAGGTTCGTCATTGCAAAACATGTGGGACCAAGTTCATCGCAAAACGCTTCGCTGGATTCGCAAATCTAACGAAGCAGGCCGACCATGGGTCGTCGCCAACGACGAACAGGGACAAGCCGATCAAGGAGTTCCTCCGGATCCGGGCTACGCGAACTTCGGCGGGTCGGTCACGATGGAGAATGGCCAAACCTATGACTTGCACGACATTCGAAAACGTACGCTTTGGGGGAACCTGATGGCTGGCGGAGCCGGTGTTATGTATTACTTTGGCTACAAGCTGCCAGAAAATGACCTCGCTTGCGAAGACCTTCGGTCGCGTGACCAGTCATGGGACTTTTGCCGCATCGCAAAGGACTTTGTTCAGTCGGAAAATATTCCGATTGATCAAATGAAAAACCAGAACGGTTTGGTTGGAAATGAAAAAGACGACTATGGGCCATGGTGCCTGACCAAACCCGGAGAGATCTACCTTGTTTATCTGCCAGAAGGCGGAGACGTGGATGTGGATCTGTCAGCCGAAACTGTTGAATTCGATGCGTTCTGGTTTGATCCTCGCACTGGCGGAGATTTAAAACCAACCGGGATCGCGAATCAAAAAGCAGCCTGTAAGTTTTCATCTCCCGGCGAAGACGGTCAGGACTGGTTGCTGGTGCTTCAAAAGAAATAGAATTCACGAAATCAGCAAGCGATCCAGTGAATCGATTTCGTTGGTGCCGCCGATTGAGCCTCGATATCGTCGATCAAGGTAGAACGCTTTCCAGCCGTATTGAACCGGTGCATGAAAGTCATTCTCTTTATCGTCGCCGATAAAATGGACTTCGTCTGATGCATCGATCCCCAAAGAAGATTCGATGGCCCGGTAAAATTCTGGGTCTGGCTTTCTGAATCCGACCTCGGCGGAACAAAACACGGCCTCTGAAAGCGCTAACGTTTCGTGCCGTTTTACAATGTCGATCAACCTTGAATCGAAGTTCGATGCGATCGCGATCCTGAAACCCTGTTCGCTCAAACGCGTCCAGCAACGAGTCACGTCGTCATACAGCGACCAGTTTTCTGCTGCCGCAAAGTGATCCCATAGCTGCTTGAAAAGATCGTCAACGTTCGCAACATCATCAAATACGTCGGCAATCAGCGAACGCCAGAGTTCGTACTCGACTTCGTCACTGGAGCGAAGACTTCCGGATTCTGTCTCGCCAGCGAACCGATTCAAATTGAATCTGAATTGCCGCGCTGAACGAAATCGAGCCGCCACCTGTTCTGCCGAAAGTTTGGAACCGTAAGACTCACCGGCACGATGGTAGGCGGTGATGACATCGGGAACCGGTCGCAGGATCGTTCCGACCGCATCGAAAAGTACAATTCGAGACATAAGCTTCCTGGTTCAGCGATCTTTTGGCGATCTTTTGGTGATTTGAGCCCGGATCGCTCGCGATGCGTGAACGTCAAAATGGAGAAGGCCGGTTTCTTTGAGGTATGCTTGTCGAGACTTCAGCGAGTCGCCTTAAACGGCAAATCACTCGAACGTCAAATCACCCAAACAACAAACGAAAAATCCCTCGTCGTCGTGAATCATGTCGGCCAGAACAACTACCGATCGGCGTAGACCTTGGTCGTCTCTTCTTTCGTGACCGGAGTTTCGCGTCCGTCCGTTTTCATGTTCACTGAAATTCGATGGTCGCCACGAACTTTTCCAACCGCGCGAATCGTCACGCCGATTTCATCCCCCGGACGCAGACTGCTGATCGGTTCGAAGATTACCTGCTGGCCACGAATCTGGTTTCGCAAGCTACCGTCAACTGCGGTTGGCTCTAGCCCCGACGGAAAATCCACTTGAATCTGAACATTGCCAGCAGCTTGAGTTCCCTGATTGATCATTCGTATTCGATAGCTGGTGTTGCCGCCGATTTCAATCGGATCAACCACGTCATCAATGTCGATGAACACGTCAACCAGATGTTCAATGTTGAGCGATTGGACTGTGGAAGACTTTAGATTCCGGTCGGCAACGGCCTCAAATCGAATGTCTTGCTGTCCCGCGCCTGTTGGCAGGGTCACCAGTTCAACGTTCCCGGTAACTCCCGGATTCATCTCTGTCATCTGCCAGACCACAGAATGCGTGTTCGAATCGTAGCGACCTCGATTGTCAGCGTTTATAAATCGCAACCCGCTTGGCAGTCGAGCGATCAACTGCATATTGGTCGCTTTCGCGGTTCCTTTGTTGGCCACCGTAAAGGTGTGAGAGACCTGTCGCTGGATGTATCGCAGAGTTGGCCCGGAACTGGAGGTTTCCAGTTTGGGAGCAATGATCTCGACGTTGGTTTCATGCTTCGCCTGCAATCCGCCTCTGGCAGACGCAAACATCACGTTTCGTAAACGACCAACTTTTGCGGCTCGCAATCCAAGTTGAACTCGACGTGATTGGCCCGGAAGCAACGTACCAATCTCGTATTCCAATTCACGTGAGCCGTCCTGATACTCAAGCAGATCTGGAACTTCTTCCTGAATGATCACGTCTTTGGCCGGTCCGTTGCCTGTGTTTTCAACGATCACATCAAACACGACATTGTTACCAACGAGCGTTTTAGGATCCGCAGTGTGGCTGATTTTCAACTGCGGTTTTGTCACAAGAGTTCGCATCGAAGCTCGTGCCGCAGAATAAACCTGCGCGGTGCTGCCGATTTCTCCCGGCTGAGTCGGTTTAAGCTGGAGTCGGATATTTCGTTCCTCGCCCGGTTTGAGCGTTCCCATATCCCATTGCAGATCACCATTGCGTCCCAAATTAGACGGCTTTGGATCGGAGTCGATAAATTGAACTCCCGCCGGCACCTTGTCCATCACCCGAACGTCCTGCAGTTCAACGCGACCGACGTTTTTGATGTTGATCTCAAAGTCAGCCGTCTCATTGACTTGAATTTCTCTCGGGCTCGCCTTCTGCAAGATCAGGCCGGTAGACTGGACACCATCGAACTTTCGGTCGCCGGGTACAGCGCTGACGCTACTGGCTTGAATCGCTGGAGCCGCAATTCGGCTGGTGGACGCGACCGGAAGGGATGCTGGTGTGCGGGTTTGAGCCGGTGGAAATTGTTGCGCTGCCTGAGTCGGCGGTTTGCGAGCCGGCGGCGTGGTTGGACCGAGGCTGCCACCCTGGAAACGATTGCTGGCCAGATTGCCGGTTTGCTTCGGTCGATCCGTCGGAATTGCCAGAGAACGATTCTGAGCTCCGAAGCCGTTGTTCTGACGAGGCGCTGGAGCAACCGGTCGCGTCCGGCTGGGCGTTACCTGAGGAGCCGCTTGGGAGATCGATTTAAGCGGCTGACTGGTAAAGCCACTCGAATTTGATCCACCTTGCTTTGAATTCGCCGTTGAGTTTGAGCTCCCGCCAATTTTCGTGCTCGTCGGCATGCTGCGGGGTGTCCCGAAGGGCTTGTCTTTCAAAGCGTTCAAAGTTGGCTTGGCTACGATCGGCTGGATTCGATTTCCCCCGAAGGTATCGGGTTTCTTTACCGGGTTGCCGAAGTTGGATGCAGCGGGCCTGGGCGCCCCGAACGCTGACTTTGTCCGTTCCAGAGCACTGTTCGCGGATTGCTTCAAATCGCTTGCGGCTGACTTGAATCGATCACCTGCGGCCGCAGCGCCGGCGGTCACTTTTTGGTTCAACGCGTTGATGCCATTTTGAAAACTCTGTCCGCCCGTCGTCGGTGGCTTGATAGCATTCGACGGCGGTATCGCGGGACCTCCAATTCCAAACCTTGTCTTTGCAGAATCGGTCTGAAGAGCCGCGATACGATTTTGGGGTGGGCTCGCATCCTGCACCGGTGGCTTTGTCGCAACAATTGGTTTCCGCGCAAGCGAATTTTCTTTAGCGGCAACCGACGGCGATCCGAAAGAAGTGCTCGACGAAGAGCGAACTTCCGGAAGCGTGCCCCTTACGCTGATCGGCTTTGAGGTCGCTGGATTGTTCGTTGGGGATGAAAAGCCAACGCTTTTGGGTTTTGGGGCGTTGAACTTGGCATTGAAGCCACCGATTTTTGATTTGTTTTCAGGCTGCTTTTCATCTGACTCAAGGCTCGTTTTCACAATCGCGTTGCCGGATGCTGCAAGCTTGCCCTGAGAATCTGCGGTTGAGTCTTGGCTGCCTTCTGTTTCGGATGACACCACGCCGGAATCCGGTTCGGGATCCTGCGGCCCGCTCAACGACTGAATGACGGCAAAAGTTCCCAGCGCAACGAATAGCCCGACAGCAAGAAATCTGCCGATGAGCATACGGCTACCAGAGTTCGCGAAAAAACCTTCCCGGTCATTGTCGTTTTCGCGATCGTCAGTTTCATTCTCAGTCATCGTGTCATCCGGTCGATTGGATTGTCGTAGCACATGGACCCGGGCAACTCGCCCTACAATCGATTTTCGAATGATTTGGCATCCATGCCGTGCAACTTTGGCGCTCACGATCCCATCAGCGGGTTGGAATCGCATCGCAATATGCGTCTTCGATACCACAAATAAGCCATTTCCGGCAAGATCAGTTCCACTTCTGGGATTCAAGTCACATTTATTCGACATTGTAAAAGTCGATTTCCGGGTTTGGATATAATGGGCAATTCCAGTACAGATACGTCTGAAATAACAAACGAATTACAAGCCGCCCCTGTTTCCTGTTGAACCGCACCCATGGATCAATCGCAGAGTGAATCTGATAGCACGATTCGATCGTGGTTTGAGGACGTGCTGTCAAGCGAAGCGGCAGCGATTCAGGCAACCGCAGCCAGACCTAACCCCGGCGTCATTTCTGCAGTCCGCGAGATTGCGTCTTGCCAAGGTCGATTGATCGTGACCGGCATGGGCAAGATGGGTTGCATCGCTCGCAAAGCCGCAGGAACGTTCTCCAGCACGGGCACTCCCGCGATCTTCCTTGATCCCGCAGACGCGGTACATGGAGGCCTGGGGGTCGTCGCACCTGAGGACGTCGCGTTAGCGATCAGCAACAGCGGAGAAACAGAAGAGTTGCTCAACCTGCTACCCTACTTCCTCCGCAATCAGGTTCCCGTGATTGCATTGACCGGAAAGCCAAACTCATCGCTCGCAAGGCAGGCCAACATCGTCATCGATGCAAGCGTTCACGCAGAAGCCGATCCCGATTCGCTGGCTCCCACCAACAGCTCAACCGTTGCCCTAGCATGTTGCGATGGGCTTGCAGTTACCTTGATGCGGTTACGTGGATTTACAAAAGAGCAATTTGCGATTTTTCATCCGGGCGGGCATCTGGGCAGAAAACTCCTGCTCAAACTACGAGACCTGATGCATGTCGGCGACCGAATCCCGATCGTCGAAAGCAGCCAAACACTCGGTGAAGCGATCACCGTCATCAGCAAAAAGAAGATCGGCGCCGTCCTGGTACAACGCAGCGACCGTCTGTGTGGCGTCCTGACCGATGGGGATGTCCGCCGTGTTTTTGAAAGCACCGCCAATTCAACAACAAACCCACTGCTGGAACCCGTCGCGACCTTCATGACCCCGTCACCCGCATCCATCGAAGTCGACGCACTGGCAGCGGTGGCTCTAAACTTCATGGAGCAACGTCAGATCACCGTCCTGCCAGTCATTGAAAACGAGAACAAAATCGTCGGCATCATTCACTTGCATGACCTGATTCGAAGCGGACTGGTGTAGCGTGACAGATTCCGAAACTCAATCCGAACAGAGCGATACACCGAAATCACGGCCGCAGGACGGATCTGGTCTGAGCACTTTTGAAATGCAGACCAGCGACAAGGTCACGGTTTACACTTCGCAATCCGAAGTCCGCGATCCGATCGGGATGTTCAAAAACATTTTCAGTGACTTCTGGTCGGGACGTGAGCTTGGCTGGCGCCTTTTTCTGCGTAACCTCAAGGGTCTCTATCGACAGACACTTCTTGGGCTGTTCTGGGTGTTCCTGCCGCCGATCGCCAACACGGCGGTTTGGGTTTTTCTGCGTGGACAAAATGTTTTCTCCTTTGACGAAATGGAAGTCGAAGGAACGATTTACATTTTGACCGGCATGATTTTGTGGCAGGCTTTCGTGGAAGCGTTTCAGATGCCCCTGAAAGTCATCAATCAGAATCGCGGCATGATCAGCAAGTTGCGATTTCCGCGTGAGTCACTTTTGCTGGTCGGATTTTGCGAAATCCTGTTCGACTTGAGCGTTCGTTCGCTGCTGTTGGTTCCCGCATTTTTCGCGTACGAGGTCCAACCGCACTGGACGATTCTGCTGGCGATTCCGCTGGCGATTCTGATGATCATGTTTGCCTCAGCACTCGGCATGCTGCTAATGCCTATCGGATCGCTGTACCAAGATGTTAGCCGCTTCATCATTTTGGCGATTCCAGCATGGATGATCATCACACCGATCATTCATGTCGCGAAAGATGATCTCCGAGGCCAACTGCTGGTTTGGCTCAATCCGGCGGCGCCGCTGCTGGTGCTCAGTCGAGACTTGATACTGTTGGGCGATTCAAGTTTCATTGTTCCCGGGTTGGTATTCGCCGCGATCACGATTCCGCTATTTTTTCTGGGACTGGCCGTCTTTCGAATTTCTATCCCTGTCATCGTTGAAAGAATGACGGCTTACTAAAATCAACGTTATGGCTCAAGAATCCGACAAATCAAATTCGATCCTGTCCGTCAAGAACGTCAACAAGATCTACTGCCGCAACCTGAAAAAAGCGATGCGTTACGGCCTGTACGATCTGGGACGCGAGATCATCGGGCGGGGTACCGATCGGACCGACGACAAACTTCGCGCCGGTGAATTCTATTCCGTTCGAAATGCGGACTTTGAAATTGGCCCCGGCGAATGCGTCGCGTTGATCGGCCCTAACGGAGCTGGCAAAAGCACGATGCTGAAGATGATCAATGGCCTGATCAAACCGGACACTGGCGAGATTCGCATTCATGGAAAAATTGGCGCACTGATCGAACTGGGGACTGGATTCAACCCGATCCTTTCAGGTAGAGAAAACATCTACATCAACGCTGCCGTGCTGGGCATGTCGCGGCGCGAAGTCGATGAAGTCTTCGACCAGATTGTCGATTTCGCAGAACTCCATCACGTTATCGATGCACCGGTAAAGACTTACAGCTCAGGCATGCGAATTCGGCTTGGCTTTTCCGTCGCCGCAAACCTGCGGCCGCAGTTGCTGTTGATCGACGAAGTTCTGGCTGTGGGCGACGTCGGCTTTCGGATGAAGTGTTTCAAACACCTTCGCACGCTGGTCGAAAACGGCGTTTCGATCATCCTTGTGACTCATGCTGTGGGCATGCTGCAGCGCGTCGCGACTCGATCCATTGTCTTCAATCGGGGTCGCATCGTTCACGACGGCGAACTGGAAACAGGCTGCGCAGTCTACGAAGAGATTCTTGGAGCAAGCGAACGGACTCGCGCCGAACGCCTTCAACAGGAATCTCGAGCAGCAGAGATCGCGGATGTGCAAGTCCTTGACTCTTCTGGCGATCCCCAGACCGAGTTTCGAACTCACGATTCGATGTCGCTGAAAATTAAGCTTACCGCCACAAAGAAGATTGCGAACGCGCGAGTTATCGTCGCCCTGAATTCGCCGACGACTGGAATGCTGGCGTCCATGTCGACCGTCTACAAAGAGATCTTTTTCGATATCGATCCGGCCATCTACCCGGATGGACGTACACTTACAATCAGCTTGCCGCAGGTCCCGCTGTTGGTGGGCGCCTACCATTTCAACATTTCACTTTTCGGCCCTGAGACAACGGAATTCTTTCATCGTCGAAGTGGCTGTGGAAATTTTCGTATTGTTGCCCCGGCGATTGACACCATGGGCAATGGCATCAGCGGGATCCTGAGCCTCGAACATCATTGGACAGTTGAATAACGATGGCCAACCCGGAACTTCATTTCGTGATCAGTGCTCCTCGGAGCGGGTCGACCTGGCTGACGACGGCACTGAACCAGCATCCTGAGATCTTCGCGACAGAACATCGATTGTTCGGTGAGTTTTGTGAAGTCTGGCAGAACAATGACGGATCCACGTCGCCTCGAATCACTTTCGACAGCTACGCCGAAGCGTTTTCGGTTCACTATTTCTTCGAATCGATGGGAATGAATCGAAGAGAATTTCAAAGTGCATTCCAAAAGTCGTTTGCCAATTTCCTTGTGAGCTTCGCGACCCGTCGCACCGACAAGAAATTCGTCCTGGACAAGATCACACCCTATCCTGGAACGGCTTCACTGGTTGTTGAAAAAATACGAAAGTTGTTTCCGGAATCAAAAATCATTCAGCTGGTTCGTGATGGTCGCGACGTGCTGACCAGCGGAACTTTCGACTGGCTCCTGAAAGACGCTCAAGGCACCGACCGATATCGCTACTTCGTTGATCAGGAACCGGGTTTTGAATTGCAACGCTTCTTCGACGATGAAGTCATCAAGAAATGGGCCCACAACTGGCTTGAGACGATCACTGCGTTTGCGAATCGTCCTGCCGATACATGCGTGACTTACGAGTCCATGAAAGCGAATCTTCCGACACAGATCGAAAAGATCGTGCAAGCGATCGGCGCAGATCTCTCAGGCGTCGAAGCCGCTTCTCAAAAAGTCTCGTTCGAGGAAATCACGGGGCGGAATCCGGGAGACAGCTCCAACCCGACCGCCAAAGCCCGCAAAGGCATCGTTGGCGACTGGAAGACTCATTTCACTCGAACCGATGGCGAGCTATTTGATTCGATTTGCGGTCAAGCGCTGATCGACCTAGGATACGAAAGTGATCGAAGCTGGATCGACGAACTTCCCGCGACTTTGGCGCTTAAAATCCGAACTTAAACCGTTGCCGTCGAGCTTAAACCGCTGCCTGCGATTCTGACTTTGTTTGCTCAGCCGATTCAAGGCTCTTCAGAAGCCATCGAGCATAGCAAACGGTAATCGCCGTCATCAAAACATTGATGGCCGCATTGCAGTACCAGATCCAGTCGATTGCCATCTGCGAATACACTACCAGGTACCAGAGGATGGGAACCGGCAAGATGATCTTTCGTGTCAGCGATTCAAAGAACCCATACGATGGACGCTTCAACGCTTGCAGCATCGCGATGTGCGTTGAAGACATAATGTAGGACCATTGAATGGGTGCGATAATGGAGATGCAGATCACTCCCAGTCGCACCACCTCTTCATCGTCTGTAAAAATTCTCATTAGCTGTGGTGAAAAGATGAACATCAGAATCGACATCACGACGTTCAGAACGAAGCCCCACAGGTTGCAAAACCACATCGTCTCGCGGACGCGATCCAGTTTTCCGGCTCCGTTGTTTTGTCCGACCATCGCCATGATCGCTGCGTAGAGCCCAAACGTTGGCAGCAGAGCAATCTGCTCGATCCGAGTCGTCACCGTGTATGCCGCAACCGCCGATTGGCCGTATCGCTGCAAGAACCAGTTGATCGTAAAGAATCCGATCGCGATCGACATGATGTTGAAACTGGCCGGCAACGCCTGAATGGCGATTTCTTTCCACGTCGCAAAGTCAGGTCGAAACGCTGAAAAGTCGCTCAGGTCCAACAGTCCCCTCCGCGTCACCACGGACAAAAGGTAGAAGCTACCAATCGCCTGGATCACCACCGTCGCCCATGCAATACCGGCAATCCCCATCGCCGGCAAACCGTATCCACCGAACATGAACCATGGGTCCAGAACAAGATTCAAAAAGAAACCAAACATCAACACGATGCCATAAGTCTTCGTATCACCGCTGGACGAAAGAATCGCGTTGCTCAAACCGGCAAGAATAAAGAACACACTGCCCAGAAAAATTGGCGTGATGTAGGACTTGGCGACCGAAAGATAATCACCTTCGGCTCCCATCAATCGGAAGATCGGGTCCGCGACTAAAATCCCGACCATCGTCATGACTACCGAAAGGAAAACACCCATCGAGATCGCTTGCGAGATATACCGCTTTTGATCGTCGACCTTCTTGGCACCGATCGCATTGGAAATCAGCCCCGAAGAGCCTCGCGACATCCCGCTACTGACCGACAGTATCAGCAGAAACACTGGAAAGCTCAAACCAACTGCTGCCAAAGCCGTTTCCGAATTTTGGCCGGCGTAGTACGTATCAACGACGTTGTACATCGTTTGAAAAAACAGTCCGGCACTCGCTGGAAGAGCCAGATTTCGCACGTGCAACGGAATGGAACCGACAGTCAGATCTTTGGTATTCAATGCGTTGCCAGTGGCTTTCTAAATCTTGGAGAATCCTTTGGACTGCAGATGATACCCCAAACAGAGTTCTGTGCTTACTCCGTAAAGAGTTCTGCGCCGACTCGGTACAGAGTTCTGCGCTTACTCGGTACAGAGTTCTGCGCTTACTCGGTACGAGCTTTCACTTGCCAGGGTCAGCGAAGCAGCATTTGGCAAAAGCATTGGCAAGGAAAAACAATGTGGAGAAGGACTGTCCAAATTCGCGTTCGTTAACACAAATTCGCGACTCCATGATTGTCCAAGCCAAGTTCGCAGCAGACATTAAGCCTGTTCTTCGTGCTCAATGCTGCGAATCGCAGAAAGAAAGCGAGCACAGCTGGACATGCGATTTTCCACGTCAACTTCAAGGCACTTGTGGACCGCTGCGGCAAGCTTCGGATGCAAATGCGGACGATGTGTGGTGATCGGAATGACATCGACCGTATCGTGCGCAAGCGCAGCCATACCGGTCGTGTCCGTCGATCCCCATGGGTGCTCAAACGTCAAAAGACGATAGACCGTAACCCCAAACGCAAACACATCGACTCGCTGGTCGGTTGAACGCCGCCTTACGATTTCGGGCGCCATGTATTGCGGCGTTCCCGTACGGTTTCCTGGCATTCGATAAGGTGGCTCATCGGGAATCGTCAGACCAAAATCGATCATCTTCAATCGATCGAGCCCTTCGAAACAGATGAAGTTTCGCGGACAAATATCGCGATGAATGAATCCATGATCGTGAACCGCCTGAATCGTCTCTGCCATCTCGCGAATCAGATTCAACCGGTTTGGAACCAGACGCGGATCACGAGCACGAATCGCCTGGTCCAATCCCGGGCCGTTGATGTACTCCATCAGAATATAGTCGTCGCCGGTCGTCGTTTTGCCGAACTCATGCGTGACCACAATTTTCGGATGCTTGATCTGCATCGCGATCTCGCCCTCAGGGGGCTTGTTGAGCCCTTTGAATCTGGCGGAAAAGTAAGCCGTCTTTTCAGCGTCCAGAAATTTGATGCCGTAGTAGTCACCCGTTCCGATTTCCTTGGCCACATGGAACTTGGACATCGTTCCGGTGAAAGCATGTCGGTCCAGTTGAAAGCGAGTCGAAACGTCCAGCGCCGATGGCTTCTTTTTATTCTTCGATTTTGCTTTCGATTTCGACTTGGTTTTAGAGGAAGCTTTTGAATCAGTCGTTGTTTTCGACTTCCCCTCTTTTTTGCCGCCGAAGAGTTTATTGAACATGCTCATGGGTCACAACGTTTCAGATAGCAATGGATACGGCAGAAAGCCAAGTATACATCCCGAAATTGGATCCGGCAAAAAATGCCGAGCATGATCAATGCTTACAACCCGCAATAGTCGATCGTTCTCGCGATTTCGGACTTCAATTTGTCACGCGTGACAATGCGATCGATGAAACCATGCTCCAGCAGGAATTCGCTGGTCTGAAAACCCGCCGGCAACTCGACACGAATCGTCGCCTTAATCGTCCGCGGCCCGGCAAATCCAATCAGCGCCTTCGGCTCAGCAAACACCACGTCGCCAAGCGAAGCGAAACTGGCAGCAACGCCACCCATCGTCGGGTTGGTCAAAACGGAAACAAACAATCCGCCTACCTGATCGTATCGTGCCAGAGCAGCGGACACTTTCGCCATCTGCATCAGCGAGAAGATCCCTTCGTGCATCCGGGCTCCACCGCCCGAACCGCTGATGATGATCAGAGGCAATTTTTGTTCGGTTGCTTTCTCCACCAGTCGAGTCAATCGCTCTCCAACGACCGAGCCCATCGACCCCATAATGAATTGCGAATCGGTAATCCCGATCGCCACGCGACGAGCCCGAATCATGCCGGTTCCTGTCAGCGCCGCGTCGGACAGCCCCGTTTTCTTTTGCTCGGCTACGACACGTTCTGGGTAGGTGCGACTTTTGTCGGCGAAGCCAAGCGGATCGCCGGAAACGAGATCGCCATCCCATTCCTCAAAGGTTCCCGTGTCGAGCACCTGATCGATTCGCTTCCTGGCCGAAACGTACATGTGATAATTGCACTGCGGACAAACGCCGAGCCGCTTTTCAGCGTCCCTGTTTGTGATCGCGGCCTTGCAACCGGGACACTGAATCCAGGCACCTTCGGGAATCGATCGTTTGCGAGCTGTCACGGGAGATTGAGAGATAGACATGTGGTTTTACCGTTCGACTTTTGAAGCCGAGCCTGGACGACTGGGGGAATTCGACGCCAAATTCTATTTTCGCACAACCGCACCAGATCCTTCAACGGTGGATTTCCAAAGATCGCCCAATTCATGAAGTTTTGCTTTATCCACAGCCGATTTTGGCAAATAAGCAGTCTCAAACCGGATTATTCACGATGCGTGGGCGTCGACCTGGAGAAAGCTTGTTTCATTGGGATATTGCTCCAAGTTTGTGGTTTCGACAGGTCACCCACGACGTGAAATTGACGAATTTGCAAAACTTGCCGCCGCGTCCGGAGAATCGCTAAAAGGACAAACCAGACGCCTGTCGTCGTGAATAATTCCGGATCAAACCGGATCAATTGTCGTGGTCGCCATCAGAAACGTACGCGTCAGCCATTACCGGATTCGGATTCACATCTGAAATGGAAACGCCATCTGTGCCCGGGCTCAGCCGATAGACCTTGTCAGCGTATTTTTCGAACAGGCCGATATCGTGGTGCGAAATCATGATCACCTGAAACTTCAGCTCGCGAGCAGCCTTGTGAACGATGTTCACCAGCCGAGGAACCAGCTCCGGTCGCAACCAACAATCCTGCTCGTCAAGCACCAAAAATCGTCGGTGCTCTTCCGCATCAAGGCTCGCCAACGCGAACATTCTCAACCCGACACTTAGAATGTTCTGGACCGAACCACCTTGCCCACGCTGAACGTCCTCGCCATGACCATCACGCTCAACCGAGAAACTCACGTGAGCCGCGCCGCTCTTGAACGCGGCTTCCGACTTAAACCGAATCGGCTGGTCAAGCACTTCTTCGATCGCGATTGAAAGCTGCTTCTCCAGCACACCAAGCACTTCTTCAAACAGCTCCTGGCTCAAGTGCTCAAGCGCGTCCGATACGTCTTCTGCAATTTCCAGATATTGGTCCAGCTCTTTCAGGCGAACGGCAACACGTTTTGCTTTCTGAGCCAGTTCGTCGCGATGCCAACAGAGTTTGTCAGCTCGTTTTCGAAGCTCATCGGGTGACGAAAGCGATGTTGGTTGTGGACTCGATGCTGGTTGTAGATCTGACATGGCAGCAGAATTCAAGTTTGACGATGGTGGCGAAATCATTCGACAGAAGCTTCCGCGAACTCGGTTTCAACTTCTTTCAGTTTCGCATCGATCTGATCAAGGCTCGACTGATATTCGGCACGTTTCTGTTCGTTCTCTCGCTTCATCGTTTCAAGCTTCTCGCGCAACTGCTCAACATCGTCCGTCCCAAATTCAGCTTTGGCTCGCTGGTTCAGTTCCGCCAAACGTTTTTGAGCTTCTTCAAGTTGAGCCTGAACGCGAATCTGCTGCTTATTGAAGGTCGCGTGCCGTTCCTGAAGCTGTTCGATTGTTTCCTGTTTCTGTCCCATGTCAGTTCCTTTCTGTTACCAGTTTTGCCAACGAGCGAATTTCTGTTGCGACGCCGTCACTGTATGAATCCAAATTCTTGTCGAGGAATTCCATCAACGCCGCGCCGGAAGCCGTTTTGCGCTTCAACAACGGTCGTAGACCAGTAACGAAGCTCGAATCTTCGTCTTCAGTATTTTCGCTGACCGTGTCCATGGATTCGTGAAACACGACGTCGAAGGGTTCGTGTGGCACTTCGATTTCCGCAACCTCATAGCCGCTTTCCGGGAAGGTGACCTGCAACACCTTCGGCACATGTTTGCGAGCGTGTTCTGAACGTGACCTTCGCGAAATGTTTCCCGGATTCATCCAGGTCGTCTGCCCTTTGCGAACCGGTTTCGCAGGCCGATGAATGTGCCCGTTGATCAACAGGTCAACGTTCAACATCTCAAATGGTCCAAACTTTCCGTTTTTGTAGTTTCCAATATCGATGTCATGATGAGTCAGCCAAACGACCGTCGGCGGTTCGTCAAACAAGGAATCTTTGGGCACCGCATCGACATCAAAGTGCTGCGGAATCGGCTCGCGATACGAAGAACCCGCCACCACAACGCGGCGACCCTGCATTTCACCGCTCCAATAATCGGACTGGCTAACCAGACGTAAACAGCCAGACTTGATCAGGATCGACAACGAATCATTTTCGCTTAACTGGGGATCGGCACAGTCATGATTGCCGTAAATTCCGATCGCAGGGTAGGGCATCAACATTTCGAGCAACTCCCCGATCATCCACGTCGGATTGTCTCGCGGTTTGTCGAACACGTCACCCAAAAAAGTCGGCAGCAATTTGTGCTTGCGAGCGTATTCGAGACACCAGCGAACTTTGCGAAGAATCGTTTTCGGAAAATCATCTTTGCGAAAACCGGGCTGACGTCCTTCGATGTGCGGATCGCCGATCACCAACAGACCACGAAAATCTGAAGCGGAAGATTTAACCATGAGCATGCCCTCCGCCAGAGAGAATCACTTCCGCGTCGACATCGTTGCCGCAAGTCGGACAGGTCGGATTGTCGACGACCCATTCCTTTATTTCGGCTTCGATCGCCGCAAGCCCCTTTTCAGTCTTGGCCATCAACTGTCTCGCCTGCTCACAGCTCGCGATCCCGTCTTCCATCGAAACCAACAGTGATTCCAGGTTTGCAATTTGCTTCTGGTCCGAATCCTCAGGAGGCTGCCCCAACTGCCGGTAAGCGGCTGCGGTTCGGCTCAACTTTTCGGCTACCAAGGACTGCCGCTCAATATTGAACAGCAGCTTCGCAAGCGCGGACGGGTCGCCAAGGTTCGGCGGTGCCGCCAGCGTCTCCAATGCCTGCGTCGCCGCGGAGCATCGATCGATGGTCTCCCGCTGTTTCGCAATTGAAACGCACAGTCGCTGAAGAGAATCCACAGGACCAAGCGTCGGCGGAGCTTGCAAACTGGCCATCGCGTTTACGGTTGAGCTACATTTTTTGATCGTGTAATGCTGCTCTTCCAATTTCTGAATCAGACGATCCAGCGGCAGCACGTCTTCCAGAGCCGGATTCTCTGGCAGCCTCGAAAGCGCCGTTTCTGTCGCCGACAATTTCGAAAGAGTGGCTCGTTCAATTTCGATCGACTTCAGCAACTCTTCCAAGCGATCGCACTTGACCTGTTCTTCCTTCAGGCTCGAGTACGTTTTTTCGCAAGCTTTTAACTCGTTCGATACGTCTTCAACCGGTTGAAAGGCCCGCATGGCGGACTCGATCATATCCTGCTGAGCCAAAAGCTGAGTCTGTTCACGACGGCTGTCGCGAACCTTGGTTTTGTGGACGTCCTGCATCTCCACCAGACGAATCGCGTCCGAGTTCGATGCAAAAAATTGAGCAGCACCTTTCCCTTTATCGTTAAGCAGAAAGACTGGATTGCGTTGCTCGCCGAAGTGCACGTCGAACTGGTTTTTGTCGCATTCAACCCGAGGCAATCGCAACGTTTTTTTAAGCTCGTCCCAAACGCCGCTGTCGTTGCGAAGCCGATCGAATTCCTGACCGTCGATAACGTAGCGTGCCCCGCCCGTTTTCTTGCGGCTCCACTGAATCACATGCCCGTCGTCCGTTTCAACGATCACACGACACTCTTTCGCACCGTGACGTAACACGTAAGTTGAATTGTCGTTATTGCAAAGGATCTGCAGCGCGGTGACGATCGCGGATTTTCCACAATTGTTTGGACCCACCAACACCGTCAGACCGGCAGACGGTTCAATGACCGTGCGATTGTGCGACATAAAGTTGATTAGTTCAATCCGTTTGATCACCAGAGCCGCCCTGGACACTCGACATGACATGGCCGATCTGAAACGCGGCCTCGATCCTTTTATCGTTCGCCAAGCAAGTGACACGTCTGGTCAACGGTCGTGCAACACTGGCGAATAAGCCGAAATTATCCCGCAGACCCGCAATTTTACAAGCCAATCGAATCTGCGATGCTACCCAAACGAATCGGCATGTTGATTTAATGAGCCGTTTCGGCGATAGCCGGCGATAGCCCCGGTTGCAGTGTCGTTAACCGAGGCTATCGCCCAGTCGGCTCACGTTGCTGAAGGTTGTTTTGAAAAATCACAGCCTCGCTGACGCGTCGGGTTGCCATTGCGAGATTGCCTTTGCGAAACGAACTTAATCAACAGCCCGGAATTCTTGGGGGCGCCGACAGAGAACGGCGCAGAGTAAGTTGCGTCGTTCAATTTTCGAAATACGCACCAAAGCGATGCCGATTCGATCGACTGGCTTACGCACCATCGATCGCGAACTCTTTCAGCGCTTCCAACGACACAAATTCGACCGAAGACATATGGGTCGCTGCGAGGTCAACCTTGGGAGCCATCCCGGCGTCATAAGCTTGCTGCCAACGCGACGCACACAGGCACCATTTGTCGCCCGGTTTAAGACCGGGAAACTGATACTGCGGCATCGGCGTCGAAAGATCGTTGCCAGCTTCCTTTGAGAATTTCAAAAACTCTTCGGTCATGATCGCGCACACCGTGTGCACGCCATGATCTCCCATGCCTGTTCGACAATAACCGTCTCGATAAAATCCCGTCATCGGGTCGGTGCAACAGGACTGAAGTTCCGTGCCAAGTACGTTTTTTGGAAGAGCCATGGTTTGAGATTTAAGCTAAAAGAAAGTTTACGATTTCAACCCGGATTATTCACGAGGCGTGAGCGTCGAGACGGAGAAGGCTCGTTTCACTCGGATATTGTCCAAGGTTTGCGGTCTCGAAAGTTCACCCGCTACGTGAAATGGACGAGTTTGCAAAACCTGTCGCCACTTCAGCGAAATCGCCTCAAGGGCCAAACCAGACGACTGTTGTCGTGAATCATTCCGGTTCAAGTCTGACACGGATTGGCGATGCCGCAAGTGGCAGTTAGCAAACTTCCGACTGCCTTTTTGAATCTCACCCAAGGGTTTTCCGACCTTGTCAAACAGCTACGATACGATCATGAATTCTCCTCATACTGACAGCGATAGCGACCTCCCAGAAACGCCATCGCCGCAAACTCCGCCTTCGCCCCAGCCGCTGCCTTCGCCTCCCTTCAGAGAAGTATTGCGAGTCGACATTGCGATCTGCACATGGAATCGACAGAAACTGCTCAAGAATACGCTCGACAGTGTTCGCCGTCTGATCGTTCCTTACCAAGTTGAACTGCGAGTCATCGTTGTCGACAACGGCTCGACGGACGAAACAGCCAGGGTTATTCGAGATTTTGAGACCGACCAAAAGTTCACCAAACGCCACCGTGTTCTCGCGTTAACCGAACCCCAACAGGGCCACACGAACGCGCGAAACACAGCAGTCGACAACCTTGACAGCGATTTGCTGATCTGGACCGATGACGATGTTCTGTTGGATGCGTTTCTGGTTCAACATTACGTCGAATTCGCGAACGCGAACTCGCACCTTGCATTTTTTGGAGGAAAGATCGCTCCGGATTTCGAGAGAACGCCACCTGATTGGGTGACTGAAAACTGGGACAAACTCAGCGGCTGCTTTGCGGCTCGAGACCTCGGTGACGACCCCATTCCGTTCACCGATTCGCGATTGCCTTATGGAGCCAACTTCGCGATCCGCAGCGACGTTCAGTCCGCGTTCAAATTTGACTCAACGCTGGGCCGTCGGGGCGACAGCGTTCACGGCGAAGACGAACTGGAAATGATGCGTCGTGTTCTGGCGGCCGGATTCGAAGGCAGTTGGGTGCCCACCGCAACCGTAAAGCACTTTATTGACTCTGACCGACTCACCGAATCGTACGTTCGCAATTACTTTTTGGGGCAGGGCAGGGCGTTGGTACAAAAGGGTGAAGCATGGAGCGATAACGCTCGTTCGCTCATGTGGCGTTCACTGCGAAAGTACATGGCTTACCGATTCAAGCGACGATTCGCCAATTCGCAAACGTGGATTTCTTTGTTGCTCGAAAGCGCGCTGGCAGAAGGGCAAAGCATGGAACTAAAGCGGATCGATCGTGACAGCCATTGAGAACAAATGAGAACCAATCCCTCGAAGTCGACGCGGCCAAATGCTCGCAGACACGGAAACTTGATCAAGTCAAATCGCCGACAAAGTGCAACGCACGGCCTGACTTTGTGCCCCAAAACGAGAACTCAACCGGAATTATTCACGATGCGTGGGCGTCGACATGGAGAAAGCTTGTTTCATTGGGGTATTGCTCCACGTTTATGGTTTCGACAGGTCACCCACGACGTGAAATTGACGAATTTAAAACTTGCCTCGGCGTCGGGAGAATCGCTTCAAAGGGCAAGCCAGACGCCTGTCGTCGTGAATCATTCCGGCTCAATGTGAACGTATCAAACGGGCACCGCGCGGCCACATTGAAAGATCGCAATTCGCTAAATCTGCATGGCAAGTAATTTGCCAAATGGCACCACAAATAGTACAATACGGCAAAGGGATAATGGTTTGAGGTGAATAATGCCTAACATAAGAGCGATTGCAAAGTTTATGGGCGGGCGAGCGCTGGTTGGGTCGCCTCAAACGGAATTTGATTTCATCAAATCGATCCGTACGGGCCTTCCGGCTGCGGTAATTGAATCGGTAGCCAAATCATCAGATTTTTCTGAAGACGCCATTTACAAAGCCCTGCCAATTGCACGGCGGACGGCGGCGAGGCGCAAGGCGACTGGAAGTAGACTGAAGGCCGTCGAATCAGAACTTTTGTATCGACTCAGTTGCGTTTTCGTGACAGCTGTCGAAGTCCTTGGGAGTTCGGCCAAAACCAGAACATGGCTTACCCAGCCTAATCGAGCATTGAACGGTGAGCGCCCGATTGACTTGCTTGACACTGGAATCGGTTTCGAAGATGTAATGGATGTTCTGCGACGAATCGAATTCGGTGTTTATAGCTAGTCATGATTGTTTGGCGAATTTGCAAGTCAAAACATGCTGGCTCGGCGTTTTCAGGGGCCGGTGCCGAGAGATACGGTGGCCGATGGAACTCTGTCGGCTCACGAATGGTTTACACCTCTGAAAACCTCTCACTTGCGACCTTGGAGCTATTCGTTCATGTTGACCCCTCAGTCGCCCCGACTGATCTCGTCGCAATTATGGCCACGCTTCCTGATGAGTTTTCAAAAACCGAATTAGAGGCAACTTCACTTCCGAAGAATTGGCGAACCTATCCGTCACCTTTAGAGCTACAAAAGATCGGTACTGATTGGCTAAGCTCAAACTCAGCACTGGCGCTCGTGGTACCATCAGCCATCAACGCAGTTGACAGGAACATTCTTTTGAATCCGAACCATCCTGAAATGAAGCTTGTTACTTTTGAGCCGCCCGAGCCATTTAATTTCGACGCTCGAATGTTCAGATAGTGCCGTTCGTTGGACAATAGCTGAGCGGCGTCAGAACCGGTTTGGCTTTCGCATACTTGGCATCGTTCGCGGTCAGCAAAATCTGAGCCTTGAAATCTGCGGTGGATGCTGATTCAAGCGTCAAAAAAATGATGAACTTCCGGGCACGGTTACGGCTTTTTCACCACAGAGAGCACAGAGGTTCACAGAGAACAACGCGAGTTTTCCTCTGTGTTACTCCGTGTCCTCTGTGGTTAATCCAATTCAGTTGCAGTGACGTGTTCGCGAACCCATTTGGCCATGGAAAATTCAACTCACTCACTTACAATTCGCGCGTTTCCGCCGCCTTCAGGTTTTGATTCCACGCATAAAGCATGGAACTGAAAAAGTTGCACGTGACAACAACTGAACATCAATCCCTCGAAGCCAACGCCGCCAAAACATCCCGGTCGATGTCGTACGACATAAAAGTTACCGAACCGTCTGCTCTGGCGAAATTCGCACCGTCGGGATGGAAGCTCCAGTGATGGGAAAAATCACACTGTCTCCCTCGCTCACCATTTTGAAACCCAAGATCCGTTCGACCTTCACAGGCATCGCGAAGGTCTACCGGAAAGATCTCAGGTGTTGCATTGGTATAGGTTGTTGCCGACAGGGTTAGCTGACCTCCAAGCCAAACACCAAATCCTTCATCAAGATCCGAAGGAGGTCGTTCGCCAAAAATCAGACTGTTGGATAGCCCACCAGATATCTTCGCGAACTCCATTTCGCTATCAACTAAATCTCCCCAGTTAGAACGAAAAATCCCATTGTCCTCGGTCGATCCCGCGACTCCACAATAGTCGGTAAACGCAAAGACAGGAGCCTTCTTGGCACGTATCAGAAGTCCAATATCCGGATTGGAAAGGCACTGAAAAACCGGAACGTTCGTGGTTCTGTTTCTGTGAAAGAAAACGTGAGTCCCGGCTTGGTTTTCTCGCCGAATTTCATTGATTAAAGCCTCCTGTTCCAAGAAAGGTAAAACCTGTGCCTGCCAGAACAAGAAAAAATTGTTGGATTTTCCACTGTTGAGCGTCGGCGGCAAGACTTCATTCGCGGACTCGTAGGAGTGCAGCGCCAACACCAACTGACGCTCCTTGTTCAGACAGGACGTTCGTCGGGCTCCCTCGCGAACCATCTGAGCTGCGGGCAAGAGGACCGCTACCAGAACGGCAATAATACCTGTGACGGCAAGCAATTCAATCAAAGTGAACGCTGGTCGGGAAAATCGCCGTTGAAGGCACAACATTAGCTTCCTCCAGACTTCTTTCGAAACCAGAAACCTGCTCCCACGACCGCCACCAATCCCAAAACAATCCACGCAATCGTTACGCGACTAAAGCGACATTTCACAACTGACGATCAATCCCTCGAAGCCAACGCAGCCAAAACATCCCGGTCGATGTCGTACGACATAAAAGTTACCGAACCGTCTGCTCTGGCGAAATTCGCACCGTCGGGATGGAAGCTCCAGTGATGGGAAAAATCACACCGCCTCCCTCGCTCACCATTTTGAAACCCAAGGTCCGTTCGACCTTCACAGGCATCGCGAAGGTCAACCGGAAAGATCTCAGGTGTTGCATTGGTATAGGTTGTTGCCGACAAGCTCATCTGCCCTCCAAGCCAAACACCAAATCCTTCATGGAGATCCGAAGGAGGCCGTTCGCCAAAAATCAGACTGTTGGATAGCCCGCCGGATATCTTCGCAAACTCCATTTCGCTTTCAAATAAGTCGTCCAAGTTCGAAGGAAAAATCCCGTTGCTTTCTGTCGATCCCGCAACGCCACAATAGTCGGTAAACGCAAAAGGAGGAGTGTTCTCAGGGCTAATCAGAAGTCCGATATCGGGATTGGAAAGGCACTGAAAAACCGGAATGTTTGTGGTTCTGTTCCTCTGATAAAAAATTTGCGTGCCACTCTTGCTTTCCCGCCGAATTTCATTGATTAAGGCCTCCTGTTCCAGGAAGGGTAAAACCTGTGCCTGCCAGAACAACAAACCGTTGGCAGATTCACTAAGATTGAGCGTCGGCGGCAAGATTTCATTCGCGGACTCGTAGGAGTGCAGCGCCAACACCAACTGACGTTCCTTGTTCAGACAGGACGTTCGCCGGGCTCCCTCTCGAACCATCTGAGCTGCGGGCAAGAGGATCGCTACCAGAACGGCAATAATACCTGTGACGGAAAGCAATTCAATCAAAGTGAGCGCTGGTCGGGAAAATTGCCTTCGAACGCACAACATTAGCTTCCTCCAGACTTCTTTCGAAACCAGAAACCTGCCCCCACGACCGCCACCAATCCCAAAACAATCCACGCAATCGTCACGCGATTGAAACGACTGCCACGCCCGAAATCAGTGACCTTTCCGAACTCTCCGGGTTCCGGTAGACCATAGTAAGTCAAGTAACATCTTTCCTGATTCAGTGGTTCGTCCGGATGTATTTCAGTTCTCGACTTCGAGAAGTCCTCATCGCGGTTCGCTTCACGAAGGTTCAACGGAATTTGATAGCCTTTGACATCGACGAAGTTCTCATTCAGAAAGTGTCGAGATCCTGCTGTTCCTTTTTCAAAAATTGCCTCGTTTGGCAGCAATGACGGACTGTCTTCATAAAAAACCAGTTCCACGTTGCCTTGTGTGGAATCGTCCACCAATTCAAACTCAACCCGATGTTTCCCTTCTTCAAAATGGTAGTCGCTAATGGCGATTTTTCCGTCCTGCAAATGCCGGGGAACAATCTCTCGCCGAAAATTGACGGAGGAACAGATGGCAAACGGAATTGCATCCACGTAAACGTAACGCGAATCACCCAATGGCGGTTCGACCGCGGTTGTTTTGTATTGCCCGTTGACATTTTCGACCATCGCCAGGTATTTCGGATTGGCAAGAATGACCGTTGTTCTTTCGGCATAGTAACGCTGGATCAACATAAAGTCGTCTTCGAACCATGACTCGACGACAAGCCTTCCTCCGGAATGCAATTCAATTTTCCCGAATTCGGCCAGGCCCTTACTGAAGTGCTCTTCCCACTGGTTCACCCTTGAGCGATTGAGAAATTCTTTCCCGGCTTCGATTCGATCCTGCACCTCATCAAAGGCCTGCGTGAAATTGGCACAAAGAAGAATGCAGACCATCGGCAGTACGCGAAATTGAAACGACAGCATGGCACAACATCCAAAGTTACGATTTGAGCGGCTTTCGCAAATCCGCTCCAAGGCAGGGGTCGGCCTAGATTACCAGAAAAATACCACGCAGCCAATGCCGTCACAAGTTTTCGATTCGTTTGTACAACTTGGAGCTGTTTCTGTCGCCATCGCATAAAACGGGCGAAAAACCGTTGCTTTTTGCTGCTGAAAGAACTTTTACCTTTTTTCCAAAGATTGGGGCGGTTCCCGCGAATTACTCAACATACAACGATTTACCGCTCCAATTCACGAGCGGATTTCCTTGAATCGAACAGAATTCACTATCGGGAGTCACTAGAAATGAAAAAATTGATCTTTGGCGTTGTGGGTGTCTTTTTGCTGGGCGGACTGCTTTTCGGCGGCAAAATGATCCCGTATGCACAGACCGCTTACGAAAAAGTTAGCAGCTCCGTTGAGCAGCAGGTTCCTATCTCATTCCAAATCGATGCTGCCAAGAAGCAGCTGGAAAAGATCGGCCCTGAAATCAACGACATGAACTTCCAGATCGCGAAAGAGAAAGTCGCTATCAAGAAACTCTCTGCCGACATCGAGCGTCAGGAAGTTGCCCTTGAGAAAAGCAAAGGCGAAATGCTGGCGCTTCGGTCGCACGTCGATTCGGGCGACAAGTTTTACGTCGCAGCGAATTCACGAGCTTACTCGACAGATCGAGTCAAAGAAGAACTCGGAATGCGTTTGAAGATTCACAAGACAGCGGTTGCGACTGCTGAAAAAGACAAAATGGTGATGGAGTTGCGTGAGAAATCGCTTA
The DNA here is from genome assembly GCA_964479855.1 of uncultured Pirellulaceae bacterium. Lineage (GTDB taxonomy): Bacteria > Planctomycetota > Planctomycetia > Pirellulales > Pirellulaceae > Mariniblastus. The sequence continues at coordinate 69,370 of CAYZPA010000021.1, forward strand.
ACGCCGCCATCGAACGTCTTGCAGAAGCTCAGGCTCAGAAAACCGAACTGGCTTTGGAAATTGAGCACCTGACGGCTCAGCATCGCATGAACGAGGTGGTTAAAACTGCCAGCAAGTTGGATCGTTTTGACAACAGCCAACTGGCTCGCACTCGTGGCATGATCGAGGACATCAGTGCTCGACTTGAGACGGAGCAGGAGATGATCAGCATGATGCCTTCGCAACTGGGACAGATTCCAGTCAGCTCGGATTCAGATGGAGCTCACACCGATGTGCTTGAAGAAATGGATGCTTTCTTCAATCAGCAGGATAGCAAAAAGGCTCAGGAAGACATTGAGTCTGGTGAAGAGTTGGTATCGATTGAAAACTAGTTCGCTGGATTTTGTCGAGCTAACAAAACGCGAGAGTACTCCGATTTTGTGAACCTCTGTGAATGAGCCGCCGTCATCTGACGGTGGCTTTTTTGCTGCGCGGTAAGGACTTGGCACAGGATCAACAGGGGCTATCGCATGTCACGCTACCTGACCCTGTGAGCGATGAACTGGCGCTCCAACGATGAACCGGCAAACCATCGTTTGGCGCCCTCCTCAAGACGATCTCCGATAAGGAACTTCTTCAGCCCGACCACCGATGCTGGAAATTCCACATAACTTCTACCGACAGACGTTGAAACCTAATTTTTACTGTTGAAGAAGCATCAACCAATGCTAAACCTCAATTCAGCTCAAGCCCTACCCTAATGAGCTTGTCGTTTTATTCCAAACCGAGATTTTTATGTCAGCCGTTTAGGCGTTAGCCTCGGTAAACGGCACTTCAACCGGGGCTAACGCCCAAACGGCTCATTAAATCAACAAGCTCTAATCCAACGGGTAATATTCAACGGGAATCTTCCGGCGAACTTTTTCCAAATGCTGCTCAAACGCCTTGTTGCTCTTCTCGGTCTTCAACCGTTTCTTGATCTCGACCTGTGCTTCGATGAACGGTGTGAAGCCTTCGTCTGTCCGCTCGATCACGCGAATGATGTGAAAACCGTCACGGCTCTCGATGATATCCAATTCACCAACGGGCGTGCTGAAAATCGCTTCATCAACTGCTTTCAGAACCAAAGATCCTTTTGACGTCGACTCGTAAAGACCGCCTTGCCTTGCGCGAAAACCATGCGAGTGTTCTTTGGCCATCGCACCAAAATTCGCTCCATAGACGATCTTGTCGGCGACTTCGAAGACTTTATTTTTTGCGGCCTCTCGAGATTCGGAACGGTCAAAACGAATCAACACCTGTTCCCATTTCGCTTTCGCCTTAAACGCATATTTTTCCTTGTTCGCAAGGTAGTCGTCCAGCATCTCCTGATGCGACACGTATTCGTTGATGTTCAATTGTTCGCCAAGAAAATACTTGGCCATCTGATCCTTTGCCCAGCCTGTTCGAAGCTGTCGCAGTGACGATCCTTGACCGCGAAGGTTCGCATCGAATTCGGACACGTTTCGCACTCCAGAACTTTCGATCATCCCGGGTAGTACTTTGTCGTCGAAGTCTTTCGAAGCCTGTTTGACGATGGCATCAACGTCCACTCCATCGGGAAGTTTTGACACGACGTCGACGTAGAGCAGTTTCGCATCGACATATTTTTTGACCAGCTTTTTAACGACTTCTTTTCGCTGTTGCTCTTTGACCGACTGAGGTGCCCGAGGCATGAATTTTTCAATTAGCTGAGACGCTTCGAACAGCATGTCACCGACAAAGATCGGTTCTCCACCCACCACAGCAACCACGCGACCGGGTTCGAAGGTATCATCTTTCTTCACAGCCGCTTTCGGCGTGACTTCATTGTCCAACAAAGAGGCGACTCGGTTACCAGCTCCCGGCAACGCGTCTTGCTGAGCCATCGCTGTCGAAACGAACTGGTTCTTTGTCGCAGTTGGTTTCTCGCGAACGATTGAGCGTTGGTCTCCCCACGGAATCGAAACGTTGGACTTCGATCGGTTTGCAGCATCCGACTCTGTTTTTTTATCAGACGAAAAACTCGGTGGCGTGTACGGCTGCGTCCACTTGGTTTCCTGAGGCTTTGTTTTGAAGTACGGATCCGGGGTCGGATCGGCGGACCTCGAACCCGATTGGGCGCTCGCAATGCCACCAGCAAGCACGAATCCAGCCACCCCGAGGCCAGCTGCCTTTGTGAAAAGATACCATTTCGTTTTGATCGTTCGAAGAATTCGCACCGCGGCCATTCCATTGCCCTGATAGCAGAAAATACAGCAAAAAGCCGCGTGACGGTACAGAGACTTCAAACGCTCTGCAATAGAGATTTGACAAGGTTTAGCAGCTTCATCGGAGCGATCTTTCCGGATTTCAACGTCACCATCGCGGTGTTGTCATCGATGATCCGAACCATGGCTCGCTCCTTGGAAAGCCGCTCAATTCGCCCGCGATCTGCGAATTCGAAACAGAGATATTTGTCTCGCAGCTGAATCGCATCGATCAGCCATGAAGCTGCCAGCAGTTTGACTTCCGAAAGTGCCAGCAATCGCATGACGGATTTGGGAAGCGGACCGAAACGATCCTTGAGCTCGCTCTCGATCTCATTGATCTGATCAAACTGATCCAGTCTCGTCAGCCTGCGATACAGGTCCAGTTTCTGCCTCCGATCAGGAACGTACTCGTCCGGCACGTAGGCCGCGATGGGCAGATCGACGTCGACCTGAATCGTCATTCGCTGAGGCATCGACTTCAACTGACGGACGGCTTTTTCCAGAAGTTGGCAGTACATCTCGTAGCCGACGGTCGCGATGTGTCCCGATTGCTGCGTCCCCAACAAGTTACCCGCGCCACGAATTTCGAGGTCTCGCATCGAGATTTGAAAACCAGCCCCCATCTGCGAAAACGTTTCGATCGCCTGCAATCGCTTGGCCGCCGTCGGATTCAAATGCTTGTGCGGCTGTAACAGCAAATAGCAATAGGCCTGATTCTTGTAACGTCCAACCCGCCCACGAAGCTGGTGCAAATCCGAAAGCCCATATCGATCCGCTTCGTCAATGAAGATGGTGTTCGCGTTGGGAATGTCCAGGCCGCTTTCAACAATCGTTGTCGCCAACAACACATCGAACTTTCCAAGGATGAAATCGCTCATCACTTTCTCAAGTTCCAATTCGTCCATTTGACCGTGGCCAACTTCGATCGTTGCCTCCGGGACGATCGATTTGATCTTGTCCTTCAGGATGTAAATGTCTTTCACACGGTTGTGGACAAAGAAGACCTGACCGCCGCGGCTGATTTCGCGAAGGATTCCATTGCGAACGATTTCATCGCTGAAACGGGTCACTTTCGTTTCGACTGGAATTCGATCCTCGGGCGGCGTTTCGAGATTCGAAATATCGCGCACTCCCACCAGCGACATATGCAATGTTCTTGGGATCGGAGTCGCCGACATCGTCAGGATGTTGACCGTCGAGCGAAAGTTCTTCAACTTCTCTTTGACTTTGACGCCAAACTTTTGTTCTTCATCGATCACGACCAGGCCGAGGTTCTTGAACTCCATACCTTTCGAAACGAGTCGATGCGTACCGATGGCGATGTCCGCGGAACCGGACTTCAGTTTCGCCATGTTCTCTTTCATTTCCTGTCTCGTGCAGAAACGGGAAAGCTTGACGATCTCAAGCGGAAACTCTGCCATCCGAGCCTTGAACGATTTGTAGTGCTGTTCCGCCAAAACCGTTGTCGGCACTAGGACGCCAACCTGGTAGCCATTTTCTACGGCCTGAAACGCGGCCCGCATCGAGACTTCCGTTTTTCCATAACCAACATCGCCGCACAACAGGCGGTCCATCGGTTGGGAACTTTCAAGGTCCTCCTTAATCGACGCGATCGCCGTCAGCTGATCCGGCGTTTCGTGATAGGGAAACGACTGTTCAAATTCGCTCTGCCATTGCGTGTCCATTCGCATCGCGATGCCAGACCGTCCTTGTCGCTGAGCCTGCAAATCGATCATTTCGGACGCCATGTCCGTAATCGCAGATTCGACAGAAGCTTTTCGTTTTTGCCAGCCAGTACCACCAATCTTGGCCAGCGTCGGCGATCTTTTCGTACCTCCGATGTATTTCTGAACCAGATCAATTTTCGCAGCCGGAACATACAACCGCGTTCCGCCGTGAAATTCGAGCTCCATGTGCTCGGTCGTCTGGCCGTCTTTCTCCAGCATCTTCAAGCCGCGATAGCGACCGATTCCGTGCGACAGATGCACGATCAGATTGCCGTCTTTCAGATCCAGAAAGCTGTCAATCGCTTTGCCGAGCCGGCGGTTTCCTTTTCGACGAAGGTCGCTGCGATTGAAAATCTGATCGCAACTGACAATCACTCGGTGTTGATCGCGGACGCGAAATCCTTCATGAGCACATCCGACTCCCAGCGAGATCCTTCCGTCTTTCCACGCCGCCGTCGAAGAAAAAATCTCGTTCACGCGAGCCATCTCGCCGTCAACCGAAGCAAGCACATGAACGTGGTAGTCCTGCCCCGTTGCGTCGCGAGCCAATCGCTCGACCTGCATTCGAATTTCGCCAATTTCGCCGCTGAACTTTTCGACCGATTCAACCGGCAACTGCCATTGCTCGCCCAGCATTCCCGTGGTCACCGCACTGGCAGAAGCCTGACCATGACCAGCAATTTTTTTTCGCGTCTCGTCCCACGTGAACAGCTTGATCGAATCCGACGTTCGTTCCAGAAAGCGATTCGCTTCCGCCTCCAACGAATCGGGCTCAACCAACAGCACGATCGCGTCTTCCGCAATATGGTCAAAAAGATGCCCTTCAAAGTTAGCACTTTCGCGATCGGTCAAAACCGTGATCTCGAACTGATTCAGGTCCGCGACACTTCGCTGAGACCCGGTATCGAACTGACGTAACGATTCGATCTCATTGTCGAACAATTCGATTCGCACGGGACTCGAAAAGTCCGGAGCAAACACGTCAAGGATTCCGCCCCGGTTTGAAAATTCTCCGGGAAGTTCAACGGCACTGGTGCTGTGAAAACCATGTTCCAGCAACCAGTCCAAAAACGAATTCACATCCATCTGGTCCCCGACCACCAAACGCCGCGTGTTTCCGCCAAGCGAATTTGCCGATGGAACCGGCTGCAACAACGACGGCACCGTCGCGACGATAATTGGATTGGGATCGCCAGCGGAAAGTGATTTGACGACTCGAAGTCGCTCGCCGTAGTCCAGATCCACGACGTTGCTGTTATCAGCACGGATCATGCAAGCAGGAAAACGTTCTGTCGAAGCGTCTCCAAAAGTCGGCAAATCGTCGATCAAACGATCCTGCGATTTCGCGTCTCCGACCACAACGACGACCTGCTCGATCGATCGGGCAAGGCTTTGAATCAACAGCGCGCAAGACGAACCCCAGACTGAATCGAAAGTCGCCGGCTGTTTCTGCTGCAGCGACTCGATACAGGCCAATAGTTGCGGGTTGTTAGCAAACTCATCAGCGAGTTTTGCGATCGCTTCCGCAGAATCGGGTTGCGACGCCAGTTTGGTCATAGTGGAAGTCTACGCGTCAAGATCGTTGGACGAAAGGCTGTGAAGCCAAATGGATATCTTTTGCTGCGGAATTCTATCGGTGTTCTCGCTGGTCGTCATGCTGCTTCCTCACATCAACATTCAGATTAAAAAAACGTTAGAATCTGAGCCCTTATTGCCTCGCTTCAAGCCGTAAATTGCTGATGGATAATTCTTTCGAAACGCCGACCGGCGGTCGCAGCGGAATGCTGGCCAAACTGAAGACGTTTTCGCTGTTGGGCATCAACGCGATGCCGGTGGAAGTGGAAGTCGATGTCTCTCCGCGAGCGATGCCGAAAACGATCCTTGTCGGATTGCCCGAAGCCGCAGTCCGCGAGAGCACTCACCGTGTCGAACGAGCGATCATTAACTCAGGTTTCACTCGTCCGACCGATCGGATTGTGATCAACCTAGCGCCTGCCGAACTTCCAAAACAAGCCGCGACATTCGATCTGCCAATTTCGCTGGGCATCCTGATCGGCAGCGGCCAGATGAGTTCCGATCGCCTGCGAGACTACGCCGTTGTCGGAGAACTGGCTCTCGAAGGACATACTCGGCCAGCCAAAGGCGTTCTTTCGATGGCAATCGAAGCAAGAAAGAGCGGACTTAAAGGGATCGTCGTTCCATCCGAAAACGCTGGCGAAGCTGCCGTCGTAGAAGAGATCGATGTCATCGCCGTTGGATCGTTGACCCAAGCCGTTGGATTCTTTTCCGGTCAACTGGACATTGAACCGACGCCATCAAGAGTCGACGAACTGTTCGAAGAATTTTCCACTTACGAAATCGATTTTTCAGATGTGCGCGGGCAGGAAACTGCGAAACGCGCCATCACCATCGCGGCTGCGGGATCACACAATATTTTAATGCTTGGGCCTCCCGGCAGCGGCAAGACGATGTTGGCGAAACGCATCCCAACGATCCTGCCTCCGCTGCTGCCCAACGAGTCCATCGAAACGACTCGAATCTACAGCGCTGTCGGAAGGCTTGAACGCGGCCAACCGCTCCTGGCGACTCGGCCATTTCGATCACCGCATCACACGATCAGTGAAGCCGGGCTTGTCGGCGGAGGAGGAACTCCGATGCCGGGCGAAATCAGCATGGCCCATCATGGCATTCTGTTCCTTGACGAACTGCCTGAATTCAATCGCCGCACGCTGGAAGTCATGCGACAACCGCTGGAAGATCGAATCGTAACGATCTCACGAGCGATGGGTTCAACGACGTTTCCGTGCGAATTTATGTTGGTGGCGGCGCTCAACCCGTGCCCCTGCGGCTATCGAAATGATCCTCGACGTAGCTGCAGTTGCACGCCGCCTCAGATTGAAAAGTACATGGGCAAAATTTCGGGTCCGCTCCTTGATCGGATCGACATCCACGTCGAAGTTCCCGCCGCCCAGTTTTCTGAACTTTCGTCGACCAAACCGGGAACCTCCAGCGACACAATTCGCGAAGAAGTCGTCAAGGCGCGGGCTGCTCAAGCCGCAAGGTTCAGCGGAACGTCGATCCAATACAACGCTCAGATGTCGAGCCGCCAGATTCGTGACTACTGCAAATTGGATAGCGATTCGATGGAACTGCTGAAACACAGCGTCAACGAGATGGGCCTTTCGGCTCGAGCCCACGACAAAGTCCTGCGACTTTCACGCACGATTGCGGACCTGGAAGATTCGGCAGAAATCGAGCTTTCTCATTTGGCCGAAGCGATCAACTATCGCATGCTGGACCGGGACGTTTGGAAGTGATTCCGGCAAGAATATCCGATTCGATGTTTGTCAATTCTTGTGAAATGGCCTGTCAAAAACTGCCGCTGGAATTGGCAAGTTACCAGTCACGGTATCCCGATTGAAACGTGGTAGTGACAACGCCTAATTGAACTGCCCGAATTTCACGGCCCTAACTGAATCAGGCATTGGTCAATACGTGAACATCTTGTCAGTGTTGGTGACATGGCCACACTCAAAACACTCGATCTCTTTGCGCCGCAACTGGGGAAGCAATAAAAAGATTTGGGAGTGCAATGCAAAAACCCCCGATATCGCCAAATACTCCATCGTTCGATCGTACTTATGTCGTTTTCGAAACATCATTCTGGCCACCAGTTCTTTTCCTTGTCCGATTGCACTTTTGAATGGCTCAAAGAGGAATTCAGGATGTGGCCGCAAACCGCTTTTCCAATGGTTGTTGATCTTATTTCTGGGACCAATCTCGAACGCAAGAATGAGGGCCGCAGAATAGAGTGAGTGAAAACCGTTTTCGTTTCGGCAATTTTCAGACGCAATCTGGATTAGGTGTGGAAAGGCCGCAACACTTGCTGAGCCCGTTGAACACTGATGACAGAGAAGGTTTTGGAGCTCATCCCAAAACTTTTCGGGAAGATCTTTTTTGGCGGTCAAAATCTTCTTCAGCAGAGGCGGAACATTTTCGCCAGAGCCAAAGCAATGCCAGAGCTCGGACCATCTTGGATCATCGAGTTCAATCATTTCCAGTCCTCAAGTTGAATAGCGACGTGCCAGATTGGAATCGCCTGCCGTCCCTTTGAGATATTCGTTATTTGGATTGGTCCCCAGTTTAACACTTGGAGCCACTTCATATCGTGCCTCTGACACTGTTTTGAGTGATCGCATCGTCAACAATGAGCTGCGTCCCAATAGTGTTCGGCACGGGTATTGCTTTGGGATTGTATTTGAGTCGCAG
>CAYZPA010000022.1:0-15035 GCA_964479855.1 uncultured Pirellulaceae bacterium
GTCCCAGTCCAGCAAGGCCGAGAATCGCGAACGTCGAAGGCTCTGGGACGGCAGACAACGAAGGATTGATAGATCCATACGAGGTTGTTGTTGGGTCGAAAGAAAATTCAGATGGGTCGACTTGGGTAACTCCATCAGCCGAATAAACTCCGATGTTTCCAGAACCATCATTGGTCACGAACTGGAAAAAGTCTCCATTACTCGCGTCCCGAAAGACCCCGTGCGGTTCACCGAATCCGTTAAAGAAAATGCTTGATCCATTTGAAATGCCGTTCGAGTAAAGTGTCGCATTGTCTGACACGCTATCCGAGATGCCTACAGCGTCGAAGATGGTTCCAAGCGACGAGAGATCTAGGCTCCCACTGTCGGTAGGATCGAGGTCAGTCGTTTCGGCAACGATAAACTCGGTTAATAACAGAGTGAATGAGGGGTCCTCTGGGTCTGCGAACGTAACGACAGCGAGACCCTGTGAGTCGTAGGTGCCGGTCACATTAAATGCGCTATCAACGACGCCATTGATTCCATCGTTCTCGACGAAGATCAAGTTCAAGTCAAAACCGGTGTTGGCGTCACCAAATAGTTCTAGTGAGGTTGTTGATGGATCTGAACCCAAGGGGGATGGTTCAAATTCACTAATCATGTCGGCATTTACAACCGAAGAGGCAAAGATCAACGAACCAAAGGTTAAGGCAAAGATTTTTTTCATGGAAATTTGCTTGGGTTGACTACAACTTCAGGACTTCTTCCGCAAGTGTCCAAGTCTATCTCAAAACGAAAGGCATGCCGTTAAAAACGGCCCTAAATTACCCAAATTTTTGTGCTGGGTGGAGAAGGAGGGCCGTATTCGCCAAAACGTCCGTGGGTTTTTCCCGTCATTCGGTGACAAAGCTTTTTGTCACCGATAGTTGGCGAACCTGCTTGGTGTTCGGCTCAAGGACTCGCATTGTGAACTTCAATCCACGAATGGGAGCATTGTAAGGAGCGACTGCAACTTTTTCGCCTAATTCGAAACGATCTGATTGATCAATGAATCCGTCACCATTAAAGTCTATGTCGGACTCGTCAATAAAACCATCGCCATCGTCGTCAATCCCATTTGATCCGATGTCGATTGACCCGTTATCGTCGCGATCATACTGCGAGGTTCCTGTGTCAAATAGGCGTTCGAAGTACGTGTTGTTGGGGACTGGCGGGGCTGGTAGCGAATCAGTTGGCCGGATGGTCGGTGTAACACCAAATGTCCCCGCGCCACGCCACAAATCAACGTAAGCTCCGATGCCCGTTACTGGGGCACCAACCAAAAAACCAGCTTTGTTTGCGCCAATGTCTGAAGGCTCTGCAATATCGAGGACGTCAGTCGCAGCCGCATTGGTAATCACGCGAACACTAGCTTCGGGATCAAAGACTTGAATGTCAAAAGCCGCTACCGATGAAAACATGGAATGGTTTCGGTTTGACCGACGTGATCGATGTGGTTGAAGTGTCGTATCGCGGATGAAATCGTCATGCGTACGATAGCGTAGAAGATCGGTGTCAAGTTGGCTCAACTGCGGAGTCGCAGCAAACAAGTGACAGTAACGGTTCCTTCTAATCGCAAGGTCGGCTAGTGAATTTGCGACAAGGTCACCAGTGTTCGGGTCAAGGCGTGCTGAGATATCGTTCTGAGCAAAAAAGTCGTTGATCTCGATTGCAGAAGGAGCTGTTAGCAATACGCCAAGCGATGGCAAAATCAGAAGTTGTCGTCGGCAGACCATTCGGCCTGGAGCGCTGCCGGGTACATTTGGAACATTGGGTGTGTCAATCGTGAACCAGGCAACCTCAGCCAAATGCGACTCGACTGTGTTGTTGCCGTTGCGGCCGCGAAACGCTTTTCCGTCTGACTTGATGGTGCATCCGAAATAGTCGTCGCGGTCTCCAAACAGCAGCTCGTTTCCGCCGTGCGTAAACGTCGCGTCGTATCTGGGATCGTAATCTGTTTCAGGGCCATCTACGATCTCAACAAAACCTTTCGGGAGCGTCGGAAGTGAATGATATGGCTTCAATTCAACGGTAATTCGATCAAGATCCCGCCGAAGCTGTTCTTCAGCAGAGATCAAACGGTTATTTAGTTCAATTGATGCTCGTCCCTTTTGCATCTCTGCGCTTCCATAGGAAAACGCTGACATCATGGCGCCCAAAATAATCAGCGTCATCGCCATTGCGATTAAAATTTCGACCAGGCTCAAACCTGAGCGAGCGACCGATGTCGATTTCTTTATTGTCATCATGGCTGGCTCCGAAAAGGAGTGAAGTGATAGGTGGGGTTTACTCAATGATGGTCCGAACGAGCACAGCGTTGTCCACGTTGTGATTCTTTCCCGGCTCACACGCGACTGGAATCGATCGATCTACCATGTAGAAAGCACGATCCCTACGAAGTTCGCCTTCGTCGGCACCAAGTTCAGCACCTACCCGGCCGTACTCATCAACTTCGAAATAGCCAATCGTTATCCAGATAGAAAAGACTGAAGAACGGGTTGTAGACATCGCATCCATTCGTTGTTGGAAGTCGTGATCCGACCAAGAGTAGATATCTGCATCTGGCGAATTTGATATGAAAAAATGATTTTCAGTATCCCGACGCAATAAGCCTGCCGCGCCCGATACTCTTGGTTCGGAGCCTGGTGCTACGTATTGCCCCGTAGAAGCTGCGGTAAACAGCCCGGCGAAATTTGTGGCTCCTGCTTCTTGGTTGCGAGCATTGCGAAACACGTCGTACGAGAGCGTGCTGTGCTCCCCTCTCACTGCATTGAAGACTTCCTGCTGGAAAATGGTGTTCAGGTTGACTCGACCGGGTTCCCGAAAATTTGGAATTGTGTTGAATGGAGCGTTCAAGTTGAACAGTAAGCCTTGGCTCGCATTTGCTGAAACGTTCGCGGGTAGAAACGTTTTCGAACCTAAAAATCTTGATGGCACGTCCACATAGTCCAGCAATACATCGAAGCGATTGCTGATTGTTGGTTCACGCCTGCCCGGATTTCCAGTTCCTGTCGCGACCGCACCTCCACCGCCGAGTTCTGGGCTCATGCCCCCGAAACCAATTAGGTGTCCGAACTTGTCATCGCTTAGGTAGTAAGCAAAAACCTCTTCTGCAGTCGACGCAGCGGTGAGACCTGTGACGTCCTCTATTTCTCGGCAGAAGTTAAAGTTGTCCAGCAATGTCTCATTGGAAGCGTACGGCACTTGAACTAGTTCCATAGCGTTTGCATATGGTCGATTGTGAAAAACAAGCCATCCCAAAGGCGTCGCCCCGTTGATCGAATCATTTCTGAGCCCCAATGTTTGTTCAAAATTGAAGGACAAATTATGAAGATCCGTCAAGAGTGGAGTTGCTGCAGATGGAGGATTGGTTTGCTCTGTTCGGAAAAAGGCTCGCCGGGCAAACGCAACACCCTCGTCGGTAGAGAGTTGTTCACCACGTTCAATCGTGCGCAGTTCTGACGCCGTTGCAACAACATTCTGAGGTCCGGCAGTTCTGGTGTCAGTGTCAGTTAAATTGTCATAGCGTTCTGTCGTATTTGTATTTCCGGGATCATTGTTGTCACCATTGAACGCGAGCAAATCCACTTCGGCAATATCGATCGTGATGTATGGGTTCGCTTCTATGTCAAAGGGGATGTCCGGATTCGCCAATCGCTGCAGGTACAGAAAGCGAAAGCCCTCCGTCACGCCATTTGTCCAAATCGCGTCTCTGTCTCGAACGTCCGCTGATGTGTCAAGTGGTGTGTCCAGAGGTGGATTGATTCGGATTCCGTCAGCTTCGTCAATTCGAGTAATGGTTCCTCCACTGCCCGCAATAATAGTAGTTAAAGTATCTTCGTAGTCGGTGTCTGGACCGCTCAATGAAAACGAATGAGGTGCGTCAATAACCATAACACCACAATTGACAGTGGTTGACGCCATCGCGGTTCCATCCCAATCATTGATGATTACACCCTGATCTGCTACGTCGCCGTTATCAAGGGTGATCGAACGGGTGTTGATGACGTCCGCAGCACCCGATGCAGGGCGTCCAAAAGTCGTTGTGAAACTACCTGTTACGTTGCCGGCCGAACCGACCACAAAGTAATCACCCGGCTGTATCGTTTGAAGAACAGCTCTCGATCCATCCGCCTGATTCTGAGTGCTATAAAAATTGACGCCAGGTGTTCGAGCAGCGGCGGGCGCCCCGCTCGGATCTGCAAAGTACAGCCCACGAACAAATGCAGCAGTCGGGTCTTTTTCACGCTTAATGCCAATTCGCCAAACTGGGGTGCCATCAGGACCGGTCTTATCCAAATCAACTCCGGAAGCACGATTATCCCCATCGAGGTTCGCAGGGTCGGCAAATTCTGCTGGAAGTACCTGAAAGCCATTAGGGTTGGTGGTGGAAATCGCAGACTGAGTCCAGGGGTGATACAATTCAATGAATGTGGACGCAACGGGTAAGTGGCCGCTGTCCCAATCAACGTCGTCAGGCAACGTATCGGAGCCGCCGCTGTCGGTTGAAGAGTCGACATTTCGGCGATTATGGGTGGCGGAAACTTCAGATATCAATAGCTCCGGACGCTCGGTTCCGTAGACAATCGCCCGGTCGGGCTCACCTGTTGTGGTTGTCGGATCGCCGTCAACAGTACTGGTATTAAATGGGTTTATGTCATACTCGAAAACTGTGTTGATAGAATCAGGGTCGGAAAAATCGACGACGTTGACCGCCCACTGAGCAACAAACCGGCGATAGTCGACATCTGTAACTGTTGCTGGACCCGTTATATAGTTTGGCAAACTATTGGAAACGGCGGGTGTTGGTCCGGTAACGAGCAACGCAAGTGTATAAAGCTGCCGCGCTTTGATGGCGCCGGCTAAATGCTCACCCACTCCCCCAGCAGCATTATCCAAATCAAAGGGTAAACCGTCCTGTCGATCCGAACGTTGCAGTGTTGAACCAAGTTCTTCCGGATCGTCAACAACTCCATCGCCGTCATCGTCAATGCCATTACCAACTGGCTGATTCAAGTCGAACCGACCACCCATCAATATGTCGTTTGAAAGGTACTGTGATAATATCAGTGTGCGGGCATCATCTCGGTTCCCACTGGCGAAAAGCAGTTTCTGAAGCACTGATGCTGGAGGCATCGCAATTTCTGCACTGTCCGTCGTAATCAAATCCCCGTTAGTAGCGAGATTGCCGATGTTTGCGATTCTGGAATTGGGAATTTGTGAGTCAACATCCCTATCTCTGAGCAATCGCTCCATTTCAAAAGGTTGAAATAGGCTGTCGCCCACACCTCCACCGACACCAAGGTCCACTGGGTAAGCGGTATTCGTTGCGTTTGTGTTTACTGTTCCTACAGATACGTACTCGGGCAACCCATCGTTACCATGCAAGGCCGTACTCCTTCCAACGACACTGCGACCGAATATGTCGACACCTGTGGAAAAAAGGTTTCCTGTGTTGAATCCTACATCAGGGAATCCAAACAGGTTTTGCGCTACCCCAAGTTGGTTGTCAGGGTTTCCTGGACGGGGAGGAAGTTCGCTACCTGAACGAGCATTTAGTAATTCCTCGTAACCGCCTCCGGCAACGCCCCTGAGCGAAATTTCTGCGACTCCGTAACCAGCGCCGCGTCTCGTACCAGCTCCAAGTTGGAAATCCGCATAGCTACCATGCGCGTTCAAATTCAATCGTCCATCCATATCTTTAATGAGGTATGCGACCAGCGGTCGGAACTGGCGACCTTGATTGTCCGTTTGGATCGGAAGTCCAATGTCGATCCAAACGGAGTCGTTTTCGCCGTCACCGTCGCTGTCCACATCAAGAGCGTCTGGATTGTTTCTGGCAGCAGTTAATTGCCCATTCGGTTGGAAGGCGCCAAATAAACCTGCGCGCTGAGCGGTCGATCCAATCGCTGGATTCCCAAAATCATCTACAAAAATCGGCCGGAATGAAATTCGACGAATATCCGCTGGAGTATCGCCAGCAGTGAATTGATCGAAATACAGTTGGTCTCGATGAAAGCTTGGAACAAAACGAGTTCCGCCGCCAGCATTTGCGAGCATACCGCTGAGGAACATATTTTGGTCATCTGGAATATCGTAGGGTTCGTTGGTACTGCCATCGTCGCGCAAATATCCTGTGGTGTTGTTCGTCAATTCGCTCAACGCTTCTCCGCTACGATTCGGCTGTAGTGCGAGAGCTTCAAGAAGCGCAGGCGCTGCGACTCCAGGATCAGCATCGAAATCAGGAAGTCCAGCGTGGGCCGTGCCGAAACCGGAAAAGTCTCGCCCATTGATCAGTACTTCAACTTGTCCAGCGAGAGCCTCGGAGTTTACTGAGTTGGTCCCCAGCCACTGAATTCCTTGCTCGTCGGTAGGTATCAGTACGCGTAACGAAAGGTTGCCAGACCCATCATCAAAGAGAAGGTGGCTCACAATTCTTGTTGAATATCCGGCACCACTACCTGAGACAATCGAAATGACTTGACCATTAAACAAGCCGTCAACATAGCCTGCCCAATCGAACGTGGTCGAGCCATCGCCTCTCACCCTTACAAGCTCTGGTTCTATTGTTGGCGTTGCTACATTACTAAAAATGAGAGTTTTGAAGGCACTGGTTGGACCATTTGAAACTCCCTGCAGCGTCGTTTTGAAACCGTAGCCGTACTGGTCCTCAAGGATCGACTGGCCTCGCAAAGACGAACTTGTGTCCGTTAGTGCAGGTCCACGAAAGACATCTCGAAAAGCTCGATCCAAAAGATCCGCTGAGTTGACTTTGTACGAATTCAATCGAGTGCGACGGACTGTTGTCTTGAAATAGTCATTTGCGACGATCACGAACGCTGTTCCCATCAAAAGGAAGAGCACAACCATGCTGATGGTTAACAGCAGCGTGACGCCCGAGCGTGATTTAACTTTGGTTCGCTTGTAATTCATGGCGATACCCGTTTCGTTTGAGGTTGGATCTGATTGGAGGGGCGAAAGTGGGGAGGAGGACTAACGTTCAACTGAAACTGATCTTTCAAAAACGTTGACGACATTTTTTAGGTGAACCATGTACGTCTCTGATGAAGCAATACCACCCAACGGATTTGAATTGATATTGGCGGGGACAAAATCAAAAGCACCTCCGTCAACGGCAATGCTGTTTGCATTGACTCGGGTCACCCGAGCAAACATTAGCTGAATTCGGAACCCTTCATCTGCTGCACGATAACGAACACCACCCTGCGGGACTGACAATGGCGTGTCGCCGCCAAGCATTGGGTCTGGCTCCGGAATTCGGTTCACGAGCATCACCCAGTCGTCTCGAAAGATCGTTTGCGTTAAATCTGGAGTGATCGCTCCGTCGAACGTGATTTGATTAACGGTTGGGATAAAGCCACCTCCTTCCATGTCGGTCAGGAAATAGTCGTAAGTGCTTTCAATCAGCTCCGGCGGATTTGGAATCAGGTTGCGATTGATGACGCGGTTCTCTGGAGTCGTCGGATCGATGAATCGATCGCGGTAAACTATGGCGTGGGATCGAAATCGATTGATAGTTGAAGTTGTTAGTGACGGTGACTTTTCGGGAACCAGGAACATCGACCATGAAAGCCGTCCAGCCGACTGCCGCTTCACTGCATTCACACCGTTGAAATCAAAGATCGGCTGCGGTGGTGCGATGTCTTCTACGCCTTCCTGATCCGTTTCATAAAACAGCTGATCCTTGCTTCGGCAGAGGTGGCTGGCTTCTATCGTGCTAATGCGGCCGCCAGCAGGGAGGTTTGCAGAAATGGTGCTCGTTCGACTGGCCGTCGCCGAAAGCAATTGTATGTTTCCCGCTGGATCTTCGATGGTCAGATTGGTTAAGCCATTTGAAAAACCAATCGGATCAAAATGGATTGCGCCAGGCAATCGAAATGCTGGCGTGGCAACCGGGAATTCGGCGCCGGGGCGATCGACGTTGCATTGCAAAAAGTTTCCAGGTGTCGTTGGGAGCTCATAAATCAGCCGTGGCAATACGCTGTCAAGCGTGCGGTACTGTGTAAAGTATGGATGCGTGTTGTCGACCTCGTCGACTCGAAACAGCCCATTAATTTGCATTTCTTCAACGGCGTTTCGACCCAACGCGTTGCCTGCGTCGTTGACCAAGCCAGTTTCCGATTGCTTGACGGCAAACGGAATCAAAATCATCACGCCAAATACACCGATGGTCGCAACCGCCATTGAAGTCAGGACTTCGATAATCGAAATCCCGTCTCGGATGGGTTTTCTGAAATTTTGTTTGTGGGAAAGCATCTGATTTCCAATGATGATCTTGAGGTGGGCGATTCTGTCAGGTTGGCTGGCTACTGAATTGCAGACGTTGTCACCGAATTGTCACGAGCGCGTCTGATTCGTCCATTGAATTCGTCGCGATCCATTTCTTCGTCCAGGTCTGGGTCTACCGCTGCAAAGTAGAACGCGGTCAAGTTTGAATAGCTCAACCCTGCGGTCTCGTTGGCATTGTTGTAGCCGACGTTGGTCGCTCCGCTGTTATTGCTTATGGTGACCCAAAGGGCCTGTTCGTCTGCCGTTGCGACTTCTTCGCCAAGCTCATATGAGTCGGGTGCTTCGGTGACTAAAAAGTACAGCGGGCCCAACGGCACACGGCTAACAACATTGGCGTCAACTTCGATGCCGTCACGGTAGAACACACCGTCCACAGCGCCCTCTTCATCGAAGATGACATCAATGATGTAGTTTTCTACTGCGGGAAATACGCCGCCCGAAAGGTCCGTCGGGGCTGGTTCGAAAATCGTTGTGAGTTGTCGGTCAAGGATGTTCGGTGCACCGGTGTACGGCGGAACAAAGCTGCCCGTCGTTCCGAAGCCGTCTAGGGTTTCAAATCCGGAAAATCGCAAATCGACAATGTAGTTGTCAGGCAGCACAGACGTTGAAGAACGAAGCGGCCTTGGCAAACGGTGGATAACGAACGTAGTGCCCATGGCAGGCATCGGCATGTAATTTCCGGAACCCCGTTCCAACGTAAGGTCCAAATTTAGAAAGCCACCGACATCTGAAATTCGATATTTGATCGAAGAGCCACCGAAAGAAATAGAATCACCAATCTTTACTAGTTGCAATTCGTCCTGCTCAATCGGTCGCGGAATCGAAACAGTGTTCCCGGTGACAGCGGAAACCGTCGCATCCTCGGTGTCTCCTGTGTAATTTGGTACAGCACGAAGGAGCGAAAGCTGCGTTGTCGCGAACTGTAAGCTCCCTTGAGCAAAGTTGGGGTTCCTTGTAATCCGGACGCCTGCAATCCCGTCAGTTACTCCGCGCTGGCTTGCGTTTGCGAACGCAGAACCGACGACGCGAGCCGCCTCGCGGATATTGCGTTCCTTGTTGATCGTCCTGATCCGTGGGATCGCAATCGCAATCACAACCGCAGCGATGACGATCACGATTAGGATCTCAACGAGCGTGAATGCGTTTCTGTTTCTTGGATCTTGTTTCATCGTAAGACTACCTTTAGAGGTTGGCGCGATCGGAATACTGTGCCGGCGGTAAATCGCCGTCGATCTTTTGAAGGCGTCGCGAGATCAGGAAGGGGCGGATCTGGGCAGGAGATATCGGCTGGGCGTAGACTCTCAGTTGGGATTCGTTCGCCGCGTAGTTTCCGTGTTCACAAGAAAGCCCGCACAGCGTGCCATCGTTGTCTTCGCTCCAAACTCCCTCTTCCGGCTGCTGAGGCGTCATAAAGACCTGTTGCCATTGAAGGAAAATCGGGTCGCCCCACGCGTCGACAATTTCTGGACGCTGATCGCCGTCGGTGTCATCAATGGCTTGAGATCCGAGTAGCTCAACTGCTGGAACACCATCAGCGTCGATTCTGGAAAGGATTGCGTATAGCAATTCTGATTTCTCAGTTCTTTCCTCGTCAATTTCTCCAATGTCATCCACGTCAATAGGATTGGTATCAGCTGGCAAAGCCCATGGCGTTACTCCCGCGTTCGCTGCCCACCAATTCCAGTATTCGGTTTCTGGTGTCGGACGAATCAGGTTGTCGATAGCAAATGCTGGTGCACGAGGTGTGTACCTTGCTTCGTCTCTCAAATAAAAATCAAGTGTGGCGGATGGGAAATCACCAACGACCTGCACGATACCGCTTCGCGATCCATCAGGCATTTCAGCGCGAATCAAGTCGGCGATGATCATTCGCTTCAAGTTGCGAACATGAACACGCATCTGGTCATTTTCGAGGCTGGCTGAATTTTGAACAATTTCCCGAAGTGCAGCAAACGATACCGGCGAACGTTTCACTTCGTAGTTTTCGAGTTCAGCCTCGAGTATTTTTTGGATGATGTTAATTCGCGATCGCGTCGCCGAAACCGCCGCGTCGTTTTGAGCTTGTGCCAGGACGCCGACACCCATCGCCGCCAAAACTGAGATGATCGCAATCACGAGCAATAACTCGACCAGCGTGAAAGCTGAATGTTTCGATCGCCGTTTCTGGGATGAAGCATGAATATTCATAGGTTGGTTCCTTCGGAGAATAACAAGGTGGGAACGCGAGTCGATTACTGGCTGTCAGCGATGAATCTGTCGAGCCGTCCATCTGCAAAGTTGCAGAGGTTGTCGGCGGCCGCAGGCTTCAACGCAAACGCTGGGTCAGTTTCAAAAATGTTTCCGCCCGGTCCTGAAGGATTCTCAGTGATGGGTTCACCAAAATCCCCATCCATGCCGGCGGCTACCAATTGAAACGTATTTGGATTGATGAATATTGGATTACCGTTGGCATCGATCCCAGTGTTGTAGGCAAAATAAGTTGTGTTGTCGCCGGTCGTGATGTCTTCGAAATCGTATGACGCGGCCTCACGATATACATACAAAAGGCGACCGTTCTGCTTACCATAAGGCATGTCGTAACCACGCACATTTGGCAAGCCACCAGTATCTACAGCTCCAGTCGCATCGACTTGCCGAAGTCGAGTTGTATCGAATTCAAAAAGTATTCGCCGCTCGACTCCCGATCCATCATCAAACGCAGCTAACGGCGTTCCTGTTGCTGGATCAGACAACGGATATTGCTGGTTGTGTGCAATAGCTGAAAGCCAGAAAACAAGACTGCTGCGTTGATCGAGATTGCTCCCTACATTTGTCCACCAATTTTCTAACCGTGTTGGACCACTGGTGGCGCCTGGTAAAAATTCCAACTCGCGATGATTGGGAGAGATCTTATTTAGAAACGGCAATAATTCATTTGGGCTGGTGATCTCCAAAAAGCTCGGCGGATAAAAACTATACTCCGTTTTGAAATTCTCAATTGACTGGCTCATTTGAGTAATCTCATTCGTGACCGCAAACTCGCGTGCTCGCGTGATCGCAGGGCCGCCGACGGCGACCAGCATTCCAACCAGCAAGCCAATGATCGTGACGACGATCAAAATCTCAACCAGCGTGAAACCATAACGGGATGTGCCGACGTTGCGAGTCGAACGGTGATTTGATAGGTGGGAAATCATTGTCTGTCTCCAGAGCTCTTTTTAGTTTTCAATGTGCAGTTTTCAGGGCAGCGTCGTTTTCAATCACGGAGGAAAAGCAAACGCTTCCTCCGCTTTCACCATCCCTTCGCACGGAGCGGGATGGCGGGGCCTGAGCCCTGACTGAAAGACTTTCTTACGTTGTTTACTTCTTGTTACCCGTCAGACCAGAGATAATCGCAATCAATGGCATAAACAGGGACGCAACAATGAACAGAACGACCAGACCAAGGAAAATAATCATCAACGGTTCGATCAGCTTCATCATTCCGTCCGTGATCGCTTCGACTTCTTCTTCGTAGTAGTCGGCAACCTTGTAGAGCATCGTGTCGAGCTCACCAGTTTCTTCTCCTACGTCGATCATGTTCACGACAAGGTCTTCAACGACGGGCTTTTTGTATTGCAGGAAGTACCATGCAAATCCCAACAAACACATCGCGACCGAACCGTAGGCCACGTAGAACCAGAAGTCAGGCTTGACCATCAAAACGCCCAACGGCGGAAGCGACATCGTTGCCATGAAGAAGAACAGAGCCACCGGATGGAAACCCGGACGCGAATTCGCTTTCATCGGATTGGCAATTGTGTCACCACCGCGAATCGAGTCGGTAACCCGCGAGTAAATTTTCTCAAACATCGCGTTGCCGGATGTTTCACGCGTGATCGTCAGGCCTTCGATGATGGGAACACCACTGGCAACCAGAGCACCCAAAGTACGAGTCGTTCGTGCGAGGTTTGATTTTTCAACCAGTTTCCCCATCACGGGTAACTTCAGCAGGAACAGGTGCCATCCCATTCGCCCGGCCCTGAATTTACAGACCAGCGAAACGAACAACATCATCGAAATCGGAATCAACGGAAACAAGAACCATAACTTGCAGACGCGATCCGAAACCGCCATCAACAACTGGGTCATGGCCGGCAAATCGATACCGAATTCGTCGAACATCTTCTGGAATTCCGGAATGATGAACAGCATGATGAACGTCAAAATACCGATCGTGAAAATCACAACCATGATCGGATAAATCATCGCTCCGATGACTTTACCTTTCAGCTTCTGAGTACGCTCTTTGAATTCCGCCAGACGACGAAGAATCAATTCCAGCGAACCACCGGCTTCACCAGCTTTGATCATGTTGACGTACAGGCGATCGAAAACTTTGGGAGATTTCGACAACGCATCCGAAAGCGACGCTCCGCCTTCGATTTCGTCACAAACGTCGATCAATGAGTTTTTCAAAGCACCCGGAGTGGCTTGGTCTTCCAGAATCTTCAAGCTACGAAGAATCGGCAGGCCCGCGTCCTGAAGAATCGAAAGCTGACGCGTGAACGTCACCATCTTTTTTCCACCCGCTCCACCGAGCGCGAAAGTCTTGCGACTCTGATTCGCACTCTGCCCAGCTTTGACGCCGGTTTTCTGAGGCGCGATCTTGGTCACAAAATAGCCCATCGATCGGATCGTGGCTTGGGCCTCGTCCTGTGTTGGGGCTTCGATGACGTCTCGAATCTCCTGACCCTGTGGGTCCATCGCTTCGAATTGATAAGTTGGCATTTTAATCCTCGGGTAGGGTCTGCGGGACGCAGTTGTTTTCTTTAAGTAGGCAGTTTGTAATTTTCGAAAGGCGAGTTATCGGTTCGTTCTCACGTGAAACACCTAGCAGCCGGGCTGCCCGCCGGGGAAGGCAGTGGTTGGTTCGCACTTGTGACGATTCGATGATTCAATTCATGTTTTCTGATTCAATTCACGTTTTCTGATTCAATTCACGTTTTTTTAGGCATCCAAAACAGTTTCTCGAATGACTTCTTCGGCGCTGGTCGTGCCATCAAGGACATAGTTGATTCCCATGTCACGCAGCAGTCGCATGCCCTTGCCTTTCGCCGTGTCACGCAAATCATCCGTGGTTGCGTTATCCATGATCATTCCGCGAAGCTCATCATCAAGGATCATCAGCTCAAACAATCCAACGCGGCCTTTGTAACCCGTGTTGGCACAGGTGCCGCAGCCGGCCCCACGATAGAACTTCTTACCCTCGACGCGTGCCGGATCAATTTCCAGCTCCGCAATCATCTCTTCGGTTGGTTCGACTTCTTCGCGGCACTCCGGGCAAATTCGGCGAACAAGCCGCTGAGCCAAAATCGCTTCGACCGTCGCCGTGATCAGGAAAGCGGGAACGCCCATGTCTTTCAATCGCGTCACGGTGCTGGGCGAATCGTTGGTGTGCAATGTGCTGAAAACGATGTGGCCCGTCAGCGAAGCCTGAATCGCAATCTCAGCCGTTTCGTAGTCGCGAATTTCGCCAACAAGGATCTTGTCCGGGTCCTGTCGCAGGATCGCGCGTAGAGCCGAAGCAAACGTTACGCCGATGTCATGGTTAATCGGGATCTGAACAATCCCGTCAATGTCGTACTCAACCGGATCTTCGGTTGTGATCAGTTTGTCTTCGATGACATTCAGTTCACTGAGAGCGGAATATAGCGTGGTTGTTTTTCCAGAACCCGTCGGTCCAGTCACCAGAATGATGCCGTTGGGTTTGCCGATGACCTCGCGGAACGTTTCCATGATTTCCGCGTCCATGCCGACGTTGTTCAGGTCCAGCGACACCACACTGCGGTCGAGGACTCGACAGACGACGCTTTCACCGAACATGGTTGGCAGAACGCTGACGCGAAGGTCGACCGGGTGGCCACCAACGGTTAGCTCAATCCGTCCGTCCTGCGGCAAACGTCGCTCGGAAATGTTCAGGTTGGCCATAACCTTGATTCGCGTCGTGATGGCGAATGCAAGGTGTCGCGGCGGAGGAACCATCTCGAACAAAACACCATCGGCCTTGATCCGGATACGGAATTCGTCTTCAAAAGGCTCGAAGTGAATGTCGCTGGCGTGATCTTTAATCGCCAACAACAAAACCATGTTCAGCAATTTGCGAACGGGAGCACTATTGGCCAGTTCGGTCATGTCGCCCAGGTTGATCGGTCCGTCGCCGGTCAGCGCCATCGAAGCCGCTTTCAGATCTTCATCTGCCTGCAGTTCATCGATGATCTTTTCGATGCTTTCGGACTCTTCATTGAAGTACTTGTCGATCAGCTTCAGAATCAGAGACTCAGAAGCGACCAGCAGACGAATGTCGTAACCGAGGAAGCGACGAAGCTCATCCTGCATCGCGATGTTTTGTGGGTCGCAAGTCGCCAAGGTCAGGACGTTGTCGTTCAGTTGAAGCGGAATCACTTTGTAGAGCTGAGCCATCGAATCCGAAATCGCTTCTCGCGCTTCCGGCGGTGGCGTCACGCCCTCAAGATCAATGGTTGAAAGATGGAATTGCTCCCCGAGCGACGCGATCAGTTCGTCATCCGAGACCAAACCCATGTCCATCGCAATGCGGCCGATCATCTGACCGCCCTGAGATTGCGATTGCTCCTCAACCAACATCTCCAACTGGTCGTCGTTGATGTAACCGAGGTCAACAAAAATTTGTCCTAGCCTTCTTGCGGCCATGCTTGTTCCAAGTGTGA
>CAYZPA010000022.1:15135-29491 GCA_964479855.1 uncultured Pirellulaceae bacterium
AGTTTTCAGTGTGAAGTTTTCAGTGTGAAGTTTTCAGTGTGAAGTTTTCAGTGTGAAGTTTTCAGTGTGCGCTGCGCCTTCACACTTCACACTGCCCCCTTCACACTGTCCCCCCCTTCACACTAAATATCATCGTCCTCTTCGAATTCGTCGAAGTCATCGTCGCCCATGCCTCCGCCGGCATCGATTTTGCGACGAGCCTGAGCGATTCGCTTTGCGAGCATGTCCGGGTTGTGAGCTTTGCCCAATACGGCTTCCATTTCGGTTTTCTCACCCTCCCAAAGATCGAACAGGCAGTCGTCCATCAACTGCATGCCAAATTTGGCTCCGGTTTGAATCGCCGAGTTAATGCGGAACGTTTTGTTTTCACGAATCAGGTTGCTGATCGCAGACGTCACCACCAACGACTCGTAAGCCGCGACTCGACCACCACCGATTCTCGGCAGCAGTGTTTGAGCAAGAACTCCGATCAGCGACGTTGAAAGCTGAGTTCGAATTTGGTCCTGAAGGTTTCCGGGGAAAGCGTCAATGATTCGGTTGACGGTTCCTTGAGCACTATTGGTGTGCAGGGTTCCGAAAACGATGTGGCCTGTTTCAGCCGCCGAAATCGCAGCTTCGATCGTTTCAAGGTCTCGAAGCTCACCCACCAGGATCACGTCCGGATCCTGTCGCAAAGCACGTCGAATCGCTTCGGCGAAACTCGGTACATCAACGCCGACTTCCCGCTGGTTGATCGTCGACATCTTGTGATAGTGATAGAACTCGATCGGGTCTTCGATCGTGATGATGTGGTGGTCAACGCGTTCATTGATGAAGTTAACCAAGCTGGCCAGAGTCGTACTTTTTCCCGAACCGGTTGGACCCGTTACAAGAATCAAGCCGCGAGGTCGCATCACCAGTTTGGTGAAAATGTCGGGAATCCCGAGGAACTCCGGCGCCATCATTTCGTTTGGAATCTGACGAAGCACCATGGCGATCTGGCCACGTTGCTTGAAGATTGAGACTCGGAAACGAGCTTTATCTGCGTACGCGAAACCAAAGTCAGCGCTTCCAACTTCCTGTAGTTCTCGCTGGCATCTTTCCGGCGCGATACTTTTCATCAACGCCACCGTGTCCTCGGGTTCGAGAACCTTGGTTTCCAATTTCCGCAATCTGCCGTGCAAGCGGAAAACGGGAGGTTGTCCGGTGGTGATGTGGATATCACTGGCACCCTGCTTCACGCAGGCTTCCAGTAATTTATCGATCAGAACAGTTGCCATACTAATTTCGTGAGCAAAGTGAAGTTGTTTGAGCCTTTACCATGTTTTTCAGCATCAGCCAGTTTTTCCAGCATCAGCGAGGTTCACCTTGCATCGGCCAGAGTCCCGACCATTGAAGATCGGGTTGGTAAAAGTTCGGTTGTTCTTGACGAGCGACGATACCGCCGACGCGTTTGGCTCAGATCACAAGTACAGAAGAGGAAGAAACCGGCGATGCCTGAAAGGCGGTGGGAGCCGGAATTTGGAAGCGACCTGCTTCTCTGACCGATTGCATTGTTCGCAGCACTCGGCCTCAGGTCCACGAATTTGCCCGAAAATTCACTTCTTGAGGCCAAAATTCAAAACAAGCGGCTCGTCCGTTTGAAAAAACACCAAAACTAGGCGTCTTGCTCGGTGCGTTTCGCGACCCGGAAAACTTCGTCAAAGGTTGTTATTCCGCCCATAACCTTTTCGAGGCCGTCCCGGTAGAGCGTCGACATGCCTTTGCTGATGGCGTACTCACGGATGATGTTGGTCGACGTGTTGTCGAAGATCATGGACCGGACTTTGGAGTCGATCATCAGCATCTCGTAGATGCCAATTCGGCCGCGATAGCCTGTTTTTTGGCATGCGTTGCAGCCTTTGCCTTTGCGGAATTTGGCGCCCGCGACCTCTTCCGCAGTCAATCCAGCCTCCTGAAGAATGTGCTCGGGGGGCGTGTGCGGCGCGTTGCATTTCTTGCAAATCGTCCTGACCAAACGCTGAGCCAAAATTGCCACAACGCTGCTGGCCACCAGATATCCGGGAACTCCGATGTCGACCATTCGTGTGATGGCAGTGGGCGCATCGTTCGTGTGTAGCGTACTAAAAACTAGGTGTCCAGTAAGAGACGCTTGGATACCCATCGAAGCGGTCTCTGCGTCACGCATCTCGCCGACGAGGATGACGTTGGGGGCCTGACGCAGCATTGAGCGAATAATGCGCGAAAAGTCCAATCCGATTTTGTGTTTCACTTCGACCTGATTGATCCCGGGCAGGTAGTACTCGACCGGATCCTCCGCCGTGATGATCTTCCGATCGGGGCGATTGAGGCTGTTCAGGGCGGCGTAGAGCGTGGTCGTTTTTCCGGACCCGGTTGGGCCGGTTACCAGGATAATGCCGTTGGGCCGCTTCGTCAGATTCATGAAATCTTTGAACGTCTGTTCAGAGAATCCGAGCTGCCGAACACCGATTTTGATGTTGTCCTTGTCCAGCAGTCGCAGAACCGCTGACTGACCGTTGTTGGTGGGGATGATGCTGACGCGAAGGTCCAGTTCCTTTTCCCCTACCGATACCTTGATCCGCCCATCCTGCTCTCGACGCCGTTCAGCGATATCAATCTTCGCTAAGATCTTGATACGAGAGATGATCGCTCCAAGCTGACGTTTTGGCAGGGTGTCTCGCTGGTGGAGGACTCCGTCGATCCGGTAGCGGATTCGCACGCGATCTTCGAAAGGTTCCACATGGATATCGCTGGCTCGAACCTGAACGGCTTCCTGGATCATCAATTGGACCAGTCGAACGATGGCGCTGCTGCTTTCGTCGACTGAATCGCTGTTCATGTCGTCCGCGTCATCGACCGTTTCGGTGAAGTCGATCGCGGTATCGGTGAATTCTTGCAGGATGGAGTCGGCAGATTCACCTTCGATTTGGCCATATTTGTCGTTGATAGCCTGAATGATCATGGATCGAGGGGCCAAAGCAACGGAAACATCGCGGTTCAGGATGAAACGCAGGTTTTCGATGACGTCGACGTCATTGGGTTCGCTCATCAGGATCTTGAGTCCGCTGCCGTGTTCTGCCAGTGGGAGCACCGCATTTTCACGAGCCACCGTTTCGGGCATCAGTTCGATGACCGATTCGGGAATGTCGACTTCTGCCAGATCGACGTATTCCATGCGATGGTATTTGGCCATCGCTTTCATCACGTCCGTGTCGGCCAGATAGTTCTGCTGAACGATGGCGTTGGCCAGCGTGGTTTTGTTCTGCCTTGCAATGCTGTCGGCATCAAGCACCTGGTCCTGAGTCAGCAGGTTGCTTTTGATCAAAAATTTTCCGAAACCATCAATTGCCATGTTCTTCCCTCAATAAACGTTGCAGCGGATGCTCCGGGTGGAAAATCGCCGAGTAACCTGAGCCTAAATCAAACCCTTTCGCATCGCAATTGCGGAGAATTTTGAAACGTAGATTCTTTCGGATTTAGGAAATTTATCAGGTGGAAACGGGAAGATCTGGCGTCGCGAACTCAATCCGGATTCACTTTCGATGATAAGTGTCTCTATACGATTGTTTCTAATCGGCCTTGAAAAGGCAAAAGCCTTAATGTTGAAGTTGCAAATCACCCCTGACCATGTTCGGAAGTCCGTTTTGCCGGTCCGACTTGAGCCCGGATTATTCACGATGAGTTTGCGTCGACATGGAGAAAGCTTGTTTCATTGGGGTATTACTGCGAGTTTGTGGTTTCGACAGGTCACCCCCGACGTGAAATTGACGAATTCACAAAACTTGTCTCCGCGTCCGGAGAATCGCTTCAAACGGCAAACCAGACGCCTGTCGTCGTGAATAATTCCGGTTGAATTACCCGTCACCTTGCGGATCGCCAGATTTCTCCTGCAAGGGCTCGGATTTTATCCGCTTGGTCGTATTGTCGAGCCATCTCGAGGTTGGCGGCGGCTTCTTCGAGCATTTTCGCTGACTTCCTCAGATGCATGACTTGAACGCCGTCCAATGGTTGTTTTGCGGGTTGTGTGCTCGAAGGGGGTTGTTGAGCCATGGGTCCGATGGACAACGTTCCTGCTTTGGGAGGCTGAATCAGTTCCGGAGCCGACGTGAGCGGTTGAATTGCGGATTTCACGGGCGTCGTGTTTGCGGCGGCCTCGCTTGCGGCGGCCTCGTTTGCGGTCGCTGCGGGCACGACGGGTTGTTTGGCTCGTAAAATCGCCTGCTGTTTGAGTTCTTGTGCGAACTTCTCAGACAGGATCGTTTTGGCTGGTTTGCTTTTGTTGGCCTGCGGATCGGTTGATTCGACCGGATTCAAATCGAGTTGTACGTCCCGAAGCTGTTCTGCGACGCCGCCTCCCATTTGTTGGCGGATTGCCATGATTTCCCGAACTTCCGCCATGATGCGTTCCTGGTCCTGTGCAGAAATGTTGGAACTTCTGGTGACCGTCTGCGTCACAGGCTTTGCAGCGGGTGTTTGTTGCTGGGTGGGTAAAGCTTCCTGGCCGCTAACATCTGCGGTAGCAGTGGTTAATGCGAATACGAGGCCAAGTCCTAAGCTGAACAACAAGCCTGATCCGCGGCGGCTTCCCGAAGGTGCGGCACGTTTGGATGTGGCACGTTGTGACAGGTCCTGAAGGGGCATGTCTTGAGTCAGGTTGGTTGAATCGATTCGTTTACGAGCGAGCATGGTTGAACTTTCTGACGTGGATTCAATAAATTGGTTTTTGCGGTGGCCCGCCGGGTCGTTGCTGAATATATGGAATCTGAGGGATTTGTTGAAAGCTCAATCGGTCCATTGGCTTTCATCGCCAGAACAGTTTAACCACCAATGCCGAATTGGCTGCCAGTTGTTGCAAAGTCGGTTTTAATGTCGTCGATTCCATTGGAAAGGCGGCGATTTGACAAGTATCCTGTGATAGCAGGGGAATTGCTATAAAAATGGCGCATATTTCATGGGCCGTTCGTTCCCGACGGCTATCGCAAATTTTACCCATCATGGGCTTCCTGAGGTTTCCATGCTTAGTTTGACTAATTCTTATTCCCCTTCAGCTTCGGATTCTGCTTCGGTTCGTTCCATTGCGAATCCGCGTCGTTTGCTGATCGCGTTATGCGGCGCGATGTTGCTTTGTCTGTCGAGCGTTTCCACAGGCGAACTCCACGGTCAGCAGGATCAGTCGGATCAACTTCCGATTGCGGCCAAGTACAAAGAGGTCGGGCGGATCGATTCTGATGCTGAAAATCGACGTGAGCTGCAGAAGCAGAATCGCGACGCAAAGGCGGCTCAGAAAGAAGGAATTCGTTTGATCCAGAACGCCATGGAAAGCGGCAGTTCGTTGCAGACTGCTGACATCAAGGAGTATGTCGATGGGTACCTGTTGCCGAGACTGACGCTGAAAAAGGAGCTGGCCAAAGCGGGACAACTTCGTGACGAATTTGATCGTTACTTTATGTCTTCGAAATTTTCGGTTGCGGCCCGAACCAGCTTCATCAAACAAATTGCGGTTCCCGGACTCAAGAGCATCATCAGCAATAAAAAACTTTCGCCAGCGGCTCGTGTGAACGCGGTGGTCATGCTGAGTCAGTTGGATGAATCGCCATTGGTTCGAATTTCCAGAACGCCTCCGCGACCGTCGCTGGATGCATTTCAGGAATTGACTGCTATTTTCACCAACAATGCGTCCGAGCCTTTTTTGCAGGCTCCTGCGTTTTCCGGAATTCTTCGCCACATAGAAATTGATACCGCCGCAGGTGCTCAACGGATCCCGCAAGCGGAACTGACGTCGTTGACTCAGTTTGTATCCAACATGTTTGACACGATCGTGAAGGAAGATCCTGAACTCAAGGATGACTTCAAGCGTTGGAAAGTGGGGCGAGCGATCGACTTCATGAGCAAGGTTCGACCGGGAGCTGAAGCGCCGGCTTTCTTTGATCGGCTTTCGGCAGTCATCGCTGCGGATAGTAAGGCTCCGACATGGATCAAGCTGGATGCTGTTCGCGCGATCGGTAAACTGCCTCTGACAGGAATCGCTGCTGAAAAGGTCAACGCGACGGTCGAGTCGATTGCGACTTTCGCGTCTTCGACTTTGAACCAGCAAGCAACCGACATCGACGAAAGTGTAAAAGAGTTGATCTACGACAACATTCTTTATGACGACGTTGACTTGGTCGTTGAGGGCACGAACTACAAAGACAATCCTCGCACCAGCGGATTCGGTGGTGGCATGGGGATGGGCATGGGCGGCCCTGGAATGGGCGGCATGGGCGGCATGGGCATGGGCGACGACGGTCCCGGTATGGGCGGACCAGGGATGGGAGGCATGGGCGGTCCCGGCATGGGAGGACCCGGTATGGGCCCCGGCATGGGTGGAGGACGCGGTGGCGTTGTTCAGAATTACGAGCCACCAGAACCTGTTGTCGATTTGCCGACCTACGAGCTGAACCTGTTTCGCCGCAAGGTGAAGCTGGTTGTTTTCTCTGTGAAGGAACTGTTTGCCAAAGATGCGATTCAGAATGTCGTTTCTGCGAATCACAAAACGGCGATGACGGCACTGGATTCGGTTTTTGAAGAATTTATGGAAGAGTCCAATGTTGGGATTGTTGACTTGGACGTGGAAGTGGACGAGCCGCTTCCTGGTGAGCCACCGAAACAGGAAGTCAGTGTCGCTTCTCAACTGCAGAAGGTTTGCGAACAGTATTCGGCCGATATCAAAGACCAGGTCGCAGCAATGCGAGGCGAAGCCGCTCCAGTGCGAGCGAAAAAGCCCGATGATTCGGCGCCGGTTGGTTCTCCGTTTGGCAACTAAGGCTCAACTGAATCGGGTTCGATATTCAAATCTTTCTGATTCTTTCTGATTGAAATTTTCTAAAGCGAGTGACATTCCTTGTCACTCGCTTTTTTTAATTGGATACTGCTAAGCAACGCTCGCCCGAGTTTTCCCGAACCATCCGGCCTGTGAATCAAACTCGCTCAAGTCGGGTTTACAATGCTGTATCCTGTCAGCACGAATCACTTGAAAGGCAATCTGATGAGACCCATCAATCCGATGCAACGCAACTCACGCTGTAGTTACCAGGCTTTGGAGCCACGACAACTGCTCGCGGGCAATGTGACTGTCTTTAAAAGTATGCATCTTTATATCCGCGGTGATGCTGCTGACAACCAATTTGAGATCGTGGCCGACGGCGATGAATTGCGAATCAATGGGCTCAATCGAACGACCATCAACAACGAAGCCAGTTATCTGGTTAGAACAGCCAGGAGAAATGAGAACGGAGCTTCATTTGCAGGTGGACTTAGAGCCCATTTCGGTCCGGGGCACGATGAACTGAACATCAGAGACGCTCATTTCGAAGAGCTGTCGATCATTTATGGAGGTACTGGGGATGACGATATCAGTTTGGCGGATAGCGTCTTTTCCGGCCCGACAACGATTCAAACTTTTGACGGGCAAGATTCGATCAACGTGCAAGGGACCCATTTCGAAGACAGCTTTCGAGCCGTAACGCTAAAAGGGCGAGATTCGATTGTCATGAAGGAGTCTGTGTTCAGTGGCGACTCGATCACTGTCACCGGGATGCACACGGACTCAATTCATTCAGCCAACAATCACTACATGGGTGAAGTAAATCTGCTTCTGACGCTCGGCGGCAACGATGAAGTGCTCCTTGAGAATCCTGTCGTCGGGGAGGAGCAGCTTGGCGTCTTCATGGGCAACGAAGACGATTTGGTAAAAGTCGACATGATGGATGCGACGGTCGACGGATCGGTCCGAATCGGCGGTCAGGCTGGCACCGACAGCGTGCAGCAGATGTCTGAAATGTCTGATGCTGTGAGTTCCAATGTGAGTATCGATGTCGAACAGGTGTTGCTGTTCGATAGCGTTTTTGGCGGATCTGAAAGTGTGACCAGTGCCACCACGTCTTACTATAACGCTTTCAATGACAACTACCGCTACGCAAGTGAATTCAGGCTTGAAACCGATTCAACGGTCCGCCGCGTGTCATGGGCGGGCAGCTATAGCGGGTTCCGCAATGAAATTGGAGAAGCCTTCGTCGAAGATGATTTTCGCATCGAGTTCTACGAAGGTAATACTTCCGTTCCGCTCGGTGATCCGATTGCCGTGTTTGAAGTTGGCAATGAAGTGAATCGCACTGCAACAGGCTTCGAAGTCATCAATGGAGGACGAATTCCCAATAGCCCAATCTTTGAGTACTGGGCAGAAATCGACATTGATCTACAAGCCGACAAAACCTATTGGATCTCAATTTCCGGCGCGACCGAAGAGGATGTGCCTCAGGGAGTTTGGGGTCACGACTACAATAATTTTCAGTGGGCTAATGGGTTGGGTGCTGAAGACTACAGCTTTGCCTATACGTTCGGCCAGCCAAACTTTGCTCCGCCGTCTGGATGGTTCAATGATTTTGGGCCTGGACCTGCGGCTTACGACTTCGAGCTATGGGCAAGCTAGAATAGAAGTCGTGTCGTTTCCGTATCGACTGATCCAAAAGATGACTGATTGCGGGGGTCACCACAGGGCAACTCAATTCTTCAATTGAAATCCAAGCCGGGCTAAGTACAGCAAATGGCATTCTTTGTCGTTCGCTTTTTTTAATTTTGAAATTGCTCGCACAGTTTTTTGCCTAGAACTACGAAATGTTTCGTTGACATGTACGAATTGTTTCGTATGATCGCTGCAGTTGTTCATTTCAACACTGCCGGGAGTTGCGAATGGGAAGGAAACGAACGAAAGTTTCTTCGGTCAAGCCAACCGAGTCGGAACAGGAGATTTTGCAGATCTTGTGGGGGCTCAAGGAGGCCACGGTCAGAGAAGTGCACACAGAGCTTTCGCGGCAGCGATCGGTCGGCTACACGACCGTGCTCAAACTGATGCAGATCATGTTCGAAAAGGGCCTGCTTTTGCGCGACCCGTCAAAACGTGCTCATGTCTATCGAGCGCGTCAGAAATCGGAAGTGACTCAGCGGCAGCTGGTCAAAGATTTCGTTCGAAAAGTCTTTGGCGGCTCTACAGGGCGACTTGTTCTTCACGCACTTTCGAACGAAAAGGC
Organism: uncultured Pirellulaceae bacterium; assembly: GCA_964479855.1. Lineage (GTDB taxonomy): Bacteria > Planctomycetota > Planctomycetia > Pirellulales > Pirellulaceae > Mariniblastus. Next base: position 24,201 of record CAYZPA010000022.1, read on the forward strand.
AACTGCTGAAGAGATTGCCAATATTCGAAAAATGCTGGACAGGATGGAGCAGGAAAAATGATCGGTCACTTTTTGGCGTCGGGATCAAATACGGTTGGTGTCTCTTCGCGATCCGGTTTGGATTTTGCGACGATCGTGGGTTGTTCGCTTTTTCATTTCCTTTGGCAGGGAATCCTGATTGCGGCAATCACATGGGTCGCGTTGTTGCTTTTTCGCGACCGATCGGCGGCGACGCAGTACTTGATTGCTTGTGTTGGATTGACGTTGATGGCGGCTGCACCCGTTTTGACTTTTGTTTCTATCGTTTCAAGCCAGCCTGAAAGCCAAAGCGATAAACGTTTGAATTCATCAAAATTCATCGCAGCAAATACGTTTTCGACGATTGAATATTTAAACGGTGCGAATGATATTGCCGCAACAAAGAGCGAGTCTAAATTCAACAAGTATCGCAGCTCGGCTGCTGTGTCTGACGAGCCACGTATGTTCGTTTGGCTGAAGCAGGGCATTGAAAAGATGTTTCGCTCGATATCGAATTCTGCCGAAAATCTCGCGCCCCGGATCGCTGCTCTCTGGTTTGTTGGCGTTGTGCTTTTGGGAGTCAGATTGTTTTCGTCCTGGGCTGGATTGCAGAGTATTCGAAAAAACTGTGAGCCGATCGAGAATCCATGGTTTGAAAAAACGATCAGCAGTCTTCAACAGCAAATGAAAATTCGCGTTGATTTGTGCGTCAAAGAATCCAGCACGGTTCTGAATCCGTTGTTGATTGGCTGGCTACAGCCCTTGATCCTGTTGCCGACGAGTCTGGTCACAGAATTGTCGCCGGATCAAATGAAGGCAATTCTCGCGCACGAGCTGGCTCATGTTCGGCGCGGTGATTTTCTGGTGAATTTATTGCAATGTGTCGTTGAAACGCTCTTGTTTTTTCATCCTTGTGTTTGGTGGCTTTCAGGTCGGATCCGAGCCGAGCGCGAAAATTGCTGCGATGATATCGCGGCCGGAGTGACTGGTGATCGAAAGGGCTATGCCCAGGCCTTGTTGCTTCTTGAAGAAACGCGAAAGCAAAGCAATGGTTTTGCACTTTACGCCACAGGCGAAGGAAGCTTGTTGCGTCGAATTCGGCGAATCGCTCAAGCCCGACAGCAAAGGCGTCAACATCGATCGGTTCCGGTAGCTGCGTTGATTTGCGTATTGGCATTGGTTCTGTTTTCACCGAGCGCCAGCGGGATCGCTTCCGTCGTTTGGTCAACGCAGGAAGAAGATCCGATGGTTCTGAATCAGAACATTGAAGTTCGTGTTCTGGACCAGGAAGGCAATCCTGTTTCAGATGTTCACCTCCACGCGGGTGTTTGGTCTGGCTCGGGCTACAAAGATGATGTGGTTTTTCCGCCCAATTCGACTTACGTGACCGACGCCAAAGGGGTGGCCAACGTCAAGCTGCCATTTAACTACTACATTGTTCGCCTCTGGATTCGGAAAGACGGATTCGTACCAATGTTCGCTGCTTGGGAGCAGGCCGACATCAACAACGGAGACGCACCACCAAAGAAATTTGAGGTTCGGATGGTTCCGGGAACGGTTGTCGGTGGCGTTGTTCATGATGGTGTTGGAAATCCTGTCGCCAATGCGAAGGTGAAACTTCGTGGACCCGGAAGCGACCTGGGCAAACGCCCGCGAATTCTTGGACAGCTTGGTGTTGTCGAAACCGACGCTCAAGGCCAGTGGCGCTTTAATAACGTGCCGCCGGGAAATCGTGGTCCGTTCAGCGTGGATGTTGAACACGAAAGCTATTTGCCCCAAAAGTCGACAGTGTTGCAGGCGGTAGAACTGCGAAATCTGACTGCCAAAATTTCACTTTTTGCGGGAGTGCAAATTACCGGAAAAGTCACGGATCAGAATGGCGAAGCCGTGTCGGATGGTCTGGTGATCTGGGGCGAAGATCCATACTTCGAGTCTGGTTCTCAGGAAATTGAGCTGCAGCTGGACGGGAGCTATCGAACTGTGCCGCTGCCTCCTGGCAATAAAAAAGTAACGGTTATTGCTGAAGGTTTCGCGCCGGAAACTCAAACAGCGGAAGTTAAGCCCGGGATGGTGACGATTGATTTCACACTGAAGCCGGGCAAGCGATTGCAAATTAAAGCTGTGGACGAACTGGGGACGCCGCTTGCTGGCGCTTACTTTACTCCGCGAAAATGGCGTGGAGGAAAGTCGCTGTATTCGCACATTCATCCCACCGTAAAGCCGACAGGGGTTCCATACCAAGCCAACGACGAAGGCGTTTTCGAATGGGATTGGGCACCCGATGACGAAATCGAGTGGATGGTGTCAGCAAAGAATTATCTCGCCAAGATAGTTGTGCTTACGCCGGGCGATGAACCGCACGTTGTCCAATTGAAAAAAGTTCCCGCGATCAAAGGTCGCATCATCTACGAAAGTTCGGGCAAGCCTGCGAAGTTCGTAAAGGTGACGCCGATACGATACAACTTTGTCGCGACCGCAAAGGGGCAACGACTTGATGGTGAGGCAGTGGTGGCAGATTCAAAAGGTATGTATTCGATACCGCTGCGTCAAAACGGGGGCTTTTGGCGATTTGAAGTCAGCAAAAAAGGTTACCGGTCTGTGCTTTCTAAGATGATCAGTACTGGTGATGTGCCAAGCGAGCTAAACGTTCAATTGGTTAAGAGTGCACCGCGTGTTGGGCGTGTGGTCGACGTCGATGGAAAACCGGTTGCCAAAGCGAGCATCCATCGCGTTTCCGAAATCGAATCTCTCCGCATGAAGGCGTATCAGGTTCGATTTCGAGCTCCGATCGCTGTCACGAAATCAGATGGTTCGTTTGAGTATCAGCAGGTCACTGAGCTGGCAACGTTAGTCGTTCTTCATGATCGCGGCTACGCCGAAGTAGAGATTGCCGATAAGCCTTCCGAAGACGATCTCAAGATCGTCATTCAGCCATGGGCAAAGTTGAAAGGCCGCGTTTCGCTTGGGGGAAAACCAGTGGCCAACAACAGTGTATCGCTGCGACCATTGATGCATCAGCCCACAATTTCCAGCTTGATTGATTCGTCTTCAAGTACAAAGACAGATGCAGATGGCAACTTTGAATTTTCAAAAGTCGGGCCTCATTTTTGTTCGGTCAGCGCTCTTAGATTCATCGATGGTTCGAGGTACCTTGTTTCTGCTCCATTGCTTCCCGTGCCCGGCGAGGCCATGCAGATGAATATTGAATTCGCGTTGGAGGTCAGTTCTAGCCCGCTGGATCCGAAAGTTGTTGAACTTGCCAACCTGTCGAACGCTTCATTTACGCTCAGCAAGCTCGATAGCTGGAGGCGATGCTTGCCCGATTCGATCGAAGTCAACGGAAGCGATCCGCAAAGCTATCTCGACGAAATCCGTAAGTTTGAAAAACGAAAAGACTGGAACGCAGTGCTTGCGATGAATCGGTCGGTCGAACAAGTTAGTGGTCCATTGCGAAAAGACGGCTCGTTCCAAACGTATGTTTCGGAACCCGGAATCTATCGTTTGCAATTGAATGTACCTGGAAGGCCTGCGTGGAAACAGGGAGATATTTATGTTGCCAGCTTGGTACAGCATCAGGAACTAATTCAAATTCGCGACAATGGCACGCAGCTTCCGCCCTTAAAAATAGACGGCGTTCTTCCTGCGGGTATTGGTGAGCAAGTTCCTGAGTTTACATTGTCGACGGAGCAAGGTTCGATATCATCGAAACAGTTTCGCGGCAAAATCACGCTGCTAGATTTTTGGCATCCTGACTCGAAAACATCGATCGCGGCGAATTCGACACTGGCGAGCCTTGCGTCGTCCGTTCAGTCGGATGATCCATTGTCAATCGTTAGCATCAAAACGGGTTCCAGTGAACGGAGTGACGCGGTTAGAAAGTTTCCGGAAGGGCTGTCGAATTACGTGACGTCAGTTGCTTTGGACGAATCGCAGAGTATTGCTCTGGGGCAGCAACTGGGAGTATGGTTCGTTCCGCGAGCGGTCGTCGTTGATCAGCAGGGAAAAGTATGCTTCTCGGGCTCGCATGATCAGGCTGTCGAACGTGTGCGGGAAATGCTGTTGAGCAAATAACAAACATGCGCAGCCGAGCGATCGGTGGCTATCGATGGTTAACTGCCTGAGCCGCCAGTCGAAGCTCATCGATGGATTCTTTCATGGCGGCGGAGTCGATTTGGTGAACTTCGATTGGGTCGCCAATGTCCTGCAACATCGTGATCGTCAGCCGGCCGCCAAGGTGTTGACGGAACTCTTCCAAACCGCTCAGCAGGGCCTCAAAATCGTTCAGCGTAGAATCCCAGAGCGGTAACTTTAAGTCTTCCAGGCTGCGAAGAACTCGCTGGCTGTCCGATGGTGGAAAGCCATGAACGCGTGACGAGTACAGGCAGTCGAGCGCGACGCCGATCCCGACAGCTTCGCCGTGACGAAGTCGATAGCCGCTCATCTGTTCCATTTTATGAGCGGACCAATGTCCAAAATCCAGCGGACGGGCCTCGAGAGCTTCGAACGGATCGCCGCCTTGCGTGATGTGCTTAAGGTGCCAGATGCAGGATCGTTTGATCGCCGGAAAGGCAACTCGCATGTCACGTGATGCGATGGATTTTGCATTGGAGCACAGGTAGTCGAAGTCCCTGGGCGATTTTAGTAACGAGACTTTTACCGCTTCGCTGAACCCGCAATTGAAGTCCCGATCCGGCAGCGACGAAAGCAGGGCCGCGTCATTGATGACGGCCCATGGAACGGCAAAAGTTCCTATCCAGTTCTTCTTGTTGAAAAAGTTGATTGCGTTTTTGACGCCGACACCGGAATCACCTTGGGCCAGCGAGGTAGTGGGAATGCGAATCACGCGGATGCCGCGATGGGCAATCGCAGCGGCGTAACTGCCTGCGTCAAGCACGGCTCCTCCGCCGATGACGACCATGTAGCTTCGCCGGTCGAGATTGCGTTCGTTGATTGTTGAAAGCAATCGTTCAACGTGTTCGGTCGTGTTTTTGACCTGCTCACCGCCGGGCAGCGAGAACGCCGGGCCGGGTCGTTGTGAAGAACCGCCGTCCATCAACAGAATGTCTTCATTACTCTCAAGCCGTCTGGAAATCTCGGCAACGCGAGACGATTGTTCGGCAAGATGCTCGTCCACAACCAGCAGGACGCGAGGTTTCGTTCCAGGTGCTGATTCAAACAATTCCAAAAGCGTCGCCAGTTCCGACTCCGCGAGGTCCTCAGTGAATCGGACTCGATGCTGAAACGGAACGGAAAATTCGACGTCAAACGAATTG
>CAYZPA010000022.1:29591-75611 GCA_964479855.1 uncultured Pirellulaceae bacterium
AGTGAATCGGACTCGATGCTGAAACGGAACGGAAAATTCGACGTCAAACGAATTGTGGTCAGATGGGTAGGTGGAGCTCATGGTTTCATGATAGTCGAAATTCAGCGATCTGTTTCGCTCAAGTTCCAGCCCGTAAGCTCCCTCCCAAAATAACTACGAATCCGCAGAAGCCTCAGAAACGTTTTTCATTGGCCGTTAATTGCAGCTTACGGCAATCACTTAGAGCCATCCTTTTTGGCGGTAACCTTCGACGGTTTGAAATAGACGGCTCTCAATGGACTCAAAACTGACTTTTGTGTCGTTGAGAAGTTTGCTGCCGGAGCAGGTCCATGAACCTGCCGTCGCTTCGCGAGCTTTATCCCAATTCAAAAATGGCTTCATTGGCGAGACGGCAGAGACCAGTTCGTTGATCGCAGCAGTTGCTCTTACGACCCAGTGTGGCATCGGCGTCACGATGGGGCGTCTTCCGACCGCGTCTCCAATTCGAGTCGCAAATTCGGAACCGGACAGGATCTCGTCGTAGGTCGCGAAGTAAACGCCCTGGTCGGTTGCTTCAGGAGTCATTCGTTTGCCAAACTTTTCGACTGCAAAGGCGGCTCGGGCAAGATCGTCCGCATGAATGATTGAGTACTGTTTCTCTTCCAGTCCCGCCGCAAGATGCAGTTTGAATTTTTTGATGGAGGCAAACAAACTGTGACTGACAGTATCTTCTTCTCCGAAAACGATCGGTGGCCTGATGATCGATATCGGGACTTGGTATGCAAAATCGGCAGCGACTTTTTCGCCCTCAAGCTTGCTTTCGCCGTACTTCGAAATCGGATTGCAGGGATCTGATTCCTCGACCGGCTGATCTAGTTCTGAGGGTCCCGAAGCCGCCAGCGAAGAAAACGCGACAAGCGTCGGCGGATTTTCCTGTCGGCTACACGCGATGGTCAAATTTCGCGTGCCATCGCGATTCGTATCCAGCAGGTCGCCCTTGGTCGAATTCCGTGCTTTGCCCGCAAGGTGGAAAACGGTCTTGCAGCCTTCGACGGCTTTTGTCAGCGAATCAGCATCCGCAAGGTCGGCTCGCACCAGTTCGAAGCCTTTGGACGGAAGCGATTCAATATTGGATGTGCTGCGAGCGATACAACGGATGCGGCGTCCCTGATCGATGAGTTGTTTCAGGAAGTGTTTTCCGATGAATCCGGTTGAGCCAGTTAAAAGCACGTCTGGTCCGGCCATGATTTGTCTCCAGATCGAATTTGTTCACCATTGAAATCGGGAAATGTTTGTCCTGACCCTTTGAGAAATCCTGAGTGGTGGGGAAGTGTTAGGCTTGCGGGAAATTTTGGGCCTATCGGTTACACGCAACAGGCGACTTTTGTTGACCGTGTTATCATTGCGTTTTTCACTCCGGTTCCCGCAGCTCAGAGATTCCAGTCTTGAAATCACTTATCGTCATCCCGGCCCGGCTCCAGTCCAGCCGATTGCCTCGCAAAATGTTGCTCGCCGAAACGGGCAATCCCCTGATCCAGCACACGCATGAATCGGCTTCGCGATGTTCGAAAACGAACGCCATGATTGTTGCGACTGATGATGTGGAAATCTTTGATGCGGTGCGAGGGTTTTCGGGCCAGGTCGAAATGACTTCCGCCGAACACGTCAGCGGCACGGATCGCGTGGCGGAGGTGGCTTCGCGGCATCCGGAATTTGACATCGTGGTCAACGTTCAGGGGGACGAGCCTGAGATTCCGGGCTCAGCAATTGACTTGGCGATTTCGATTCTTGAAGACAATCCGAAAGCCGTCATGGCGACCTTGGCGACTCCAATTCGTTCTCGAAAGTTGCTCGACGATCCCGCCACGGTGAAGCTGGTGCTGGACAGCCGAAATCGAGCGATGTACTTCAGTCGCAGTCCCATTCCCTGTCCAAGGCAGTGGAGCGATGAGCTGCTGGAGGAAAATCCGCCAAATTTTTTGCAGCACATTGGCCTGTACGCGTACCGACGTGATTTCCTGCTGAAGTTCCCGCAATTACCGAAGTGCCGCGAGGAGTCGCTGGAATCGTTGGAGCAGCTTCGAGTCCTGTCTGCCGGTTACCCAATCTATGCGGGCATCATTGACGAGCCAATTGTCGGTATCGACACGCGAGAGGACTACGAACTGTTTGTCAGTTCCGTCGGCAAGCGTTAGAATCGGCGGTTTTGAAATTCGCAAGCCAGAACCCAGAATTGGGGCCAATCGGAACGATGACTAAACACATTTTTGTAACTGGCGGTGTCGTAAGCTCTTTGGGAAAAGGGCTCAGCAGTGCGTCGATCGGAATGCTGCTCGAACGAAGCGGGCTGAACGTTCGAATGCAGAAACTGGATCCCTACATCAACGTGGATCCCGGGACGATGAGCCCCTATCAACATGGCGAAGTTTACGTTCTGGATGACGGCAGCGAGACCGATCTTGATCTTGGTCACTACGAACGATTCACCAACAGCCCCCTCACGCGGCAGTCCAACTACACGACCGGCCAAATCTATTTGAGCGTCATCGAAAAGGAACGTCGCGGCGAATTTCTGGGCAAGACAGTGCAAGTGATTCCGCACATCACCAACGAAATCAAGAACTGCATCGCGAAACTTGGAAACAGTGAAGAAGGCGGCGAAAAAGTCGACGTCGTCATCACCGAGATCGGAGGAACGGTCGGAGATATCGAGAGTCAGCCGTTCCTGGAAGCGATTCGTCAGTTTTCATTGGACCATGGCAAAGAGAACTGCCTGTACATTCATCTGACCTTGGTGCCGTACCTGAAGGCTGCCGGCGAGCTCAAAACAAAACCGACTCAGCACTCGGTCGGTTTGCTGCGGCAGATTGGTATTCAGCCAGATATTTTGATTTGCCGAACGGAGCGACCGCTTCCAACGGAAGAAAAGGACAAGATCGCTCTGTTCTGCAATGTGCCAACCGAGTCGGTCATCGAAGAACGCGACAAGGATTTCTCAATTTACGAAGTTCCGCTTAGCCTTTACGAAAACGGTTTGCATTCGCAGTGTATGCAGAAACTGGGGCTTTCGCCCGCGATGCCAGACGTTGATGACTGGCACGAGATTTTGCATCGTTTGCGAAATCCCAAAACCGAAATCAGTATCGCGGTTGTCGGAAAGTACGCGGAACACAAAGACGCTTACAAGTCAATTTACGAAGCCATCGATCACGCTGGAATCGATCATGGTGCTCAGATTCGAATCGGTCGCATCCAGTCCGAGGATATCGAACGCGAAGGGCCGGAAAGGTTGCTGGCGGGCTACCATGGCATCCTTGTTCCGGGAGGATTCGGTGAACGCGGTGTCGAAGGAAAAGTCGAAGCGATTCGTTGGGCTCGCGAACGAAAAATTCCTTTTCTTGGCATTTGCCTTGGAATGCAGTGTGCCGTCATCGAGTACGCTCGCAATGTGGTCGGTTTGGAGAATGCCCATTCGAGTGAATTTGAAAAAGACGCCAAACATCCGGTGATCTGCCTTTTGGATGAACAGCGAAACGTGACTGACATGGGGGGGACCATGCGTCTTGGGAAGCAGCAGTCCGACGTCAAAGAAGGCACCGTGTCGCATCGTTGTTACCAAACGGATTCGATTTCCGAACGTCATCGACATCGATACGAATTTAACAACCAGTACCGTCAGCAGCTTGAAGCGAATGGTTTTGTGATTGCGGCAACCAGCAAAGATGACTCGTTGGTCGAAATTGTCGAAGTCGCGGATCATCCATGGTTCGTTGCCGTTCAGTTTCATCCAGAGTTCAAGTCAAAACCAACTGGCTCGCATCCATTGTTTGCCGGATTCGTCGAAGCGGCGGCCAGCAGAAAATCCTCTCAGTCGACCGCATCAGCAAACGTTCAGCACGAGTCGGCTGATAGCTGATTTTGAATGGAATACCAAACGTTGTCGAAATGATTCGACATTACTAATCCGATTCAGACTCCATTGGTAAAAAGAAAAATGTCAGAACAGGAAGAACCAAAAATCATCGTTGACGAAGACTGGAAGTCACAGGTCGAGAAAGAGAAAGAACAGCTTCGCGAACAGGAAGAGCAATCGCCCGGTGGCGATTCCGACGTTCCACAGATTCCGGAAGCTTCGTTCTCAATCCTGTTGGCAACGCTTGGGACTCAGGCGATGGCGATGTTGGGTTTGATGCCCGACATGGATGGTTCGGGACCGCAAGCCAATTTGCCCATGGCGAAGCACGTGATTGACATTATCAGTGTTCTTGAGGAGAAAACCAAAGGGAACCTGACAGACGAAGAAGCAAATATGCTGACGGAGAATCTTCATCAGCTTAGAATGGCTTACGTTGCAGTGAAGCAATCGGGACCGCCGAACACGGGATCTGCTCCAGAGCCTCCAGCAAATCCATCAAGTTCGATCGAGTTACCGTAGCGGTTTTTTGCGGGCAGTCTCGGTTGGCCCAGTTCGGTCGGTTGGCCCAGTTCGGTCGGTTGGACCGTAGGGCGGAGTTCTGCGTGCCAGCTCAAGTTTCGTTTTCCAATTTTACGCCATTGTCCTGCCGCCTCTGATGAGCTCCTCTCGCCGAAAACATTCAAAGAATCGGAAAAAGAAAGCGCCCAAGCCGGGTGACCTTCAGCCGGTCGCGGTACCGGAAAGCCAGGGGCAGGTTGACGTTCTGGCGATGATGTTCGGTGTCGTCACCAGCCTCGTTTTGATTTTCGGTGTCTTTGGCGTTGGAAGTCAGCCAATCAGCAAGGAAGTTTCTTCAGCCGAACTTGCTGCTCGTCGAGCGGCTCGCGAAGCGGAAAGAAAACGTAGCTCGATAGAAGAGCTCGTGGTGCAACTGCAGAGCCTTAAATCGTCGCGAGGTTCCGACCTGATGGCAGAGCTGGATATTTGCAATCAGCGGATTGATGTCGCGAACAAGATCGTTGCTCGCAAACCAGAAGATGACTCATTTCGTATCCTTGCCATCTGCGAAAAGATTTTGGCAAACGTGAAACTGTATGGTTTGGACTTTCAAAATGACTTAAAAATGCCGGGCGTTGGCGAACGGTTGCAGCGAACTTATTCGCCCTACCTCGACGACTCGGATGAGGCCGTTTATCGCAATGCGCGAGTCGCCAGACTGACTCATTTATCTTTCGAGACGATCAAATCAGAAGAAAAAGATATCGTTGGGTTGCTTGATCTGTTTCGCGAAACGATCGAGCGTTTTCCGCAGGACACGTATGTTGCTTCGATGATCGAATCCCATTTGGTGGCGCTGATGGAATCGGATTCAGAATACGCGGCTGACCTTTTTGCGCAGTTGCGGCAACAGTTTCCTCCAGATCGGTTGAGCCCGCTTATGGAGGATCGTTTCCAGAATGTTTCCGACATGATTTTGCTTGGCCAGGAAGATTTCGACGACAAATTTCAGAATCGTTTCGCTCTTGGCAGTGCTGGTCGGGAGGATCTCGTGCAGACCGCGAAACGTTTGCTGTCCAAACCGGGAGGCGGACTTCACTTGGTCGCGAAGCTCAACATGCTGGGTCAGTGGCTCGAACGGAATGCCCACTATGACGCGGCAATCGAAGTCTTCGAAGAGATCAAGCTTGCTGGAGAACAGGGGTCGGTCCTTGAACGATTTCAGGATCGCGCTGTCCGAGTCGGTAAATCTGGGCTGCTTCGATGTCGGCTGGATGGGGAAAAAGTCAGCTACATCGGTGTCGACTTTTCCGGCTCCGAACTGGATCAGGACAAGTTAAACAAAAAAGTTGTGATCGTTGTTTTCTGGTCGGCGTCATCCCCGGATTCGGTTGAATATGTAAAGGCGATCAACGAAAGCGGCAAGACGCTCGGCAACAAGCCAATCGTTGTACTCGCCGTTTGTGTCGACGAAGATATTCCCATGGATTCGCCGGTGCTTGAGGGGAAATCGCGGGCCGTTCGAGTGGTGCCGGCAGCGTATCGAGGCGGTTTTAATTCGCTGTTGCAGCGGTGCCCACCGGTCATGCTGCCTCATGTGATGTTGATCGGATTCGATGGCGTTGTCAGCGATGTCAATATCGAGCCCATGGAAGTTCGCGACAAAGCGCTCAGCTTACTGCTCAATCGCAACCGGTAGTCTGCCGGCGTGTCGCCGAAGGTTCTCTACGAGGCATTTTCTTTCTGTCGTGATTTCCAAAACGCGATTCCGCCTTCGTGAGCGGGAAATGAGAGTCCGTGGATCACACACAGGTCGATGTCGCTGGTTTCGGCAACGATTTCTTCGTCCTCGATCAGGGCCGCTTCGTTAGCCATCGCATTCAGAATTCGCAGGATGATTTCGTCGGCATCGAGCGATTCCGTGGGCTCAGGGTTGCGGTAGCTGGCAAGAAGTTCGTCGACGTCAGAATCGAAAATCGTTTCTCCTTCGGCACTATCGGGTGTTTCGTATCGATAGAACCCTTTTCCGACTTTTCTTCCCAGCAAGTTCTTCTTCACCATCCGTGGCAGGATCGGTGACAACGAGATGCATTTCAGTCCGTCTTCCCACATACTGCGTCCGGCGTACATGCAAGTGTCTGCGCCGATCACATCAATGATCTCGAAAGGACCGCCAAGAAAACCAAAGTCTCGCATTGCGGCATCGATGCTCACAATGGACTGTCCATCGGAGTACAGCTTGATCGATTCGTTGATCATGGCTGCCAGAAGGCGATTGACGACGAAACCCGGGCAGTCATTGATGGCGACGGGCATCATTCGTAATTGACGAACAAATGCAACGCTTCGAGCGATCGTTTGTTCGTCGGTCTTCGGTCCGCAAACGACTTCAACCAGTGACATGAGTTTTGGGTGGCAAAAGTGGATGCCGCAAAACGATTCTGGTTTGGGAACGGCATCCGAAAGTGAACCAATTTGAATCGCCGATGTGTTGGTGGCGATCCAGTCCGGGTTGTTTGGCGACGCGACGATTTTTTGCAAAACCGATTTTTTGACTTTGGCCGTTTCGACCACGGATTCAATCACAAGGTCAACGCCAGTTAGTTCGGTGTAGTCGGTGATCGTGCAAATGTTTGCTTCATCGTTTTCGGTTTTGATTCTGTCGACCGCTCGAGCAGCGGCTCCCGGATTGGCGTCCAATAGTCGAACTTCAATTCCATTTGCGACACATCTTGTCGCGATCGAGGCACCCATGACACCAGCTCCGATGATGCCGACTGACTGAATGGGCGCTGTTTCGATCGAAGTATCCACCAGGCCCGGCTGTTTTCGGTTTCGGCGAATCATAAAATAGTGATGCAGCAAACCGCGATTGGCAGGGCTGCCATAGACCTGCGCCATCGCGATCGATTCCGAAGCTTCCGCTTCTGCGGCGGTCAGGTTTACGGTCCTGCTCATGTGTTCCAGCACAACTGTCGGCGCGTATAGATAGACGTCCCGGTTGGCAACGATTTGCTTTGCCGTTTCGGCGACGATCGACTCGACGTCGCCGCAGCTTTGCGTCGGCCCTGCAAGCTGCTCGCGACGCTGAATCCAGTTCTCTTTTGCGGAAGACTTCAACAATTCAATTGCTGCTGAAATCAGATCGGTTTCGGCCGTGTTCGGATCTCTGCAGGGAATCGAGTGCTCAATCAGTCCCAGTTCCTCTGCTTTGCTGGCGTTGATCAGGCTGCCCAGAGCCGTCAATTTGAGTGCGTCGGAAAAATTGGTGAGCCGTGGAAGCCGTACCGTTCCGGCCCAGCCTGGAACAAGGCCAAGTTTAACTTCTGGTAAGCCAAGTTGAGTGCTTCGGTGATCGGTTGCAATTCGGTAGTCGCACCACATGGCAATTTCGAGGCCTCCACCGACTGCGGCTCCGTGGATGGCGGCGACAGAAGGAAAGTTCGCTTGACTGAACTTTCGCATCACCGCCCTGCCCTTTTCGCAGAACTCGATTACCTTTTCGTCTGGCCAGTCCGCGGTTCGCTGGATCTGATTTAGGTCAGCACCGGCAACGAAGATTTTTGGTTTTGCCGAAACCAGAACGACACCGGCTAGATCTTCACGAGCCGAAATTAAATCGATTGCGTCGTCCAGTTCGCTAAAGAGCTGATCGTCCAGCACGTTGGCGGGACGATCGGGTGTGTCCATGCAGATCACTGCGATATCGTTCTGCGGATATCGAATCGTGACGATCGGTGATGATTCAGGCATTGCAATGGAAGGCGGTTAAGGAATGCAGGTTGCGGGAATGCAGGTTGCGAAGTTTGATGCGACAAGCTGATGCGACAAGCGGCGTTCGCTACCGCATGGGCTGTCGCGAATTTGATCATTATTGACCAGATTAATCTGGCAAGTCACCCGTGCTCCAATACCTTCGTTGGTTTTTGACAGTGAAAGAGCTAAACCGGAATTATTCACGACGACAGGTGTCTGGTTTGTCCTTTGAGCGATTCTCCGGACGCGGAGTCAAGTTTTGCAAATTCGTCAATTTTCACGTCGTGGGTGACCTGTCGAAACCACAAACTTGGAGCAATATCCCAATGAAACAAGTTTTCTACAGGTCGACGCCCACGCATCGTGAATAATCCGGGCTAAAATCAGCGTTTCAATAAAGACAATAAAGCGTGGCGGAACCATGAATTTGAATCGAAGCAACCCGTTCTTTTTTGACTCGACTTTCACATCGTGGAAATTCAGAGCCATGATACTTTTGTTGCCGGTGATTTTCGTTTGTTCGCCCGGCTGCGATTCGGCCAGCAAGAAAACGATGCGGGAAGTCGGAAGCGTTTCGTTGGCGATCGATTTTGGTTCAGAGCAGAAAAGCATTAAAACCGACGTCGTGTGCTCGCCGGACACGACGGTTCTTGAGGTGCTTGAACGAGCTCAGAATATGAACGAACTCAAATTCGAACATCGTGGCTCAGGAGAAACCGCATTCGTTACCTCTATCGGCGGGATCAAAAATGAAGGTGCTGCCGGCAAAAACTGGATCTACTTCGTCAATGGCGAAACGGGCGACAAAAGCGCGGGAGTCTTTAAACTGGCTCCGGGCGATAAAGTTAGCTGGAAATACGGCACTCCGCCCAAAGAACTGCAGGCAGATTAGCTCCGCGTTTGCGACAAATCGGTTTGGATATCGACACTTTTGTGACTTCGACTATCATCTGAGGCTCAACTATTCACGGCGGGAACGAACCCATGACACGTTTTCAAACATTGCTACGAGACTCGATGATCCTTTTGGTTTTAATCGCCATCGGTGTCATCAGCAGATATGTGCTTGTTGATATTCCCAACTTCAAACCAGTGGCGGCCATCGTGATGTTTGCTGCGTTTTGGTTTCGTAGCTATTGGGTTGCCGGGTTGTCACTTGTTCTGATGATGTTGGTCAGCAACACAGGTCTGGACCATTGCCCATGGCAGGTTACGGTGGGAGTCGTGTCGGGGTTGGTCGTCGCAAGTTATTTGGGGCGAAGACTGGCCAGAGAGTTCGCAAACGCTGGTTCTGTTTCAAAGAATCCGTTTTCCGCAATCGCCCAGCTTTCAGGTTCAGCACTCGCGATGTCGTTGGCATTTTTCGTGATTTCAAATCTGTCGGTCTGGTCAATGGGACAATGGTATCCCATGACGGCCAGTGGCTTGGTTCACTGCTTCACGGCGGCAATCCCGTTCTTTAAGTACACGCTCTGTGGCGATCTTCTGTTTTCAGGTCTGATCTTCGCGACTTGGTACGCCGTTAGTGTGGTTGCCTCGAAAGAGCCTGCAACGCTTCGAGTTGATCAAGCTAAAAACTAGCGTTGTGATGCTGGTGCGAAATTCGACTTACCGATTCTGAATCTGTTTCTTTCCGCGCGAACTGTGTAAAACAAGAGCTCTTGTATTGGCTCATTGGGATTCACAGGTGCAGCATGATTCGCTTTCGTTCAGTCGGTTTGTTGTCGATCGTTTTTCTGTTGCTCTTGTCGACAAATATGTCGGCCGCTCAGGATGTCGACTTGATTCTGTACAACGGCAATGTTGCCACCATGGACTCGGCTCAGCCGAAAGCTCAAGCCGTCGCTGTAACCGGTGATCGGATTGTTGCCGTTGGCAGCGACGAAGCCATTCAAGAGCTTGCGTCAGACGCGACACAGCAAATCGATCTGGACGGCAAATTTTTGATGCCCGGCTTTATCGAAGGACATGCTCATTTCCTTCGACTGGGCGAATCCCGCATGATGCTGGATTTGACGAAAGCGAAATCGTGGGACGAAATCGTCGAACAGGTAAGGATTGCGACACTAACGACGCCGCCGGGTAAATGGATCGTGGGCCGAGGGTGGCATCAGTCGAAATGGGAATCGGCTCCAGAGGGTAACGTCGAGGGCTATCCGACTCATCAGGCGCTTTCTGAAATCACACAAAGCAATCCGGTTTTGTTGACCCATGCAAGCGGGCACATGGATTTTGCCAACGCCTATGCGATGCGGCTGGCCGGTGTGAAGGAAGGAACGGAAAACCCGAAAGGCGGAACCATCCTTCGAGACACCAGCGGCGAGGCAACCGGTGTCTTCCGCGAACGGGCGTCGTCGTTGATCTGGAACGCAAAATACAATGATGAATCGGCCACAGGCACCATCGCCGACCAAAAAGACTACCTGATGCGAGCCGCAGTGTTGGCGTCGCAGGACTGCATCAGTAAAGGGATCACAAGTTTCCATGATGCCGGTGTTCCGTTTGGTCAAATTGAATTTCTTAAGCCGCTCGCAGGCGAAGAAGTGAAGCCTCGATTGTGGGTCATGGTGCGAGACAGCAATCAAAACATCATGCTGAACATGAAAAAGACACGGACCGTCGGAGCGAACAACAATCATTTCACGGTTCGAGCAATCAAACGTTCCATCGACGGTGCCTTGGGAGCTCACGGCGCATGGTTGTTGGCTCCTTACGAAGACTTGCCGATGAGCCGAGGGTTGAACACCAGTTCGGTCGAGTCGGTTGAAGCGACGGCGGAACTGGCGATCAAGCATGATTGTCAGCTATGCGTGCACGCGATCGGTGACCGTGCGAACCGAGAAGTTCTGGATATTTTCGAGCGTCGTTTTGCTTCATCGCCATCAGAAAAATCACGCCGCTGGCGAATCGAACATGCCCAGCACCTTTCTCCAGATGACATTCCACGATTTGAAAAGCTTGGAGTGATCGCTTCGATGCAAGCGGTGCATTGCACTTCGGATGCGATCTTTGTGCCCAAACGACTTGGCCAGCGACGCTCCAAAGAAGGTGCCTATGTTTGGAAGTCGTTGCTCGAAAGCGGAGCGATTGTCACCAATGGAACCGACGCTCCCGTAGAAGACGTTGATCCAATTCCCAGCTTCTTCGCGACCGTGACGCGGCAGTTGGCTCCCGGAGTCACATTCTTCCCCGAACAATGTCTCACGCGACAGGAGGCGTTGGAAACCTACACGATCAACAACGCGAAGGCCGCTTTCGAAGAGGATATTAAAGGTTCGATCACTGTTGGAAAGCTCGCTGATTTGGTTGTGCTTTCAAACGATTTGTTGACCTGTCCTGACGAAGAAATCCTCAAAACAAAAGTGCTGCGAACGATCGTTGGTGGAAAGACCGTTTTTCAGGCTGCCGCGAACGTAAATTAGGTGTTGTTGAGATCTGATTCTTTGTTCTGAATCGTGATCACTTTCGGCCACAACATTACAAAGGTGCTTCCTTGCCCCACGTCGCTTTCAAGGGTGATGCTGCCACCTATTTTTTCGATGGACTTTCGGATGATTGGCAATCCCATACCGCTGCCTTCCAGTTCGTCCCTGCTCTTTAACGTCTGGAAAAGTTCGAATACTTTTTCGTGAAAGCAAGTTTCGATTCCCGGGCCGTCGTCGCCGATTCGAAACTCGTAGTGGTCGCCAGTATCCTCGCAGTCTATCGTGATGTTGCCCCGTTCGCCGTCGTGGTGCTTGACTGCGTTGTCGATCAAGTTGTGAAACACCTGACGCAATGGTGTGGGAAACGTGGTCAGTGTTGGCATCTCATTTAAGTAAGTGAATTGGAATTCAGAGCCGATGCCAAGATCTTCAATGACATCCTCAACCATCTTTTTTGTGTCGACAACGGTTTCGCTGTGAGTCGCCATTCCTGCTCGGGCGTAACCGAGCAGTCCATCCAAAAGTCCGTTCATCCTTTGAAGTCGGCCTCGCAGACGAGTGAAGTTGTAATGAATTCCTTCTGTGTTTGCTTCGCCAAGGTCCTCTTCGATACAATTCGCCAGATGGGAAACGCCTCGCAGTGGAGCCCTTAAATCATGTGACGCAACGTATGCAAATTTTTGCAGCTCGTCATTGCTGCGGAGTAGTTCTGCGTTGTTGTCACTGAGCGACTGCGAAAGGACTTGCAGCTCCGAAGTTCGTTCGGCGACTTTCTGTTCCAACATTTGAGTGAACTGTTTTTCCTCCGTGATGTCACGCCCTTCTGGAATGAGGCAGAGCACTTTGCCATCATCGGAGAACACGGGTGTCAGAGAAAAGTCGATGATCAATGGGCTGCCATCGGCTGAAACATGCGTCGCTTCGAAACGCTCCTGCTTGCCCTGGGAAGCCGAAGAGATTGCCAGCTTCAGTTGATTTTGTAGTTTTTCCGAATGGGTCCACCATGCCGTTTCCCAAAAGGGAACGGCGAAGGTCTCTGCTTCCGTGGCGCCTGTTGTATTGAGGGCTGTTTTGTTGGCGTACACCAATTTGCCGTCAAGGTTTAGCAAGCCGATTGAGTTGCGGCTTGAGTCGAGAACGGCCTTGAGGGTTGCATGTGCTTCTTCAAGTGACCGGTTTGATTCTCTCAGGGCAGACTCGACGAGCTTTCGCTGTTTGATTTCTTCATTGAGTTCTTTGTTGACTTTCGCAAGACCGGGAAGCGAAATGGCAGTGGGAAGAACTCGGACGACCGCGATCACGGTGATGCTGGAAACGACTGCCGTTATGATTTTCAGTAACGCGGAAAAACGGTAAACCGGCACCCAGAAAGTGATGACTTCCGCCAGATGAACAAAGCCGCATGAAAAAATGAACGCTGAAAACAACCAGAAGATTCGCGGAAACACAACGTCGCGCCGTCTTAGCATGAAGCATGCAAGGACAATCGGGATGGCCATGTAGGAAAGCCACGTTACGAAGTCGGAGACGATATGCATCCATCCGAGAGACGGTTGCTTTGTCCACGCTTCCCCGCAATACCATCGCGGTGGGAAGCCAGAGGTGTCGAACAAACCAGTCAGAAAATCCATTCCACTGCCTGCAATAATTGAAACTTTAAATACAGGTTAGAGCCAGCCGCGATGGGATCGACTGTTCATAATCCGCACGGGCGTCTGTTTGCCGTAGTTAAGGTATCCTGATTCTGGGCTTCGGGTAACCGCACTGCTTTTTTATCGCTAGTTTGGCGGTGTTGCCAAACTGAACCGGAATGATTCAAGACGACAGGCGTCTGGTTTAGCCTTTGAGGCAATTCTCCAGACGTGGCCACAAGTTTTGCAATCTCACGTCGTGGGTGAACTGTCGAAACCACAAACCTTGAACAATACCTGAATGAAACAGGCTTTCTCCATGTCGACGCCAACGCCTCGTGAATAAGCCGGGCTGAATTGACCGACCGCGATTCTGAGCCGACGAATGTAAGTTCGTGGGTTAAGTTCACCCCCCACAGAGGTGAAATAAAAAAGCCAATCAGGAGTAATCCTGATTGGCCTTGGTTGGCGATTTTTTTAACGGAGTAGCTTGGAATCATCGTCGATTCAATCGAGGTCGAAGGATGTGTTCTTCGCTACTGAGCCTTCATTTTTCCTCGACGATCAATCGGTTCGGCCAATGACGCTTTTAGGTAGTCACTGTTCATCCGTCCGATGAACGCGATGCTGATTCCTTTCGGACATTGAGCTTCGCACTCGGCATAGTTACGGCACGAACCAAATCCTTCTTCTTCCATTTGAGCCGTCATGTCGCGAACGCGTTCGTAACGCTCAGTCTGACCTTGGGGAAGCATCCCCAAGTGAGCAACTTTCGCCGATGTGAACAGCATCGCTGAACCATTCGGACAAGCCGCGACACAGGCTCCGCAACCAATGCAACTGGCAGCGTCGAGCGCCGTTTCGGCGACATCCGGATCGATTGGAATTGAGTTCGGCTCTGGCTTTGGCCCCGAGTGATTACTGATGAATCCACCGGCCTGAATAATGCGGTCGAAAGCGCTTCGATCGACCATCAGGTCACGGACGACCGGAAAAGCGGTACTGCGCCACGGCTCAACGTAGACTTCCGCGCCGTCCTCGAAATGCCGCATATAAAGTTGGCAAGTCGTCGTTTCACGCTTCGGACCGTGGGCCTCGCCGTTGATGACCATCGAGCACATGCCGCAAACGCCTTCGCGACAGTCGTGGTCGAAAGCAACCGGTTCCTTGTCCTCGCTGATCAGCTTCTCGTTTAGCTGGTCCATCATTTCGAGGAACGACATGTCCGGATTGATTCCTTCCATCTCGTAGGTTTCCATCGCGCCTTTCGAATCGTTATTCTTCTGGCGCCAAACGTGTAATTTAATTTTCATGACTTGTAGTTCCTCGTCATTAGTGGCAAAGCCTCAAACTTGAGAGGTTCTTTGTTCAGTGCAGGTTCTTTGTCTTCGCCCATGTATTCGAAAACCGATGTGAAAGCGAATTCTTCATCATTTCGCTTCGCTTCGCCCTCAGGAGTCTGATGTTCCTCGCGAAGGTGACAGCCGCAAGACTCGTCACGCAGCAATCCATCGCGGCACATCAGTTCGCCAAAGTCCAGGAAGTCCGCAACGCGGCCAGCATGTTCAAGCGACTGGTTCATCGATTCGTTTTCGCCAAGCACATTGACGTTGTTCCAGAACTCTTCGCGAAGTTTCGGGATCTTTTCGAGTCCCTCTTTCAGTGAATCGCCACTGCGAGCAATACCGCAGTGCTCCCACATGATTTTTCCCAGCTCGCGATGGATCGAATTCGATGTTCGTTTTCCCTTGATCGACAATAGTTTGTCGATGCGAGCTTTGACTTCGTTTTCGACTTCGTCAAACGCCGCGTCGTCTGTGCTCAAACGTTCGCCGTCTTTACCAGTCAAGTAATCACCAATCGTCACAGGGATAATGAAGTAACCATCAGCAAGGCATTGCATCAGCGAGCTGGCTCCCAAACGGTTTGCACCGTGGTCCGCAAAGTTCGCTTCTCCAACGGCGAACAATCCATCGATGGTCGTCATCAAGTTGTAATCGACCCACAGACCGCCCATCGTGTAGTGAACCGCCGGGAAGATTCGCATCGGTGTTTCGACCGGATCTTCGTCGGTGATACGATGGTACATTTCGAAAAGGTTCGCGTACTTTGACTTCACCGCATCGATGCCTTTTTCGGCAATTGCAGCACCGAAATCAAGGTACACGCCGTATCCCGTTGGTCCGACGCCCAGCCCCTGATCGCAAACGTCTTTTGCGTTTCGAGCCGCAACGTCTCTAGGCACGAGGTTGCCATAGCGAGGATAGCGTTCTTCCAAATAGTAGTATCGATCCTCTTCTGGAATGTCGGTGGGTTTTCGTTTTTCGTCTTTGTCGCGCGGAACCCAAATCCGACCATCGTTTCTCAGCGATTCGCTCATCAACGTCAGCTTCGACTGGTAATCTCCCGAAGCCGGAATCGAAGTCGGGTGAATCTGAGTGAAGCAAGGATTCGCAAAACCAGCTCCGCGACGATACGCACGCATCAAAGCGGTCACGTTGCAGTTCTTCGCGTTGGTAGAAAGATAGTAGACGTTTCCGTAACCACCGGTCGCCAAAACAACCGCATCGGCTGAATGCCGTGTCAGTTCGCCCGTCACCAGATTGCGACTGATTACCCCGCGGACTCGTCCGTCCGTCACGACATAGTCCATGACTTCGGTACGCGTATGCATCGTCACGCTCTTGGCGGCGATTTGTTCTTCCAGAGCAGAATAGGCGCCGAGAAGAAGCTGTTGTCCAGTTTCACCGCGGCAGTAGAAAGTTCGTTCAACCAAAACGCCGCCGAATGATCGGTTGGCCAACTTTCCGCCGTACTCACGAGCAAACGGAACGCCTTGAGCAACCGCCTGGTCAATGATGGCCGTGCTCAATTCCGCAAGCCGATAGACGTTTTGCTCACGGGCGCGGAAGTCTCCACCTTTTTGAGTATCCACAAACAATCGCCATGCCGAATCACCATCGTTGCGATAGTTTTTCGAGGCATTGATGCCGCCCTGAGCCGCGATGCTGTGGGCGCGACGAGGCGAATCTTGAAAGCAAAAACAATGAACGTCGTATCCCATCGCTCCAATCGAAGCCGCCGCCGAAGCACCGGAAAGTCCGGAGCCAACGACGATGATTTTGAATTTGGAACGGTTCTTTGGGCCGACAAGTTTCAGTGAATTCTTGTGGTTGGTCCACGCGTCTTCGAGCGGGCCGCTGGGAAGTTTTGGATCAAGCGTTAGCATGATTTTTCTTCTTGGAATTTAGAGGAATTGTCTTCGTGTGTCTCAAATGAATCGCAGAGCCGAACGCTCTGTTGGATTAACCGCGAGCGATAAACTCGCGGCAACATCAATGCTTGGAAAGCAAGCTGTGATCGTATTCGTAAATCTGTTGCATCGCCTCACTGAAAAAGAATGACAGTGGGATCATCGAAAACATAACCGTCAAGAGAACCGCAAATCCAATCGCGAAAGCACGCAAGGCTGCATTTCGATCCGGGTTGTCCAGGCCTAACGTTTGAAACAGGCTCCAGACACCGTGGTGCAGATGAAAACCGATCACGACCATCATGATGATGTAGGCCAGCGAAACCCACCAAATGCTGAACGAGTTCACCATGTTGTTATAAACTTCGCCATGCTCGTGTTCTCCCAGCAATGGCAAACTGCCCGTCGTGAAGTGCAAAATGTGCAACACGATAAACGCAAGGATCGCCGTCCCGGTCACCATCATGTAAAGCGCCGTCGGCGATGCCATCGCACGCTTCTTTTTTACATAGTCGACTGGACGAGCTTTTTTGTTCTGGTCGCTCAACGCGATAACCACAAAAACATGCAGCACGACGCTGGCCAGCAGGAACAGCCGGGCTCCCCAAAGAGCCAGCATAGGTGGAAGTGCGGGAGCTCCGAAATCTTTCAGGAACTGTCCGTAATGGTCGATGTGGGGAATTCCCGCTGCATCGGCTCCGGTGTAGATCTTCATGTGACCCGCAGCGTGACCGACCAAAAACCCGAACATAATGAGTCCGGTGATGGCGGCGATGAATTTTTTCCCGATCGAGCTCGCGAAGAGGAGTTTTAAACGTTTCATGTTTCTTTGAGACCACCCGTTTGGAGGTCAGAAGGTAAGGCTTGGCACCGTAAAGTCCCAGTTTGTCGGATACAAGTTATCTCGGCTAGGGGCACTCCTTCAGATGAACCGCGATTCAGAACATTGCTTTATCCTCCTGTGACGTTTTGGCCCATTTTGCCCGCGTGGATTCAGTCGCTGTTGTGATCGATTACTAACGGTGCCCGATCCGCGAACGATGGTCGAAAAAGGCTCCGAATCCTCGGAAAACGCTGCAATTTTGGATTCTCGTCGACTGGAACAAGTGTTGCCGACCTGATATCAAGCTTGGAAACTCCAAAGGCAGCTGACTCGCAGGCCCTATTTTCGTATCCTGATTCAAACTGCTGTCTCGTATTTCAGCGTATTTTTTCGGGGAAATCCTGACGCACTTTAAAAAGGTACTTATTTGGAAACTCATGCTATCGGACAGGAAACGGAGCCGAGTGACTCGGTGAAGCAGCCGAATGACTCGGGCTCCGAGCCGAATTGTCGCTCAGGGTGGACCCTTGAAAATGCTCGGCAGCTCTACGGGGTTCGACGTTGGGGAAACGGATACTTTGATATCGGCGAAGACGGATTCGTCTCCGTGAACGTTCCAGCTGATCACGGCACGATATCTGTTTCGATGCAGCAGGTTATCTCCGGGCTCCAGGACAGAGAACTTTCGATGCCAGTGATGCTGCGGGTTGAGAATCTGATCGACGATCGAGTTCGCGAGCTAAATCAGGGGTTCCGCAACGCGATCGAGGTCTCCGGTTACCAGGGAGATTATCGATCCGTCTTTCCGATCAAGGTCAATCAGCAAAAGCACGTTGTAGAATCGATTTCCAAAGCCGGTGAAACGATGCATCACGGGCTCGAAGCCGGCAGCAAGCCGGAACTGATGGTGGCTCTGTCGTTGGCGTCGACTCGTGACAGCCTGATCGTATGCAATGGCTACAAGGACGAAGAGTTCATCGATCTTGGATTGCAGGCGAGGAGGTTGGGGTACAAGTGCTTTTTCGTCATCGAATCACTAGAAGAATTGGCTCTGATTCTAAAGCGTTCCAGTTACTGGAAAGTTGACCCGTTGATCGGCGTGCGAGTCAAGCTTTCCACGAAAGTCGATGGTCATTGGGCACACGATAGTGGCGACCGCAGTCTGTTTGGGTTGACGGCGCGAAAACTGATCGCGGCCGTCGATATGCTGCGTGATGCCGATATGCTGAATTGCCTGAAGATGTTGCATTTTCATTTAGGCAGTCAGTTGACGAATATTCGCAACGTCCGCGATGGAGTTCGCGAAGCCTGTCGCTACTACATCGATTTGGTCCAGGATGGAGCGCCGTTGGGCTATCTGGATATCGGCGGCGGTTTGGCGGTCGACTATGACGGCACGTTTTCGACACAACCACACAGCCGCAATTACGACATGAATGAGTATTGCGTGGATGTTGTTGAGTCGGTGATGAATTCACTCGATCCGCAGGGAGTCGCTCATCCCGTGATCGTTAGCGAGTCGGGACGTTGGACGGTTGCTCCGATGTCGTTGCTGCTGTTCAACGTGCTTTCGACAACTGATTTCGAGCCGACTGAAATCGAGCCGATTGAAAGCGGACCAACTGAAATTGGGCCGATTGAAAGCGGGCGTGATTCTGATTTCGAACATTGCGAACCGGTGAAGAATCTCTTTGATGCGTTGGCCAATCTGCAATCCAGACGCGTTCAGGAAAACTATAACGACGCGAATTACTATCGCGATCAATTGCGAGTCCTGTTTCGTTCAGGTGCGATTCGTTTGCGTGAACGTGCCTTCGGCGAGAACCTTTACCTGAAAATTGTGCAGCGAATCGCGTTCGAAATTTTGCCTTCGATGGAACGGGTGCCCGCAGAGTTGGCTTCTTTGCCGGATCAGTTGGCGGACATCTACTACGGAAACTTCAGCGTGTTTCAGTCGCTTCCTGATGCATGGGCAATTCAGCAGGTATTTCCCGTGATGCCCTTGCACCGTCATCATGAACAGCCTTCGCGAACCGCCATGATTGCGGATTTGACGTGCGATTGTGATGGGAAACTGGATCGGTTCACGAACGAGGATGGTGATTCCAGCAACACACTGAAGCTTCATCCTCTGGTCGAAGGCGAGCCCTATTATTTGGGCGTTTTTCTGGTGGGCGCCTATCAGGAAACACTTGGCGATATGCACAATCTTTTCGGCGATACGAACGTTGCCAGCATTTCGATTGGTGCAGATGCAAAGATTCGATTCGTTGAAGAGATCCAGGGCGACAGCGTCTCGGATGTGCTCAGCTACGTCGAATATCAGCCACAAGATCTGTTGGCGAAATTTCGCATCAAAGCCGAAGACGCCGTTTCTGAAGGAACGATATCTTCAGCCCAGCGGCAAGAGATGCTGCGGCTTTATCGGGAAAGCCTGCAGGGCTACACCTACTTTGAAAATTAAACCCGGAATATTCACGATGCGCGGGCGTCAAAATTGCGAAGGCTTTATTTTTATTGGGGCATTGTTCCAAGTTTGTGGCTTCGAAAGTTCACTCACGAGGTGAATTGGTGAATCTGCAAAAACTGTCTCCAATTAAGGGGAATCGCCTCAAACACCAAACCAGACGCCTGTCGTCGTGAATAATTCCGGTTGAATTCAACACCTTCGATCAAAACCGAATCGTTGCCTCGTCCGACATTGGCTCGTAACCCGGCATCATAAGAAGCTCGAACGCCGTTAGTCGCAGAACTGATCTCACCGCCCGGAATCACAACTGGATCTGTCTGGCCGTTGACCGTCGTGCCATTCTTTCCAAAAACGGAGATCGTTCCGTCTTCGTTTCCGATAATTTCGATTTGGTTGTCGGCATTATCACCACTTATGAACTCGGAATTATTCACGACGACAGGCTTCTGGTTTCGCCATTGAAGCGATTCTCCGGACGCCGAGGCAGTTTTGCAAATTGGTCAATTCCACATCGGGGGTTACCTGTCGAAACCACAAACCTGGAGCAATATCCCAATGAAATAAGCTTTCTCCAGGTCGACGCCCACGCATCGTGAATAATCCGGGTGAACAGGTTGTCCCCGTCAAACACAGTGACGTGCCGGCCAGCAGCCGACGTCTTTCCAAAGTCCCGTAATTAGCACCTGCGGTATGGCTCCGCCGATTCCTTATCGTTCGCGATCCTCGCGAACTACGTCGGTTTTTCAAAAACATGTTTTCACCTCATGAAGTAACAAATCAGATTTTTGCCAGAGGTTTACAGACAGAATATGAATGAGTGCTTTCTGGCAATTCTTTGCCGGACGACGGCCGTGCGCTAACCAAAGAACTCTCTGCGACATAACGCATCAATTTGCGACTTTGCCCAATTGTTAGCAAAAACTCGAACGTGAAAATCCGCAATGTTGGGCCGATCGTTCGCGATGGAACATTGGACTCGCTACAATTTCGATATGAGCTCCAGTAATTCGATTAAAAGCCCAAACTCATTTCGCGGCGAAATGCCGTCCCTTTCGACGTCCCTGCTGTTCAATGCTCGAGCGATGCAGCCCGAAGCATGGGCTCGTCTGGTTGATGTTTTCAGCCCCATCGTCTATCGCTGGGCTCGACGATCAGGATTGGCCGAAGCCGATGCCGCCGATGTGGTTCAGGACGTTTTTTTGGCGGTCGCCAAAGGGATCGGCGGGTTCGAACGACAGAAAGATTCAGGGAGTTTTCGATCGTGGCTGGCAACGATCACTCGAAACCGAATTCGAGATTTCTTTCGAAAGAAAGCTCGATATGAAACTGCCGAAGGCGGAACGAGGGCACTTCAGCGACTCAACCAAATGTCAGCCGATGCTCCGCAAGAGCCCTCCGATGCGGAACTGGATCAGTCCGTCGATTTGGCAGAACTGGGACATCGAATTCCTGCGAGAGTTCTTCAAATTCTGAAAGCCGATTGCGAGCCCAAAACATGGCAGGCTTTCTGGATGACTGCCGTTCTGGGCGATTCGGCCAGTGATGTTGCTCAACGGCTGAACATCAACGTCGCCAGCGTCTATCAGGCGAAATCCCGGATGTTGCGTCGGCTGAGAAAGCGAATCGATGAGCTTCCTCAATAGCGTCCCGCGACCGATCGAATGGGGTTGAGCAGCCATTTTTCAGATGAGGAGCCATTTTTTCAACCCGGATTATTCACGACGCGTGGGCGTCGACCAGGAGAAAGCTTGTTTCATTGGGATATTGCTCCAAGTTTGTGATTTCGACAGTTCACCCACGAAGTGAATTGGTGCATCTGCAAAAACTGTCGCCACTTCAGGCGAATCGTCTCAAACATCAAACCAGACGCCTGTCGTCGTGAATAATTCCGGTTCAGATGAGAAATCATCTTTTTGAAAAATTTCCAGCAGGTGTCAGACCGTCGCGTTCTCTTGGTATGTCGGCTTTTTTGGCGAATGATTGCCTGATGCGGCCGACAGCTGTCAATTTTCGATTGCTTAACAAGGGTCACCATGATTGCTACTTGTCCAACCCACGAAAAACTCCAGTCATTGTCCCTTGGCAAATTGGAGGAAAGCGAAAGCGATGAACTGGTCCTACACCTGCAGCACTGCGAATCGTGCAGATCGCAGATTCAGGAAATCGATACCGCTGACGATACTTTCGTTTCGAATCTGAGAGACGCTGCGAGGGAGACAGATGATTTCTCCGGTGAAGCAGGTTTCAGGCTGGCGGCAACTCGGGCTCTCGCTTCGCTGGCCAACGCGAATGAAGGTTCGATGCCTCGATCAGTCGGCGAATACGAGATCGTAAAATCGCTCGGTCACGGAGGCATGGGGCAAGTTTTTCTTGCACGGCACACAAAACTGGAACGCAAAGTCGCGATCAAGGTTCTGGCCGATCATCGTCGGTGGGATCAGACCATGCAGGAGCGATTCGCTTCCGAGATGCGAGCCGTCGGTGGATTGAACCATCCGAATATTGTTGTGGCTCATGACGCCAGGGAAGTCGATGGACTTGCCGTGTTGGTGACAGAGTACATCGAAGGAATGGATCTTGGAGCGATTCTGCGTCGCGAAGGAACGCTCTCGGTTGCGAACGCCTGCAAGATCGTTGGCGAAGTCTGTTCGGCACTTGAATATTGCCAGACCAAAGGGCTCGTTCATCGCGATGTGAAACCTTCGAACATCATGATCGACATTGAAGGCAATGTGAAACTTCTGGATCTTGGTTTGGCCAGATTGCACGACCCGGAACAGCCAGAATTCACGGCAACCGGTCACGCGATCGGAACGGTCGACTACGTGGCCCCTGAACAGATCAACGATTCTCGCAATGTCGACGCGAGGACCGATTTATATTCATTGGGGTGTGCTTTTTTTAAGTTGCTTACCGGACGCCCACCGTTTCTGACATCCGAATATGCATCGCCTTTCGCAAAAATGAATGCCCACGTTTCGGAACTTGCGCCTCGGTTAAGCACTCTGCAAGCTGACGTGCCACGGGAACTGGATGTATTGGTTGCCCGAATGTTGGAGAAATCTCCAGCGGATCGTCCCGGCAGTGCGGCCGAAGTACGAAATGTCGTCGCGAGGTTTTCAGGCGAAGCCGATTTGCAGGACCTTGTTCGATCAGCTCAAGCCAAACCGGTACTCCAGTTGCCGGTTGATGGTTCCTTGCAGCCTGCCGCTGCGTTGGCGAAACCACAGGCTTCATCGAGCAGATTTTCTGGATCACGTTGGATTCGTTGGGTGTGTGCCTTTGGCGCGCTTGGTCTTGCTGGCCTGTTTGGTTTTTGGATGGGAGTGATTATCACGATCAAAAAACCGGACGGCACGAAGACTCAGATCGAAATTCCCGACGGTAGCACGGCGGTGGTAGATGCCGACGGTAACGTGGAAATCACGATCGCGGGCACAGGGCAAAAACTGAAGGTGCCGCCGGCAAGTAAAGCTCCTTCATCACCGATTGCGGTCTGCGGAATACGGCTTTTAAAAAACCACCCGCTTCATGGCTGTCTTGAGCCGGGCGATGAAGTCGACGTTGTGTTTGACGATATTGAGAATAAAAATGCCTTGGACCGTTTGTTCGCGAGCGGGAAGAAAGTGCTAAAAATTGAAAAGGATGGGGAAGACGAGATCGTCGATATTGAAGTGGATGCTTGGCGCTATTCTCACGCGTGTGGAAACGCAAAGGCCACAGAAGCTACAACGATTGTGCTTCACGATCCAGATCGCCAGATTCGCCACGATGAAGAGAAAATGAATGGCGTTTGGAAGGTTGTCCGGATGGAGGCTGGTGGGAAGTCGTATCCTGGACAGAAGCCCTCTGCCATATTGATGTACAACGGGAAGTCGATTCAATTTGGGAGTGGAGGGCCGCATGTTACGACCTATTCGTTGCTCGCAAATGGCGGGATTATAGGAAAGTTGGCTGATAGCGAAGAGCAAGATTCCTATCGATTTTTGCCTTCCGGGAGATTGGAGTTCGCTTCTACAGATCCTGAAAAAACGAATCAGGACTCGACCTCGATTAAGCCAACGGATTATCTCCTTCGTTTAGCTCGCGTAGAAACACCAGAAACGGAGGCTCAGCGAGATGCGTTTGAGGTTCTCAGGTCAGCAAAAACTGGACGTCGAAAAATCGCGATTCGGATTCTCAACGACAAAAAAGAACCTTTGGAAGGCAGTCCGATCATTGTCAGCAATGAGAACTTTCTGTCTGCCAACGCCATCGAGCAAAACGGGCGCTGGACTATCAACTTTCGACTCAACGCTGTGGGTAGCCGAAGAATGAAACACTTTACGTCGACGAGCATCGGGAAACTGATGGGAATCTTCATTGACGACGAACTGATTTGTTCGCCAAAAATTAATGGCGCTATCGGAGGTGGAGGAGTGATCGAGGGCGATTTTACGAAAGAAGAAGTCGAATCCATCGTCGAGGGAATCGTGCCGAAACTGATGTTTCGCGGAAAAGAACTCAAGCTGACCGATGCTAAACCGACTGTTCCGGACCCTGGCACTTTTGATGCCCCACGTGATCCAAACGGAGTTCCCGTAAAGCCAATACAGCCATTGAAAGACGATCCATTGAAAGACGAGCAATAGCGACTGCGAAAACTCATGCCTACGGTAGCTGGTTCAGATAACGTACCAGTGAAGCGACACGAGCCAATCGTTCGCCAGCCCGACCGGAATGCAACGACCGTCCGATTGGAACCGATTTCGATTCCAAAAAGGCCGTCAATGAACGGAATTCGCGCTGCGGATCGTGGTTAATCGACTTGATCGTTTCGTAGGCAGGAACCATCGCCTCCGCTTGTTGCAGCAATCGAATCGAATGTTGGTGTTGCACGACCAGCAAGTCATCGTCATTCAGAAAATGCCGCCAGCGAATTCGAAACTCTTCCAGTGAAACAGCTTTCGCAAAATCGGCTTGCGTCAGTTCCATGTGATTCAGAATGCGTTGCGAAAGGTTTGCACAAGGCGACTGGATCGTGCAGTCAAAGGTGTCGTTGCGGTCTCCTAGCCGCTGCGCAACCCATTGGACCGGAGGCATTTTTGCCGCTTCCTTTTTTTTGCGATTCAAGCTGCTCCAGCCTTCATCCGTATCGTAGGCAACGGGAGTCGATTCTCCGTAAGCGACCACGATTCGGTTTAAGTCACGTTTCAGCGATTGAGGAACGTTGAGTTTTGGTTTTCGGTTCGCCGCTGCGATGCCAGAGTAATTTGCTTTCGGGTGAGCCAGTTGCTGTTCGATCATGGTGTTGAAAGCGACCAGTAATCGATCAAGATCATTCACGTTGGAATCGATCTGTTTCAGTGCGGCGACGGTGGCTTCCAGAGTGGATAAGGACGTCGCCGTCGGTTCGAGCCGAATTCGATATTGACCGGGTTTCGAAGGAGCCAGTCGATATCGAGGCAGTTCTTTGATCTGAGGGATGTCACGAAAAAGGGTTTTTGCGTGATGCCATGTTCCGTCGAGCACGACCAATTGTTGCGGCCGTTCGCCGGGCGTCAAATCCGAAAGCAGTTTGGATTCAGGGCCCGGATAAAGCAGTCCGGCGCCGGGCTTAACGGGTAATTCCAAATCTGAAAAATGCTCATTGCGTTCCACGATCAATTCGCAACGCTGCAGCGCCTGACGAACGATCCGAGCCGTATTGAACGGATGATTTCGCTCACGGCGATGCTGCAGAATCAGCACTTCTGTTTGATTGTTGATTTTGGGAATCGAATCGCAAAAACAACGATCCTGCGGTCGATAACATACGTAGCAC
Source organism: uncultured Pirellulaceae bacterium (assembly GCA_964479855.1). Lineage (GTDB taxonomy): Bacteria > Planctomycetota > Planctomycetia > Pirellulales > Pirellulaceae > Mariniblastus. The sequence continues at coordinate 55,146 of CAYZPA010000022.1, forward strand.
CGCTGACGATATTCGCCTTCCTCCAGAACGCGTTTACGTCGTTGGAGTTTCGTCTGCTTGTTGGTCACAAAATGATCCGACTTGATTCGACTTGATTCGATTAAACCCGAATTATTCACGATGCGCGGGCGTCAAAATTGAGAAGGCTTGTTTCATTGGGGCATTGTTCCAAGTTTGTGGTTTCGACAGTTCACCCACGAAGTGATTTAGTAAATATGCAAAAACTGTTGCCACTTCAGGAGAATCGCCTCGAACATCAAACCAGACGCCTGTCGTCGTGAATCATTCCGGTTTGCTGGTCGAATTCTAACTGGGCGAGTCCCGGTTCTGGGAACTTGCTTTATGTTTCGATAAGCTCATTCTGTCGTGCTTTCGAGTTTCTCACTTTAGCCCGGATTATTCACGACGACAGGCGTAAAGTTTGCCCTTTGAAGCGATTCTCTCGACGCGGAGGTAAGTTTGCAAATTCGTCAGTTTCATGTCTTGGGTGACCTGCCAAAACGACAAACTTGGAACAATAACCCAATGAAACAACGTCGAGGGACTTCCTCTCCAGGCGGTCACCTGTTCCAAGCATGATATTGGCTGGCCTGAATACCGAAAAATGCTAGTCGATGTTGCTCAAGAACTGAAGCTGGCGCTTGCCGACGGCACGATTCCAAAAATTCTGTCGTTGCCGCAAGTCTGGCTGGACCGAAACGGCCAAGCCAAAATCATTGACCGAAATATGGTCGATGTGGTCGGCGAATGCAGCACGATCGGCATCATGCCAGAGGCCGCTGGTAAGCCCGACCGGGGGCTGCAGGACTTTTTGCTGCGAACTCGTTTGCTGCCCAGGTAAGCGACGGCGAATGCGGCAGTCGCTTGCAATTCAATTCGGCCTCGTCCATCATGCGATCTCGGTTCGCGTCTTTATTTTCAAGTTAGAGGTTCCAGTGACTCACTTTCTTCGATCAGCTCTGGTCTGTTTCCTCGCAGTGTCGTTCTGCTCATCCGCAGGGTTCGCCGTGGCTGACGAAAGAAGCGTACCCAAGGAGGTCACGCCAGTTCGCACCGCCAACGCGAATCCGCGAAACGTGGTCTTCATTCTTTCCGATGACCACCGATATGACGCAATGAGCTTTATGGGACATCAGTTCGCTGAAACGCCCAATATGGATTCGATGGCGAAGAATGGAGTGCACTTAAAAAACGCATTCGTCACGACGTCGCTCTGTTCGCCAAGTCGAGCATCCATCTTGACGGGACTGTACACGTTTCGGCATCGCGTTATCGATAACAATCGCCTCGTGCCTGAGGGAACGTTGTTCTTTCCGCAATACCTGCAAAAAGCCGGCTACAAAACGGGCTACATCGGTAAGTGGCACATGGGAGGACACAATGACGATCCCCGTCCGGGATTCGATTACTGGGTCAGCTTTAAAGGTCAGGGACATTATCTGCCGCCAGGACCGAACTACACGATTAACGTCAACGGGCAACGCGTCAAACAGGACGGCTACATCACCACGTTGTTGACTCGTTACGCGACCGATTTTTTGGATCAGCAAAAAGGAAGTGACGAGCCATTCTTTTTGTATCTGTCGCACAAAGCCGTGCATGCGAATTTCACGCCTGAAGAAAAGTACGCTCAAAAGTTCGCTGACAAACCGTTTCAACGACCGGCAAGCGAAAAGAAAGTCACCGCGAACGATCGCGATCTGCCTCGCTGGTTGCTGGATCAGCGAAACAGTTGGCATGGAGTCGATTTTCCCTATCACAGCGATTTGAACATCGAGCAATACTACAAACGATATTGCGAATCGTTGTGCAGCGTTGACGATAGCGTCGGGACGGTCCTGAACAAGCTTAAGGAAATGGGAATCCATGATGAAACGCTGGTGATCTACATGGGCGACAATGGTTTCATGTTTGGTGAACACGGTTTGATTGATAAGCGGGTTGCCTATGAGACCTCTATTCGGGTGCCGATGTTGATGCAGTGCCCGGAGCTTTTTGAGTCCGGTTCAACGGTTGAGAAAATGGTGGCCAATATCGATATCGCCCCGACCGTGATGGAGGCCATGGGGCTGGAGAAGCCTCCGCACATGGACGGTGAGAGCTTTATCGAACTGGCTCAGGGCAAGGACGTTTCATGGCGCGAATACTTTTTGTACGCGTACTACTGGGAGAAGAACTTTCCCCAATCGCCGACCGTATTTTCGCTCAGAGGCGACAAGTACAAGTACACCACTTACTACGGTTTGTGGGACACGGACGAGTTTTTTGATATTCAGGCGGATCCAATGGAACAGAAAAATCTGATACGTGATCCTGCCTATCAATCGAAATCAAAAGAGATGGAAAATCGGCTGTACAAGATGATGGCCGAACTGGGTGGCATGGACATCCCCATGAACGCACCGCGTGGCAGATCAAGCAACAAACGCTTACGTAGCCGGGACGGTGATCGCGCGGCTGATTTCCCCGGATCGATGGTGTTGGACGAACCACAGAATCGCAACGCGAAGTAAGGCAGGATTCCCACGGTCCGTGCACCTCGTAGGCGTTTTGCCTTGGGTTGCCCTCTTCGCCGGTTGAATGTGGTAAACCTTATTTACCGAGGTTTGCCATCGCGATAAGCAGTGTTGAGCTCGGTCGGCACCGGCGCGTTCAGAGTGCTTCGCCACGCTTTCAATCGTCCGTGCATCTCGCGGACGACGTCGGGATTTTCCTCAGCCACGTTTTTTGTTTCGCCAAGGTCGTCGTCAAGGTTGTAAAGCTCGATGCGGTTGTCTTCAAAGTATTCGTGCAGCTTCCACTGGCCGTGTCGCATCGCCGATCCGGGCCGAGTCCGAAAAATGGGGTCGTGCGTTGCGAATGGTTTTTGCTTTTTGCGGCCCGTCCCCTGAAGGTAAATTGGGAAGTGCCAGAACAGGTCGCGGTTTGCCAGATTGGCTTGGCTGTCGCGAAGAAGCGGAACGAAACTGACGCCATCGACAGTTTTTGATTCGGGGATTTTGACTCCTGCGATTTCCGCGAACGTCGGCATAAAGTCGATGTTGCAAATCGGCTCATCGGATCGTGAGCTTTGTTCTGCATATCCCGGCCACCGCACGATCAACGGCACACGAATGCCGCCTTCGAAGTAAGACCCCTTCCCGGCACGCAAAGGATTCTGGCGACTGATGCTCCAAACGCCTCCGTTGTCAGACGTGAACACGATGACCGTTTTTTCGCTGAGCTGATTGTCGTCGATCGACTGCAGAATACGCCCTACGTTTTCGTCCATGCTTTCGATCATTGCGGCGTAAGAAGCGTTGCTTTGGGCATCATTGCCTTTGATTGCAGCGAACTTTTTTCGCTTTTCTGGCTTGGGTTGAAGTGGCGTATGAACGGTGTAGAACGGCAAATATAAAAAGAAAGGATCGTCCTTGTTGGCTTCCACAAAATCGATTGCTTCATCGGTTAATCGATCGGTTAAGTATTCGCCTTCCTGCTCCTGAATGCAGTTTGGATACTTATACGGGCTGTGGTAGCCGCCAAATTTGGCAAAGGGATGACCAATGCTTGTGCCCGCCACATTTAAGTCAAATCCGTGTTCGATCGGGTCTTTGCTGACGTGCCATTTTCCGATGCTGATCGTTTTGTAGCCTGCGGTCTTGAGCAAGTCCGCGATGGTTGGTTCGCCGGATTTAATGTGCAGCGTATTTTTTGTCGGTACAAGTTTTCGGTGCCTTGCTGGTCCGCGATCAGAATTTTGCACCGTGTAGACACCATGCCGAGGCGTGTACTGTCCCGTCAGCATGCAGGCTCGGCTGGGCGCACAATTGGAAGCTGCCGCGTATGCATTGGTGAAGGTCATGCCCTGGGAAGCCAGCCGATCAAGATTGGGAGTCTGATAGTAAGTGCTGCCCTGACAGGCGAGATCCATCCAGCCCAGATCGTCCACGTTAATCAGGACGATGTTGGGTTTTTCGTCGGCCATCGTCGCCGAACATGTCGCCAGTAAACACAGTGTGATCGAGACGGCCGCGAGCGGGAGCTTGGCAAATGGAACTTTGGCGAATGCAGCCCACGTGAATGGAAAAATGACGATTAAATTGCAGGCAGCAAGTGACTTGAGGAACATATCGAGTTTTCGACGCTTTCAAATGGGTGACGGTGGCGATCACTTGATCTAAACTGGATTTCTCATTCTAACCCAAGGGACAATCGATGAATTTGATTTTGCATTCGTGGCTCAAGAAGCCGTTTTTGCGGCGAGCCGTTTGTTTTTCTGCATTCGCGTTGACGTTGCTCCAGAGCCCAGCTGTGACGCAGGGGCAGACTGTCGAAGCAACAGAAGTTCCTGTCGCTGCGGCAGGGCCAGTTTTCGTCGACGGAGAAGCTCAACCCGTTGACGCTTTCAAAGATAAAGCGGACTGGATCAATCACGACTTGTGGGTGGAAACGGAATTTGATTCCGATGGAAACGGTACGCCAGATCGAGTTCACGTTTCGGTGACGCGTCCCAAACAGACCGACACCGAAGGGTTGAAAGTTCCCGTCGTCTACAACACTAGCCCTTACTTTTCAGGCACTGCCGGAAACGAAAAAGGAACGTTCTGGGATCCCGAGCACGAAATTGGGGAAACGCCGCCCGAGCACAAGCATCCCAAATCGATCGAGCATCAGTCTTTGCGTCCGGTTATTTCACAGCGGCATACAAGATACTGGGTCGAGCGCGGTTTTGCGGTTGTCTATTCCTGTTCGCCGGGAACCGGATTGTCGCAAGGTTGCGTTACGATCGGTGGAGACAATGAATCGCTGGCTCCCAAGGCCGTCATCGATTGGCTCAACGGACGGGCCAAAGGATACACGGCTCCCGAAGGCGGCGAAGAAGTGGTTGCGACGTCGTGGTGCACGGGAAAGGTCGGCATGACGGGAACCAGCTACAACGGCACGCTTCCCATCGCGGCGGCGACCACCGGAGTCGATGGGCTGGAAGCCATTATTCCGATCGCGCCCAACACCTCGTACTACCATTACTACCGCAGCAACGGATTGGTTCGGCATCCCGGTGGCTACATGGGGGAAGACGTCGACGTTCTTTACGATTTCGTGAACAGTGGCGATCCGGAGATGCGAAAGTACTGTGATTGCGAAAGTCGGGACAAAGATATTTTGAAGAACATCGATCGCGAAACAGGTGACTACAGCGATTGGTGGGCGGGACGAGACTACGTTCGCAAGCTTGAAAAAGTAAAAGCTGCGACGCTGATTGCACATGGTCTTAACGATTGGAATGTGATGCCAGCGCATTCGGTTCGCGTTTACGAAGTCCTGAAAAAGCAAGGTGTTCCTTGCCAGATCTTTTTACATCAAGGTGGCCATGGCGGTGGTCCGACTCGCTCGATGCAGAACCGCTGGTTCACGCATTATCTTTATGGCGTCGACAATGGAGTCGAAAACGATCCCAAAGCTCGGATTGTTCGTGAAGGAGAAAAGCGACAGAATCCGACGTCTTATGCCCAATACCCGAACCCGGACGCAAAAATGGTCACTCTTTTTCCAGCCAAGGGTGGATTGAAAGTTGGCGGACTGAGTCTGAATAAAGCAACCGAACAGGGAACGGAAACTCTGATCGACGACGTTTCGATCGGCGGAAAGAGGCTTGCTGCGAAAGCGGAATCAGAACACCGATTGCTTTTCGCGACGGCTCCGCTGACCGAGCCCGTTCACATTTCTGGCACTTCCAAGCTGAAGATTCGAGTCAGCAGTGACAAACCGGCAGCGAATCTGTCGGTTTGGGTCGTATCGCTTCCATGGGAAAAGGGCGCCAAATCCATCAACGCGAATTTGATCACTCGTGGCTGGGCGGATCCCCAAAACCATAAATCGCTTACCGAGAGCGAACCGTTGGAGCCCGGAAAGTTTTACGATCTGGAGTTTGACTTGCAGCCCGACGATCAGATCATTCCGGTCGGACAGCAGATCGGGTTGATGATCTTTTCGAGTGACCGCGACTTTACTCTATGGCCCGATCCGGGTACGAAACTGACAGTCGATCTGGACGCGACCGAACTGCATTTGCCAGTCGTTGGTGGGAAGCTGAAGTAGCTTTTGCGCTCACGGGCTTACGTGCTTACTTTCGGCAGTCAACAAGTGGCGGCAATCCGTTTGCCGCCACGTTGGTTTCTGCTTCGCCCGGTTTTAGTTTTGGTAACTGGTTTTAGTAGCTCACTTCGTACCAGAGCGTTTTGTGGACGCCGTCGATCTTCACCGCATAAGTCCCGTCGTCCGCGCGGATGACGGGAACTTCGGCGGTTCGATTTCCCGATCCGTCAAGCGCGTGAACTATTGGCGTTCGGCCAGCTGGAAGTCGAACTGTCGCGGCGACCGGATTGATCAAAGTCGGGCCTGTTCCCCAGTTCGCACCGACGGAAGTTCGATCTTCGTTCCAGTTCATGCCCACGTTTTCTGCGCCGCTGGACGCCAGAAGTAACATCGATTTGCTTTTCTTGATCGGCAAATTGTCCTGCGACGTCAGCACGATCGTGGCGTACTGATGGGCTGTTTTTTCGACCGAGATCTTTATCGAGCCAGCTTCGAAGTTTCCTCCATCGATCAATCCCCAGACGCCAACCGTCCTGGCGGTGTTGAGCTGAATGAATGCTTTTGTTGGGTCCGTCGAGTCCCAAACGAGTGAGCCGTCGGGAGTCGCGAATCGATTCGATTTTGGAACGGAGACTTCATCGGCTTCTGTTGCTTTGGTGTCGATTCCAAGCTGATGAGAAAATGAAGCGCGACCGTCAAGCCGATCAGAAAATGTGCCGCTTTTTCGTTCGGTCAGCGGAGCGAGATCGCCTCGAAGGTAAATGTTTCCAGCGACGGCAAGCGTTGCCTGTTTGACGGGATGCCCTTTAAAATCGAACCAGCCCTCATACCGATTGTCGAACCAGCCATTTTCATTTTCGGCGTAGTTGAAGAACATGATTCCGTCCCAATCCTGAGCCGCTCCAATGATGGCGGCCATCATGACCGCTCCAGAACCGGTATCATTGGGCTCGCCCTGATTCCATTCGCTCAGCGTGAACGGCATGTCGAAATATCGCCATCCGGTTCGCATCAGCAAGGAATTTGCTGGCCAGTCACTGCGAGTCGGATTGGATTCAATCGCTTCGTTTTCGACTCGCCAGTTTGTTTTGCTCCATTCGGCATCGCCCGGAAACGTCGGGTGGTGCCAATAGTTGTGCAAGTCAATAAAGTCAGCGGTATCGGCAAGAAGGCCAGGTGCGTGATAATTCTCCTGTGAAGCGGTGATCGGAACTTTCACGCCAAGGTCATTTTTCAGGTAGCTTTTAAGTTCAACGATCCAGCTGCGTTCAGTATCGACCATGAATTGTTGAAGGTCCTCAAATGCTGCCGTTGGCCAGCCAGCGACTGGAACAACCACGGACTTTTTCGCGAGGTCTTGATCGGCATCAAAAGGATCGACTTCCGCACCTTGTTGCAACGAGACCGATGCGATTTCAAGCGGCGTTGCTCCAGTGCCAAAATTCAACGACAGCGAAGCAGCTTCGTCGATGGTCTCGCGCGGAAAAATCGTTCGTTTGATCAATTGCCATTTCGGCGTCGCGGTGATCGTTTCGAACTGGCCAAGGTCCCGCCACTCTCCGCCAGCAACCGTGGAAAGCTCGATTCCAAAAGGCCGTTCCTTGTCCGCCCGAACCCATAGTTTCAGCGTGTAGGGCTGATTGGCGGTGACACTCAAATTTCCCTGGCGGAGCTGCATGAAGTGAGCTTGAGCCGTTCGATCGGAGGGTTCAATTCTCAGCGACGTGACGCCGGGTTTGGGGCCTTGGGTTCCGAACTTTTGAACCGCTTGCACTCCCTGAAGATTCAAAGTCCAGCCTTCAAGATCCTGTTTCCATGCCGCAGCTTCAACCAAAAAGTCGCCCATCGGTTGCTGTTTGGACAGCCATGTTTTGACCATCGTTGGCGTATCAGCGTATCGCTGCGAAAGCCAATCGTTCCATTTGACCTGAAAAGAGTCCTGATACTTTTTCGGTAGCCGCGACAGGATTTCAGTTCCCTTGACTGAAAAGAAATTCTCGTTGAGCATTTCGACCAGTGCGAGCCCCGGATCATCGACACGTTTCAGTTCGCGATACGGATTCTTGTGGGTCAGCAAGTCGCGGCAATACTTTTTGAGTTCGCGTTGCACATCCGGGTCGTAGTACATGACCCATTTATTGGATCCGGTCCACCAGTTGACGCCTTCGCCAAGGACGGGAAAACCTTCGGCTTCGGTCAGCGTTCGCGACACGTGAAGATTCAGGTTTGCGTAGATACCATTTTTGTGCAGCTCGTTCAGGAAGAAGTCCAGTCGATCGATCTGGCCGGGATCGAGCTCCCGTTTTCCGTCGTCAAGTGTTCGCCAGATTCCGCCGGGAGCATCCTGCATGTCCATGTGGTGAAAACGAACGATGTTGATGCCAAGCTTTCGAAAATGAGCCGCGATCTTTGTCGCTTCTTCGTGGGTCGGAAAGTTCGCTCCGAAGCAAAGATTGACGCCCCAGAATCGTTGCCTTTTGCCAGCAATGGAAAATTTTCCGTTCGTGATGCCAACGAATCCTTTGGCTCCTGCCTCGCCCGGAACACGATAGGCAAAGCTGGTGACGTTTTCCGAGGAATCATCGCCGGGAATGTGGAACGGAACAAGGTCCGTCGATTGAGCGCTCGCAAGAGGCGATCCGCCGTAAACAATACACTGAGCAACAGCAAGCAGCGTCAGCAACACGAATTTTGATTTCAACATGGTTCGCACAAGTTCAATGGTTCTTTGGTAATCCGGGATAAAACGCGGAACGACGTTATAGCCCACGAACCACTGTTGGTGCAAAAATAAAGCCGGTTAGATTGCCCGGCTTTACCAAAAATGTGCGTGTCACAGGATCATCAAGTCGCCGATGCGGATTCTCGTTTGGCTTGTGGTTCAAACGAAACGAATGTCATGAATCCATAAATTGCGATCACGACAAAACAGCCCAGCGGCAGCCAGAATGAAGTTCGAACGCCATAGTCGTCGATCATTCCGCCTTGCAGTTTCGTCAGAACCGCACCGCCGACGATCGACATGATCAGATAGGCCGATCCCAGTTTGGATTCTTCTTCTTCCATACCGCCAAGTGCGATTCCGTAGATGGTGGGAACATCAGTGACATGCATGCCGAGATTAATACCAGCGACCACAGCCCTGCCGATCCCGGCAAGTAAATCGCACCCAACGTGAATAATCCGGGGTATAGACAGCTTTGAACCGCAACGAGACTTTATGGCGACTTTCGAAAGTTTGACGCCTGTCGACGGACAATGTTCTCACGGACGAAGGGGAAGCGCTGTTGGCTTGACCTCTTTCTGCCTAACCGCTGTCTGGCTAACGAGGAGATTTGAAAACATCTTTCAGCGTCGTTTCCAGATACTTTCGCCAGACCGGCCACGAGTGTCCTCCCTCGCTCCAGACGAAGTCGGCTTTGATGCTGTTCGATCCAAGCCATTTTTCAAAAGACTCATTTTCGGCACGCAGGAAATCATCCTTGCCACAACCGATCCAGATTCGCGGTCCAGCCGAGATGATTTGTTCGACTCGAGCAGCCAGCTTCTGCTCGCAGCTGTGCCAGTCGAAGGCGGAGCTGTAACCGTAAACGAAACCAAATTTATCTTCGTTCTGCAGGCCGATGCGAACGGCTTGCCCGCCGCCCATCGAAAGCCCGGCGATCGCGCGATGTTGCGAATTGCTTTCGCACCGATAGTTCGATTCGACGATAGGAATGATGCCCTGCAGCAACTCCGCTTCAATCTTTCCAAAATTGATTTCGATCTCTTCTTTAGTGGCGTTGGCTTGGTTGGGAACAATTGTATGACCCAGCGGCATCACGATGATGCAAGGTTGAGCCGCTTCTTTCTGATTGCTCTCTGCCAGCACATTGTCCGCGATGAAGTTCGCGCGGCCGACTCGTGACCACGCCGATGCATCGTCGCCGTAGCCATGCAATAGATACAGCACTGGGTAGGCTTCGTCTGAATCGGCATAGCCAGGTGGCGTGTAGACGAAAAATTCGCGAGCGGAATCCAGACGGGGCGATTGATACCAGTGCTGGTGCAGCTGGCCGTGAGGAACGTCTCGCAACTGATGCATGGCTCCTTGCTGTCCCTCGTTGGCTGGGATCTCGATCAGGTCATCCATCATGATCCATGCTTTTATGTTTCGGTTCATCGGATCGAGCACACGGGCTCCGTCGATGTTGAGGTGGTACTCGTAAGTGTCCGGATCAAGCGGTCCAAAAGTGCGGCTCCAGAGTCCGTCTTTGTCCTTTTCCATTGCGCCGCGGATGTCGGGATTGCTGCTGACCACTGCGACCTGTTTGGCGTTTGGAGCATTTAGCCGAAGCGTGACGGTTCGGTCAGAGTGAACTTCTGGAGAGATGGGCGTTTGTTGAGCGCTGGTGATGGACGGGGCGATGTCCGACATGAGGCAACCTGAAACGAAAGCAAAATGGATGAGCAATAGCAGGAGACGACGATGATGACGTTGGAGCATTGGTTGTGTTCGCAAAGGATATGTATTTGGCATAACGTGTGTTCGGCATGTGTTCGACGTTCGCATTGTTTCATACGTGGTTGTCGTTGGATAGCTTCCGCAGCCTGGACGGCGCAAGCGAGGATTCGGCTACGCCGGCAGGAATGAATGGGCTAGAATGCCGACTGGTTCAACTTTTGCCGGAATAGTGTTTTGTTTTTGCTCCGATCGATGATGATTTTAAACGCCAAAAGTATGGTGGCGACTTTCGTTTTTCCGGCTTTGTTTGTCGGCTTTGCGGTCAACTTTTACGATGCCACGATTGTCGCTCAGGAAAGCTCGCGACGAACGGAATCCGATCGAACGGTTCAGGAACCCGCCTCGACCGATCAGGAAACAGAACCGTCTTCCGTAGAAGTGACTCGTACCGATCGTGTGACTTCGAAAATGATCGATGGCGAGATTGCGAACGTCGAAAGTGCGGAACTGGAAGAAGAAAAAAAAGCAGAAATCAAAAAGCACTACGTTGAAGCCAGGCAGTTTGTGGCCAGCGCTGAGGAGGATCTTGCCAGCACTGCAGGATTTCGGCAGGGCGAAAAAGAGGCGCTCAACACGCTCAAGAAAGTTCGCGAAAATCTGGAATCCTTTGATTCAAGTTCGCGTCTGGATTTTACGGTCGATACGGCTCCCGACGATCTGCCTTCCCAGAGTGAATTGGAATTGCAGCAAAGTGATCTAAATCAGCGAATTGGCGAAGCGGAGCGTAAAAGAAAAAGTCTGTCCGATGAAGTGGCTCGCCGTGAGGAACGAAACGCCACGATGCTCAAGATTGAAACGGAATCTCGAGAACGGCTGGAAGAAGTGCAGCGTCAATTGGCGATCGAATCACCCGACGCTGATAGTTTGATGGCTGAACGTGCTCGCAAGATTGAGTTGGAAGCGGAACGACAAAGCCTGGTACAAAAGTTGGAAATGTTGCCAGCAGAACGCGCTTATTACGCGGCGACAGCGGACCTGCCAGCGATCGAACTGGAACTCAATACCTTGCGTTTGGAACGATTGCAAAAAGAACTCAAAATCGTCAACGCTGCGATCGCCATAATGCGGGAACGTGCGCTCGGGCAGCTGGTCAGCGAATCCTTGGCCACGGTTGCGAGGCTCAAGAAATCGTCTTCAAAGCTCTTGCCGATCGCGGAGCGGAATTTATTCTTGGCGCAACAGCTCAGGAAAAAGACGGAGGACCTTGAAAAAGCTCGAAAGGAAAAGAAGCTTGGGCAGGAAGCGGTTCAGAAAGTTGAATCGGAACTTTCGACGATGCGAAAGCGGGTCGACAACGTTGGATTGAGCTATGAAATGGGGGAAGTGCTGCGACGTGACAAGATCGAACTTATGGCTCGTAAGCCCGTTTTTGATAGTGATTCAAGCACGGAAAAACTTCAGGAAATTCAGTTCGCCAGGTATCGCTGGCAGGATGAACGGGACGAACTTTCTGACCTGTCTACCGTTTTTGATAAACCGACTGCGGTCGCAAGTGTTGAAACGGAGCAGGTTCCGGATGAAGAGCTGGATCCTGATGCTCGTCGCCAGCGGGATTTGCAGAAACAGCGACAGCTGCTTGGAAATCTTGATGCCAGTTTGCAGCCTCGAGCAGAAGAGTTGCTCAAGAAACAACGTGATCTGTTGGGGAAATTGGAGGGCGTTGAGTACGACCGTTACCTTGCAAAGATCGATATTCAGACTTCGCAAAATGACTACGCGAAACGTCGTCAGGAGTTTGTCGAATTTCTTGACGAAAGGATCCTTTGGGTTCGCAGTGAACCTGTGATTGGCGCAGGTGATATTCCGAAGATTCAGGAGGCGGGACGTTGGTTGTTGGGACGAAAGAATTGGGCCAGGGCCAGTGTTGCGGTCGTTTCAGGCGTTTCAAATAATTTGGCCAGCACCATTGTGATCGTTTTCGGTTTAATCGGGCTGCTTTTGTTGCAAACGCGATCCCGCAAGGAGCTCAAGTCGATCGGAGCGAAGGCCATCAAGCGGAGCTGCCGCGAGTTTCGAATGACGATGTCGGCGTTTTTGCAGACAACCGTCTTGGCTGTTTTGTGGCCTGCTATCGGTTTGGCGATTGGCTGGTTGATGATGATGGGAAGCAGTCGCGGCGATTTTTTCGTAGATGCTATTGGTCGTGGTTTGATGGTCACGTCAATCGTGGCGTTGCCTTTTGAGCTGATGCGCTGCGTTTGTAAACGTGAGGGTTTGGCGAAGAATCATTTCGAGTGGTCTGAGGGTTTTCGGATCGCGGTCAGAGAAAATACGCGTTGGTTTTTGTTTGCCGGGTTGCCGCTATTGTTTCTGGTCGTGGTGATGGATGCGGCGGGAGGTCCGACGTTCGCTCGACTGGGGCGAATTGCGATCATGGGATTGTTGCTGCTGTCGGCTGTTTTTTCATGGCGAATTTTCTGTGTCTTTCGTCCCGGCGGTGCGGCGTGGAGTCCCGATGCGACCGGTTTTGACTTGACGGTCAGCCGCATGCGATCTGTCGCATTTTTGTTGCTGATTGCAGGGTCGTTGTTGCTGGTGATTTTTGCAGCGATGGGCTACTACGAATCGGTTTATAAAATCGGCGGGAGCCTGTTGCAGACGACGCTATTGTTGATCGGTGCCGTGATCGTTTTTGCGATGGCGTTGCGATTCTTGCTGGTTCGACGTCGAAAACTTCGATTCGAACAGTTGATTCAACAACGCAAGACTGCCCTGGCGGCAGCGGAGAAGCAAGCCGAAAGCGGGGTCAGCATCGCCGCCGAGGCGCTCGATATCGATTTGCAAAATGAAGCCGGAATGGACATCACCGACGTCAGCCGACAGGCACGTGAGCTCACGGGAGTCATCTTTCTGATTGTGCTGGGGTTGATCCTGCTTGCGATTTGGCAATACCTGTTGCCCGCCACCAAAATACTCGACAGTTGGGAGCTTTGGCCGATCACGATTGGCGCGGAAGTTCAATCGGTGACCGCACGCGACGTTCTACTTTCGATCGTTGTTTTCGTTTTGACCTTTTTCGGCGTACGAAACATTCCCGGCATGCTGGAGCTGCTGTTGCTGCAGCGATTGCCGCTGGACGCGGGTGCTCGTTACGCCGTGACATCGATCTTGCGATACATCCTGTTGGTTGTCGGCGTCATTGTGGCGTTAGGGTACCTGAAAATTCCGTGGTCGAACTACAGCTGGCTGGTTGCGGCGATTTCGGTCGGCCTCGGTTTTGGTCTGCAAGAAATTGTGGCCAATTTTGTGTCCGGTTTGATCCTACTTTTGGAGCGACCCGTCCGCGTCGGAGACGTCGTGACGATCGACGGCGTCACCGGGATCGTTTCACGGATTCAGATGCGAGCCACCACGGTCACGAATTGGGAGAATCAGGAACTGGTTGTGCCGAACAAAGATTTGATATCTGGAAAGTTGCTCAACTGGACGCTTTCTAACGTCATCAATCGAGTCACGTTGAAGGTAGGTGTTGCGTACGGAAGCGATGTCGCGAAGGTGCGCGAATTGATAACCAAAATTGTCGAACGTCATCCGGATGTCTTAAGTGACCCAGCTCCGTTTATCACGTTCGAGGAATTTGGAGACAGTAGTTTGAACTTCGGCATTCGTTGTTGCACCACATCGATTAAGCGACGATGGCAGTTGGTCGACGAAGTAAATTCTGCCATTAACGAAGCTTTTGAAAGAGAAGGAATCGAGATTCCGTTCCCTCAACGAGTCGTTCACATGGTTGACTCAGAGACTGTCCCTGAGCAGGCTCTGTCTGAGCAACCGGCACCTGAGCAACCGCGGCTGGAACAGCCTCGTTCTGAAAAGTGATCTTAGACGATAAGTCAGCGGCCGTTACCCGGTAGCCTTGCGCAATGACGTTGCAGTTTGAAAGCGTGCTACTTTGCCCACGCCGGCAGGATTTTTGGATCTGGAAGCGACCTGCCAGACGAACCCAGTTTGAAATCTTCAACCCGCAAGTTTCGTTTAAGGTAGTACTTGCTGTCCGGGAACCCGTAAAACGATGGCTCGAACGGATCGACGAATTCGACATTGGCTTTTTCGGGAACTTCCAGATCAGCCAGATGGAACGTCGCATTGATGATCAGCCGTCGCATGTCTTCACAGCGATAGTCGACCGCGGCCCCTCCCGTGGTCGCAAAGCATTTGCCTTTGGTTTTGCCGTCGGGTGAATCGTATTCTTTCAGCCACGCGAATGGCATCATCGGATTGTTTTTCTCGCCCTTGATCAATTGCGATGCTGGGTCGAGCGTTTCCGTGACGCCGCCGCGAAGTAAAACGCTTGCTTTCGACTGATCGAGATGCTCGATTCCATAAATGTCTGACGGCGTGAAAACGTCGCTGACCGAATTCAGGATCGGGTGCGATTTGTTTTCTGGAACAATGAAGCCTCGTCCGCCTTGAGTCTTGTGGCCGCCGTGATGCGAGAGCCAGTTTTCTCCGACGACTTTCTTGCCAAAGTTGGCCCAATCGTAGCCGCCGTAGTTGCCGGACTTGAAAGCGTGAGTCGCCGTTCGAAAGGCGATGATCGGTTTGCCGGCCTGCATGAAGTCGTAGATGTGCTTGATCTGGTCGTCAGGAAGGATACGCCATCGTGTTGCCAAAATCATGACGTCGGCGGTGGCAAGCGACTCCAATCCCGGGATGTTGGAAAGCTCAAACGGATTGATGCAGCCCTTTTCTTTGTCGATCGCAAACAGAACTGTGCACTTGAATCCATGATGCTGGCTAAGGATTTTGGCCAACATGGGACAGGATTCTTCGCCGTGGTACTCTTCGTCACCAGAAACCAGAACGACATGTTTGCCATTGGTTTTGGCGGCATCATCGGCGGGTTCGAAGACAAGGAATTGATCCTGAGCTGATGCCATCGTCGCCTGAAACGCGACCAGTAAACAGAACCAAAAGACAAGCAAACAGTGACGGAAAGCGTTTGATATTTTCATTGGCTTGGCGAATGATGAAGGTGTGGGTTTAGGTTGTCGTTCGATTGTAACCTGAACCGGAATGGTTCACGACGATGATCGTACGGTTTGGCCTTGAGGCGATTGTTTCAAAGTGGCGTTCAATGTGGCGACAAGTTTTGTAAGTTCGTCAAATTCACGTCACGGGTGAACTGTCGAAACTACAAAGCTATCTCTGTTCCGACGCCAACGCCTCGCGAATCATTCCGTTTAAAGACGGAAAACCGAGTTTTCGAGTCGTTTTCGAACCTGTGTTATAACTGCGTTATGAGCGATTTTTCCAAATCCAAAATTGTCGGTCGAGGTTCAAGTCTTCGGGTCGTGAGCCGATTTGAAACGGTTCAGCGAGTCGATGACGAAGAAGTAATCAACGATCCGGAATACGTTGAAGGTTTAAGCGACAAAGTTCGCACTGAATATCTGGAGGATACTTCCAATTCGATCATCAGCGAGAACAACAGTCCTGACATTCCGTTTCGATACAGTCTGAATCCTTACCGAGGTTGCTCGCACGGTTGCAGTTATTGTTACGCAAGGCCGACTCACGAATATTTGGGGCTGGGGCCGGGCCTCGATTTTGAATCGAAGATCGTGATCAAGCCGGATGCTGCGAAGCTGTTTCGAAAATGGCTCGTCGACGGACATCGAAAAGGCCGCGAAGTCGAATCGATCATGATGTCGGGTATCACGGACTGCTACCAAGGGTGCGAAAAGGAATTTGAATTGACGCGTCAGTGTCTGGAAGTGGCACTCGACTTCCGCCAGCCGATGCAGCTGATCACCAAGAACGGGCTGATTCGCCGTGACCTTGATTTGCTCAAGCCGATGGCTGAAATGAACCTGGTCTCCGTCGCGATCAGTGTCACGACGCTCGACCAGTCGCTGACTCGAGTTATGGAGCCGCGAACAAGTGCTCCAGAAGTTCGGCTCGACACGATCCGACAGTTAGCCGAAATCGGAGTTCCTGTCATGGTGATGGTGGCTCCGATCATTCCGGGCATCAACGAACAGGAGATCCCTGCCGTATTGAAAGCCGCTTCCGAAGCGGGAGCAACGCGAGCTGGTTACGTCGCGTTAAGGTTGCCTTTGACGGTCGAGCCCGTATTTTTGCATTGGCTGGAGCAACATTTTCCTGATCGAAAAGAGAAAGTTATCAGCCGCATTCGCTCGATGCGGGATGGTAAAATGAATAGCTCAACGTTCGGCGAAAGGATGGCCGGCAAAGGCATTTGGGCAGAACAAACCAAACAGATGATGTCGATGTTCTGCAAAAAGTATGGTTTGCAGTGTGGCGTCAGCTATGGAAAACGTGAGGAGCGACCGAAACTGAGAACGGACCTGTTTCGAATGGTAGAGAACGACGGAACGATACAGAAATCGTTGTTTTAGATTTTCAAGTTTTCGAGTTTCAACCCGGATTATTCACGATGCGTGGGCGTCGACATGGAGAAAGCTTGTTTCATTGGGGGTATTGTTCCAGGTTTGTGGTTTCGACAGGTCACCCACGACGTGAAATTGACGAATTTGAAAAACTTGCCTACGCGTCCAGAGAATCGCTTCAATGGGCAAACCAGACGCCTGTCGTGGTGGATAACTCCGGTTCAAACATGGCGGATCGCGAAATTGAAACAAACTCAAACATCATTTTATCGTTGGAAAAAGGCATCGGCTGGCCGCAATCCGCCCGAGATGATTGGCTTGGGAAGGCGACACTGTCATGATTGAGCCAACTGATTCAGCGAGCCTGCCCTGCGTGCCCCCGTCAACCGTCAGTAACACGGCTCTGTCGCGACTGCAGCGATCGATCCTTGTCCGCATCGCTTGGATTTTGGCGGTTGCGTTGTTTTTTAAAGTGCTGGGCTCGATCGTGTTCGAGTACCGAAACTACTTCCCTGCGAACTTTGGTTCGAATTTCCTTGCAGGAAAAGAATCGTTTTTCTATCACGGATACCACCTCGCGTTTTACGCTCACATCGTCAGCGGGCCGGTCGCACTGTTGATCGGCGCTTTGCTGATGTTCAGCAGCAAACGTGAGTCGCTGCATAGGTGGCATCGCCGAATGGGGAAGGTTCTTGCTTACGTTATTTTGTTGGTGATGTTGCCCAGCGGATTGATGATGGCAACGCGGGCTCTTACCGGGCCGATCGCTGGTGTCTCTTTTGTGGTGCTAACGGTTCTACTTTCATTCTGCATTGTGAAAACCGCGATGCTTGCTAAAAGAAGGAAGTTTGCCGCGCATCAAGTTTGGGCAACGAGAACGTTTTTGCTGCTTTGTTCGCCGTTGCTGCTCAGGCTGATGACGGGCGCGACCATTGTGCTGGATGTTGAAAGCGATTGGACGTACCGTCTCGCAGCGTGGGGAAGCTGGCTGATTCCGATGACGGTTTTCGAGGTATGGCAATTTCTGAAACGGAATGAACCCTGTCTCGCATTTTTTGTTGGGGAGAAGACATGAAAAAGCACTGTTCAAAAAGTGGGTTTACAATTGTTGAACTGCTGGTCGTCATCGTTATTATTGGAATCTTGATCGGCATGTTCTTGCCGGCCACACGCAGCGTCAGAGAAGCGGCTCGTCGGACTCAATGCCTGAATAATCTACGTCAGATGTCATTGGCGTGTATCAATTACAACGACGCTCAAATGCATTTTCCGTCAGCGGTTATTGGTGCGGAATCCGGCGGTCAAGCAGGTGTCACCAATGGAATCATCGCACTGCTCCCTTTCATGGAATATGGCGATCTTCATGAGCAAATTTCTCAACCTGCGACCATCGACGGCATTGATTTTCCGGCATGGCCGGATCCGCTTGATAGGAGCTACCCGTTATGGAAAAAGAAGATACCGATTTTTACCTGTCCAAGCGTTTCTGCAGACTCAACTGAATTTGCCCCGATCCACTACGGCATGTGCATCGGTGATCGTGCTCGCAATCTTTCAAATCCCAAAAGCTTGCGAGGCATGTTTGCTGGTGAGTTGAAGGCGACTCTGAATGATGTTTCTGACGGATCAAGTAATACTATTCTGTTTGCGGAAATTTGTAGCGTCGATGGTGCCAGCGAGAATCCTTACGCAGTTTCGCAACCTGAATCTTTGCTGGAGAACCCTTCCTTCGTCCTGGAACTTACCACTGACGGTAAAGCACCAAGCTACAAAAAAGGAGTCCCGCTCGCCGACTTGGGGCGTGGCGCCGCTTGGTCAGACGGCCGATCCGGGATTGCTTTATTCAACACGATTCTGCCACCGAACAGCCCCAGTGCTGCGGTCGGTGGGCGACGCGGTGTCGATGGAATTTACTCGGCCAGTGGCCCGCATCCGGAGACCGTTAACATCGTGCGAGGCGACGGTTCGGCTGGCTCGATTTCACTTGATGTTAATTCGGGTGTCAGTTCCGCCGTGACGCTGACGGAGGCAGAAATGGAATCGGGATCAAGCACTCCTTACGGTGTCTGGGGTGCGTTAGGGACGATCGCGGGCGGAGAAGTGGTCGACGAGTATTGAACCGGAATTATTCACGACGACAGGTTGGTGACAAGTTTGCGAATTCGTTAGATTCACGTCGTGAGTGAATGGTCGAAACCACAAACTTGGAACAAGACGTAAATGAAACAAGCCTTCTCCATTTCGACGCCCACGGCCTCGTGAATAATCCGGACTCAAACGCATTGCTGCAAAAGGGAGCCAAAATGAATCGATCTGAATCTCGTGACGGACTAACGTTGCTCGAGTTGGTCGTCATTATTGCCATCATCGGAATCCTGATCGGTATGCTGCTACCTGCCGTTCGGCGCGTGAGAGAAGCAACGCCGCGGGTTCAGTGCCTGAATAATTTGCGGCAACTTGCTCTGGCGACATTGAACTATGAATCAGCGCATATGCGATTTCCGCATGCCGTGATGGGAGCGAAGTTAGGTGGAGATGCGGGCAGCACCAGCGGAATGGTTGGTCTACTGCCGTTCTTGGAAGAAAATTTGGTCTACGAGACAATTTCCGAACCGCAGACGATTGACGGTCGAAGCTACCCGGTTTGGCCCAATCCGTTAGATCGAAAATATCCGCCGTGGAAAACGTCGCCTGCCTTTTTTCGCTGCCCGACCGTTGAAGAGGGTTCGTCAGGATTTGGACCGACGCACTACGCGATGAATATCGGCGATCGAGCTCGAAATATTACTTCGCCGAAGTTTCTGCGAGGCCCATTCGCGGGCGAGCAATCTGTCTCGTTCAAAGATTTCGCCGATGGTACAGCCAACACGATTATGTTTGGAGAAGTCGCAAATACGAATCGGGATGCAGATTGTCCTTTTGCGATCAACCAACCCGTTTCAATCCTGGACGATCCTGCGGAAGTGCTCGCACTAGCAGAAGGCGGAGTTTTACCGTCCTATCGAAATGGTGTTTCTTTAAGTGATCTTGGTCGGGGCGCTGTCTGGTCGGATGGGCTCGCTGGCATCGCGTTATTCAATACGATCTTGCCACCGAACAGTCCCAGCGCTGCCGCAAATGGCCAACGAGGTGCGGATGGAGTCTTCTCAGCCAGCGGCCCGCATGGCGTTGTGAATTTTGCCATGCTGGATGGTTCCGTGCGTTCGATTGATCCCAGAATAGATGCCGGGAACAGTTCAGCCGCCACACCGACCGAAGAAGAAATCGAATCCAAAGTAGCCAGCCCCTACGGTGTCTGGGGTGCGTTAGGAACGATCGCAGGCGGCGAACCGAAAGAAGAATTTTAGTTAAGTGGTTTGTTGCAACTTAATTTTGAGGTGCTCCAGAACGAAAATGGCACGGCTCTCCGAGCCGTTTTGTTCAACGCCTCGGAGAGGCGAGCTACTTTTTTGCGCCTCAAAGAGGCGGGCTGCTAAGGCTGTCGCTTCAGCGGTCATCAGAATCATGGCTGCGACTGACATTAGTAAAGTT